>NZ_CP124070.1:0-902601 GCF_030438365.2 [Borrelia] finlandensis
AAAGAAGATATAATAAAAAAAATTTTAAAAATAGGTATAATTTATCATAATTACATAAATCCTATCTTCTACAATGAAAATTATAAATACATTGCCTTTATCGGAATATTGACATCTTACAATGAATGGATTGAAATACAATTTGGCCCCATAAATTTTTTTACCATCCCAATAAATAAAGATTTTATTTCAAATACTTATTTCAATTTAGCTTTAACTATTTACATTGCCAAATATTCAATTTTAACCGATACACTTGCTATAAAATTCTTTATTGGAACCCAAATCGATTTAACTCTAAGAACTACTATATTTATAGGAAAAACAACTAATGCATTTCTCTATCCAATTTTTCCTATAATCGCCTTCAAATTTGAAATTGATTTCATACCTAATAACTATAGTATTTACTATAAATTATCGACTTCTTTTAAAGAATTTATTCTTTTAGACCTAGGAATTTCCATATTTATACCATAAAAAATTTTAAACACCTTTATTCTTTTTTTTAAAAGTTTTAATAAAAAAGATTATATAAATTATTTAACAAATTGTAAAAGACTAAAACCAAATCTTTAAAACAATTTCACTAAGGAATGAGTACTATATTGACACCCGAACTCAAAGATTTTTTAATAGCATTTTCAATATTAGAAAAACTTCTTGTAATTGCTCCCATATCATAAGAATCTGTCATCATAATACTAGTAATATTTAAATTTTCCCTTATAATATTAACAATACTTTTAGACATGCTAGTTATATCTTTAGAAATTTTAGGAACATTTACATGACCAATCATAATAAATTTAGCAGCTCTACCAAAAACAAATGGAACAAAATTATTTAACATTAAAAAACTTTTACTATAAGGCAAAAATGCTAAATATTTATGTGTATCTGTAGTTGTTCCCCCTAATCCAGGAAAATGTTTGATTGCCGAAAATACTCCATGGCTCTGCATGCCATCAATAAAAGCTTCTACCATAAGTCCAATATTATAAGCAGAATATCCTCCAAATGTCCTATTTAATAAAGGGGTATGTGGTGCAAATTTTATATCGGCAACTGGAGCCATATTTAAATTAATATCCAATCTACGCAATTGTTTAGCAATAACTTCGCCAATTTTATAAATAAGATGCAAATCTTTAACACCCCCCACATGCTCCATGGCTGGGAAATTATAAACCCCCATTTTTTTATTTTCACTAGCTCTACTAACTATTCCCCCCTCTTCATCAATAGCAATAAAAATATCATGTCCAATATGACTCTTTATTGCATTAATCAATCCCTTTGTCTGCTCCGCATCTTTTAAATTTTCTCTAAATAAAATTATACCAATTGGATTAATCTTTTTTATTCTATTAATATCATCGATATTAAGCTCTTGAACATTCTTAAAATTTGTTAAATTTCTAATCCCAATAAATAAATTTCTATCTTTTAAAATAGTTTGAAAATCTAATTCACCTAAAAATTTTATCAAATCTACAAGATCTGATTTATCCTTGTTGAAATATTCATAATCTATTTCTGGTAAAGATTCTATCGCAAATAAATTTAAGCAAAAAAAGCTAAAAAACAAAAAAGAGAAAGTCTTCAAAAAGTCCATTTATATAGCCCACAAATCAAACCATAATCTTTTGATAACAAATCAGAAAGAGCGCTAAAATTCTTAGCAGAATTATCGATCCCCTTTTTACAATAATATCCACATATATCTTCAAGATTACTATTAAGCAACATGTCAATAAATAACTTTGCAGGAAGGAATCTTCTATTTCTATCAACCGTTAAAATTAATGGATTTTCCATTAATTTTAACACTTCCCACGTTATTTGCTCAACAGAAATATATTTACCAATTTCTTTATCTTGCTCTATAATTCTAATGGGCATTTTTTCTATTATTTCATCAATATTTTTTATCAAATACTCTAAATTAAAAAGTCCAGTTGCACAATTAAATAGTAATCTATTACCCCTATTTTCAAACTCTTGCACAATCTCTGAAGAAATCCCCCCGCCAATATCAACACAAGTTAAACGATTTTCACCATTTACTGCCAATATCCCTCCCTTAAAATCCGCCTTGCTTTTAAAACTAAATTCAAACCCAGAAGAACAATTAGTCAAAGCCATTAAAGCAAGTGCTTTAAAATTAATTGTAAAGCCCATATTATCAACATTACCAATGTATATAAATCTTTTACCAGATTCATAAAGCTTTAAATAAATATCTTTTAAAATTTTAAAATTTTGACCATGACCAGCAGGCAAAGCCAAAACAAAATTAGTATTTTTATTATCTTTGAGAGTAAAATATTGATAATTGGAGCTATTCAATTTTTCATAACAATAAACTAAAGGTTGAACAGCTGTGAACACATCTTCTTTTTTGAGATTACACAAATTTACACTTTTAATCAAGTCATCTGCAAATAAATCATCCAAAGATTTTGAAATAAATTCATCCGTCTTGCAACTAGTCATTTGAAATATTGAGGGCTTGATCATTTTGCCACAAAAAGATTCATATCTTTTAGCAACCATTAAAAGATGCCTAATTTTCAAAGCCAAAAATGAAAATCCAAAACTACCATCTTTGTTAATATAAGCTGGTGTTATCCCCTTTGGAAATTCTCCAAATTTTTCTTTAAATTCAAGTATTTTAGATTCATATAACATATATAAATCTTCATTTAACGCCCTATTTTTAGCTAAATCAAAATAACTTGTTGCAGAACCACCATTTAAGATTCCAAAAGAAAGATAAGGGAAAAGCATTAGACCCAAATTTTCAAGATCACAAGAAGAAAAAATATAATAATCACCTTCTTCTGATTGCAAAAATTTAGAAAAATCATGAAAATATTTTTTTAAATTATCTTCAAGCAAGCCTTTGTCAAACTTAAACCTCAAAACTTTATCCGAAATATTAAAAATATTTTCATGGCTATCGCAAGGAAAATATTTAATGGATTCAAAAGTATTAGGACAAATCTCGCCAGAATTAAGTTTTGCAAGTATCATTTCAGAAAAAATTTTATCAACTTTAACATTCATAAGTTAAAACCAAAACCCTTAAAGAAAAGCTTATTAATGTAAGTAAAAAAACAAATTTTTAAGTATAATAATATAAGTGACTATACTATTGATTATTAATTATAGCAATAATATGACTAGAATATCAATGAGAAGAAATTTACATGCTTAAACAATATTCACTTAACATGAAAAATTTTAAAAAAGCTTTTGATGAGATGATATTTTCTCCTTCAGGATTTAGAAAAATTTTTGCAAAATCAAAAAATGAAGATTCAACAGAAAATGAAATAAACAATGAAGATAAAACACTAATAGCACTAATAATCTTCACAATATCAAATTATTTTAAAAATGAATCTAAACCCTATATTGGATTGGGATTAGATTCAAGACCAACTGGCAACATTATTGCAGAAATAACAATAAAAATATTAATAACAAACAAAGAAAAGATTAGATTTATTGGAACACTTCCAATAACTGAAATTTTAGCTTATACAAAAAACAGCAAAGATTCAAAGGGCTTTATTTACATTTCCGCAAGCCATAATCCAATAGGATACAATGGGATAAAAATAGGGTTAAACGATGGTGGCGTACTAAATTCCGCAAAAGCTAATGAAATAATACAACAAATTAAAAACAATAGCCAAAATGAAAAGCTAATAAACCATTTAATTAACACTCTAAACAAATTTGATGAAGATAAATCCAATTTAGAACATTATAATAAAATAATAAAATTAGAAAGAAAAAATAAAAACCAATCTTATGAAGCATATAAATCATTAATACATGAAATAGCATATGAAAACGATATTAACAATAAAAATATCGAAATTTTAAAGAAAAGAATACTAAAAAATCCAATTGGAATAATAGCAGAAATGAACGGAAGCTCCCGAATCAATTCGATAGATAAAGAATTGATAGAATCTTTGGGATTAAAAGTAGAATTATATAATGACGAAATAGGTATTTTTAAGCACAATATTATTCCTGAAGGGAAATCCTTAAATGAATGCAAAAAGCTACTACAAAATAAATATATACAAGACAATTCTTTTGAGCTAGGATACGTACCAGATTGTGATGGAGATAGGGGCAATCTAGTGTTTATAGATAAGGCCACAAACACTGCAAATATCATCGAAGCACAAAAAATATTTACACTTGTAGTAATTTCAGAGCTTAGCTATCTTTATTATACAGGAATAAAAAATAACATAGCAATAGTAACCAATGATGCAACATCTCTAAATATTGAAAAAATTGCAAATTTTTTCAACGCTAAAGTCTATAGAGTAGAAGTTGGAGAAGCTAATTTAACAGAAATGGCAGATGATTTAAGAACCCAAGGATTGATTGTAAAAATCTCAGGAGAGGGATCAAATGGGGGATGCATAATTCATCCTTCAAGGGTAAGAGACCCAATTACTACTTTACTTAGTATCGTAAAATTATTAAAAATGAAAGAACTTTACCAAATATGGTGTAAATTGTCTAAAAACCACTATAAAGAAAAGTACGACTTAAAAGATATTTTAAATACAACAAATTTTTATAGTAATGTAATAGTATCATCCAAGAAAGCCAATTTAACAAATCTAAAAATAGAAAATCAAGAAATTTTAAAAAGAAATTATGAAAATCTATTGATTAAAGAGATAAAAAGCAATAAGTTATTTCAAGAATTATCAATAGTTGATTATGAAATCATTAACTATGAAGGCAAAAGACAGTCTAAGATTAGAACAGGAGATTCTTCGGGAGGATTAAAGGTATTGTTAAAAACTAATAAAGAAATTGTTGCAACCTTATGGATGAGAATCTCAAAGACAGAACCAGTAACAAGAGTGCTCAGCGAAGTTATTTACACAAAAAGAAACATTTTGTTCAAGCTACTAGAATTTAACAAAAGATTAATAAAAAAGGCAAATCTACCTAATACTTAATATTGTTTGATTTAAATAATAAGTTAGTTACTAATGTAAGTCTAGCATAAAATCAATAATTTTCATTCTTCATTTTTCAATTTTTTCTCAACACTATATTTTATTCCATTCCAAGTTTTTGAAAGCCCTATTAAATCCTTAACATCTTTTACCACTTTATTTGCAATAAACCTCGCCTTGCTTGTACCATCAAAAATAATTTCATCAATGTAATCTTTTTTTTTGGCTTCATAAAAACTTCTTTTATCTCTTATTGGTTTTAAAAAGCTATTCAAAGCTAAAAACAATTTTTTCTTAACCTCAACATCACCTACTTTACCCTTCTTATACCTACTTTTAAGATCTTCAACTTCTTCATGATTACTATTAAAAAAACTGTGATAAATAAAAACGGGATTACCTTCAACATTACCAGGAATATCTGCCCTTATCCTATTTGGATCTGTATACATAGACATAATTTTTTTTTCTAATAAATTTTCATCGTCGTTTAAAAAAATTGCATTATTAAGGCTCTTGCTCATTTTATTTTTGCCGTAAATACCCACCAAAGGACGAGAATCTGTGAAAACAGATTCGGGTATTGGGAAAAAATTATTTTTGTACAAATGGTTAAACCTTCTTGCAAGCTCTCTTGCAAATTCAATATGAGATTCATTATCACGCCCAACGGGAACTAAATTTGCTTTTGTCATTAAAATATCTGCACTCATAAGAACAGGATACCCCAAAAGGCCATAAGGAATCTCTCTAAGTCCAGCTGCAATGCTCATGTCTTTTATACTTGGAATCCTTTGCAAGCGAGCAACAGTAACAATCATTGAAAATATTAAATGAAGCTCAAAAAGCTCAGGTATGGCTGATTGCAGATATATACTAACCTTATCAGGATTAATTCCACAAGCAAGATAATCTAAAACCATTTCTCTAACATTAGAAGGTATTGTACTGATGCTCTTCAAGTCAGGCTTTGTAGTTAAAGTATGTAAATCGGCTATAATAAAATATGTTTCATACTCTTCTTGAAATTTTAACCGATTTACTACAGACCCCACATAGTGTCCCAAATGAAGAGCGCCAGTAGGCCTATCTCCCGTAAGCATAACCTTTCTTTTCAAAATCAAATCTCCTTACCTTTACTTGAAATATGGCTAATATTACTTAAAATCTCAGAACCACCCAAAAATACAGAAAAAGACTTAAGCCAACTCACATTATCAACTATTACCTTTACAATCACAGTAAAAGGATAAGATATTAAAAGACCCACGATACCCCAAAGCCATCCCCAAAAAAACAAAAAACATAAGAGCAAAAATGGTGAAATATCAAGTCTTTTCCCCTGCATTTTTGGTTCAAGAATATTTCCAATCAACATTTGAATAGAAGTATTATATATAAAAACATAAAGCACTATGTTTAAATTTGGATAAAATTGAATTAAAGATGTTATTACAATAAAAAACACAGCCAATATGGACCCAATGCTGGGAATAAAATTGAAAACAAAGGAAAGAACTGCCCAAACAAGAGGAAAATCTTGCCCAAACAAAGTTAATCCAATAAACACCAAAATGCCTGTTAAGCAACTAACAAGAATTTTTATTCCCAAATATTTGCCAATTTGATTATTAATGGTATCTAAAGCCCCAATAAATCTACTAGATATCGGCTTTTTAAAAGCTTTATCAAGCTTCATTTCAAAAACATGTATTTCTGAAAGCAAAAAATACAACAGCAAAAAAACTACTACCAAACTGCTTGTAAATCCGATAATTTCATTATAAGCTCTTGTTAGAAAAGGATAAATGTAACCAGAAAAATTTACATCATTGATAACAGAACTATCAACTTTATATCGACTAAGCACATCTTTCATGATAAATGCTAATTGGTTTTGATAGTATGGCAATTGCTTCATTAAAACAGTAACGCTGTAATAAACAAAAATAAAAATCAAATAAGAAAAAGAAAATAATAAAAAAAATATAATAAAAACTATTAAAAATTTTGGAACTTTGAATCTTGCTAAAAAAGTATAAACAGGATAAACTAAAAATCCCAACACTATGGAAATAGCCAAGGGTTTAAATACGGCTTCTGCTATCTTAAAGGCCCCAATAAATATTAAAACTATAACAATACAATAAAAAACAGATTCCACTCTCCAAGGCTTTAACCCTTGATTTGTATTTAAATCTTTAAGCATATTCCCCTCTTTTCGTTTTTTTACTGCTTTTATCAACTAAACAAAAGTAAGTTATTACATGAATCATACGCTCAAGCAAATTTTCTCCATTATCCAATTATACAATTTAGTACCCTTAGTATAATTGGCCTCAGCAAAATCTCCAACTCTATTCTCATAAAACAATTTTTTTGCATTCTTATCATTTCCATGATACACTGTCAAAGTATTTCTACAATGTTTCAAAATATTATTCAAGATTTCAAATGCCGGAACATCGCTAAATCCATCTGCAATGTAAAATATATTTTTAAAAGGAATTTGTCTTTTGCTCTTTGGCACTCTCTCATTAATCTTCTCATAAGACCCTTTATTGATTTCAAAAATAACTCTGGTTTTTATTGTATGATCTACAAAGTAGCAAACACTGCTTAAAATCTTATTTTTAGAAAATTTATCATCTCTGAGTTCGTAAAAAGGCATTAAATAAGAATCTATAAACTCACATGCCCACACTTTACTCACATAAGGTGCAATTTTACTTCCCAAAATCATTTGTCTAAACCCACTTGAAACAATGTAAATTTTAACCTGCGAATTACTATTTTCCAGCTTCTTATTTATTTCAGATATCTCATCAAATAAGCCAATAACCCCTTCAAAAAATCTTAACTTAGCACCCAAATTAAATAATGCTCTATTATCCAGACTTTCAAAAAACCCTTCCCTTACGTAGGTTAAAAAATGGGATAAATATATCATTTCATTAGAAATTATATTATAACCGTTTTGCTTATAAACATACTCTAAACCTTCAACTTCTCTCCAAAAAGAACAAGAGTCAACACAATACTCATCAAACAGTACTTGCTGCATATTGCCATAAATAAGAGTATTGTCAAAATCAAATATTAAAGCTATAATATTTTCTCTTTCATTCATAAATTCAAAAACAATTTAATTTAATAATTACAAACTGTGCTTATTTATATATTTTATATTATACTAATATAGGTTAATAAGTACAGTGTTTTCACATTGAGTAGAAAATTTATGATAGACATAAATGATTTAAATCAAATAAAAGATACTTTTTCAAGAATCTTAGATCTAAGCTTAATTAGCATCCTAGTATACTACATATATAAAAACGTAATCAATTCTTATTCTACAAATCTATTAAAAGGAATGTTGATCATCATCTCTGTAGGAATTATCTCATATTATTTAAATCTCTATACTATTAGTTGGCTGTTAAATTATATAGCTAACATATTACCAATAGCAATAGTCATACTTTTTAATCAAGAAATAAAAAAAATAATAATGCAAATTGGAAATTTCAATTTAGCCTTTAAGCTTTCAAATAAAAAAGAAGAAACTTTAAAAGTTATTTCTGAAATCCTAAAAGCAGTCAAACACCTATCTGAAAACAAATCTGGCAGCTTGATATGCATTGAAAAAAAAATACAGTTGGAGCAAATAATAAACAAAGGAACTAAAATTGATGCACTAATATCTAGTGAACTACTAATATCGCTATTTGAGCGCGAAACTCCTCTTCACGACGGAGCTGTAATAATTAGCAAGAATAAATTAAAATACGCAGGCTCATTTTTACCATTATCTAATGTTGATTCTATTAGCAAAGCATTTGGAACAAGACATAGAGCAGGACTTGGGATTTCTGAAAATTCTGATGCAATAACAATAATAACCTCCGAAGAGACTGGATCTATTTCTATTACAATCAATGCAAAATTGGAATACAATTTAAGCTTAAGTGAAATTAGAAATAAGTTAAATCTCGAGCTAATAGAGTAAAATAATGAAAATAGGCAAAAAAATAATAAATATAATAAAGTTGCTATTTGATGATTGGCAAAACAAAGCTATTTCCATTTTAATAGCTATTTTAATGTTTGTAGCATTTAATTTTAATAAAATAGAATCAATAACAACTGAAAAAGAATTCAAAATTATCTTGAATGATCAAATAGCTCTTGGGAAAATACCAGACTTTAGCAAAATCAAGATTACAATAAAAGTCAACAAAGATGACTTAAAATACCTTGATCTTAATAAAATAATATTATTTATTGAAGCATCAAACATAAAGATTCCTGGAAGCTATAAGCTACCAATAAAAATAAAAAATCTTAACTCAATACACATTGCAGAATATAAGCTTTCAAAAACAAGTGTGTTGCTAAATCTTGATAACAAAGTCTCTAAATTAGTTAAAATAGAGCCCAAGTTTAAACTTATAGAAAAAGATGGCAAAGGAGAATATTTTATTGCAAAATACAATATATTACCTGAGAATTTATTAGTATATGGACCTGAGCAAGAGCTCAAAAAAATAAACACCATTCAAACCAACGTAAAAGAGTTTGACACAAGAACTCTATTTGTATCAGATTATCTTGAAGTAGTTCCACCAAATCCTCTAGTTATGTTTGAAAAAAGTCATGTGGTAGTCAATATTTATTTAAACAAAAAATATTCAAATACAACAATAAAATCTCCTAATCTTATTTTTAATAATCTTAAAAATGGCCTTGAAATTAAAGATAAAGAAAAAATAATAAACCCAGAAAATAAAATGTTCGTAAAAATAAAAACAAGACTTTCTGAAAAACAAATTAAAGCTCATATAAACAATCAAAATATAAGCCTTGCTTTTGATTTAGCAGATATAAAAACTCCCGGAATTTATAACATTACTGCAAATATAATTCTTAAAGAGAATATCAATGAAACAGAAATATATGATTATGAACCCAAAAAAATAAAACTAGAAATAATTGAAAGCTCAGAGATCAAACCATGAAGTCAATAGGATGTGATATAATAAAAGTAGAAAGATTTAAAAATTTTTTAGAAAATAAGAAAAAAATGGAGAGGTTCTTTACACATAAAGAAATTGAAAATTTTAAATTAAAAGGGGGCAGCATTATAGAAAGTTTAGCTGGAAAATTTGCAGCTAAAGAATCTTTAATTAAAGCATTAAGTCCACTGTTGAAATATAAAATAAATTATACCCTTAAAGATATTGAGGTAATAAAATCTTTAAAAGGAAATGCAGAGTTTTGTTTGCATAATGAAGTTGAAAAACTTGCAATAAAAATGAATTTAAAGCTATACCTAACAATATCCCATGAAAAGGAGTACGCTATTGCATTTGTAATAGTAGAAAATTAATTCATGAAAAAAATATCATATTTTACAAAAGAAAAAATTGAGTGTCCTGTATGCTCTTTTAAATTTCAAAAAGAAGAATTTTTGACCGGAAGCAGTAGATTAATAGCCGGGGAGTTAAAAATTGATCTAAAAAGAGAATATATAAAAAACGACAAATATGGCAACATTTATCCTAGAATATATTCTATAACAGTATGCCCAAAATGCTACTTTGCAGCATTCCCAAGCGAATTTAATTCAATCCCTAAAAATAAGAAAGAAATTTTGCAAAATAAAAAATACGAAAGAAAAAAAATAAATACAATTTTTGACAACATGATCAACTTCAGCAAACCTAGGACATTAAAAGAAGGAGCTGCAAGCTATATTCTTGCCATGCTGTGTTATGAGCATCTAGAAAAGAATTATAACCCCACATTAAATCAGGCAAAATCAGCAATAAGAGCCGCTTGGACATTTGAAGACCTTGAAAAAGAAGAACCAAACAAAAACTATAATTATCTTCAAAAAATATTTTACCACAAAGCTGCATACCTTTATAAACTAGTTATTGAAAAAGATAAAGACAATTCAGAACCTGTTAGCGCATCAACCATGTTTGGCCCAGATACAGATAAAAATTATGGCTATGATAGTGTACTATACTTATCAGGCCTTCTAGAATACTTTTATGGAAATAAAGACAATAAAGAATACAGATATAAACAATTAAACGACATAAAAACCACTCTTTCTAAAATAGCAGGCATGGGTAAATTTTCAAAAGAAAAGCCTTCAATACTTTTAGATAAAATCAAAGAAGTTTACTTTAAAATATCAAAGGAAATGAAAAATCTTAAATAAATGAAAAAAATATTAGCTGAAATCGCTTATGACGGATCTATATACCATGGATTTCAAATACAGCCAACAAAGCCTACAGTTCAAGGAGAAATTGAAAAAGCTCTAATGAAAATCAACAAAAAAAAAATAAAAATTCATTCATCCGGAAGAACAGATAAAGGCGTTCATGCAAAAAGGCAAATAATAACTTTTGATATAAAAATCAATATTCGGCTAAACAATCTAAAAAAAGCTTTAAATGCAATATTATTAAAAAACAGCATAAAAATACTAAAGCTCAAGTATGTGAAAAATTCATTTCATCCACGTTTTAGCGCTCAAAAAAGAAAATATAGCTATTTTATATTAAACAGCGACAACTACTATCCCTGGGAAAGTTATCAAGCTCACTATGTAAATAAAAAACTAAACATAAGCAATTTAAACCAAATGGCCAAAACATTGATTGGAAAACATGATTTTACCACATTTTCATGCATAAAAGATAAAAGCAAATCTAAATTTAGGCATATACATTTTGCCAAATTTAAAAAAAGAGGAAAATATATTATTTTTGAAATAATAGGATCTTCTTTTTTGTGGAAAATGGTAAGATCAATAATAGGCACAATGCTGGACATTGAAATAAAAAACGAATCAATTTCTACTTTTGAAAAAATACTAAAATCAAAAAATAGAAACCTTACAAGAACAACTGCGCCTGCAAATGCTTTATTTTTAGAAAGGGTTTACTATGAATAATAGTGTTTTAACTAAAAAACTTTTTTTACTTAAAATATTGACAAATAATATCGAAGGCAAAATTACAGAAAATTTTGAAGAAATAGACAATGAAATTAAACAAAAAATAGAAAAAGCTAAAAACACTAAAATTTATCAAAAAAACGAAAATAGCAAAGAACCTGCAAAATTACCTTTGGAAAACCAAAATTCAAAAAACATATTATTAAATAATAGCTTACAAGAAAAAGGTATCAACGATCACATCATAATATATGTAAGCAAAAACTATCTCAACGAACCTTCAAGGGATATTATAACAAAATGGTGCAAAAGCATAAACATATACAATTATAAAATAATAGATACTATTGAATCACTTAACTTAGAAATCAGCAACAAAAATCCTAAAGCAATTTTATCTTGCGAAGAAATAGATTTTTTCTTAAATCAACCGCTAAGAATTCACATTGTAAGAGGAATAGAGCTAAGATTTAAAGGCATTCCATTAGTTTTTACATATCTTCCTACAAATCAAATAAAAAATCCAGAATTAAAAAAAGAAATATGGCAAGATTTAAAAATAATAAAAGGCATAATAAAATATGGTTGAGCATTATCATTCAACTTATTACTATGAAATAGCAATAAATATTCCTTTAAATAAACTTTTTTTTTACAAATTTAACTTAAATCTAGAAATTGGAATAAGAGTAATGGTTAATTTTAATGGCTCCAATAAAATTGGAATAATTATTAAAAAATATTTTGAAAACGAATTTAAAGAAAAATTTGAATTTAAAATAAAAGAAATTATTAAAATAATAGATACAACTAAAATAATAACAGAACATAACATTGATTTAGCACATTGGATTAGTAAAAAAACATTTTCGGGATTTGGAGAAACTTTATTCTTTGGGTTGCCCCAAAATTCAAAAGCTAAAAAAAATCAAACATTATCTTCAATAAATGAGCATCCAGATCATAAAAAATGCCTTGAGCTAAACAACGAACAACAAAATATTTACAAAGAAATTATCGGGTCAGAAAAAACTAATGTTTTTTACCTTTTTGGAATACCTGGATCTGGAAAAACTGAAATATTTATCAAATTGTGTGAATACTATTTAGCACTAGAACAACAAGTGCTTTTTTTGATTCCTGAAATATCATTAGGATATCAAATAATAAAAAGAATAAAATATGCATTAAATATGCACCATAAAATTTATGAATATAACTCCAAAGTTCCAAATTCTAATAAAAATTTAATATGGAATAAAGTTCAAAATGGAGAAAGCCTGGTTGTCATTGGTATCAAAAGTGCTTTAATACTACCCTTCACCAAATTGAAATTAATAATTATGGACGAAGAACACGAAACTACATACAAATCTGAAAACATTCCAAGATTTCACTCAAGACACATATCATTTTTTTTACAAAAAAAATTTAATGCTAAATTTGTAATGGGAAGCGCAACACCTTCTCTTGAAGCATACCATGCAATGAAAAATAACCAAATAAAAAAAATAATAATGCAAAACAAATTCTCTCAAAGCAAAATAGAAGATATAAAAATAATAAATATGAAAAAAGAACCTAGCACAATTTCATCAGAACTATTATACAGTATACAAAAAAGTTTAAATGAAAAAAGACAATCTTTGATTTTCATTAATAAAAGAGGATATCTAAAAAATCTCGAATGCAACGAATGTGGGCATATAATTTGTTGTCCAAATTGCTCATTTGGTTTGATTTATCATAAAAAAGAAAACAAACTTTTATGCCACTATTGTAGTTATAAAACAAAAACAGCAAGCCATTGTCCTCAATGCGAATCAAAAGACATTAAATACAAAACTTATGGAATTCAGCTTGTTGAAAAAGAATTGAAAAAATTTCTACCAAATGCAAAAATTGCAAGAATAGATTCTGATATTACAAAAATAGAAAATATAGATTCAATAAATAAGTTCGAAAATAAAGAAATAGACATACTTATCGGGACACAAATCATTGCAAAAGGATTTAATTTTGAAAATATAAAAACGCTAGGTATAATCAACGCTGACATTGGAATGGGACTGCCTGATTTTAGAAGTGGTGAAAGAATTTTTACAACACTCTCACAAATTATGGGAAGAGCCGCACGATTCAAGGATGACAACATAATTATTATACAAACAAAAAATCCCAATTATTATGCCATAAAATATGCTTATAAGAACCAATATGAACAATTTTACGAAGAAGAACTAGATATACGAAAAAAATTGAACTATCCGCCGTTTAACAAAATTATTAGAATAATATTTAGAAGCAAAAATGAAGAATCTGCTAAACAAAAATGTTGGGAATTTTTTGAAAAATCTAAAGAATTTTTGCAAGAAGAAATTGAACACTTAGGCCCATCAGAAGCTATTATGAAGAAAATATCTAAAAATTACAGATACAATATAATATACTTGTCAAAATCCTACAGCCTGCTTGAAAAACTAGTTAACAAGACAAAAGAAAAGGTAAAAATGACAAGCACTGTTTATATTGAGATAGATTATTACCCAATATCATTAATTTAGGTAAAATCTAACCCTTCCTTACTTAAAGACTTAAGAAACGTTGAAAGCACATAGAGCGCTTTATCATTGTGACCTCCCTCAGGAATAATAAGATCAGCATATTCTTTGGTAGGCTCAATAAATCTATAATAACCCCATCTAGTGGTATCTAAATACTGATCAATCACCGATTCCACAGTACGTCCTCTTTTGGAAATATCTCTTCTTAAACGCCTAATAAATCTAATATCATTGGGGGTGTCAATATATATTTTAAGATCTATTAAATTTCTTACTCTCTCTTCAACAAAAATCATAATACCCTCAACGATAACAACAGGAGTTGGAACAACCAAAACCGTTTTAAGTTGTCTTTTATGATTAATAAAATCGTAAAGAGGCATATCTATTGGACTATTTTTTTTTAATTTTTTTAAATGTTCATAAAACAAATTATTATCAAAAGCATCCGGATGATCAAAATTTACCTTAGAAAATTCATGCTCATAATCGCCTACACTCTTATAGTAATTATCTTGAGAAATAAGGACAAATTCTGGAATAAACTCACTAATCTTGCTTACAACTGTAGTTTTTCCGCTTCCAGAACCACCAGATATCCCAATAATCTTAGCCATCAAACAACTTCTTTTTTCGCTTGTGGCATGTCTTTCAAGGTACCAGCAACAAATACATTCTTAAATCCCATGCTTTTTAAAACTTTTTTAGCCTCGTAAGACTTATTAAAACTTTTACCATAAACAATTATTGGGGACTCAAAATCACCTAATTTATCCTTTTTAGCAAATAAATTATTAAAAGGAATGTTAATTGACTTCAAATAATGAGACTTACTATATTCTTTGGGAGACCGAATATCCAAAATTTTTGCTCCATTTTGGATTTTTTCTAACAAAAACAGATTAGTTCTTTTCATCCTAAGGATAATAAAAAACCAAATATAAAAAAAAAGCAGAACTATTAATACTGCAAATCTTGCATAATTCATCGCCATAGTTTCATGAACATGATATCAAAAAAAATAAAAAAAGTGAATAAAATTGTTTTTTTTGCAAAATTAATATAGAATTCAAGTAAATTACTAGCTTGTAGCTTAAAAGTGGCTCTAACATTAAGATGAAAAAGAAAAAAAAGATACGTTGTCGTAGAATTAAAAAAAAACTCAAACTATTATTTCTAATACTAATAAAAAAATTAAAGACTATAACTAAAAATCCTAAATTAATATTTGATAGCACAATACAAATAACTTTAGGATCTGCGCTAATGGCAATTTCCACCAATGTTTTGTATATTCCTCATGGACTTCTTAGTGGTGGAATTGGGGGAATTTCATTAATGCTGCATTACCTGTTAAGCTTCAATTTGGGATGGACAATATTTGCATTAAACATACCATTATTTCTTATTGGAATAAAATTTTTAAACCTAACATTTATAATTCAAAGTTGGATTTCAATGGGATTATATTCTATTATCATAAACCACTCCCAGTTTTTACAAAATAAAATACATCTTAATGATATGATGCTTGTATCAATACTAGCTGGACTTATTTCTGGACTTGGGCTTGGGCTAATATTTAAGGGCAAAGGATCTTCAGGGGGATCAGATATAATTGCTATGATCATTAAAGAAAAATATTCAATTAGTATTGGAACAACAAACTTCGTGGTTAATCTTGCGGTATTAATACTTGCAACCTTTTTCTTTAATATTGAAATCGCCCTTTATACACTAATAGCATCATTTGTAACATCTATCATGACAGATAAAACAAGTACTGGATTTGGCAATCAAAAAGCAATATTAATCATTTCGGATAAAGGAAAAGAAATTGCTTATCTTCTTACAAACAAGTTAAAATTAGCCGCTACATTAATAGACGGAAAAGGTGCCTGGGCAGGAACAGAAAAAACTATAGTATTTATAGTAGTCCCAATAATGCGTTTATCAAGAATTAAATATATATCACAAAAAGTTGATCCAAATTGTTTCATTACCGTTATTAACACTAATGAAATCACTGGGGGTAAAATAATAACTGCCCCAATCTCATTAAAACAAGAAATTTAAAATTAAAAATCTCTTAAAAAAAGAACCAAATTGTCAATAATCAAATTTAATTCATCACTCTTGTAAAAATTCGACAAAAAAATAACAAATCTTTTGGGAAATTCAGAAATAAATTTCTTAAAAGAATTTTTTCCAACATCAATTTCAAGCTTATAAGAATGAAGCATCAGCGTTATTTTTTTCAAACTGCCATCTACTCTGCCATAAACCTCATCTCCCAATATTGGAAAATTAAGATATTTCATATGAACTCTCAATTGATGAGTACGGCCGGTTTTAGGCTTTAAAGCTAAAAGAGAATATTCCCCAAAATTGAGCAGTAATCTATATTCTGTTAATGCCTTTTTTCCTCTATCCTTAGAAACACTAAATTTTTTCCTGTTGTGTTTATCTCTATCTATAAAAGATTCAATGCTTCCAAAAAAACTATTAAAATTACCCTTAACAATTGCAATGTAAACTTTATTTGTTCTTTTATCTTTAAACTGCTGAGCTAAAAATCTTAAGGTACTAATGTTTTTTGCACAAATTAGAACTCCAGAGGTATCTTTATCTAATCTATGAACAATTCCGGGTCTAATTTTTTCTTCATTAAAATTAATTTTCAAGCTTTTTATATGATATAAAAGAAAATTTACAACAGTATCATCCCAATGTGATATTCCAGGATGACTCAAAATTCCTTGTGGTTTATTCAAAACAATAACATTGGAATCTTCATAAATTATAGCAATAGGGATATTACTCGGCTTAAGGCAATCAACTTGACTACTCTCCTCGTCAAATTCAATTAGTATTTCATCGTCTTTAAAAACAGGCTTGGATAATTTTATCTTTAAAAATTTTCCATTACTCTTTTTAAACGCTTCTACATTTCTTCTTTTGATCTGACTTCTGGTAAAAACTTCAAAATTGACTGATAGGTAAAGATCCAATCTTAAAGCATTTTCTTTAACGGTAAATTCTCTCTTAAGTCTTATCATATCATTAAAGAAAATAATCAAGCAAAGCAATGGTTAATGCAATTATTGCTCCAATAGAAGCTGAAACAATAAATTTTTTATAAATCTCATCTTTTGAAAAACTAGGACCATTTGAAAAAGGATATGGAACGTAATTTGCATTCATTCCGCTATAAAAATAGTAGCCCACATCAAAAAAAAATAAGCTCAAAAATAAAACTATTGGAAAAGATCCAATACTAATAGCTGAAAACCTAAAAAAATCTTTTGCTGATTTTGACTCAAGATCATTCTCAAGATTTAAAGCTTTATTCTCTTGAATATTTTTATAAAGAAAAGAATCGTCATTATCAGCAACAGACATATTATTATTTTTTTTATGAGAAACAAAATTGCCACTGGAAGTCGATTTGTCTTGCAATGGCAAACTTTTAGCATCACTTAACTTTAAATAATTAAAATTGAACTTGAAATAATCAAGTGAATTTGAATAAACATTTAAAACACTAAAAAGCAACAACAGGCTTCCAATAAACATAAATTTACTACTTCAATAATTCTAATTTTAAAGTCTCAGTTATCTCATCAACAATCTCAGAAGAGCCAAAATACTGTACAGGCCCGGGATATAAATACAAATTATTTAAAGCCCACTTATCACGATTTTTAACAAACTCTTTAAATGGTCTTCCCTCTAAATCAACAAGAGCTTTTTTTATAACAGGTTTTTTCTCTCCATACCTTTCTTCCATATTCATCAACATTGTTAGAGGCACTCCCCCTGCAATCCAATCTGTTGGTTTTAAATTTAGATTTTTTATACAAGACATATAGCCTGTTAGACCATTTAAAATAAGAACAACAGCATTATAACCTAAGCTATAACAATAATCACTATCAAAATTAGAGGGAAAAGCGCTTCTGCCTTCATAGCCAAAAAAATGATCAACCGGAGTAAAACTTCCCTTATATTCTCCCCTTTTCTTCAAGTCATTTAATCTTGATTGAATCATTTCAATAAACAATTTTTCAGTAGGAACTCTTGAAACATTAAAATTCCCATGAGGATCTCTTTCTAAAATTGATTTTATAAGTTCAAATTGAATAAACAAAGGCAAAGATAGATAAACTCCCTTCATATAATCACTAAGCTTGGCAACAAAAATTTCTTTCATTTTTTCAATATTAAGCCCCTTAAACTCACCTTCATTTTTATCAAAAATATCACATAATTCAAGCATTAAGGACTTAACTTCTGGAATAAACTCAATTGAACCTTCAGGAACTATAACTACTCCAAAATTATCTCCATTTAAAGATCTCTTTAAAATAACAGACACCATTTCATCGATAATTTCAGACAAAGTCTTCTTTTTAGCTAAAACCTCTTCAGATACAATACAAATGTTTGGATGAGTTTTTAAAGCACATTCCAAAGCAACATGAGATGCGCTCCTGCCCATAAGTTTGACAAAATGCCAATATTTTTTAGTAGACATAGCATCTCTGCACAAATTACCTATCAACTCAGAATAAATTTTTGTAGCAGAATCAAAACCAAATGAAATTTCAATATGATCATTTCTTAGATCAGCATCAATTGTCTTTGGAACTCCAATAACTTGAATATTTTCCCCATTCTTTTTAAAATACTCTGCAAGAATAGCAGCATTGGTATTTGAATCATCACCACCAATAATAATAATTGCATCAAGATTGTTTTCTTTAGCAACAAATAAAGCTTTGTTATAATGTTCTTCAGTTTCTATTTTTGTTCTCCCAGAAGATACAATATCAAAACCCCCAGTATTTCTGTAAGAATTTATTAAACTCTCAGTAAGTTCAATTTTGTCATTCTCCAAAAGGCCTAAAGGGCCTCCCTTGAATCCAAAAAGCTTTGAATTTGGATTAAATTTTTTTATTGCATCAAAAACACCAGATATAACATTATGTCCCCCAGGAGCAGGTCCTCCAGAAAGAATAATTCCAATATTTAAAGCTTTTGAAAAAAATAAACTTGACTCACCTTCGGTAAAACTTATAATTGGCAATCCATAAGTATTCTTAAAAAATTCTTTTAAAGCCTGCCTATCTTGAATTGCTTCAGTATTTTCTCCATAAACTAAACTAATATTATTAAAATCTTTTTTTAAAATATTTGGTAATTTGGGAATATACTTTTGCCTTTCCTGCTTAAAAAGAGAAGTATTCATACATTTTCCTCCTAATTAATTAATTAAGCCTTTATCATAAATTAAATATTAAAATAATTTACAACTAATATCTATATATGATTTAGAATTAACATAGCATCACCATAAGAAAAAAATTTATAACCTTTATTTATAGCTTCTTCATAAGAACTAAACACAAAATCTTTGCCTGCAAATGAAGAAACCAACATCAAAAGAGTAGATTGAGGTGTGTGAAAATTTGTAAAAAGCATGTCAACAAACTTAAAACAATAGTTCTTGCCAGGATAAATAAAAAGATTTGTACTTTGCTGACCCGTTTTAAATTTCTTAAGGTTATTATCATAAGATGACCCCAAAGCCCTAAGCGCTGTGGTAACAACTGACAAAATTCTTTTACCAAGAAGTTTTGCATTCTGCAATCTCTCAGCCACAAAATCTTTTATTAAAAAAGTTTTAAAATACATATTATGTTCTTCTTATGTTCTTCAACTTTTTTAGATCTTATAGGAAGAAAAGTCCCAAGCCCCCCACATGAAGAGTGATAAAATCATATTCAATATTGTTATTTTCAAAAGCAGAAAACAAATCTCTGCTAAAATGTAACCCTGCAGTTGCAGAAGCTGCAGATCCAACATATTTAGAATAAATAGTTTGATATCGATTTTCATCTATCTTATCATAATCTCTTTTAATGTAAGGAGGCAAAGGAACAAAACCATGTTTTTCAAAATAATCTTCACCAACATCATTATTAAATTTTAAAACAACCTCACTACTACTTTTTGACAAAATTTCACCCATTAACCCTTCGGGGAATTTGTAAAAATTGCCAATAATTTGCTTTTTTGACTTAGAAACTAACGTAGTGAATAAATTAGTGCCAATTCTATTTAAAATTAAAAATTCAACATTACTGCTCATCTCTGATTCTGCATATATTCTTGATTTTCTAACTTTTGAGTTATTAAAAATATTACTATTTCTATATTTTAAAATATTGTTTATAGAATTTTCATGGTAAATTTTTTGCAATTGAGGCTCTAGCACCACTAACCTTGAAGATCCTCTTTTTTTCACTTGGATATTGCGCTATTAAAGAATGGGATAAATTAAAATGAAACTCTTTGGTTTTCATTAAGACCATCCTCTTTCATCTCTAAGTTTAAGTGAAGGTATGCAAACTCAGTAGCTTTACGACCTCTGTGAGTTCTACTGATAAATCCTTTCATAATTAAATAAGGCTCATAAAAGTCTTCAAGAGAATCTGCTGTTTCTCCTACAGAAATAGCTAAAGTATCAACACCTACAGGTCCTCCATTAAATTTCAATATCAAACTTCTTAAAATATTTCTATCTTGCTCATCAAGGCCTTCCCCATCAATTCTAAGCATTTCAAGCCCAATTGAAACAATATCACTTGTAATAACCAAACTTCCAGTTACCTGAGCAATATCTCTTATTCGTCTTAAAAGTCTATTTGCTATACGAGGAGTCCCTCTTGAGCTTCTTGCAAGAAGAAAAGCAGCATCCTCTTCTATTTCAATATTTAAAATAAGAGAATTTCTCTTTATTATCTCAACAAGCTCTATTTCGCTGTAAAGTTCAAATCTTGCAGTAATTCCAAATCTCGCATAAAGTGGAGATGTTACTTTTCCTGGCTTAGTAGTAGCTCCAATCAATGTGAATTTTGGAAGTGGCATTCGAACAGTTCTTGCATTGGCTCCTTGCCCTATTACCCAATCCAGCTCATAATCTTCCATGGCAATACAAAGCATTTCTTCTATTATTGGTCTGAGCCTATGTATTTCATCAATAAATAAAACACTCTTCTCATCAAGACCTGTTAAAATTCCAATAATATCTTTTGGTTTGTCAAAAGCCGGAGCTGAAGTAATCTTAATAGAAGCATTCATCTCAAAGGCAATAATACTTGCAAGAGTAGTTTTTCCAAGACCCGGTGGGCCGCTTAAAAACACATGATCTAGGGCCTCATCTCTCTCTTTAGAAGCTCTTATGAAAATACTAAGGGTTTCTTTAACATTAACCTGACCTTTAAAATCTTCAAAAACTTTAGGCCTAAGCTCATTTTCACTCTTATCATATAAATAATTTTCATTAGAGCTTAAAAAGCTTATACTATTTTCGTCTTTCATAAACATTCCTTAAAAACTATTTTATAACTATAAAAAACTAACAATTAATTCGATATTCTTTTTAAAACCTCCTTAAATAAAAACTGCTCCTTTTCAGAATCTTTTAAATTTGCAAATTCAGCTAAATTGAAAGCCTCTCTAATCTTGCTATTAACAATTTTTCTATCAAATCCCATACTAACAATTGATTCTTCTAATTCTTTAAATCTAAAAAGACCAGTGGATTCAAGCTCACTATTAATCAAAAGCTTACCTTGAAGATGTAAAAACATTTTACCAGCCATTTTTTTACCAATGCCTTTGATTTTAGAAACAAGTTCAATATCCTCTCTATCAATAGCCTCCTTAAACTCATTATACCTTATATTGGATAACACTCTTAAAGCAGCCCTTGGGCCTACTCCGCTTACTCCAATAAGCTCCTTAAAGATCTCTCTTTCATCTGAATTTAAAAATCCAAAAAGTTTTAATTCATTTTCTCTCGTATAAAGATAAGTAAACAACTCAACTTTGTCTGACAAATTAAAATTAGCAAGGCAAAATGCACTAACTAAAAGCTCAAAGTCAAAAACAGTAGTCATTAAAACTAAACTAGATTCTTTTTTTTCTATAACTTTACCATGAATCTTATTTATCATATAATTAAATTATAAATTATATTACACAGAAACATTCAACACTTTAAAGCAAAAGCCTTAAGTAAAAAAGGACACTAAATGAAAAATCAATTTTTAAATAGCTATTTTCAATTAATTACAACTATTTTCTTAATCTCATCTGTAACTATAGCAGCAGAAGAAAGAATAAGCACACTAAAAGTTCCTAATGGATTTAAAGTCGAAATTTTTTTAAACAATACAATTGAAAAACCTAGAGGAATCACAAGCGATCAAGATGGAAATATATTCATAGGATCTGGAAGCACTTTTGCATACCTTGTAACAAAAAACAAAAAAATTTACACCATAGCAAAAACCTTGCAAAAACCTATTGGTATTGCTTATTGGGATAATAAGCTCTACATATCTTCTGTCGATAAAATATATGTAGTTGAAAATGTAAAAGAAGAAATTAATAAAAGCATAAGATCAAATAAAGACTATACATGGAAAATGCAAATTTTTGCACTTTTGCCAAAAAATAATTCTCAAATGCATGCAGGACGTTACATTAAGGTAGATCCTAAAAATAACAAATTAATAGTAAATATAGGATCCCAGCACAATGTTAAAATTCCCCCAAAAAAAGAAGCAGTAATCCTTAGTATTGATTTAAAAACAAAAAAAGAAGAAATAGTAGCTTTTGGGGTGAGAAACTCAGTTGGATTTGATTTTCATCCAATTAGCAATGAAATATATTTTAGCGACAATGGCCAAGACAGATTAGGAGACGACATTCCCCCAGATGAAATAAACGTAATAACCGAATATAAAGAACATTTTGGATTTCCCTATGTGTTTGGGAAAAATCAAAAAAATTACGGTTTTTATAACAAAGCACCCAAAAACACTAAGTTTAGTCCATCTATTTACGAACTTCCCGCACATGTAGCTCCACTTGGAATACACTTTTATCGGGGAAATAACTTCCCAAAAGAATACATAAATAAATTATTCATAGCAGAACACGGCTCGTGGAACAGATCTTCTCCTGTTGGCTACAAAATAACAACACTAGACATTGATTCTAAAAGCAGAACAGCAAAAAATTACAAAACTTTTTTATATGGGTTTTTAAAACACGACAACTCTAAATTTGGACGCCCTGTTGATATAATCACATATTATGACGGTTCAATTCTTTTTACAGATGACTTTGGAAATAAAATATACAGAGTTTACTACGAAAAGATTTAAATAAAACTAACTTAATTCTTCTGGGATCTCCAAATTATGAATTACTTCCTGAACATCATCAAAATCTTCAAGCTTTTCAACAAGAAGAATTATTTTTTCTGCTTGCTCTTTGTTTAAAGAAATTTTATTTTCAGGAATTAAAGCTATCTCTGCCACCTCTTCTTTAAATTTGGTTTTTAAAAAAGATAAAACTTTGTCAAAATCATCAGGACTTGTTATAACTTCTGCCTCATTGTTTGAAACTAAAATATCTTCAGCACCAACTTCTAATGCAAATTCCATTATTTCATCTTCAAGATATTTTTCTAAATTGTAAACAATAAGCCCCTTTCTGTAAAACATATATGAGACTGAACCTGGGGTACCAAGAGATCCTCCACCTTTTGCAAGAACACTTTTCACATCGCTAGAGGTTCTGTTTTTATTGTCCGTTAGACATTTAATCATTAGAGCCACTCCATAAGGAGCATAAGCCTCATAAGTTATTTCAAAATATTCAACCCCTTCATTACCGCCAATACCCTTTTTTATTGCCTTCTCAATATTATCTTTTGGCATATTGGCAACCTTAGCCTTATTAACAGCTACCCTTAGTCTCGGATTAGATTCAATATCCCCACCCCCTATTTTAGCTGCAATAGTTATTTCTCTTATTAGCTTTGTAAAAATTTTATTACGCTTTGCATCAAGAGCACCTTTTTTTCTCTTTATTGTTGACCATTTACTGTGACCAGACATTTACACCTCCAACAATTTTTCCAACCGATCTAAGACGTCAAACATCCTATTATTAATCAAATGAGCTTTAATTGTATTAAACATTAACATAAGAACCGTAACAGGACCTATTCCCCCCTTAACAGGAGTAATAAATTTAACGCACTCTTTAATATTGTCAAAATCTGTATCGCCTAAGAGAATTTTTCCGTTATCAGTCTCAATTTCAGAAATGCCAATATCAATCACATAAGGCTTTCCACACAACATGCTTTTATCTATTAACCTAGGCTTACCAACAGCAGAAATAACAATATCTGCCTGCCTTAAATAAACATCTAAATAAATGCTCTTGCTGTGACAAGCAATAACAGTTGCATCATAAGGTTTTGATGAGAGCAATATTGAAATAGGCCTTCCTACAAGAGGACTTCTACCAACCACAACAACCGTTTTTCCCGATGTTTTTATCCCTTCATCTCGCAAAATCTTTAATACAGCAAGAGCTGTACAAGGAATAAATCCTTTTTTATCGCCCAAAATCATTTTTCCTAAATTAACAAAAGATAAGCCATCAACATCTTTTGAATAAACTATGCTATTTAAAATAGAATTTAAATCCATGCCTTTCAAAAGGGGTAATTGCACAATAATTCCACCTGTACTTAAATTTTTATTTTCTCTATCAATTACTTCTAAAATATCGCTTTGAACAGAGTTTGCAGAAAATTTAATTACTTCAACATTCAAGCCAATCTCTTTTGCAACTCGACTCTTAATTGAAACATAAAGCTTGCTTGCAGGCTCATCATTTGCTAAAATAACTTTTAATGCAATTTTATCTCTCAAGTCATGCTGTTTTAAGAATTCTTTGAGCATTAAATAATACTTATTCGCAAAATCTTTCCCATTAAATACAATACCCAAAATATACCCCTTAAACCCCTAATAAGATTACCTTAATATTATACTTAGATTGTCAACATAAGGAAAGTCAAACAACCAAATTTCAAATTGTAATTAAATTTATTTTAAACTATAATAAACAAGGATAATAATTTTAAAAGAATGGAGAATAATGAGAAAGTATCTTTTTATAATACTAATTGCAGTCTTACTAATTGGTGTAAACATAAAAAAAATTGCGGCTGCAGCCAATATTGATAGGCATACAAACTCCACTTTAGGAATAGATTTAAGTGTGGGCGTTCCTATTTTTTACAACGACTTATCAAAAGCTTATCCTACCAATTTATATCCAGGAGGTATTGGGGCAATAAAATACCAGTACCACATTTTAAACAATTTAGCAATTGGACTTGAGCTAAGATATATGTTTAACTTTGATATTAACCATTCTTTTAATATATTAAATCCAGATTCAAGTGTAGGTAAAATTTTTTATAGCGTGCCTATTACATTTTCAATAAATTATATATTTGATATAGGAGAATTATTTCAAATTCCAGTATTCACAAATATAGGGTTTTCTCTTAATACATATGGAGATAGAAACAACAATATTACAAATTTAAGAACTTTTGATGCACTCCCTACAATCTCTTTTGGATCTGGAATTTTATGGAACTTTAACTATAAATGGGCTTTTGGAGCAACAGCATCTTGGTGGATGATGTTTGAATTTGGAAATTCTGCTAAAATGGCACATTTTGCACTTATATCATTATCAGTTACAGTGAATGTAAATAAATTGTAGGATAAAAATGAAACAAAAATATGAAAACTATTTTAAAAAAAGATTAATTTTAAAACTATTAATATTTTTACTACTAGCATGCTCAAGCGAATCCATATTTTCACAATTAGGAAATCTGCAAAAAATCAAACATGAATACAATATTTTGGGCAGTTCAAGCCCAAGAGGAATTTCTCTAGTAGGAGAAACTCTCTACATTGCAGCCATGCATTTATTTAAAAAAGAAAACGGCAAGATTGAAAAAATTGATTTGAGCAATTCTTATGAGTTTATAAACGACATTGTAAATATATCTGGGAGAACCTATCTTTTAGCGCAAAACAAAGAAGAAGAATTAGAAGTTTGCGAGCTAAATGGAAAAAATTGGACATTAAAATTTAAAAAACCCCTAAAAGCATATAAATTCTTAAAATCCGTAGGAAGAGATGGCGTAAAAGAAGCATATATTTTAGCTATAGATAAAAATAATCATGAGAAAATTTTTGATCTACAAGGAGCTGACAAAACACCACCACAAGCTACTGAAAATGACAAATTTTATCAAATATCAAATGAAGAAAACTTAATTACAGGGAATTCACTCAAAATATGGCAAATGAATAACAATACATACACAAACATAGACTATCAACAGGCCAAAGAAATAATGCCTATCATTAAAACAAGCATTAGGGGTTCTTCTGAAGTTTTAGTAATGACTGGTGGTTACAATAATTTAGATACAAAATTTAAGGTTTACTCAAATGTAAATAATTACACAACGCCAATATTTATTCAAGATGAAGTAGGCGAATTTAGCAGCTACTTTGCAAGAGAATTTAATGATGCGATATTAATCGGAAGTAATAATGGATTTGCAGAATTTACAAAAAATAAAGAAGGAATTTTTGCCCTACGGGCACCCTCAAAATCTGTAGAACCTGGGGCTTATAACGGATCTCAGCTAAGCAAAACAGGCCTTAATGATATTATTCCTGTATCAAGCAACACGATTTACATATTAACTCAAGGCAAGGGTTTGTGGAAATTGGAAAACAGAAAATTAACTAAAGAATAAAGAATAAAAATTCGTTATAAATTTTTCATATCTAGATTTATTAAAATCTTCATCATAATATTTTTTAATCTTAATTTTCAAATTGAAATTAATCTTAGATCTAAAATATAAATAATTTATATTATTTATATCAAAAATTCGACCTTCATCATTCATAACCTTAGCCCCAAGATCTAAAAGAAGCTTGGCAAAAAAAATATCTCGAGTAATCACAAGACTGTATCTATCTGCTAAATTCAAAATAAATGAATCAACATTGTCTACCACTTCCAAAGCAACATTTTCTGTTATTTCCAGGCTTAAAAACTTATTAGAAACTACAATGAGTTTTGATTTATTGTGCAATATAAATTTTTGTAAAAATTTTATTATCTTAAAATTACAAGAATCAGCATCAACAAAAATTTTACTTAACAATCTTATAGTCCACTACCTTAAGAGCCAAAAAAGAAACAATAGCATTTTTATTAATGGGTCCAAATATTCTAGAATCATTTAAAACACTTAAATTGTCATTTAATAAAAAGAATTCATTTTTTTTCAAAGTAAAACATTTAATCACTTCGTCTGCATTAAAAAAATCATTCAACTTGTAATAGCTAACCAAATTGCCATTCAAATAAAAAAAATTTGTATCCTTTTTATTTACCAGGACATTCAAACCTCTAACATAAACAGAATCGCCCTGAACAGCTGCTATTCTTGATACCTTATAGCTTGCTCTTTTAAAAATTTTATTTAAAAAAAAGAAATCTTTTATTAAAGTTAACAAAAAATTATTACTTAACCTAAAATCCTCATAAAGAACAATATCATTCATTTTCAAAGGAATAAAAAAAGAAGTTATGTGTGTTGCTACAAAAAATAAACTGGCATTTTTTGTTATTGTTGGCAACATCTCATTACTTTTAACCATAAAAATTTGCAAAACAAACTTTGTGAAAAAAAAATTTAAAATTAAAAATGTTAAAAAATATTTTAAAAAAACTTTTCTTTGCTTTTTCCTTAAAAGCCTTTGTTCGAAAGTTAAATATGGGGCCACTTTAAATAAATCCTACTCTAGAAAATGGAAGATATATTATCAAGGTTCTTCCAAGTACTTTATTCTTATTGATTACTCCAAAAAACCGACCATCATGAGAATTGTCTCTATTGTCTCCAATTGGCAAAATATATCCATCAGGAACATAAATGCCATAATCTCTCATTATAGCTTTTTCCATATAATAATCCACATAAGGCATAAAAGCAGATAAATACTTATATTCCAATCTTTCAAACTCAAACCTATCAATCATTCTAACATCAAAAAATGAAAAATCGGGAGTGCTACTTAAATTTATATTTAACTGGCTAAGAGCAACAAACATAGCAAAATCACCATAAATCCCATAGTCCTCATTTGCCACAATTTTTTTAATTTTAAAATTTTTATCAACCAAATCCCAATAAGAATCTTCTAAAATAAAATTTTCCTCGCCTTCTCTTTTAATATAAGCCTTGCCGTTATTAAATCTAACAATTTTACCATCTGCAAATGCACCTCTTTTCACAAGAAATCTAACATTGGGATTGCCATATTCATCTCTATCAAGATCAATAAAGGATAATGTTAACATATAAAGTATTCTTTGAAAGATATCAAAAAAAACACCCTTTGATTTATACTCTGGATTTTCAAAAATAATAATATCGGATTCTTCTGGGGCTTTAAAGCCATTAATTTTAAATAACCCTGGTAAAAGCTCAGGACCGTAAGAAAATTTATCTACAAATAAAAAATCCCCTATTTGAAGAGCATTTTCCATTGACCCTGATGGTATTTTATAAGCTTGAACAAAATATTGATTTATTACCAATACAAAAATTGCCGCTGCTATAAAATCAAATAAAAAGTTAAGCAAAAATCCTCGTTTCTTAGCCCTTAATTTGGAAAAATATTTCTTTCTTTTTCTATGTGTCAAATATTTCTCAACAATGTGTACCAAAAAAGATGCAAATTTATCCAATCTTCTTAAATACATAACCTAACCTCAAGAATTAAATCATACAAAATATTGACACTTATTTAAATACTTTTCTATACTTTAAAAGATGAAAGAAGTTGACGAGAATTCAAATGTTGAGCTTTTTGAAGTTAAATTAAAGCCAATCCTAGAAATAGCCCCTAAGGTTTACGTATTTCTTACAACAATAATATTGCTTTTAAGCTTAATATCAACTTTAATAATCATACCTAAATTTAAAAATCCAGGAGCATATTTAAAAATAGATTCCAATATTGAAAACACTTACATATATTTAAACGAAAAATATATCGGTAGAACCCCGCTTAACAAATATATAAATGCCACTGAAGGAATTATTAGAGCAAAGAGAATGGGATTTAAAACTTACGAACAAAAGATAAAAATTCACAACAAATTTTTTGGAAACTACAGTTTGCAAATAAATTTAGAGCTGGTTGATCCTGAAAAAATCATTAAACAAAGACAAAAAGAACTCTCTATAATGGTGAAAATAAAAAATATTAATGAAAATACAAAACTAATTCCTGTTTTTTCATTAATATCTAGCGAACTTAAAGAACATCCCAAATACATTAAAAAATTTCTAAAAGATTCTATACCTTACTTAAATTCAACCGAAATGTTTAAAGACTTTCTAAATTCATATAAAGCTATATATTCAATAGACCAAGACAACAGTAATCAAGAAGAAATATGGAACTCTTTGAAAACAAATTTTGATTTAGAAAGTAGAGCCATCTTTTGGTTTTTAGAAAATTTAGATAAAGATTTAAAAATACTAACAAAAAATGAGCCTTGGGTTAAAACATTAGCCAAAACTCTAGACAATGAAAATATTCAATTAATTTCTAAAAATGAAAAAATTAATATAAAATTACCTGGATTTAAAAAAATAAATTCAAATAAAATAGAAAAAATTCAAAATTATGAATTAGATTCAAAAAACATTTCACTAAAATCTACCTATAGCATAAAAGAATTTCTTATTCAAGAACAAAATGTTACAAAATACGAGTATCAAGATTTTTTAAAAGAAAATCCAAAATGGGCATTAAATAACAAAGAAAATTTAATTAAAGAACAACTTGTAGATGAAAATTATCTTAAAAATTTTAATCAAATAGGCTTAAATGAGGCTATCACCGGAATATCTTATTTCTCAGCAATAGAATACGCCAACTGGTACTCTAAAAAACTTCCCACAGGACTCAAAGCAAGACTGCCTATATCACAAGAATGGGAATTATGCCAAAAAGAACTAAACAAAAACCCATTAAATATTAATGAAATATCAAAAAAAGTTGGATTTTGGAATTTAATGCAAAATTCATCTTTTAATGATATCGCAATATTTAAAAATGAAAAAAATTTTTATAGCGAAAATTCAAATTTTTACTCATTGATAACAGAAATTAGAACATATTCCCAGCAAAATAATAATTTACTCAATCCATCAACCAAAGCCTCTTTTTTGAAAAACTGGAGTTCTCCAAACATTGGTTTTAGGTTGATTGTATCAAAGGAATAAAAGGAATAGATTTGAACACAAACACTTTGCTTCTTGAAAACAAAAAAGCAAAATTTAATTACTTTATTGAAGAGAAAATAAGTTGTGGAATAGTGCTAAAAGGAACTGAAGTGAAATCAATAAAGGCAAAAAAATTATCATTTAACAATAGCTTTGCAAGCATAAAAAAAGAAGAATTGTGGCTTGAAAACTTGCACGTATCAAAATATAAAGAAGGTAATATCTTCAATCATGATGAATTAAGGCCCAGAAAACTTTTAATCAAAAAAAGAGAATTGCAAAGACTAAAAAAATTTAAAGAAAAAGAGGGATATACTTTAATTCCTATTAGTTTTTATTTAAAAAAATCAATAATTAAAGTAGAAGTTGGAATATGTAAAGGAAAAAAATTGTATGATAAAAGAGAAATATTAAAACAAAAAAGCATAAAAAAAGATCTTAGTAGAGAAATAAAATACAAGTAAAAGCTCTTTTAATTACAATTGAGCAATTGCAATACAGAATTGCAATTACCCATTTTTGTAATAAATAAAATTAATAGCTTTTTTTGAAAGACAGTTCAAACCCAAGAGCACTGGATTGGCCCATTGCAACATCAAAACTAGGTTCAAATCCTCCTAAAGCTACATTAAGGCTATTTTTTAGCTTCCTATTATAACTATTAGCAAATGTAAATGGAAGAATAATTTCTGTCAATCTTGTCACAGCCATAGTAACCACACCTGCTAACATAACTCCCTTACCCCAAGTCCATTGAAAAGCAGCTTTTTTAGTAATACCATCAAGCGCTTTGATATCCAAATAAGCCCCCGTAAGTATAAGTCCTATACCAACCGCATCAAATCCAAGAATAAGAGAACCTCCAAGAACATCTCCTTGAGCAAAGGAGCCTATTCCAAACCCTAAAAAAAGGTTCAATAAAAATGGTACAATAGGATCTTGCTTGCTAGTTTCATAAACCAAAAGTTTTTCCCCAGCACTCATCCCAAACGCACCATTTTTAGAATCATTAGCCTGAGCAAAGCTAGAAAAAACACAAAAGGTTACCAAAACAAAAATTAAAAGTTTATTCATAAAAACCCCTTTATTAAAACTGGTACTATGGTAGCATATTAATGAAATTTAAAAAAGGTTTTTAAAGTTATTTAAATTTAACTTTTTTCAAATTATTACTTGAAATTCGCTTCCCAATAGAGCTTCTTGATTTGACCATAAAATTATCAATTTCAATTCTTTTAACAATGTCTTTATTTGTAGAAAATTCTACAAATTCGGGATTCAATGAAAAATCGACAAATTCATCATTTTCTCCCAAAAATTCATAAACCTTATCTGTAATAAATTTATCTATTTTAAACCTTTTAACATAATAAAAATTGTCAAGCCTGTTAAAATAAATTATTGAAAATATTTGCTCTTTTGAATTATTTATATCATAAACTAAAGCACATACATTCTTTTTATCTATAAATGTCTTGTCTTCAATATTTTTAAGAACATAACTATTTTCTCTAAAAACTAATATTTTATCATAATAACTAGCATTTCCAATAAATTCACCATCAAAAAGACTTGTTCCTACAAAACCTTCTGCCAAGTTCAAATAAACTTTCATATTCTTTGTAGCTATTTCTTTTACATTCTTTGATTTGATTAAAGAAATTTTAGTCTTTCTTTGATGCTCTTTAGAATACTTTGCAAGCAGTAAATCAATAAAATTTATTGAATACCCTTTTATTGAAGAAATATTGCTATTTATACTCTTTAATTCTTTATTTAAAATTTTAATATCCTTGGAATTCTTATCAATATCAAAAAGACTTATTTTTCTAATTGGAATTTTAAGCAAATTTTCAACATCTTCCTTTAAAACTTCCCTTGAAAAAGATTCTTTGTACCTTAAAACCTCTGACAATATTATACTTACAATATTTTCTTCTTTAGAAATTGTTTCAAGAAGTTTATAAATCTTTTTTCCAATAAAAATTTGCTCGAGTGTTTTATAAAATATTTTTTCAAGAATCTTGCTTTTTTGCAATTCAAGTTCCATTTTTAAAATTTTTTGAAGATGGGCTGCATGAAACTTGATAAGATCTTTAATAGTATAAACAACAGGATATCTCTCGCTAAGCAACAATAAATTAACAGAAATTGATATCTGACAATTTGTATAATGATACAACTTTTCAATCACTTCGCTTGCATAAACACCCCTAGGTAAAGATAGCTCTATGGCCACATTTTCAGCAGTAAAGTCATTAATGCTTGAAACTTTAATATAATTTTTTCTAATTGCTTTCTCAATCGAAGATATTAAGCTCTCAGTAGTCTCACCAAAGGGCAATTCCCTTATTACAATTGTTTTTTCATCTATGGTTTCAATCTTAGCTCTAACTAAAACTTTACCGTTACCGTCAGCGTATTCATTAACATCAACTATTCCTCCCGTTGGAAAATCAGGATAAATATCATAACTCTCTCCAAGAAGCTCGCTCTTTACTGCATTTAAAATCTCATTAAAATTGTGAGGCAATATTTTAGCTGCCATTCCAACAGCAATTCCCTCACTTCCTTGAATTAAAATAACAGGAATTTTGGCAGGATAAAGCAAGGGTTCATTATTTCTTCCATCATAAGAAGATTCATAAATTGTTATCTCTTTGCTGTAAAGAACATCAAAAGCTAAGGGAGTTAGCCTACATTCAATATATCTAGAAGCAGAAGCAGGATCACCTGTAAACAAATTGCCAAAATTGCCCTGCTTTTCAATAAATAGATCCTTATTGGCAATATTAACAAGAGCCTCATAAATTGACGTATCGCCGTGGGGATGATATTTCATTGTATTACCAACAACATTTGCAACTTTATGAAAGTTGCCATCATGCATTTCAAAAAGAGAATGTATAATTCTCCTTTGAACTGGCTTAAACCCATCAACAACACTAGCAATAGCACGATCTTTAATAACATAAGATGAATATTGCAAAAAATTATCTTTAAGTACAGTTCTAATATCCATTAAATCAAATTCTCCATAATAAAATTCCGCCTCTCAGGAGTATTTTGTCCCATATAAAAACCCAATTTCTCTTTTATTTCTTTAATATTAAAAAGGTCTACCTTTGTAAGCTTAATGCTATTAATATCAATAAAGCCTTTAAATTCATTTGGAGAAATTTCACCAAGGCCTTTAAACCTTGTTACTTCACATCCCCCCTTAAGCTCAAGAATGGCTTTTTGCTTTTCTTCCTCAGAATAACAATAGGTCGTGATTTTTTTGTTCCTAACCCTAAAAAGAGGAGTTTCTAAAATATACATATGCCCATTTAAAATTAAATCCTCAAAAAAAGTCAAGAAAAAAGTTAACAATAAATTTCTAATATGAAATCCATCAAAATCTGCATCGGTTGCTATTACAACCTTATTGTACCTTAAATTTTCAATTGATTCTTCAATGCCAAGAGCTACCATCATATTATAAAGCTCTTCATTTTTGTATATTTCAGATTTATTCTTTTCAAACATATTTTGAGGTTTTCCTCTAAGAGAAAATATAGCCTGAGTATAAACATCTCTACAAGACACCATTGAACCTGTTGCAGAGTCCCCCTCTGTTAAGAAGATCATAGTTTGTTCTGACTGAGTACTGCTGTCATTAAAATGAAATTTGCAATCCTTAAGCTTAGGGATTTTAAAAGATATTTTTTTTGCTCTCTCTCTTGCTTCTTTTCTTACACTACTTAATTCTTTTCTGAGTCGTTCATTGTCAACCACTTTTTTCTCAATCAATTTTGCAAGTATTTTATCTTTATATAAAATTTCAGAAATTATCTTCTGCACTTCCTTTGCAACATTGCCTCTAGTTTCAATATTTCCAAGCTTATTCTTAGTTTGACTTTCAAATATTGGATCTTTAATTTTAACAGAAAGAGTTGCAACAAGCCCTTCCCTAATATCTGTAGAGGAATATGTTTTTTTAAGAAAATCGTTAATAGCTCTTACAAAGCCTTCTCTAAAACCAGTCTGATGGGTACCTCCATCATTGGTATATTGACCATTAACAAATGAAAAATAAGTCTCCCCATAATTATTTGTATGGGAAAAAGCAAATTCTAAAGTTTTACTAGAATAGTAAACAATATCATAAAGCAAATCATCACTCTTAATTTCTGAATTCAAAAAATCTAAAAGACCATTTTTAGATTCAAAAATTTGATCATTATAGTTTATTATAAGTCCCTTATTCAAACAAACATAATGGAAAAATCTTCTCTTGAGAAAATCTTCACTATAAGAATATTTCCCGAATATTTCTGAATCTGCTAAAAACTCAACATAAGTACCATCTTTATCAGAAGACTTTATTTCTCTAGATTCCAATAATTTTCCCTTAGAAAACAAAGCCTCAAAAGATTTACCATTTCTTGTTGATCTTACTAAAAATCTTGAACTTAAGGCATTAACTGCCTTAGTTCCAACCCCATTAAGCCCTACAGAAAATTGAAAAACATCGTCATTGTACTTGGCTCCAGTATTAATAACTGAAACACTCTCAATAACTTTTCCAAGAGGAATTCCTCTTCCATAATCCCTAATAGAAATAAGATTATTTTCTTTTTTTATAAAAATTTCATTTCCGTAGCCCATAATAAACTCATCAATTGAATTGTCTATTATCTCTTTAATTAAAACATAAATGCCATCATCAATATTAGAGCCATCTCCCAAACGTCCAATATACATACCAGATCTTAATCTAATATGTTCAAGAGAAGATAGAGTGATTATTTTACTTTCATCATAATTTTGAGTCTTCATCTAAATCCTTGCTTTATAAATTAAATTTTAATAGCTTCAAGCTTTTTAACTATTTGATCTCTAATAATACTAGTGAGATTCTCTTTTTCATACTCACTTAATTTTAAAACATCTATCAAAGGATGGACATGAATATAAACAGACAGTCCAGAATTAAAAATAACATTTTTAATAAAAAAGTTATTAGTATTATAAAGAGTAACAGGAAGAATCGATGTTCCTGTTTTTAATGCCATCTTAATTGAACCTTTTTTAAAAACCCTAGTATCTCCCCCTCTATTTCTAGTCCCTTCTGGGAAAATTCCAATAGATCTACCCTCTCTCATAACCTTTATCGCCTTAACTTCAGCAGTAGCAGCAGATCTTATGCTCCTTCTATTAACAAAAATAACACCCATAACAATCAAAACAATATTCACAAAAGGAATCCTAAGCAACGAGTGTTTTGCCAATATTACAAATGGACAGGCAAAAGTATAAATAAAAATTAAAGGATCCATAGCCGCAATATGATTTCCCATTATTATTACATTGCTTTTTTTAGGAATATTCTCAGAACCCGTAACAATAATTTTAATTCCAGCAAGCCATAAGCTAATTTTAATGCAAGCTCGCATCATAATGAAACTAAGTCTAACAACATAACGTTCAATTAAAAAAATTTTACAAACCAAGTAAAAAGGAAATAAAAAAAAAATTAAAATCAAAAAAAACAATAAAACATTAAAATAAGTTATAATACTTCTCAATATTTTCATAAAAACTATTATCATATTTTTTCTATTCGCTCAAGCTTTAATTTTTGCCCTTTAACTAAGCTTACATCATCTTTTAAAATTTTAATAGGATTTAAAATGATTGTAGAAAATTTTTGCTTTTGAACAATTCTTTCGCTATGCTCAAGGAAAAAAGATTCAACAAGCTTGTAACTACCCATGTCAATCTCATATTCAAGAACAAAATTATTTTTTAAAGGAAAAATATTAAAAATACCATAATAAATTTTATTCTCATCAATATAAGTTAAATTGGGGTAAGAAAAATCATAAATTTTATCCTTATACACGTAATTTCCACTAGGAATAAAATAAATATCACCACTTCCTTTTTTAACATTTAAGACATTCTCATCAAATCTCTTAAATGCACCCGAAAATCCACTATTATCATAAGAATTTGTACTAGTATCAATTTTGATTTCAATGTTTTCTTTATCTACAATTTTGATCCAAAAGTTGTAGACTATCAAATCTGAGAAAAGAGACTTTGCGCTAACATTAAGAGTATTGTAAGCAGGTTTTGAAATATATTCAATCTTTGCAACTTCTTGAGAATTTTTCCTAAAAAGATTAATCTCGCTTGATTGCCTTTCAAAAGACAAGAATAAAACTTCATCAATATCTTTAGTATGCATTTTATTATAATCATGAACATCATACCAAACTCCATGCAAAAATTTATAAACTTCATCTTTGCTAAAATTCTTTAAAGTTTTATAAATATTATTATCAATTTTACCAACTTTTTCACTCATGGAAGAAAGATAATATCTACCCTGAACATGAGAATATTCATATTTTTCAATCTTGCTGATTATTAAATCTTCCCCCACTTTTTCATATTTTTCTAAAGAAATAGGATAGCTTTCTCTTGATCTATTTTCTTCATAAGCTGAAGATCTTGCATACTTATTAATAAGAACAGTGCCATTAACTTTGTCAAAAAATATAGGCCTATAAGAAGACACATCATTTAAAACAGATTTTTGAAAAACATACAAAACAGATTTATCTTCTAAAAATCCTTGAACAACTATATTAAAATCATAATCACCTGTAATATCTTCAAGATACATGTTATAAGAATTTTTTGGATCAATATCTATTTGAGTTTTAAAAAGAATGGTTCCAGCTTTAATTTTAGGATCAAAACCAATAATAAACAAATATGCATTAAGATTTGAAAAATTTTGAGCTAAAACTACCTGCTCAAAATACACATCTAAATTTAAATTTTCCTGCTGAACTGAAAGAATTTTATAACCTTTTAAATCTATAATATCTCCAAAAAAATCTTCCATTTTATTAACTTCTAAAACATTGGAATTTGGATTATCGGTCCTGGAAGAAGTCTTTACATCTTTGTTAAAAACAATAAAATCTTTACTTACCTTGGAGCAAGCAAGCAATGTAAAAAAAAAGAATAAAAACAAAAATTTATAAAATGGGATTAATTCTTTATCCTTACTCAGAGCAATCACACTAACAACCAAAACCTTTGTCATAACATTAATTTCTTAATTTTGACTAAAGTTTTGCAAAGCAAAAAACGACTCATTAAAATTATTAACAAAATCTTTTTTATTCAGCAAAAAATCTGTAATCAAACCACTATTCGCAATGTTAAAATTGTCAAGAAGTTTTTCATTTTTGATCTCTTCTTTGAGCTGATTAGATCTTTTTTTAACTGAATTGAGAAAAAATAAATAAACTTTTTTATTTGCCACAAAAGGCTTAGACCAAGAATTTTCCTTTAATCCAAAAATAATATCATAAAAAGACTTGCTATTATTAAACTCAACCAACTCCTTTAAAGTATTGGGGTAAACATTGATATTATAAGACAAATTAACAATTTCTTCTTTTAAGTTAAGTTGATATTTTTCAAGAACTTGGCTTAAACTGCTAAATTTAACATCACCAAGAAAATCAGATAGCTTATTTTCCAAATAAGCTTCAATAACACTTGGTTCATAAGCTTCAATGTAATTTTTAACAGAACTAATATCACGATCTGAATTTTTATCAAAATCATGAACATTACTAAATGCCTTATATATTTGATATTCATTTTTATTTTTAATCTTAATAGGCTTACTAAATTCACCTTCTCTTAAAGAAAAAATGGAATTTAGATCTTCTTTCTTTTCAACATTAAGATCTAAATCAAAATAATACTTATCCAAAGAAACAACTCCCTTGAAATTAGCTATATCATCTGAATAAAGCTTAGCAAGCTCTTCGAATGGAGTTTTGTTTAATAGCTTATCATGAGCATTTCGAGCATCATTCATATTTTTAAAACGAATAGATGCAAGCGATAAACGTTTGAATAAATTTAAATTTTTCTCAGCATAAGATATTACCTCTTTATTAGAAAAATCTTGATAGGAAAGAGAAAGATATGAAATATGCCTTTCCACAGTACTCATATTTTTAATCAGATCAAAAAGAGAATCGGGAAATATCAAATTACTATTTAAAAAAATTTTAACATTAGAAAACAATATATTTTCTACCATATCATCATAAATTTTAACTTTTTGATAATCAGAAGCTTTATTATATCTTTTAGAACTGAAATTTCCACTAGAGTCTAAATATTCTGGAGATTTAAGTAAATTTTTATTCAGCATTTCCTTAGAAATGTAAAAATTATATTTTTTTACTAAGTCCAAAAAAGCAACATCCTCAACATATTTCATAAATGCCAAATACCAGGCATTATAATCTGTATTAATATTTTTAGCATTACCCTGCAATCTAGAATAAAGATTTGAATAATAATTAACATATTTGGCAAACTTACTATCTTTTTTATAGTAAATAGGTTGACCTTTATAAGAACCAAATTTTAAACCAGATGAATGAGCATTATCAAATATCCCTGGAAGTAAAGGTGCAATAATAAATCCGAAAACAATTAAAATAAGAGCAAAAATACCCCACATACCAACTTTTTTTTCTTTAGATTCAAGCACAACTAAATCATTTTTGACTTTTCTACTTCTTTTTCGCATAAAACAACCTTTAATAAGTAAGCATACTAATAATTTAACTACTAAATTATCACAATTGAAAAATTATTGCAATTGAAATATCTAACTTAAGCTATACGCTTAAGTATTATAGAACTAAAAAAATTTTACATTTCTAGTATGAAAACGAATCGCTATGGATAAAAAAGGAAAATGGGATCAAAAGTATATGAATATGAATCAAAACAAATTCAACATTAATATAAATATAACTAAGGACGAGCTTTTAAGATTAATAAAAATAGTTTACAATAATTTTGGAATCAATCTCAGCGAAAAAAAAAAGCTGCTAATTGAAAGCAGATTATCATCCCTTCTGAAAGTTAAAGGTTTTAAAAATTTTACTGAATACATCAACTTTTTAGAAAAAAGCACTGGAAATATTCAATTAATCGAATTAATAGACAAAATATCAACAAATCATACTTATTTTTTCAGAGAATCTAAGCATTTTGATTTTTTAAATAATAAAATATTACCCAAACTTACTGAAAAAATATTAAACTCAGAAAACTCAGAAATTAGAATATGGTCAGCTGGCTGTTCAAGTGGTGAAGAGCCTTATACAATTGCAATGATACTAAAAGAATATATGGAACATAATAGAGTAAATTTTAAAGTCAAAATCTTAGCAACAGACATTTCAATTAGCGTTCTAAATGAGGCTCGTGAAGGGATTTACCCTGAAGATCGCATAATAAATTTGCCCAAATATTTAAAAATTAAATATTTAAATCAACTTCAAGATGATAAATTCCAAGTTAAAGAAATTTTAAAAAAAATGGTTTACTTTAAAAAATTAAATTTAATGGATGAAAAATTTCCATTTAGCAAAAAATTTGACCTAATATTTTGCAGAAATGTCATGATCTATTTTGATGAAAAAACTAGAAATAACCTTGCCAATAAATTCAACTCCTACCTCAAAAAAGATTCTTATCTTTTAATTGGACATTCAGAAACAATCAGAGGAAACAAAAATCTTGAATACATAATGCCTGCCACCTATAAAAAGAATTAATGCGCATAAGCATCAATTCTTTTTATAATAAATTTTCTATTATGCAAAATTTATTTAGCTTAAAAGGTCTAAAAATAATACTACTAAGTTAAGTTTACTTTTTCACCTATTCTAATAAAATAGAGCAATTCACCAATTGTTGCCACATGATCGCCTACTCTTTCTAAAAAACTATTCAAAAATAATATATTTAAAAGATAATCCAAATTTTCAGGATTTTTTTTCATTGCATTAATAACAATACTTTTCTGCTTTGAAAATAATTTATCTATTATATTGTCATACTTAACTATCTTTAATATTTTGGTAAAATCTCCATCAAAATATGCGTCAAAAATATCAGACAACATTTCTTTAGCTGTATCGGCCATTTCTCTTAAAGGTTTAAAATATAAATTAAGAAAATCAAAATCATCCAAATCTGATTCAAGTAGAAGAACAACCTTTACAATCTTAGTAGCATGATCTGCAATCCTTTCAAGAGAGCTTATTATTTTAATAATTGCTAAAATTTCTCTAAGCTCTGTAGCAACAGGATGCTCAGTTGCAATTATTCTTCCGCACAAATCTTCAATATCGTACTGATAATCATCTATTATTTTTTCATCTTCATTGATTATTTTTTTGGCTAAATTTTTATCTTTAGATTCTAAGGCTATTAAAGAATCATCGATAATCTTAAGCACACATTCTTTCATATCCCAAAGATAATCTTTTATTATTTCAAGTTGTTTAGTAAGCTTTCTCCTTATCATATCATGTCTCCTAAAAAAACCGCTTTAAAAATAAATATCTTATCTTGGCTCTCTCATAATAATAACTAAAAGGGTAATTATCAATAACCAATTTATAGTAATACAGGGCCTTTAAAAAATCTTTATGCTTGCTCTCAGACTCATAAAGTTTTCCCAATAAATAACTATATTTGTCTGAAAAGCTTGAATTAATATATTTAGGAAAGTAAAGAGAGCTAAAATTTAAAGCAAACTCATGCTCTCCCCTCGTTACTAAGAATTCAAAGATCTCAAGATAAACACTCTCAGAAAAATCAACATTCTTTTCAACTAAATATCTAGCGTTCTCTAAAACCTCTTCTTTAATATTTAATTCTATACCAAGCTTAATTAGATCAAAAACAATGCTTTGAAAATATTTACTCTTCAATTTCAAATAACTTTCATAAGATTTTAAATAATCACCATTTTTATAATAAATTTCCGCCTTCAATAAAATATATTTATCGTCATTGAAATTATACCTATTAAGCAAATCTATTGCTCCTTTGTAATCATTTATGTAAGACAAATTTAAAGCCCTGACAATAATATCTTTAGAGGTTGCCCCGCTAATACTACTCCCCCCAAGTTCAAGATTATTACCACTTTCAATGTTATTGTCCTTGCTAGAGCCGCCACCAACACCATGTGGAATTGCAACTTCAAAATTCTTTGTAATTTTCAAGATAATTATCTTATTAAATTCACTTGAATCTTTAACATTTTGATAAGTGAAAACCAATTTAATTTTGCCTTCTTTTTTAAAAGTTTGAAAAGTAAAAACAGCACCGTTATCATAAGATTCTCCAATTAACTTAATAAAAGCTTCATTTTCAATGCTTTTGATATAAATCCAAGACTCATCTTTAAAAGAAAGATTAAATTTTGAATTGGTATTTACACTAATATCTACCTCTCCACTACTAAAATCAAGCTCATACAAATCGTCTTGACTTATAAAAGCTGGCTTAGAGCAAACTTCAAAAACAATAAATAGCAAACTTATATAAATCAAATATTTTCTAATCATTTGGAAATTTCTAAAATCTTATCTATTAATTTTTCATTCTCCTTCTCAATATCAACGTTAAATAAATTTTCCTTTTTAATCCAAAGATCCTTGAAAAAATTCTCATCAAGAAATTTATTTTTAATCAATCCATCAACAACTAAATTTTTATTTAAATTTTCATTTAAAAAATCAGGTCTTGGAATAAAAAAATCATCCATATTTAGACATTCATTTAAATCAAAATAAAAATCTTCCATATCAACTAATTTAACCTTAGCGTCTAAATTGTCTTCAACAGACTTTTGAGATTTTTCCAACATTTGTGTTGAATAAAAATAAGTAATACCTGAAACAATAAAAATCAAAAATATTGAAACTAAAAAATATTTTCTAAAACTAAACTTTCTATCTTGCATGTTAATTTCCTTAAATCTAACTTAATTATATATTAAACACCCTGCTTTCACCATTATCAAGTGTAATGCCTATCAAATTTTCACCACCCTCAGAAACATATGCATTATGGGTTATTACTAAGAGTTGGATCTTTTTCCCCAATTCTCTTAAAAGTAAAGAAAGTTTTTTGCTATTTTCAAAATCAAGAGCTGCATCTATTTCATCAAGCATGCAAAAACAAGCAGGAGAATAATAATAAAGTGCAAATAAAAAAGCCATACTAACCAAAGCACTCTCGCCACCTGAAAGCATGTTATTGTTTTTAACAAACTTGTTTGAAAAATTTATTCTAATCTCAACATTATCAGTATTTTCATTATAAAAAAGACTAGCGGTTCCTTTAAAAATTTTTTTAAAAAAGAAAGAAAAATTTTTATTAATCTCATCAAATGATTCTCTAAATTTTTTATAAATCTCATTTTTTATTTTTTTTTGAAGCTTTTGTAATGAATATTTTGAAAGCTTTAAATCTTCTACTTGTAAACTTACTTTTTCAAAACGCTCCTTAGTTTCATCAAATTCTTTATCAATATTGAAAAATACATAATCACCCAGATTGATTGCATCTATCTCTTTGCGCAACAACTCTCTGGTTGCAAGATCTTCTTCCAATTTAAATTTATCAGACATTTCATTAGAAGCATTGAAATTTTCTATTTCGCTCTTAATGCTTACATTAGAATTTAAAAGAAATTCGTATTCTGTCTGTTTTTTTATATATTCATAATAATTAGTTTTTTTAAAATCATTTAAAAAAACTAAAAAATTAAAATCTTTCTCCTTAAAAGGCTCACTACTGAATTTTGAAGCACCAATAAGATTGCTTAAATTAAGCTGAATATCGCTTTTTTCTAAATTTAAATTTTCAAGCTTTAAATATAAGTCTTTAAGCTCTTCATCAAGGCTATTCTTAGATTCAAATAAAAATTCTAAATTACCATCTATAAGTTTAATTTCATCCAAATTTTTAAATTTAGAAAGCTCTATATACTCAAGCTCACCTAATACATCATTTAATTGAAGAGTCTTTTCTTCGATTAATCTCTCGATATTTGTTATCTCTTTGGCAAGATTTGATTTTAAAGCATTTTTTTCGAGCAAAAATTTTTTCAAATTAACATTTTGATCGAAAATAGGTTCAATTTTATCCCTCAATAAAGCCAAAAGATTCTCATCTTTGCTTATATACTTGATTAAATTTACCCTAATCTCTTTAATATATTTTATACTCAATGATTCTTCAAAAAGTTTAAGAGAATCCAATATATTCTCTTTTAATAAAACAAATTCTTCTGATTTGGCACTCTTTAATACAGACAAAATTAGATCAACAAGTTCAAAAAAACTTTTAGTATACCTATTAATCTCGTCACTTAAAGAAAAAAAATCATTTTTCTTTTCTTTAAGCAAACTATTTAATTGATATAAATTATTATTTATAGAATTTTTTTTCTCTTCAGACTCAGATTTGCTCTTGACAAACTTATCTTCCAAATTCATCTTTAACGTCTTTTCTTGCTCTAATTTTTGAATTTTAATCTCTAGCCCAAGAATTTTAGACTTCATAAACTCAAGATCTTTTTCTAATTCTTGAATATTATTAATAACATTTTTTTCTCTAAATGAATAAAATTCTAACTTTTCTTTAAAACCAGAAGATAAAAATTTACTCAAACCGTCTAAATTTAATTCGCTCTTCAAGACATTAAGATCAAAATTAATATTGAAAAGCTTTTTTAACGTTATTGTTTTTTCTAAAGCTTCTAATTTTTGACTTAAATCTTGATGTTTTTTTCTCAAAAGGAAAACATTTTTTATGTTATCGTACTTTTGCCTTAAATTTTCTTGCAGAGACAGCAAAGATGATAAATTTTGATTAGATTGCTTAAAATTTTTTAAGGCCTCTTCTTCTTCAATTTTTAAAATATCTATTCCGCTTGCTTGTTCAATTAAAGATTTGAGATTTACATTTCTTTCCAAAGAAATATCCTCAACTCTACCTTGAGTTATAAACATATAAGGCGATTTTTTAAACTTAAAACTGTTCAAAAGTCTATTATAATCTTGAAAATTCAAAATTTTATTATTAAAATAATATCCACTTGAACCGTCCTTATAAAGACGCCTGCGAATATAAAAATCTTCATCAAATTCCTTTAAAGTCGATTTTTCAGAGTTAACGTTGCTAAAAAAAAGAGTTATTTCAGCAAAATTTGATTTTCCTAATTTTGAAACAGAAATTAAATCGGAAATATCTTCAACCCTTAAAAATTTCAAATTATCTTCTCCCATACAAAAACGTACAGCATCAATAAGATTGCTCTTCCCACATCCATTAGGCCCCACAATAAAACTTAAATTTTCACCTATTTCAAACTCTTGTCTATTTAGAAAAGATTTAAACCCTAAAAGCACTATTTTTTTTAAAACCAAACTAACTCCCAATTAAAATTAAAAACCAATTACTGATAAATCTACAATTTCATATTATAATAAATAAAAATATTTTAAAAAAAGGTCAATTATGATTTGCGGAATAGATGAAGTCGGAAGGGGTTGTATTTTTGGACCTATTCTAAGTGCTGCTGTGGTTTTTAAAAAAAACCCAGTTTTATAAACGAATTGGATGATTCTAAAAAACTAAAAAAAGAAAAAAGAGAGTACCTATCCTCATTAATACTTGAAAACTCATATTATGCATTTGCTGAAATTTCAAATATAACAATAGAAAAAATAAATATTCACAAAGCATCCCTTCTTGCAATGCAAACTGCATACGAAAACCTAAAATTAAATTGCAGCTTAGTACTTGTAGATGGCAAATTTGTCCCCAAAATAACAGCAAAAAATGTTAAAGCAATAATTAAAGGAGATTCAATAATAGATGAAATAAAAGCTGCTTCAATTATTGCTAAAGTTAAAAGAGACAAACTAATGGATGAATACGATAAAATTTATCCATTGTATTTACTCAAAAAAAATAAAGGATACCCCACAAAAGAACATAAAAACGCAATAAAGAAATATGGGGTTTTAAGCCTTCATAGAAAAAATTTCAAACTAATTTAAAAAATAAAAATAATAAAATTTAATAATCCTTCTTTTTAAATCGCCCGCCTGATAAATGAGATTTCTTATCAAATCTAGAATCGTCTAATTTAGATCTCTCCCCATATTCACCATACCCTTTATTATGCCTTGCAGAAGAACCGCCGGCCCCCGTAGATACTTTCTGCTTAATAACCGCTATTGCCTTAAGCAAATTGGATTCAAACTCATTTATATTCTCTTCATATACAAAAATAGAATGTCTTTCAAAATCTCCACTTGGACTTCTTTTGCTCTCTACAATATTTAAAAAATAATCTCCTTTTCTATTTTCCTTGACATTAAAAAAATAAGTTCTCTCGGACTCTGTAAATAGTTTTTCAGAGTATACTTCCCCTCTCTCTCCCATCAATTTCCTCCACACAAGTTTTTGTACTTGACTACATTTAAGCTAAATTAATTGTACTTATTTAAAAAAAAAATTGCTAGCTAAAAATAACATTACAATAAATCTTATTGACATAAATTGATTTTTTTTATATAAGTAAATTATTGTATTGCGTCCTTCGTATAATGGCTATTACCTTAGCCTTCCAAGCTAATGATGTCGGTTCGATTCCGATAGGACGCTTAAAATAATGACAACGAATTTTCTAAGCTTAGCAATGCTTGTTAGGAATAAGAATTATATTTAAAGGATAAACAAAAGAATGAAATGGAGATGGCGGGAATTGAACCCGCGTCCTAAAAACAATACTATAAGCTTCTACAAGCTTATCTAGTATTTTATTAAGCAATATGGTTTGGAAATACTAGCAAACCGCCAAATTGCTCTCAAGTATAAAAGTCCCTAAAAACCAACTTGAAAACATTTTTAAGCAAGCTTTGATGTCGAAAAGAGTATAAGTGAACCTCAAAGCCAAATTCAACAAAACTCTCTGCTAACTTAAGCAGCCATTACAAGATTTGAGCTTGTAAAGTTATTATTTTTTGCATTTATTTTAGAAGTTTTAAGAGATTCCCTCTGCCTGCAACTTACAATATTAGCATTTTCAGTCAAATCCAAAACATCCCCTCATATAAAAGTTATTATAACATAATTTTAAGAAAACAACAATACTTACCGCCTTATTTGAAAAAACTAAGCTAAAATTTTATAATAGTAAATCAAATATCAATAAAAGGTAATCTTATGTTTAATGAATTTTTATGGTTTGGCGTGCTATTTACTACTTATTCATTTTTGATTATTGTATCCATTTTTTTTAAAAAAACCGGATTATTTGCATGGGTTGCAGTAGCAATTATTATAACAAACATTCAAGTTTTAAAACAAATTACAATATTTGGAATTAATGCTACATTGGGCAACATTATTTATGCATCATCATACGTTGCAACAGACATACTCTCAGAATTTTATGGGGAAAAAACTTCAAAAAAAGCCGTTTATATTGGATTTATCAGCTTTATTATCTTTGCAGTATTAACAAATGCACAAATTCACTTTATGTCAAATAGAACTCAAGAAAATTTTAAAAGTTTAGGAAACATTTTCTCTTCAATGCCAGCTTTACTACTAGCCTATCTTGTTGCATACCTAATATCCCAATTAAACGATGTTTATCTATATCAGCTTATTAAAAAAAAATTTCCTAAGTTTTTATTTTTAAGAACCAATGGATCAACATTAATAAGTGGCTTAATAGATACAACAATTTTTGTGGGCATAGCAACATATTTCAAAGTATTTCCAAAGCAAGCTTTCCTAAATATAGTAATTTCCACATACGTAATTAAAGGTGTAGCAGGATTCTTGGGAACGCCTTTTATATATTTTGCAAAATATACAAAACTTGAAAAATGAAAAAGTTATTTGCAAGAATAAAAAACTTTATCTAAGATAATCAATCTGGTACAATTAAATGTTATGAATAAGGATATGTTTGATTTAAGCTTGTGGACAGGAATGTTTCTATTTATATACACAGCATTGGGAATTCTTTACCGATTTTTTGGAAAATCTGGGCTTTTTTGTTTCAATGCAATTATTTCAACAATGTCAAACATTATAATATTAAGAAATTTAAAAATATTTGGAATGTCCTTAAATTTATCAGGCATTACCTTTTTATCGGCAGCATTCTCTTTAAACTTAATGGTAGAAAAATATAGCAAAAAAGAAGCAACAAAATCCGTGGTATTGAGTCTTTTGCTAAACATAACTTTTACAATTATGCTTTATTTTACGATACTATTCAATCATAATAAATTAGACGTCGCAGATATTCATCTTAAAATACTGTTTAATAACTCTACATACATTTTAACAATATTAATTGGAACGTATGTGTTTTTTCTATCCCAATATATAAACATCTTACTATACAATTATTTTAAGCAAATAAAAATAAAATCTTTATGGATCATTCATCCTCTATCAAGATTAATTTCTGGATATCTGGCTAATTTTCTAGTTTCAATATCTATAAATACAATACTTAAATTCTACCCTGAAACAAAAAATATCGAACTTACAAAAGGCTCTCTTATTATTACATTAATAATAATTGCAATCGATACCATTTTTTACCTATTTATAAATTCTTGGAAAAAAATAAAAGAGGCTTAAGAATTAATAAGATTCTCAATAAATTGATAATTTTTAACAACTTGTCTATAATATTTTAATCTCAAATTTGATTTCTCAGCTTCATTTAGCAAGTAATCAATGCTACTTTTTCTTAAGCGCATCAATAAAGAATACATAACTATTGCAACAGCTACAGAAATATTATAACTTTGAGTAAACCCATACATAGGTATTTTTACATATAAATCAGCAGCTCCCAATACTTCTGCACTAAGTCCTGTTAATTCTGTCCCAAAAAATATCGCCATTTTATTGTTAATTGTCAAATTTTCAAGATTTATTGATTTGGGATTCAAAGATGTGGCCACTATACTATATCCATCAGATTTCAACCTATCAATTGCAAACTTGGCATTTTTATACTTATTTAAATTTATCCATTGTGAAGATCCTAAAGTAACATCTGGATTTAAAGTATGCTTATTCTTTTTTTCAATAACATGAACATCACTAAGTCCTAAAATTTCGCCTGTTCTAATAGTAGCACTTGCATTTTGAGACTGAAAAATGTCTTCTAGAACAAATGTTAAATAATTAGTGCGAAGACTTAATATTTTCTCAATCCTAGCTTTTTTTTCATCTGTAATAAATTTAGACAAAATACCTATTCTTTTTAATACATCATCATCCATAATAAAAATTAAATTTCAAAAATAACAAATCAGTCCTTTAATATATTTCAAATTACAAACTATTTCTTATATAATACAAAAATGAAAGTAAAAATTGAAGAATCTTGGAAAGAAGTTTTAAACAATGAATTTAACAAAGAGTACTTTAAAAGGCTTGTAAGATTTATTAAACATGAATATAAAACAAAAAATGGGAAAATATTTCCTCCCCCAAAACTTATATTCAATGCTTTTAATTCTTTACCATTTAAAGACATAAAAGTGGTAATAATTGGACAAGATCCATATCATGGAAAAAACCAAGCAAATGGACTTGCTTTTTCTGTAGATTCAAAAATTAAAATTCCACCATCTTTGCAGAACATATTTAAAGAAATAGAAAAAAGCTTAAAAATAAAAACCATCCCAAACGGAGATTTAAAAAGATGGGCAATTCAAGGTGTATTTCTAATAAATACAATTTTAACAGTCGAAGAAGGCAAACCTTCTTCTCACAAAGCTATTGGGTGGGAAATTTTTACAGATGAAGTAATAAAAATAATCTCTAAAAATTTGAAAAACATTGTGTTTATGCTTTGGGGCAATTTAGCAAGAAGTAAAAAAGGGCTAATTGACCCAACAAAGCATCTAATCCTTGAAACAAGTCATCCATCTCCATATTCAGCAAACAATGGATTTTTAGGATCAAATCATTTTAGCAGTGCTTTAGATTATTTAAAAAAACACAATAAAAATACAATAGACTTTCAATAAAATTAATAAATTTAATAATGGTTATGATTTAAAATTCCTTTATGTAAAATACTTTGAGTAAATACTACTCATAGTATACACAACAGTAACCAATTTAAATTATTTTTCTTTCAAATTGTTTTCTTTAATTTCATTAATATTAGTATCTGATTCATTATTTTCATCATCCCAGAAAGTTGAACTATTCTTGTTTTCAGTCTTTATGTCATTTAGAAAGCTATCATCTGCTCTTCTAGTGTTTAGAAAAGATAACAAAACTACAAAGATAAAAAAGAGTGCTATAAAAAATCCAGTAATTTTTACAGCAACACTTGAAGACTTTGCCCCAAAAATAGAAGAACTACCACCCCCAAAAACACCACCTATTCCATCACCCTGTTCATCTTGAATTAAAACTAAAAGGATAATAAAAATCGAAACAATAACAAAAATTATAAAAATAAAAAATCTAACTAAATCCAAAACAAACCTCTTTAACTAAAGAACATTATTAATTATAGATAAAAAAGATTCAGCCTTTAAAGATGCTCCACCTATTAGCGCACCATCAATATTAGGCTCATTCATAAGCTCTTTTACATTGTTTGAATTAACAGAGCCTCCATACTGAATTATAATATTGTCTGAAGCTGACTTTGAATAAAGCTTCATAATCTCAAGCCTAATTGCCCTATGAACCTCTTCTGCCTCTTCTTTAGTTGCAGTTTTACCCGTTCCAATTGCCCAAACAGGTTCGTAAGCTAAAATTATCCTTTGAATATCTGATTCAGAAACACAATTTAACCCCTTTTTAACCTGATTTAAAACAACCTCTAAAGTTTTTCCAGAATCTCTTTCATCAAGAGTTTCTCCAACACAAAAAATTAAGTATTTGAAAGGATGCTTAAGTCCTGCAAGAATCTTTTTATTTATTATTTCATCTGTTTCTGCTAAATACAACCTACATTCAGAATGACCAAGTATAACATATTCTACTCCAAATTCTAAAAGCATTGAAGGTGAAATTTCACTTGTCCTTGCTCCACTTTCCATATAAGACATATTTTGAGCACCAAGGAGGATGCTACTACCCTTAACACATTCTGAAACCTTAGATAAAGCCGTAAATGGAGGAGTTATCATTATTACAACATCATTTTTCAAGGTCTTAACCTCAGTTGCAATTTTTTTTGCAACAATAGAAGCTTCTGCACTTGTATAATGCATTTTCCAATTTCCCGCTAAAAATGTTTTTCTCATCTTAATTCTCCAAAACCTTAATACCCGGCAAAATTTTCCCTTCAAGATATTCAAGCGATGCACCACCGCCCGTTGAAACATGAGTAATCTTATCAGATAAATTAAATTTATTAACAGCTGCAACAGAATCTCCACCGCCAACAACAGTTAAACCTGAGCAAGATGCTACCATTTCGGCAACCTTAGCAGTCCCTTTTGAAAATGAATCAAATTCAAATACACCAAGAGGACCATTCCAAATTATAGTTTTGGCGGTTTTTACAACCTTTTCAATTTCTTTTAAAGTATTAGCTCCAATATCCATGCCAATCTTGTTTTCAGGAATATTAAAGGAGTCAATATACTCAGGAATTGAATTTTTGTTAAAATCATCAGCTACAATATGATCAAGTGGTAAAATTACTTTAACGCCCAGCTCTTTTGCTTTCTTTAAAAAAGAAGATGCTATACCAATATATTCGTCCTCTAAAAGAGATTTGCCTATAGAATATCCTTCGGAATGCAAAAAAGTATAAGCCATTCCACCGCCAATCACAACTACATTTGACTTTGACAAAAGTGATTCTAGTACCGCAATCTTTGAAGAAACCTTAGAACCACCAATAATTGAAACAAATGGCCTTTCGGGATTTTTTAATATTCCACCAAGAAATTTATCTTCTTTTTCCATTAAAAATCCACCAACAGATGGCAAATAATCAGCAACTCCCACAGTTGAAGCATGAGCTCTATGAGCTGCGCCAAAGGCATCATTTACGAAAACATCTCCATTTTCAGAAAGTTTTTTTGCAAAATTTTTATCGTTTTTCTCTTCTTCTGCATAAAACCTTACATTTTCAAGCAATACAACATCCCCATCCTTCATTTGCAAGGTACTATTTGCAACCTCACTTCCAATACAATCAGAAAGCATCTTGACATCTTGGCCTAAAAGCCCTGACAATCTATTGGCAACCGGCTTAAGAGAACATTTAGGATTTTTCTTTCCATCTGGTCTACCCAAATGACTTACAAGCACAATCCTAGCTCCTCTTTCTTTTAGATACTCTATTGTAGACAATGCGGCCCTAATTCTAGTATCATCGCTAATGCTCCCCTCTTTCAGGGGAACATTAAAATCACATCTTACTAAAGCTCGCTTGCCCGCAAAGCTACTAAAGTCTTTTACTGTTTTTATTGACATTTTATTACCTTAAGCCTACTTATTTTACCAATTTTTGAGCAAGATCAACCACTCTTGTAGAATATCCAAACTCATTGTCATACCATGACAATACCTTTGCAAATCCATTTTCAAGAACCATTGTCTCAAGACCATCAACAATAGAAGAATGAGAATTCCCTTTTATATCTGAAGATACAATTGGATCTTCCGTGTACCCCAAAATACCTTTAAGCTCAGGCGTTTCTGATGCCTTCCTGAACACAGAATTAATCTCTTCTTTTGTAACATCCTTTTTCTTAAGTTGAACTGTAAGGTCAACTATTGAACCTGTTGGCACAGGCACCCTCATTGAAGTACCATTCAACTTACCCTTAAGTTCAGGTAAAACAAGTCCAACTGCTTTTGCAGCACCGGTTGAAGTTGGAATAATAGAAAGTGCAGCAGCTCTTGCTCGTCTAAGATCAGAATGAGGAAGATCCAAAATTCTTTGATCATTAGTATAAGCATGAACTGTTGTCATAAGTCCTTGTTCAATTCCAAATGATTCATGAAGTACTTTTGCAAGAGGAGCCAAGCAATTGGTTGTACATGAAGCATTTGACACGGCCTTTAAATCAGAATTAATATCGTGATCATTTACACCAAGAACTATTGTTTTAATCTCGTCTTTAGCAGGAACTGTTAAAATAACTTTCTTAGCCCCAGCATGATTCACATGATCAAGATATCCCCCTTTATCACTAGTTGCTGATGAAAAAACACCTGTTGACTCAATTACAACATCAATTCCAAGCTTTGCCCAAGGAAGATTTTTTGGGTCTCTCTCAGCAATAATTTTTATTTCTCTTCCATCCACAACAATGGCACCATCTCTTGACTCAACTTTTTTATTATATACTCCAAAAGTCGAATCATACTTTAAAAGATGTGCAAGAGTTTTAGGATCTGTTAAATCATTTATTGCGACAATATCAATTCCTCTTTCAAAAGCAATCTTAAAAACATTTCTACCAATACGCCCAAAGCCATTAATAGCCAATTTCATACAAAATCCTCCAATTTTTTGATTTTATTCTTACTAGAATTATTAAATCACAAATTAACAACAAGTGTCAAACTATCTTTTTATAAGCACAGTGGCTCCTTCTTGAATATAATCCTTTAAAAAGGTAGAAGATTTTATAATGCCTCTGGAGATATAATCACTTATATCCTCAATTAAAATCTCGCCTAAAATATCTGATTTTTTGTAAACAATAAAACCAGAATCTCTGGTATCACCGTTTAAAGCACCTTCTTTAAGAATCAAAAAAACATCGCCTTTTACAACACCGTTTACTTGACCAAGATTAATAAGAGCATCGTCATTTTTAATTTGAAGAATCTTTCCTTTTTTGGGCAAATAATCATGAAAATCTTTTGAAAGAGAATTTAAAGCATTGCTTAAATAATTAACACCTCCCACATCATAAGAGAAAGAAACAACCTTAATCCCTGTTTTACCTGAAAAAATATTCACCACCAAGGTAGCTGTATTTTTCAAAATATCTGCCTTAAAATCAAAAATTAAAAATAAATCCAAATTATTATTTCTTGAATAAGAAAACCCTTCAGAAAAATTATTAATCAGATAGTCTCTATTTTTACTGTAATCAAAATTATAGTTAACTATTTCCATATTTAAATTACGCTCAAGCACCCTTTCAGCGTATCTCAATATCAAATCATTTGCCCCAAAAAACTTATTCTCACTTTGAGTAAAAATAGCCATTTTATAAACCACTCTGTCATCGTAAAGCTTATTAAAATCAGCAATGCTTTTGTATCCGTATTTATAAAATAAAGACTTTCTAACATCAAAAGACACAACATCGTAAAAATCTAAAATTCTAGAATCAGTAGAATTTCTTTGTTTTGCTAAATAAAAAAGCTGCTCATATGCCATAATATCTAAATTCATAAGCTTGTATATTTTTGAAAGCAAAAACCTAGCACTATCATTATCAGGCCAAATATCAACAGCATTTTTTGAATTAAACAATGCTTTGTTTAAATTTAAAGATTTAAAAGCTTTAAGCCCCTCATTTTCATAATGCTTAGAAATTCTAGCATTGGAATTATTTTTCAAAAAATTTCTAAAATTAGATGCAAAAAAACTCTCTTCAAGAGCAATATTATAAAATTCTAAATCTTTTTTGAGATTTTTAGCTCGCTCTAGATTTAAAATAGCCTTTTCAATATCTCCAAATTTTAAGTAAGAATACCCCAATAAATAATAAAGCTCATCAGAATCTTTATTAACTAAAATAGCTTTCTGCAATGCTTCTATTGCATCCTCATATTTAAATTCATGCAAATAAACAAGCGCAAGCAATCGATACGCATCAATAACTCCAAAATCTTTGTAAGAGCTTTCAATTAAAGCCAAATAATTTAAAGCATACTTTTCAGCAAGCCCCAAATTATTAATGCTAATATAAAATTCAGCAACTCTTTTATGAAAATCTGGAAAAGATAAAAAATTTACCCTTACTTTATTTATCAAATGTCTAATCTTGTCATGCATTCCTAGCCTTTGATAAATGTCAATAAGATGCTCAAAAGCACTATAATTATTTTGACTATAATCAAGAATAGATAAATAATAATTAGCAGCAGCTATAAATAATCCATTTTTTTCAAAAATTGAAGCAAGTCCAACCAAAGCATCAATATTATTCCTTTGTTTAACCAAAACCTCAGAATAGATTTTTTTTGCTTGATCAATTTTATCGTTTTTTAACAATATATTTGCATAAAGAATTTTATACTCAGTGTCCTCATTAGACATTTTAGAGGCTTTCTCTATAAAAAATTGTGCTTGAGTATATATCTTAAGGGAATAGTAAATTGATGCAATAAATTTATAAGCTTCATAATAATTGGGATTAATTTTTATAGCCTCAACAAGCTCATCAATAGCATCATAATACCTTTTAGATAAATAATACTCATTAGCCCTTTGATAATGTCCTAATGCTGTAGTATCACTTCCTAATAGAACACTAAAATTAAAAAGGAATAACATTAAAAACCAATTAAAATTCATAAACCTTCCTTCTCGGAAATCTTTATCACCTTAATATTTCTTTGATGCATATTTTTAATCGAAAAAACCAAATTGTTATATTCCACCTTTTCATTTTTCAAAGGAATCCTCCCAAAAAGATCATAAACGAAACCGCCAAGAGTATCAAAGTCTCCATTTGGCAAATTTAAATTAAGCTTCTCATTTAAATCCTCTATTAAAATTCTTGCATCACAAAGATAAGATCCATCATCAAGATGAACTATTTCATCAAGCTCATTGTCAAATTCATCTTGAATGTCACCTACTATCTCTTCAAGAATATCTTCAAGGGTTACAAGCCCCGAAACCCCACCATACTCATCAACCACAATTGCAATATGAACATGATTTTCTTGAAATTCTTTTAAAAGAGAGTCTGTTTTTTTGCTTTCGGGGACAAACATAACCTTTCGCATAATATCTTTTAAGTCTATTTCGTAGAAATCTTTTTTACACATATGCAATAGTATGTCTCTTGTATGAATTATCCCAACAATATTGTCAATGGTACCATGATACACAGGAAATCTTGAATGACTGCTAGATGTTACAACTTTTAAAAGCTCGTCCTTGCTCTTAGCATAATCAACAAATATAACTCCTATCCTAGGAATCATAATCTCTTTTACAATAGTCTCTTTAAGCGCATTGAAATTTTTTATCAAAGAAGTTTCAATATTCGACTTATCTTCAAGATCATTTTCTGGGCTTCCTTTTTTCTTCTTTTTGTTTTTAAAATTAAAAAATCCCAACATCTAAAATACCCTTTTATTTTCTTTTAAGATATTTTCTTGAAGAATCAACATACCTTCCTTTTGAAAATCATTGGTTTCATGTTTATATCCCATTAAATGCAAAATCCCATGAATAGTAACACGTTGAAGTTCTTCATAAATTTCAACATTAAACTCTTGAGCACTAAATTTTAAATATTCAAAAGATATTACAAGATCTCCTTGTATTTTACAATTTATGCCATCAACCAAATCTTCGTTAAGCTCATTATGTTCATTATAATTAAAAGAGAGAACATCGGTTGGCTCGTTTTTGTTTCTAAATTTATTGTTCAATTCTTGTATATAAGCATTATCACAAAGAATAACTGAAAGTTCAAAATCGCTAATAGAAAGAGTATTCAAAACAGATACAATAAAATCATAAAAAACACTAAGATGTTCAAATTTAATATTTTCCACCAATAAATTCAAATCAGATTTGGACAAATTAAATATACCCTAAAATAATCCATATATAACTTACAAGTATGATTAATTGCTATAGCAATTAAATTATTTTATTTTGCAAACTAAAAACCAAAAAAATCCTTAATTATGTTTTCAAAAGCATCTTCTTGTAAAAAGCCAACAGAAACCTTTGGCTTGCCATCAACAGGAATAAAAAGAATAGTTGGAAGACTTTGTACTCCAATCGCAGAAGAAATATCTTGTTCCTTGTCTGTATCTACTTTGTAAAAATCAATGCTATTCTCGTACTTTTTAGAAAGTTTTTCAAAAATCGGAGAAAGCATTTTACATGGACCACACCAATTAGCATAAAAATCAATTATTGCGGGCCTATCGCCTCTAAAACTCCACTCTTTATTATTTTTATAATCAAAAACTTTAACAACAAAATCTTCTTCGGTTAAAGAAATAGCCATATATTTTACATGCCCCCCTATCGACTTAAAATTATATCACAAATACAATATTAATAATAAGGAATTATAAGAAATGAATCTAATGTTAATAACTTTTAATGAATTTAAAACAGGAATTTTACTCAATGACACTAGGGCAGAACATCTTGTTAAAATCTTAAAATTAAAAGATAACGACAAATTTAAATTTGGTATTCTTGGAGAAAAAAACATTTACCACTGCATTTACAAAAAAGATAAAAAACTATTTTTCAAGAAAATCTTTAAAATAGGTGAATCTAATAAACTTAAAAAATTATATGTGCTAATTGGAATGATAAGACCAATTGTTGCCAAAAGAATCATAAAAGAACTTGCTAGCATTGGAATATGCAAAATAATTTTTTTTAACACTGAGCTTACTGAAAAATCATACTTAAATTCTAAAATCTTTAAAAAGAATGATTGCGAAAAACATTTAATAGCTGGAGCAATGCAAGGAGAAATAACATGCTTACCAACAATAAAAATTATGAAAAATTTGAAAGACAGCCTTAAATATATTCAACAAGAAAATTTTGAAATAAAAATATTGCTTGAAAAAAATAGTGAAAAAAATTTAATTGATATAGAACAAATAAACAATGCGGTTATTATTGTGGGACCTGAGAGAGGATTTACAGAAAAAGAAAAACAATTAATAGCGCAATATAATTTTTCCTCTTACAGCATATCCACAAACACCCTGAGAACAGAAACAGCCACAATTGCTGCATCTATTATTACAGCATCAAAACTAATTAATATGTGATTTTATTTAGAAATTTTTTTTATCATTTTAAATCAATATGTTTTTGAGCACAATTAATTTATAACTGTTTGATTAATTAGCTTGTCATAAATATAAAGCTCAATCATAGAACCTTTGTTAACCTCATAGGGCAACTTAATCAATCCTCCCTTTGACTTAAAAGAATAAATCAAGGAATTTTTACCATCCACGCCTTTTAACCTAACAGATATATCAACATAAGATGGATGTTGTCTTAATTTATAAGTCAAAATTCCAAAAACAATTTTATTGTCAACCTTGGGCTTTGCAATAGTAATTAAAATTTTATCTGATTCATTTATTTTGGTTCCAGGCGGAATAGACTGAGAAATAATATTTCCAAAATCGCCGATATTTGCCAAATCAATGTCAAAGTTAATGCTATCGCTTAAAAGAGAAGCAATTGCATCTTTATAATAAATTCCAACATAATTTTTAACATGTTTGTCCAAATGATCTTTACCCTTACTAATTAAAAATTGAAGATCCGTTAAACTTGATATTTGACTACCCGGTGATGGATTTTGACTAATTATTATTCCTTTTGGCAATTCGCTCTCAACCTCAAGAGGTTGAAGAATATGGTAAAGTAATTTAGAATTATCAAAAGAATTGGCCTTTAAATTAATAATAACATCGTCAATGTTTTTACCAATAAAACTATCAACTCTGTTTATTATAGCCCCTTTGCTAATGAAAATTATAACCTTATTGCCATGTCTTAAAACAGTACCTGGTTTTGGACCCTGATCTATTACTTTCCCTTTATCAAGAGCACTTGAAGAAAATTTAAATTCAATGTGCGGAATCAACTCTTTTCTCTGCAATTCAAGAACAGCATCCTCAATAGCAAGAGAATAGAGATTTGGAACGACTGTAATCTCATTATTTTCTAAAACCATAAAGAAAATTGCAAAAGAAACAATTAAAGATCCAAAAATAACTAAAAGCAATGCCTTAATTGTGGTTTTGGGCAAAATCAACATTTCATTATTGCAATTTTTGTCACTCTGAGTCAGATCTAATTTATTTTTAAACAATTCCTCTTCATTAGAAAATTTATTTTCTAGATTGTCATTATTATTAAAACTAATATATCCCCCCTATTCTATTGAAGAAAACACTTGCCCTATTAACTGCCTACTTCCATTATAAAAGGACTTAAAGTCCAAAACCTTTCTTCCAGGTCTTTGAACTTCTAAAAGCAAAAGAATCCCTTTCCCGGTATTAACAAATAATCCTTTTTCAGAATTAAAATCAACAATTTCTCCTATTTTTCTATTCTTATATAAATCTACCTCCAAAAAATCGGCACGATGAAAAATAATGTCATTATAATCAAGCCTAGCTCTTACAAGTGGCCAAGGATTGCACGCATTAATTTTATTTTTAATCTCAAACGCACTTAAATTAAAATCTATAAATCCAGATTCTTTTTTTAAAAAAGAACAAAAAGTAGCTTCGCTTGATTTTTGAGGAATTCCCAAAAAACCCTTGCTAATTTTTTCCAAAGCTTCTAGAACAAGGCTTGGACTAAGGCTTGATACAAGTTTTGAAATATCATGACTTGTATCATAAGATCTTATTTTAAAATTTTTTTGCACTAAAATATTGCCACTATCCATTTCTAAAGCCATGCTCTGAATAGTAACACCGCTAACACAATCGCCATTTAAAATTGCAGATTGAATCGGAGAAACGCCTCTATATTTGGGCAAAAGAGAAGGATGAACATTAATACACCCCTTTGGGAAAATATCTAAAAATTCTTTTTTAAAAATCTTGCCATAAGAAAAAACCAACATTAAATCTGGATTCAAACCCCTAACTAAATTTAATACATTCTCATTAAGAATCAAGGGATCAAGAACTTCAATATTCCTAGCAATAGCCTCTGACTTTATTACATTTTGACTTAACTTTTGCCCTCTACCCTTAGGTTTATCAGGCAAAGTCAAAACTCCCACCACTTCATAATGCTTTACAATCTCCTTGAAAACTTCTAAAGCAATAGAAGAAGAGCTTACAAAAAATATTTTCATTTTGCCTTAAGCCCTCTTTCTCTCATATAAGGCTTTAATAATTTATTTTTTAACTTTTCTTCGTAATAATCAATAAAAAGAACTCCATTTAAATGATCCATTTCGTGCTGAATAATTCTTGCCAAAAAATCAGAATTTTCTATAGTAAAAGATTTTCCATTCTCATCATGAAAATTTATCACAACAGCCTTAGGCCTCATTAAATCATAATAAACTCCTGGGATACTTAAACACCCCTCTTTGTAAGAACTAAGCTCATAAGAGGTCTCTATGATTGAAGGATTGATAAAAACCAAAGGCCTTGCCATTTTATTCTCTCTAACTACAAAAAGCGCCAAATCAAGGCCTACTTGAGGAGCAGCAAGCCCAACTCCACCGCTAATATCCATTAATTCTATCATCTTTTTAGCATAATCTCTAATCTTATCGTCAATATTCTCGACTTGCTTTGTCTTAACACGAAGCAAATCATTAGGATAAAATACCATTTCCATAAAAACTAATCCATCCCCCTTTCAAACAAAAAAGACACTTATTTTATTTTTCCAAAAAGCTTCCATTCTTCATTTCCCAATAATGAAAAATAAATATTACCAATCCTAGACTTAGGAATAGCATAAAGCTTGTTTTCATTAATATCTTTAAAAACTAAAAATTCTTTAAGATCTGTATCAAAAAGAACAAGCTTTCTGTCTTTACCATTAAACTTTAATCGCCAATCACCTTTTAATGTTTTGTAAAAAAAGGTTCTCTCATCAGCAGTATTAATTTCATAATCTTTTTGCTTTTTTAAAACACTTGTTGATTTTATAGCTCCCATAACATAGCTTAAAAAATCCTTATCAAATTGAACACTGCTCAAAACAGCTCCCACATAAGCTGCCTTTATTTGCTCATTCTTAGAATCAACAAAAAAAATAGTTGGACTTTTTTGTAGATTAATTTTATTAAAAATTTCATTATCCTTATCAATAACTAAAAAAACACTTTTTCTAGATACTTTGTGAATAACTTCACCATTTGCAAAAGAGTTTAAAAAATCTTTTATTAAATTTTCTTTAATATCTCTGCCAACCAAAATTAAAACATTTTTATTCAATTTTTGAGCTTTTTTAATTGCAATCTCATAAGAACTCTCAAAAATAATATCTTCCGGTGGCAAAGAAAACAAATTTGAAAATCCTTGATTTAAAATCATTAAAAATGCAATTATAAATCTCATATTTTACTTGTTAGCTTTGCTAAAAATTCCAACTCTCCTTCATTATCAAAACGCTCTTTTAAGGTTAAACACACACATTCATGATAATCATTGATATAATTTAACTCATCTTCTGAGAGCATTTCTTTTACTATCAACTCCTTTTCAAAAGGAACAAGGGTTAAATTTTCAAACTCTAAAAAAGCTCCAAAGTCGTTTGTAAAAGCTTGTCTTACAAAAACTAAATTCTCAATTCTTATTCCGTGACTAAATGTTCTATAAAGACCAGGCTCAATTGAAACTACCTCAGATCCTTTAAAAAGATAACTAGAATTAGGACTAATAGAAACTGGAAGTTCATGAACATTAAGAAAAAACCCAACACCATGCCCAGTGCCATGAATAAAATTCAATTCATTTTTTAAAAGCGGTAATCTACAAATTCCATCGAGAAAAGCTCCAGAAGATCCATATGGAAACTTTAAAGAAGAAAGGCCAATGAAAGCCTTAAGAACCAAAGTATAGTCACGCTTTTCTTCATCAGAAGCATCGCCTATTAAAAAAACTCTTGTAACGTCTGTCGTACCAAGTCCAAAATATGAACCCCCAGAATCAATTAAAAGAAGACCATTGGTATTTATTTTTTTACTTCTTTTGGGCTTATAATGCGGAAGAGCTCCATTTTCTCTAAAACCAACTATTGAGTCAAAGCTAGAGCTAAAAAATTCTTTGTTCAATTTTCTAAAATGCAAAAGCATATCAGCAATATCTATTTCATCTAATTCAGACAATTCAACCTTGCTAAGACTTTTAAATTTACGTAAAAATTTAATCAATGCAATAGCATCAATAACATGCGCTTCTTTCATCTTAAGAAGCTCATAATCAGTTTTTAATGCCTTAAGACTACTTATAATACTCTCTCCCAAAATAATATTAGCCTCACCAAGAACTTTTAAAACCCCAACATTGGCATAAAATGAAACAAAAAATTTACCTTCATGCTTTATTTTGTCCAAAAAACAGTAAAAATTGCTGTAAGACTCTATTTCAAAATTTTCCATTTCAAGTGCTTCTTTAACGCCTGAATCAAGTTTTTTTATATCAACAAAAAGAACGTTTTTTCGATTTTTATTCCTAGATATTAAAAGAAACGAATAAAACAATGCTGATTCTTTAACATCTGCCCCTCTTAAATTCAGTACCCAAGCAATCTCATCAAGAGCGGTAATAACATAAAAATCTGCCAAATTCTTTTCTAAAATTAAATAAATAGATTTGATTTTTTCAGCTCTTTTATTATTCTTCTCAGCATCAGCCAATTCAAATACATGGCTAAACTCAAGCTGAGGCCTAGATTTCCAAATCAAATCAATTAGATCTTGATTTAAAGCCTTGATATGTGTATTTTTACATTTTTCAGACAACTCTTTATAAAACTTTATACTAATCTCATCTGAATAAATTCCAAGCTTTGATTCTTGAAGATTCAAATTTATATACGTAAAAATATCAGGAAATCCTTTTATTCCAAGCTTTATTAATGTAACTTCGGTTCCCTTAAGCTCTTGTTCGGCCTGTAAGAAATACCTACCATCTGTAAAAAGAACAGCTTTTGATAATGTTATAATTACCGTACCAAAGCTACCAGAAAAACCTGTAATAAACTTACGAGTGCTATACCTTTCATGAGAATATTCACTAAAATGAGGATCGTAGCCTGCTACCAAATAAGCATCAACCCCATTATCCCTCATATGATCTCTAAGCAAAGCTAATCTTTTATTAATATCCAAAAAAATCCCCTTTATACAACCTTACTAATATTAGTATACCAAATAATTATCAATTTTAAAAAAAAAAAATATTTGATATAATTTAGCTTGAAATTAACTCCTAAAGGATAAAACATGAAAAATATTAAAGCGGTTGCCTCTGATCTTGATGGCACTCTTTTACTATCAAAAAGCTATATTGGAGCCTTTACAGAACTTGTAATTAAAAAATTAACAAAAGAAAAAAAGAAATTCATAATAGCAACAGGAAGAAGTAAAAATGAAATCATTCAAATTACAAAAAAAACAGATCAACTGCAAGTTTCATTTTTTATTACATTAAACGGAGCAAAAGTTTACAATCAAGAATGGAAATTAATAAAAAGTCATAATTTATCTGCTGAAGTGGTAAAGAAGATTTTAAATTTAAGAGACGAGAAATTTAGCCACATACCTCATTTTTTACATAAAGCAGATCAAAACGACGACCAATTAAATATTGACATCAAGACTAAAATTGCAATTGATCAATGTAAAAAATTGCAAAAAGAATCCAATGTCTTAAGACATGAAATAATCAGCCCAATCAATAAAATTCAAGAAATTAAAGACTTTAACGAGCTTAAAAATTTTGAAAATGTTGCAAAAATAATACTAGCTGGCAGAGAAGAAAGCCTAATAGAATATGAAGCAATGATTTTAGAGAAATATAAAGGAGAAATAAATGCATACCTTTCTACCCCAAATTCACTAGAAATTGTAGATCATAAAGTCTCCAAAGGCAATGCATTAAAAGAGGTTCTTAAAACTATAAATATTAATTTAAGCGAAACCATAGCTTTTGGAGATGGATTTAATGATACTGATATGCTAGAAAATGTTAAAAAGGGATTACTAATGGGAAATGCAAATTATAGATTAAAAGCAATGCTTCCTTACTTAGAAGTAATAGGAACAAATGATGAAGAAGCTGTTGCAAACTACATTAATGAGAATATCTTAGAAGAACCTATTTAGGAGGAATAAATGGAGAAAGATTTAATAAAATATGCAGAGCTTATAATTTTAAAGGGAATTAATTTACAAAAAAATCAATGTGTTTTAATTCAAGGTTCAATCGACAATTATAATTTTTTGAAAATATTATCAAAAAAAGCTTATGAACACGGGGCTAAGTATGTCAAACTAAACATTAAAGACATTGATATTTTAAAATCAAGACTAAAATTTTCACAAGAAGAAAGCTTGAAATTTATTCCAAATGCAGAAAAAAGCTTTTTAGAAGAAATGGTTCAAGATAAATGGGCAAGAATAAACGTCGATGATACAGAAAATTTTGAAGACTTAAAAGAAAGCATTGGTCAAAAAATGTCAATTTATCAAAAAGCCTTAAATTTGGCAAGCAAAACCTTATCACAAGCAATAATGAACAACGAAATAGCCTGGTGCGTTGTTTGTGCACCAGGTCCAAAATGGGCCTCCAAAGTTTTAAATAAAAAAGAAGGAAGTCAAACTTTAGAAGAATTTTTTAAAATACAAAAAAAAATATTATTACTCGACAGCGAAAATCCAATAGAAAGTTGGGAATCCCATGGGGAAAAACTTCACAAAAGATGCAAAATATTAAATGAACTTAACCTAAAAAAGGTAATTTTTAAAACCGAAAAAACAAACTTGGAAGTATATCTGCTTGAAACTTCCCTATGGACAGGTGGAAGCGAAAAAATCAAAGGAACAGAAATAGAATTCAATGCCAATATGCCAACAGAAGAAGTTTTTACAACTCCAAACTATAAAAAAACAAAAGGCATTGTGTACGCCACCCGCCCTGTAATGGTCCTTGAGACACTAATATATGGAATGTGGTTAAAATTCGAAAATGGAAAAGTTGTTGACTTTGGCTGTGATGATGAGAAGCAAAAAGAAATATTAAAATCACACATTGAAACCGACATTCAAGCAAAATATATAGGAGAAGTAGCATTAGTTGACAGCAGCTCCCCTATTTATCAAAGCAATCTTATTTTTTACAGCACATTATATGATGAGAATGCAAGTTGCCACATAGCACTAGGAGCTGCATATCCATCTTGTTTAAGCAATGAAGAAGATTTAAAGACCGATGCCGATAAGCTAACTTACGGATGTAACGTTTCATTGATACATACAGATTTAATGATTGGAAGCGATGACTTAAATGTCATTGGTGTAGACAAAAATGGAAAAGAGTACACAATAATAAAAGCTGGTAAATTCGCAATATAAAAGGAGGCTTAATAATGATAGGGGCATTGCTTACCAATGATCTTTTTTTGTCTTGTCTTGTATCAGGAATTTCTGCTCAAGTGATTAAATATGGTATCCAAACTGTAAAAACAAGAAAGTTAAAACTAACTCCAGTACATCTTTTAAAAAAAATTTTTCTAGAAACAGGAGGCATGCCAAGTAGTCATTCATCAACAGTCACCGCTCTTTCAACCTCAATTGCACTAACTGAAGGAATAGATACAAATTTTATAATAGCTCTTGCATTTGCCCTTATTACAATAAGAGATTCTTTCGGCGTAAGATATATGTCTGGAGTTCAAGCAGAATATTTAAATGCATTATCAGAAAAATTAAAAAAAGAAATAAAAATTGACACAACAAAAATAAAAGTGGTCAAGGGACACAAAAAGAAAGAGGTTCTAACGGGTATAATAATAGGAATAGTCTCTGCGTATATTGTGTGCTATTTTTAGCATAGGAAAAAATAAATGGTGCGTTTTTTAGGTTTTTTATATTTAATTACAACAATACCACTTATCAATTCCTGCGATGCAGCTCAATTTGGAGACTACAAACCTTTATACTTTGAAAATGAAAATGATCTAAAAACTGCCAATGAATATATAAATTCACTAGGATACAAAACAATCTCAGAATACACAACAAAAATTGACATTTTAGACTTTCCCGAAAATAAAGAAATCACAATAAATGAGATAAACAAACTTAACAATCTTGACCTGAGAAAAAGCATATTTTTAAAAAAGCTCTCCAATCTTTTCAACATAGAGCACAAAAAACTTCTTTATGTTGAAAACAGGTTCAAAAGTATAAATTTTAAAAACCTAAAAAAAGAACTCAATATTAATGCCGACATACATTCTCTTGACTACAAAACAAAAATTAATTTTATTTCAAGCATAATATTTCTAATCATAATAATTTTATTAATTTTTTTAGACCCAACAAATTCTATATTTACTTTAATTTTTCTATTAATTTCATCTCTTACTTTTATGATAAGCAAAGAAATAATGTATTTTTATCCATTTACAGTTCTCTCTTATTTGTTATTTTCAATAATCAGTAATTTTAACAAAAATTACAATAAAATATATTTAAAAGAAATAAATTTTTTAACACTAATGACAAAAATAAAACACTTACTATTTTTATTTATATTCACAGCTCTATATTTCATTACAATCACAACCTTTTTTACTACAAATATTGATCCCACTTTTATTGCATTTGTCGCAATACCAACCCTTTGCATTTTCTTAATTTTCAGCTGGATAAAAACAGAAAGCAATTTTAAAGGCACTTTCTTATTCCCAATTGAGATTAAAGAGAAAAAAATAGAAGGAAAAAAAGCTTTAAAATCAAAAATAGCAATACATTTACTGCTATTTACACTCTCATTAATTCCTTTTGCTTATTCAAGCTATATGCTAAATTCTTATGAAAACATTAACTACCTTTACAGCAAAAAATTAAATTACTTTGATTATTTAAATCCTAATAATATTTATATAATGCTGGGATACAACAAAGACATGCCCAATATTATAGGGTACCTGTCCCACATTCTTTATCAAAACGAACTAAAATACAATATTACCGCTAAGTATGGGAAAATTCTTAAAGATATAAAAGAAAATTACTTTGAAATCAAAAACGACAAAATAGAAATTCATCCTAAAACTGTTTACGAAGTAGACAAATCATTTATTGATGAAATTCTTAAAAAAGATCTTGCAAGTCTGTTTTTAAAAAATAAAAATCCAATCCTAATATATAAAGAAAACAAGAATAATATCAACACAGATAAAAAAAATTACAAAATACTTTTCTTTTTCTCTTTGCCCTTCTTTGTATTACTATTCCTATTTAAAGCAATAAGATTTACAATTCTTTTAAACATAAATGAAAAAACCTATAAAAAATATATTCAAGGATAAATAGCTAATGCTAGACTTAGAAAAAGTAAAAACAATTTTAAAAAAATACAATAAATACGAAATGAACATTAACGAGATTCAAATACCTGAGTATGCCCTAATACCCCTTGAAACAGAAAATTCAAAATCCATAATATACATAATTGAAAAACAAAAAATAGAAGAAAATCAAATTTTATCCAAAAACTCAAACATAGAGCTATACACATATTCTCCAATATCTGGAATAGTAGAAAAAATATACACAGCCAATTTTCCAGATGGAAAAAATTTAAAATCAGCATTAATCAAATTTCAAGGAAAAATAAAAACTGAAAAAACACCAATTGAAGAAGGAGCCTCAAGAGAAAAAACCTTGGAAAAATTAATTCAACTGGGAATTCCTTGGTTTAACGAAAATTCTTTATTTCAATTCATAAACAAATGTAAAAAAATAGACAAAATGATTTTATTAACAAACGGAAAAGATGCATTTACAAATATTTCAGAAGCACTGATGGCAGAAAAATTAGAAGAAATTTTTTCAGGATTCCAAATAATCGACAAAATATTCAAATTCAAAGAAATAATAATAATATCAAATAAAGACAAACTTAAAAAAGAATTTGAAAAATTGAGTATTTTTAAAAACAGAAAAATAAAAATTAAATCTTTAGAAAATGCATATCCTTATACAAATCACGAAATGATAATGCACTTTTTATACAATAATAAAAATACAAAAGATGATATAAACCCCCACAATAATATTTTATTAGCAAATATTGAAGATCTATACAATGCAAATCTTGTTATAAAAAATAACAACCCTTATAAAGAAAAATTTGTGGCTATAAATGGAAATAAAAAAATAAAAAGTAGAATGCTGAAAGTAAAAATTGGAACCTCTTTCAGCCAGATAATAAATGAGAAAATTGATACAAAAAAATATGAAATTTTTTTAAACAACCCAGCCAATAAAATAAAAATCAATACATTAAACATACCGATAACAAGAGATATTTATAGCCTCACCATATTAAAGAAAAAGTCAATATACGACAAAATTAAAGCATTATTTATATCAAGCTTTGCACCATTGCAAATGGAAAATATTATTTTTTCATTCTTAAAGAATGAAAAAATAAATAATAGCAGCAAATTAAAAATATTTAATTATACAGACAAAGAAGTAGAAGAAGAAATACATAAGGTTCAAAAAGAAATTAAAAGCAAAATTCTAAATGAAAGCCTAACAAATGAAGTAATATACACTGAAAACAATTTAAAAGACATATACTTTGCTATCATACTATCACTATCACCTAGCCTGATATTTTCTTTCCTAAATAACACAAAATTCATGACAGACACCTTGCTGTTAATATTTATTAGTGTGGTAATTTATATACCTATAATGCTAAAAATTAATTACAAATGTTTGTCTTTTTTTGTTTACGCCGCTTTAATGATAAGCATTATATTACCCTTGGATTTAGAAATTACACTAAAAATAACCTCCTTATTATTTACTTTTTTGGTATTCTTTTACTTTTTCAGACTATCAACATTTTTGGCAAACCCCATATTAATTTCTTTTATGTTTTTGGTATTAAATTTTCCAGTAAGTTTTAAGCAAACCTATCAAGAGGGACTTAAAAACTCAAATTCAATAATTCCAACCTGGAACGAAATAATTGAAACAAATTCAAACATAAAAAATTTAAAAAGTTTAAATACCTTTACAAGATATGAAAATAAAAAAATAGATGTAATTGAAAACTTTGTAAATCAAAACATTTTTTCCGCTTTTAATATAATTGTCACAAGATTTCATATTGAAAGTCTTTTGGGAGTTAATAATGAAAAAAAAATATCTCCTATCTTGCTTTATTTTGGCCTCTTATTAATAGTTGGCAAATATATAATCAACAAATTAATACCACTGTCATTTTATATAAGCTTAATGGCAATCTCGTACATAGCACATAATATAGGATTGCTAAACCACATCAGCTCCGACATGTTAACACTACTTATTTCCCCAATTCCAATGCTGCTAATATTTACAATGGCAACAGAATTGCAAATAACACCTCACTTTAAATTTGAGCAAATACTCTACGGATCAATATTGGCATTTATATACTTTTTGACATTAAGCTATATTCCTTTTGAAACTTTATCAGTCATAATATCTATTTTCATCTTACAAACAAGCTCAAACTTAATAAAAAAATATAGCTTAACCTTCAAAATTAAAAAAATAATACATGTTTTAAAAACAAATAAAGAAAAAGCACTCAAAACACCTCTTGAAAATGAAAAGGATATAATAAAATTATGACCAATAATTTAATTGCATGCCTAATTATTAACAACTTAACCTTAATACACTTTGTTGGATTTGAGGACATAAAAATAAAAAACAATATAATGCTAATAAAAAAATACGTCATAATAACAATTACTTCTTTATTAATATATTCAATATCGTTTTATTTCTATAAACTGTTTGCAAAGAATAATTTACTGTTCTTAGTGCCAATTTTTTATGTAATTTTAATTTACGTGTTGATATTATTATTTAAAGTATTAAATGATGTATTTATTGCTTACAACAAAAAATCAAATTATTCAAACGATTTCATGCTTTCAAATAGCAGCTTAATTGCAATAACGTTTTTTGCGCTTGATAAGAGCAACGGATTTTTTGAAGGATTAGAAATACTTATTCTATCTGCACTTGGCATACTAATAGCTTTAATGTCAATAACATCAATAAAAAAAAACTTTGACAAAAACCCCAAAATCAATATATTGGAAAACGAACCAATATATTTTTTTATAATGTTTATTTTATCTTTAATTCCAAATATAATTATATTAATATACAATCAATAATAGCGAGAAATAAAAATGAAAGAAAAAATAAATACATTACTCAAACAGGCCGAAGACATTTGGAGGAAGCTTTGACAAAAATGAAATTCAAGCTAAAATCGAAAAATATGAAAAAGAAATAAACCAGAAAAATTTTTGGAATGATCCTAAAAGAGCTCAAGAAGTAATTAAGGCTCAAAGTATTTTAAAAAATAAAATTGATCCGTGGAAAGAGCTAATAAATAAAATAAAAGACTTAAGCGATTTGTGCGAAATTGCTGAAAATGAAAAAGATACTAGCGGCTTGGAAATCGAATTTAATACGCTTGAAAAACAATACAAAGATTTGCTCACAATTTCTTACTTTAAAGAAGAGCTTGACGCAAACAATGCTTTTTTAACCATTCATTCTGGGGCTGGGGGCACTGAAGCATGTGACTGGGTTGCAATGCTTTACAGAATGTATTCAAGATATGCTGAGAGAAAAAAATACAAAACTGAACTTATTGATTTGCTCGAAGCAGAAGGTGGAATAAAATCTGTTACAATAGAAATCAAAGGTGAGTATGCTTATGGACTATTGAAAAGTGAAGTCGGAATACATCGTCTTATAAGAATTTCTCCTTTTGATGCTGCTAAAAAAAGACATACCTCTTTTGCATCAGTATTTGTTGACCCTGTTATTGATGACAAAATAGAAATAATAATCAAACCAGAAGATATAAGAATTGATACATACAGAGCATCGGGAGCCGGGGGGCAACACGTCAATAAAACATCTTCTGCTGTAAGAATAACTCACATTGAAACAGGAATAGTAACTCAGTCTCAAAGCGACAGAAGCCAGCACAAAAACAAAGACTTGGCAATGAAAGTTTTAAAATCAAGACTTTATGAATACTATAAGAACAAAGAAGATGAAAAAAACAAATCCAAGCAAGACACAAAAAAAGAAATTTCTTGGGGCAACCAAATAAGATCTTACGTATTTCAACCTTACAATTTGATAAAAGATCACAGAACAAAATTTGAAAATTCAAACACCACTTCGGTTATGGACGGCAACATAGACAATTTCATAGAAGAGTATCTAAAATGGAAAAGCTTAAACTAAAGCTAGCAATACCATTGCTAGTATTTACAATATGCAAAATACATTCTCAAAGTAATATTGAATACAATTTTTCCTATATCATTAATACAAAAAAAGAAAATATTGACCTAAAAAAGGGAATTGAAAAACAATTGGACAAAATCTATGATAAAATAACAGAACATATAGTAAGCAATGATGACAAGAATATTATTGAAGATATTTATATAAATCAAGATATAATAAAAACAGAACTGGAAATTAGCAAATTAAAAAAAGAAATGGATAAAAAAAAACTTCAAAACATAATAACCGCAAAAGAAAAGCATAACACCAAAACCAAAATTGATGAGCTTAAAAAAAATATTCAAAATATCAACAGTAAACAAAAAAAATTTGCAGAATATTTTAATAATTTAAAAAAACTAAAAGTAAAATATAAAAAAATCGAAGAGCAAACAAATATATCAAATTTAAATAAAGAATTTTTTATAAGAGAAGAATTATTTTTTATTAACTATATTGATCTTAAAAAAATAGAAAATTATTATTTGCTAGAAATTAGCAACATCACTCCTGAGAAAATTAAGACTAAAAAAGCGGTATTTAAAACATCATCTTCTGTTAATGAAATTGCAGATCAAATAACACAATACAGCCTCAAAGAAATATTGGGCAGAGAATTTTTAAAAATCAACATTAACGTCAAAAATAACTCAGATGCAAAAATCTATATAAATGAAAAATTTGTTTCAAAAGGAATCTATCACGATAATATTTTTGACATTTCTAAACTCCCAAACAAAGAAATTGAAATACAAATCACAAGTGCAAATTTCGAAAACTATTCTATCAAAAGAAAGGTAAAAAATGCAGACTCAATAATATTAGATATTGACTTAAAAAGAACAATATCTAAAAAAGTATCAATTACAAGCAATGTACAATCTAAAGTTTTTAAAAAAGGAATATTTATGGGAGAAACCCCAATTGAAATTGAAAAACCAGAAAATCAAGATATCATCTTGCTTAAATCTAAAGGATATAAAGATAAATTCAAGTTAATAAATAAAGAAGAAGATCAGGTAGAAATAGAAATGATAAAAACTAACAAAAATAGACTTATCGACACAAGAGATAAATTTTATGTCAATCTGGCTGTCTTTACATTAAGCACAATAGGAACCATTTTTGCAGGAACATTACTTAACAATTCAGAAATACTTTATAAAATAACGGGCAATCACTTTATTAACAAAAGATTAACAGCAGAAGATGTTTATATGGCAAAAGCGGAACAAATGACTGCAACATTTCTATTTGGAGTAGGAATCACTTTAACTATTGGAAGCTTTATCTCATTAATAACTCATTTAGTAGAATATATTAAAGAAGCAAATATGGGAGAATAGATTTAATAATCTGTAATAAAATAGGAGAACAAACTTTTGGGCATTTTAGAAAAAATAAAAAATTTATTTAAAAGCAAACAACAAGAAAATGTTATTGAAAATTTAGAAGACATTTTATTAGAATCAGACATTAATAATGAAATTGTAATAGAGATAATAAATAAATTAACAAAAGAAAAAAATGAAAACGAAAAAACTATTATTGGAAAACTAAAAGAACTTTTAAACAGCTATATTAACACAAAAAAATTTACTCTAGAAAATAACAAATTAAATATTTTATTAATAGTTGGTATAAATGGAATTGGAAAAACATCAAGCATAGCAAAACTTGCAAATAAATTAAAAAATGAAGGCAAAAATATATTAATATCGGCTGCTGATACATTCAGAGCAGCTGCAATTGAACAAATGAAAATTTATGGAGAACAAATCGGTGTTAGAATAATATCTCAAAACCAAGGAAGCGATCCATCAGCTGTGATATTCGACAGCATATCAAGCGCTAAGCTTAAAAATTACGATGCATTAATTATTGACACAGCCGGAAGATTGCAAAACAAAGAAAATTTAATAAAAGAGCTTCAAAAAATAAATAATGTAATATTAAAGCAAATAAAAAACACCAACATTAATTACCAAAAAATACTTGTAATAGATTCTACTATTGGAAAAAATGCAAATAGCCAAGCAGAAATTTTTAATAAAGCAATAGAAATAGACGGAATAATAATCACAAAACTTGATTCATCCTCAAAGGCAGGTACAATAATAAATATTTCAAAAATTCTTGAAAAACCTATATACTTTACTACCTTTGGAGAAAAACTAGAAGATATTAAAGAATTTGATATAAATGAATATTTTAATAAATTGCTATGAAAAAAAACCAATTAATACTTCTTCTATTTATGCCACAAATTATTTATGCAAAAAGCTATTTTGCATCTGATGTATTTTTTAATAAATACCAAAAATTAAATGAAAAACCAAAAACGGGGTTTTATATTGAGTATTATTCTGTTGATGATACTGAAAAACTCTACTTATACAAAGAAAATAACTTAATAAAATACAAAACAATTCAAATCATAGAAAACACAAAAAAAATTACATGTTATGATACAAAAGATACAAAAAGAAAAGAAGAGATTTACGATAATTTAAATAACAAAATACAAGAAATTGAATATGATAGCAAAGGAAAAATTCTTGAAACAGCAAATTACGTTTATGAAAACGAAAACTTAATATCTAAAAATTTAAAAACAATAAACCAAAAACCAAAATTAATATATTATTCTAAAGACGACAATGGTAAATTACTAAAAATAACAGGATCAAATTTCCAAATTTGGAACTATGGAATTAATGGCGACATAAAATCTACATATTTTGATATCAAAAAAGAAACAACAAAAGTGATAAAATATGATGATAAAAAAAGAAATTCAAACAGTACAATAATTGTTAATAATAAAATAAAATCCAAAGAAAAAAACCAATATTTGGATGAAGAAAAAATAGTAAATACCTTTGAAGAAGAGAATACAAAAATCATATCTACCTACAAGGCAAACAACCTAATTAAAGAAGAAACATATAAAAATAATGAACTTATAAAAGTAAATGATTTTCAATACAACGAATCTGATATGATAATTTTTCAAAACACTAAAGAAAAGGATAAAGACCAATACACCAATACTAAAATTGAATACGAATATAATAAAGACAATCAATTAAAAAGCAAAAAAATTTATGAGAACGATATAATTTATCTAAAAACTGAATACCACAATGACAATGAATATGAAGAAGAAATATACTACAATAAAAAACCTGCTCTTAGGGTAAAACACAAGAACGGAAAAGTCACCGAAGAAAAACCAATAGGAACAAATTAAATGGGTATAAGAAATTTTTTACTTAAAAGATTAATACTAGAAGAAAAAAATAGCCTAGCCCTCACAATTGTAATAATATTAAGCATTGCATTAGGCGAAACAATAATTATTCTAACAATATCAATCATGAATGGTTTTCAAAACGATTTTTTTCTTAGCATTACAAATGTAGAAAGTGGAAACTTAAAAATAGAAAATGAACTAACTCAAGAAGAAATCAAAAAAATTAAAAAGATTGAAGGAATAAAACATATAAATAAAATATACGAAACACAAGGCATTGGAATTCAAAATTATTATTATCCAACTATTTTAAATATCATTGCAGTTGATATTAAAGATCTCAAAAAAGATCAAAATTTTATTTCATTTACAGGACTTGAAAAAGATGAACTGGATCTTAAAGACAATGAAATCATTATTGGAAATGTACTCTCACACAATTTCAACTTATTCGAAAATGATCCCCTAGAATTAATAATAACCGATGAAATAAAAACACTTATATCGCTAGAAAATGATATAAAAAGCTTTAAAATAAAATCGATTTTCAAAAGTAATTATGCAAAAATAAATGAAACTTTAATTTTTATGAATATAGACTATTTCATTAAAAATAAAATTTTACATAATTCTGGTATTAATTACCAAGTAAAAACAAAAAATTTAAATCCAAGCAACAAATTAATTGAAAAGATTAAAGCTGTTAATCCAAAAATTAAAGCAAAAACTTGGAATGAATACAATAAAGAATTCTATAAAATATTGAAAATAGAACGAAATACAATGTTAATTATTTTAGCAAGCATTTTCATTGTTATTGCCGTTAATGCATATTATCTTCAAAAAAGAATAATAATAAACAAAAATAAAGCTATTTTAATACTATTAGCCATGGGACTTAGAATAAAAAAAATAAAGCAAATTTTTTTTATTCATTCAATAATAATTTGCACTGTAGGAGGACTTCTTGGCTTGACACTGGGAATTTCCATTTCCCTAAATATAAATGAAATTTTCAAAATAATTGACAATCTGGTAAACACTTTAATAAATTTTTTAAATCAAATATTGGCTTTAAAAATAGATGGCATTAAAATACAAATAGTAAAAAATACAATTACTCCTAAATTATTTTTAAGCGATTTAGCATTTACTTTCTGCTTTGCATGCTTTTCTACAATGTATTCAAGCATGAAGGCAACAAAAAAAATTGGAAGTCAAAAAAACATTGAAACTATTAATGGGCAGTAAAATGGAGAATATATTAATTATAAAAAATCTTTGCAAAGCATATAAAAAAAATAAAACAAAAATTCAAGTAATAGAAAATCTAAACTTAACTGTAGAAAAAGGTGAATTTATTTCAATTCAAGGAAAAAGTGGTTGTGGAAAATCAACTCTTTTTAACATGATTTCAGGAATTGATAAAATAGATTCTGGAGAGATAATATCGTGTGGAATATTTTTGAAAAATGCAAATGAAAAAACATTAAGTTTGTACAAAAACAGACAAATAGGCTTAGTATTTCAAAATTATAATTTAATAAATGAATTTAGTGTAATTGAAAATATAATTTTACCCCAAATTATCTCAGGCCAAAAAACAAAAGAAACAATAAATAAAAAAGCTTTAGATCTAATGAAAATATTAAAAATAGAAAACAGAGCAAATCATTACCCTTCAGAGCTCTCAGGGGGCGAATCACAAAGGGTTGCTATTGCTAGAGCGTTAATCAATGAACCTAATATAATATTGTGTGATGAACCCACGGGAAATTTAGACTTAAGCACAGCCAAAACTGTAGAAAATCTACTTATCAATACGGCAAAAAATTTTAAAAAAACCTTAATACTAGTTAGTCACAACCCACAATTTGCAAACAAAGCAGATTCAAAATACGAATTCAAAGATAGGACATTGAAAAAATTATGATACTAAGGCTACCAGAAATTACAAAAATTGCATATTTAATTTTCAAAAATTCAACAAATAAAATAGCTTTAATAGGTTCTGGAATATCATTAAGTTTAGTAATGATCCCATTAATTATTGTTTACTATATGTCTAGCAACATCATGACTTCTACTATTAATAAATATATTGAAAGTGAAGGATTTTCAATGCAAATAGAATACAACGAAACAAATAGAACTCATTATCTAAAAGACAAATTAAGCTTATTGAAAAAAAAATATAATTATAAGGATCTAAATTATTTTTTCGAGAAAAGAACCTATGGAATTATTGGAAACAATAAAAAACAAGGTGTATTAATAAGAGCAATAGAAAATAAATTCATATTAGAAAACAAATCAATAAAATTAATAAAAGGTACTAAAAATTTAAAAAAGGATTCTATACTCATTTCAAATCAAATCAAAAATAAACTTAATTTAAATCTTAATGAAAAAATTGATATTTTGATTCCAAATACAAAAAATGATAAAATAATGCCCAGAATAAAAAAATTTAATATCTCGGGAATAATTGAAACCGGATTAAAAGATATTGATAATAATTTGGTATTGATTTCTTTTGAAAACGAGAATGTAATGTCAAAAAAATTTTCAAAAAGCATAATTGGGCTTAAAATAAATTCCAATTCCATAAAAAATAATGAAATCTTAAAGCAGAATTTAGAAACCAAATTTCAAGAATTCCAAATAAAAACATTCTATGAACTTTACTCAAATAAATACAATAATCTAGATATAAGTAAAAAACTTTTAATATTCATTATGGCTTTGATTATAATATTCGCAAGCATCAATATATCTTCGTCCCTTTCAATGCTTATCTTTGAAAATAAAAAGAAAATTGCAATACTAAAATCAATTGGAATGAGTAATTTAAATATAAAAACAATATTTCTTTTGATATCGATCACATTAAGCACTGCCTTTTGTGGAATTGGAATAATAATTGGAAATTATTTAACACTTAAAATATCTTATTTAATAAACTTTGTTGACAATGTTTTAAACTTTTTTTTAAAAATACTTGGAGAAGAAAATTCTGAAATATTAAACTCAGAATATTATGTATCTGAATTTCAAATACATTTAAGCCTAAGCTTTAGCTTAACACTTCTTGGCCTTTATATGTTAATAAACATTTTAACTACACTGATTCCGCTTAACATTGTCTCAAATCTAAAAGAAAAAGAAATCTTAAGATAGCTTAAAACTTTATTTAATCATCACATTATAAATTTTAATAGAAGAAAAATCCTTTTCAATTGTAGGATAAATCTCATTTGGGAAAATCGTACTAATTGTGAAACTCTGCTTGGATTTAGACTTTAAAAAAGAATTGGCAGAAGAAATTAATTTGCGTCTCAAAGACCTAATGATTCTACCTTCCTTATCAATATAACCAATTTCAATCTCCAAATTTTTAACAACATCTTTTGAAGAATTGAAAACTTCTATAACAGTATTTGCCTTGCAAATCCCAAAAGACTTTTGAAAATAATTTCCAATATATTTAAATTTTAATATAAAAGAATCTGAGCCAAGATTTACACCAATTTTATCATCAACATTCTCAAAAAAATCAATGTCAATGATATCTAATACTATTTTTTTAGGATTAACATCAATGGCTCTTGGTATGCTTGATATAACATCAATTGGAATATAAACATCTTTACCCCATTTTGCAGAAAAATCACTTTCTTTAGAAAAAATCTGATTAAACACAGATTTGCCAAGATTATCGTAAACTGTAACTCTGTAGGAAATCTTTTTAACAGGGTGCATTGTTGAGATAATCCCCGCTTTAAGCTGATACAAATGCGCATCTTCAAATACCAAAACTTTAGCGTCCTCTATTTCTATGTAATATAGATCTTTGGGACTTGAAATAAGATTAACAGCTTCAACTACTAAATCCGTAGCCATAGTAATAGGAGGAAGACCTTGCGATGTAAAAGAGGGAGCAAATTTTTCTTTTAAAGCCATTGCACCATTCCCGTTCATACTCATGAAACCCTGAAAAGATCTGTAAGTAATCAAAGAAATACAAAATATCAAGATAGAGCTTATGGTTAATATTAACATCCTGTTCTTGGATTTCTTAAATTCATAATAGTCGATTAAATCTAAATCATCTCTTATTCCAAATTCTTTTGCCTGTAAAGTTACATGGATCATTTTTTTTTTAGATTCTTTAGTATTTACCTTATCCGCAACTTCTTTAAAAAGAAAAAAAAATAAACTGAACATTGACTTGTCGTGAAGAGAATAAAAATAGACAGATTCAAGCTCTCTAAAAGCAATATCTATCTTGCCTATATCAACAAATTTTTTGGCTCTCGCATAAGATCTTTTAAAGTGAAGACCCATATTTTCAATGTCATTATCAGAAATATCTGATACTTCAATAATATTTTTAATACTCTTTTTGCTTAAAATTTTATTTCTATGCTTCTTAAGCTTTGATAAATAAATCTTAATTCTATCTTCAGATGTTTTACTACTATTCATTGTCTTCTAATTCATCAACTTTTTTTAAAAGCCAATACGCAATATTTCTAGCAGTGGTCTTTGTAATAGAAATCCCTATAAAAGAGTTGATTAATACTATTTTTCCCTCTTCTCCGCTTTTAAATTCTTTTGAAACCTCTTCTAAAACACCTTCTTTGGTTTTTGTGTAAGCAATCTCTTCAGAAATCTCTGTGGATTCAAAAACAAGATCACAAAAAATTTCTCCTGTATCAGTTACATTCCCATAAATATTATTAACAGGAACTAATTTATAATCTTCGGCTTTTTCAAACCTATAAATTACTTCTTTCATATAAACGAGTATATCATAATCAAAAAACATAGCCAATAAACAAAATTTATATAAAAATAAATTTCAATTTAAAAAAAATGATTATTAATTAATAATCATTTTAAACTTTTCTTTTGAAATAAAAAATAATGATATAATAATTAAAAGCTAAAAATTAAAATAAAGGAACTTATAAGGATTATGGATTTCAAACAAATAAACAGCAATGTCGAAAAGGTTAAATTTTTAAGAAAAGATTTTCCTATTTTAAATAAAAAATTTGACAATAAGCATATAATTTACTTTGATAATGCAGCAACCTCTCAAAAGCCCAAAAACGTAATTTATTCTAACGTTGAATATTATGAAAATTACAACGCAAATGTACACAGAAGCGGACATAAATTTGCAATTCAATCGAGCATAAAAATAGAAAAAACAAGAGAACTTGTAAAAAATTTCATTAATGCAGAATCTGCAAAAAATATAATATTCACCTCTGGAACTACTGATGGAATTAATACCATTGCAAGTTCATTTTTTTATTCAAAATACTTTAAAAAAAAAGATGAAATTATTCTTACAACTCTTGAACATAACAGCAATTTACTGCCTTGGGTAAATCTTGCAAATTTAGCTAATTTAAAAATTAAATTAGCTAAATTCAATGAAATGGGAATTATTACCCCTGAAGAAATTGAAAAACTTATTACAGAAAAAACAAAGCTCATCAGTATTTCAGGAATAAATAATACCTTAGGAACCATTAATGATTTGGAATCTATTGGAAAAATCGCAAAAAAATACAATATATGTCTTTTTGTAGATGCTGCACAAATGGCCCCTCATATAAAAATAGATGTTAAAAAAATTGGCTGTGATTTTTTGGTATTTTCTGGACATAAAATGCTTGCTCCAACAGGAATAGGAATTTTATATATTTCAAATAATATGGTTGAAAAACTTCACAGCTCAAAATTGGGGGGAAATACTGTAGAAGAAATATTTATAGAAAATGAAAAAATTAAATTTAAAGCATCTGATTCTCCCAATAAATTTGAATCGGGAACCCCAAATATTGCAGGAATTATTGGACTTGAAGAGGCAATAAAATATATTGATAATATTTCTATGGATTTTATTTTAGAGCATGATAAGCAGTTAATCGAATATGGGGTAAAAAAATTACAAGAGATTGATGAAGTTGAATTTATACTAAATACAAATCTTAAAAGAAATTCAATAATATCATTTACAGTAAAAAATATTCACTCTCACGATATTGAAACATATCTAGATACAATGGGAATAGCAACCAGAGCCGGAAGAACTTGTTCCTATGTGGCATTTTTCCCAGAAAATTTAAATAAAAACCATCTTTTAAGAATTAGCTTTTATTTTTATAATACACAAGAAGAAATTGATAATTTCATATTGGGATTAAAAAAGGTAATAAAAGAGCTTTCATAAAAATTTATAAAATAAAGATCTTAACAAAGTTAATCAAAAATACAATTTTTGATTAACTTTAATTTTAGGATTAATAAGAATCGTTTTAATTTTTAAAAATATAAAAACAATTCCAAATGTATACTATATTTTTAAAGTTTTTTATTTAAAAATCTTTATATTATCTTTTATTATTGATTTAATAAATCAAAGAAAATAAAATTAAATTATGCTCACTGAAAAAACTAAAAAAGAATTAATAAGGTTAAGCAAAGTAAATAATTACATAATAAAAGTAGAAACAAACCAGAATTTCAAACATCAATCTAAATGTGGAGACCAAATTTTATTCCAAATAATAGAAACCAATAATGGGAAATTTAATTTAAAACATCATGCATCTGGATGCATAGTTTTACTTGCAAGCGCAAACGCTTTAAATAAATTGTGCAATAACAAGCCAAAACCCGAAATCCTAAATTTAGTGCAAAAAGTGATAAACAGTGATTTTGCAAATCTAGATGAAATTGACGTAAGTTTAAAAATTTTTGACGTATTTACAAATACAAATAGAAAAGACTGCTTTTTACTGCCATACAAATCATTAAAAGATAGTTTGGAAAGCTATAAGCCTTTAAGGAGAACTATCAGATGAAAATCTATTCACACTCATCAATCGGATATGAAGGAGAACTAATTGAGATTGAAATAGACATTAAAAAAGGAATTTCTGGAATTGATATCGTAGGACTTGCTGGGAGTGAAATTAAAGAATCAAGAGAAAGAGTAAAATCAGCTATCAAAAATTCAAATTTTCATTTCCCCAAAAATAGAATATTAATAAATCTTGCACCAGCTGGAATTAAAAAGCTTGGAACAGCTTTTGACCTTTCGATAGCTATTAGTATTATTAAAATCAAAGAAAGCAAAGATGATAAAAATTTAGAAATCTTAATATTAGGAGAATTGCAATTAGATGGCAAAATAAGATCAATAAAAGCGGTTTTACCAGCCATTGCACTTGCCAAAGAAAAGGAAATAAAATTTGCAATAGTTCCCTTTGAAAATTTAGAAGAAGCTAGCCTAATAAATGGTTTAAATATTTGGGGTGTTAAAGATTTAAAAGAAACTATAAAAATAATAGAACAATTAAACAGCAATATACTCCCCCCAAGAACAAATACTAAGCCTCAATCAATAATTGAAAAAGATTATATTATAGATTATGACTTTAAAAACATAAAAGGACAACAAAGGGCAAAAAGAGCAATTGAAATAGCAATTGCCGGTGGACATAGCATCATGTTATTTGGTCCACCTGGAAGCGGAAAAACACTTAGTATTAAATGCGCCCAATCTATTCTTCCTCCACTTACAAACAAAGAGCTTATAGAAACAAACAGAATATGGTCAATATCTGGGAAATTAATAGACAGAAAAATAATAAAACAAAGACCTTTTAGAAATCCCCACCACACTGCTAGCAAAGAAGGAATAATCGGTGGGGGTCCCAATCCTTTACCTGGAGAAGTGTCTCTTGCCCACAACGGAATATTATTTTTAGATGAAGCTTTGGAATTCAAAAAATCTATCCTACAATCTTTACGCGAACCTATTGAAGACAAATCAATTTCAATCTCAAGAGCAAGTTCTAAATTATTCAAATACCCCGCTAACTTCCAATTAATGCTTGCAATGAATCTTTGTCCTTGTGGAAATCTTGGAAAAAAAAATACAGATTGTTTTTGCTCACAACAAGAAATTTCAAATTATTGGAAAAAACTTGGAGCCGCAATGCTTGATAGAATTGATATTAGAGTTCCAACAAGAGCAATTAATAATGAAAAATTACTCAGCGAAACAAGCGAAAGTTCAAGTGAAATAAAACAAAGAATAATAAAAGCAAGAAATATTCAAAATATAAGATACGAAAATTTTGCAAACATAAATAAAAATTCTGATCTTAATTCCGATCATATTGAAAAATTTTGCGAATTAAGTGCAATCTTAAAAAATGATTTGATTTACATTTTAAATAAACTCAACATATCTTCAAGAGCAACACATTCAATACTAAAAATTGCAAGAACAATCTCCGATTTAAAGGAAGAAAAAAATATTTCAAGAGAAGCATTGCTTGAAGCAATTGAACACAGAAAAAACGGAGAAAATATGCTTGAAAAATGAAAACCCCTAAAATATTTGGGGTCTTAATACTAAAATTCTATTTTATCAATATAGCTTTTAAGCTGATTAGCAGAACTGTTAAACTTATCAAGCTCTTTAGGGCTTATCTTAAAGTTTAAAACTTCTTTGACCCCTTCCTTGCAAACTATAGCAGGTGCTCCAATATAAATATCTTTAATCAATCCCCCATACTGGCCATTAATATAAGAAGATATTGGCAGAATAACATTCTGATCTCCAATTATTGCATTTACAATATTCTTAATACCAAGTCCAATAGCATAATAGGTTGCCCCCTTTAACTTAATAACTTCATAAGCAGCATTCACAACCTTTTTATGAATTTCATCAAGCTCCAACTCAGTTATTTTACCTTCAGCAAGATATTCTGACAAAGGCTTCATTGCTATTTTTGTTTCATCCCACGTAGCAAAAGAACTGTCACCGTGCTCACCCATAATATATGAATGTATATTTTGAGTATTCACATTAAAATGATCACTTAAAAAATATCTAAGTCTTGAAGTATCAAGAATAGTCCCAGTACCAATAACCTTATGAATAGGAAATTTGGAATATTTCATTGTAACATAAGTCATAATGTCTACAGGATTGCTTGCAACAACAAAAATACCATCAAAACCACTAGATACAACATTAGTTATAATATCTTTAAAAATTTTAGAATTTTTATCAACCAAATCAAGTCTTGTCTCACCAGGCTTTTGATTAAGTCCTGCTGTAATTACAACAATATCTGCATTAGCACAATCTTTGTAAGTCCCAAACAATACATTAATATTCTTCTTTAAAAACATTTGGCCATGATTAAGGTCCATGACCTCCCCTTTTGCCTTACTTTCATTAACATCAATAATTACAAGTTCATGTACAAGTGAATTGTCTATTGTCAAAGCATAAACAAAGCTTGAACCAACCCCACCAGCTCCAATAAGAACAACTTTATTAGACTTAAGCATAATTACTCCATATAAATTAAAACTATATACAAAACTAATTTTAAATAAGTAATGATAAAAATATTCTATCGCATTTCTAAGGGCTTTGCCAATCACATACCTTTAAAAATTAAAAACAAATTTAATTATCATTGGATTTTAGAACCGCAAGAAAAGCACTTTGTGGAATCTCAACATTTCCCACCATCTTCATTCGCTTTTTACCTTCTTTCTGCTTTTCCAAAAGTTTTCTCTTACGAGTAATATCACCACCATAACACTTGGCAGTAACATCTTTTCTAACAGGAGAGATTGTCTCTCGAGCAATAACATTAGAGCCAATAGCACCTTGAATGGCTATTCTAAATTGTTGCCTTGCTATTTCATCTTTCAACTTTTTACAAATCCCAATAGCCTTAGTTCTGGCGCTATCTTTAAAAACCAACTGAGAGAGCGCATCAACTCTATCTCCATTGACTAATATGTCTAATCTTACCAAATCTGTATATTCATAATCTAAAAGCTCATAATCAAAAGAAGCATATCCACGGCTCACGGATTTAATTTTATCATAAAAATCAAAAAGGATTTCAGAAAGAGGCATTTTATAAATGAGTTCAACACGCTTAGTATCAAGATAAATTAAGTTCGTCTGAACTCCTCTTTTCAATAAACACACACTCATAATATTGCCCAAAAATTCTGTAGGAACAATAATATTGGCCTTAATATAAGGTTCAAGAACGCTTTCAATAGCTTCATTTCCGGGAAATTGCTCAGGAGTTTCAATAAAATAAGATTCTCCCTTTTTAGGAATTATTTTGTATCTAACAGAAGGAGAAGTCAATATCACATTTAAATTAAATTCACGCTCAATGCGTTCTTGAATAACTTCTAAATGCAAAAGACCAAGAAATCCACACTTAAAACCATGCCCAAGAGCAGATGATGAATCTTTTTCAAATGTTAACGATGCATCATTAAGTTTTAATCTATCCATTGCCTTTAAAAGATCATCATATTGATTAGCATCAACAGGATAAACTGAAGAGAACACTACAGGCTTAACTTCTTTAAATCCCTCAAGAGGAGACAATGCAGGAAAATCACAAAGTGTTACTGTATCTCCAATTTTCACATCTGATATATTTTTTATTCCTGCAATAAAATATCCAACATCTCCTGCTTCTAAGGTATCTTTTCTTTCAAGTGATATTTTAAAAATTCCGATCTCTTCAATTAAATGCTCGCTATTAGTATGCATTAACCTAATCTTATCGCCCGTTTTGATTTGTCCTTCGAAAATCCTAAAGTGAACAACAACTCCTCTATAAGAATCATAATGAGAATCAAAAATTAATGCTCTTAATGGATCCTTAATACTTCCCCTAGGAGATGGCACATACTTACAAATAGCTTCAAGCAAATCATCAATTCCTATTCCATTCTTAGCAGAAATCGAAATAGCAATTTCTTCATTTAATCCTAAATCATTTTTTATTTGCTTTTTTACAAAATCAACATTAGCATTTGGAAGATCTATCTTATTAATAACGGGAATAATTTCTAAATCATGCTCAAAAGCCATATAAAAATTAGAAACTGTTTGGGCTTGTATTCCCTGACTTGCATCAATTAATAAAAGAGCACCCTCACAAGATGAAATTGCCCTTGAGACTTCATAAGAAAAATCAACATGGCCTGGAGTATCTACAAAATTTAACTCATAAAAATCACCATCATTACTTTTATAGGTAATTGTTACTGCCTGACTTTTAATTGTAATTCCTCTTTCTCGCTCAATATCCATACTGTCAAGCATTTGACTTTTAAAATCACGATCAGATATTATTTTAGCCTTTTGAATAAATCGATCAGCTAATGTAGATTTACCATGATCAATGTGTGCAATAATGCAAAAGTTTTTCTTACGAATACTAATACTACTTCCCCCCTGAACTACAAGTCAAAATTTAAAAATTATTTTTTTTTAAATATACAGAATCTTTAATTTGACTTCTTGATTTCGCAATATAAGGAGAAAACCTTGGTGCAAGATCTACTATTAATTTCCAAGTATCTATTGCTCTAAATTTATAATTGCCATTAGAATATGCATAAGTAGCAGTAGCAACATTATAAACTATTTCCCAAAAATCTGTAGATTCAAAAGCATTTTTTATTGCCTTGTACTTATTAATTTTTTGAACAAAAGACCTTAAATTTTTAAACTGATACACAGGTTCATAATAACAAACATAATCATACATTCTTGTTAAAATTCCTACTGCAGCTATAAGTCCATGAGTAATTGAAAGTTCATAAGCTTTTAAGTGCAAATAAACTTTTGACAATAATTGATGAGTATCAATAACATTGTAGTTTTTAAATCTGTAAAGATTAAAAGTAAAATCAATACCAAAAGCTCCTCTTACTTGTTTTAAATAAGAAGTCAAATAAAATGAAGCATTAAGTTCATTGTTTGGCATACTATTTTCGCCTTGAGAATAATCATGATAACTATAATAATCTTTTTTAGTTGAAAACTTATTTAATATGTCATTCAAATAATCAATAGTATCAACATAATTATTCTCAAGCTCAGCCATTTTAGCTAAAGAAAAAAGTATTTTTTTTTCAAAAGATTCATCTAGTAAATAATATCTGTCTTCAAAAGACTTGTAAAGGTTTAATTTTTCAAGAATAGCATTGCCAGACATACCATAAGCTACTGACAAATAATAACTAGCTTCAGGATAAACGCCTTTTCTAAGCAAAGCTTCCTGCAAATAATTAATAGCATGTGTAAGATTAGACTTACTAAATTCAGATTTAGAATAAAGAAATTGCCTGCCTTTTTCAAGTAAAATCCAATACGGAAAATTTTTATTACTTGAAGAATTCAAAGAAATAGAAAAAGGCAAAGCAAAAAAAAATAAAACCACATTTCTCATAATAATAAATATATTAAATTAACTCATAAATTACGAGAAAATTTAATATTAAAAGAAATAATAAATCAAAATTAAACAAACTTAAATATCATTAAGAATACCATTACAAAAAGAGCAACAGATTCTATTAATCCTAAAACTAATAGATATGTGGCAAATCCTTTCCCAGTTTCAGAAAATGCATCGCAAGCACCTGCTGCCGCTTTACCTTGAGCAAACCCAGAAACAGCAATGGCAAGCCCACCACCAATACCAGCTCCAAGCAACAACCATGGATTTGTCTGCATCATTACCTCATATAACGTGTTCATCAAAATATATCCATATATTATTTGAGTCAATGGTGCTGAAACAAAAACGATCAATAAAAATGGTGCTGGCTTTCCTTGCATATAGCATCTCTTCCATGCTCCAATAGCAGCACTACCTGCCGCCCCCATACCCAACGCAGAACCTATTGCTGAGATTGTTAAAGCTGAATTAACCCCTATTAAACCTATATCCATAAGTACTCCTTTTTATTTATTTTTTCATTTTTTTAAAAGGCCTATAAGCACATCCACTCCATTCTTGCCCTAAATGGTTTGAAAATTCAAGCATATTAAGCCTTACTCCATGAACAATCACTGAAAGCAAAGATAACATTATATTTAAAACATGCCCAAAAAGTATGACAATAATTCCAGCTACTATAAGACCAATATTAGAAGATTTTAACAAAGGTATCGACATAGTATTAAAACTTGCTGATATTGAAAGCCCCGCAAGCCCAACTGCAAAAAGTCTAATATAAGATATTATATCTGCAAACCCCGACACAGTGGTTAAAAACTGTTCTATAATACCCCCAAAACTTTTCAATATACACTTGAAAAAATTTGAACCATCTTGCTTACCAAAAACAAATACAAGTGCAACGCCAAAATATATTACATTATAAACAACATTATACATGGGAAATCTAGATTGACTTAGTATTAAATTCAAAACAAGATAATAAAGTCCAACTATACACATAAGCCAACCAATCTGTGCAATTGAATGAATATGGGGCTTTTCTTTTACCTGTCTGAAAAAATTCCAAACATGCGCCAATGAAATTTGCAAAACCCCTATTGAAAAACAGATAAAGATAATATTTTGTACACTATTTTTCTCTGTCAAATAACTAACTTTAAATGAATTTAAAATAGGAAACATTTCAAGAATTAAAGGACTACCAAACCAAGTCCCAGTCATAGCACCATAAATTATCGATGATACACTCAGATAAAATATTAACCCATGAAATGGCGTTAAGGGCTTGCCCTTAAGAAGAAAACTCAAACTAAGCAAAATTCCTATCAAAAAAAATATCACTCCATAAGCTGCATCACCTATTATCATACCAAAAAACACAAAGAAAAATAACATAAAGATAAAACTTATATCCCTTTCTTTGTACCCAGGAATTGTCTCTAAAATATTAAAAATGGGTGCAGCTAAATTGGCAATTCCTTTTCTTTTTATATAAGTTGGAATAATATCATTTTCTTCAGGATCTGCAAATTGCGCTGCAAAACCTGCTTTTAAAACTGCGCTTTTAAGAGATTCTTGACTTTCAGCTGGAACAAATCCTGTAATATACGAAAAATCTTCAAAATCAGTTTGCATATCAGCTAAAACTTGCTCAAACTCTACGATTTGATCGTAATTTTTTATCTCATCTCTTAAAATATCAATATATTTATTAAAAAGAGAAATTTGTGTTAATTTTTGATCTAAAATCTCATCAACAACCTTTAATTTATTATTAATATAATAAAGATCAAAATTAAATTTAAACTCATCGGCAATTTCAATTTTTTGCTCAAACTCACCAACACTCACAAAATAAGAAGTGTTTTTTACATTTTTAATCAAAAGCACATTGACATTAGGGTCTCTTAATAAATTTTTATATTCACTTTTTTGGATTTTAAAAAATTGAATATAAATGTTAGACTCTTTTAATTCGTCAATATTCTCTAAAGAAAAATTTCCCCAAACAGAAATCAAATTCCTTTCATGTAATAAAGATCGTTTAATATCTTGAAATTCTTTAATTTCATTGCCTAAATTGACTATGCTTTTTGCAATATCTAAAAAATTTCCATTAGAAGATTTTAAAGCTTTAACACCTCCATCTTCTTTAAGCAGGGAAAAAGCTTGCATTAAAATTCGTCTATCATCAATGCTTTTTTTTAAAGAATCTGAATTCTTGTTGCAAGAATTAATATGAACTGCTCCAAAATCTCTTAAAATCTCTAATGACTCTTTTTTATATTTTGATAAAGTTAAAAGTAAAACTTTTTTCATTTTTACAATCATAAGCTGTTCCTATTTTTTTTTATCAAACTAGATTTAGCAATTTTGCCTCTTACAACAGCCGAAGTTTGCTGATCTCCAAGATATATATTAATTTTTTTTATATTAGCCTTAGCTGTTGGTATCATAACTTTCTCAAATAAATTAACCCTCTGAGATGTTATTCGAAACTCTCTTAAAAGCAAATCAATCTGTTTTTTTAAAATTTTAAGTTCTACATCAATTTGAATCACAACTTTAAGAATCTCAATCCCCTTATCTACCCAATAAGGAGTAAAAAGTAAATCATGCCTTATGTCTTCATATTCAATAGAATCGAATATAGGAATTGCAACTCCAGCAATATTTAAAGACTTTTTGACCACTGTTTTTACTTGAATCCAACTCTCAAAAGGAAATTTTTCACTAAAAAGAGAAATCCAATTAGAAATATTCTCCTTAAGTTTTTGTTGCTCAAGATTTTTGATCTTGTAAGAATTCTCAATTTTAACAATTTCCATATAAAGCTGCTGCTTCTTAAGCTGCAAAGTAGGCAAATATCTCTTAAACATTTTAAGTTCGTCTTTTTGCTTTTTAAGATCATTTTTGGTCAATTTAATTTTAGACATAATCAATAAGTCTCTTTTTTAGGCCAATATTTTTCAATAAGATCTGTTTTTATTCCCGTTTCTTTTGGGCTAAAACAACTAGCAAGAATGCTCCAACCTAAATCTAAAGCCTCTTCTAAAGGAATATTAACAGACAAATCCATCATCTTGCTTTCAAACATATTGCTATACTTGAGCAATTTTTCATCCCACTTAGTCATATTAAACCCCATAGCCTTTTTTTCTACAGACTCTTTTGAAGATGCATAAAGCTTGATCATTGAATCCATTATAGTCCTGTGATCGTCTCTAGTTCTACTATTTACCATTTGCTTAAGTCTTGAAAGAGACCCAAAAGGCTCTATTCTGCCGCCTTTTAAATAGTATTGGCCTTCTGTAATGTATCCGGTATTATCAGGAACAGGATGAGTAACATCGTCACCCGGCATTGTTGTAACTGCAAGTATTGTAATTGATCCTGCACCTTCAAAATCAATAGCCTTCTCATAACGATATGCAAGCTGAGAATATAAATCCCCGGGATAACCTCTGTTAGAAGGCACTTGTTCCATTGTAATAGATATTTCTTTCATTGCATCAGCAAAATTTGTCATGTCTGTGAGAAGCACCAAAACTTTTTTGCCCTTTAGAGCAAACTTTTCAGCAACAGAAAGTGAAATATCGGGAACAGTTAAAGATTCAACAACAGAATCATTAGCGGTATGAACAAAAAAAATTGCTCTACTTAAAGCACCTCCCTTTTCCAAAGAATCTTTAAAAGTTAAATAATCATCATGCTTAAGTCCCATTCCGCCAAGAATTATTAAATCAACTTCTGCTTGAAGTGCAATTCTTATAAGAAGCTCATTATAAGGCTCACCAGAAACAGAAAAAATTGGCAATTTTTGAGATTCAACAAGAGTATTAAAAACATCTATCATTGGAAGCCCTGTCCTTATCATATTTCTAGGAACAATACGTTTTGTAGGATTTGCAGAAGGCCCACCAATTTCAATCAAATTATCATCAAGAGAAGGGCCCCCATCTTTAGGATTCCCAGAACCATCAAAAATTCTACCCAACAAATTGTCAGAAAATGAAACCTGCATTGAATGCCCTAAAAACTTTATCTCGTCTGACGTGGAAACACCTCTTGTACCACCATAAACCTGAAGAGAAACTTTTTCTCGATCAAGCTTAATTACTTCGGCCAGAGAACTTGTATCTTTTGCTTTCACAATAGCAAGCTCACCATACTTAATACCTTGAGCTGTAACAGTTATTACATTGCCTGCTATAGACTCTATTTTACTATAGACTCTTTTCATATATATATTTCTCCAACCCCCCCCCTAAATTACCTTTTTAAAATTTATCAATTCACCCAAAGCATGCTCCAACCTATTAAACTTATGCTCCTTAAAAGAAGAAAGATTCATGTCTAAAAGATTTTGCCTTAACTCATTTATAAAATCTCTTGCTTGAAGCTTATCAGAAAACTCAAAGTTAGTTTTAAGAATGTTATAAACTATATCAAACATATAATTTTGACGCTCTGAACTAACAGCAGCATCAATAGAATCAAATGAATTTTGCTGTAAATAGCATGAATCAAGTAGCTCGGATTTTAAATAAATTAAAAAATCATCGTTACTTATGCCTTCTTCTCCAACAACTTTCATCATTTGATTAATTTCGTTACCTTTCACCAAAAAAGATCTTGCATATTCGGTCTTTTTTTGATCAATAACGCCTTTATATTTACTCCAAGATTCAAGAGGACTAATAGCTGGAAATTTCCTAGCATCAGACCTTTCTCTTGTAAGCCCGTGAAATGCTCCTACAACTTTTAAAGTTGCTTGAGTAACTGGCTCTTCAAAATTACCACCAGCAGGACTTACAGAGCCACCAACTGTTACAGATCCAATATCTCCATTATTAAGAACTACAATGCCTGCCCTTTCATAAAAGGAAGCAATAACAGACTCAAGATATGCCGGAAAAGCCTCCTCACCAGGAATTTCCTCAAGGCGACCAGACATTTCTCTCATTGCTTGAGCCCATCTTGAAGTTGAATCTGCCAAAAGAAGAATATCAAGGCCCATTTGCCTGTAATACTCACCAATAGTAATAGCAGTATAAACAGAAGCTTCTCTAGCTGCAACTGGCATTGAAGATGTATTACAAATAATACAAGTCCTGTCCATTAAAGACTTGCCGGTTTTTGGATCCATTAATTCGGGAAATTCTTTAAGAGTTTCTACCACTTCTCCTGCTCGCTCACCACAAGCTGCAATAATCACTACATCAACATCAGCATTTCGACTTGTAACCTGCTGAAGAACCGTTTTTCCTGCTCCAAAAGGCCCTGGAATACAAAAAGTTCCACCTTTGGCAACTGGGAAAAATGTATCTATAATTCTAGTTTGAGTCAACATAGGTTCACTAGGAATAAGGCGTTCCTTATAATTAGTAATAGGAACTTTAACAGGCCAATGAAAAGACATTGTAATATTATGCCTCATACCAGAATCATCTTCAATTACAGCAATTTGCTCATCAATCGAATAATCGCCATCACTTACAATCTCCACAATTTTATAAGAATCCCTTTTATAAAATGGAATCATTATTTGATGGTGAACAGTTCCCTCAATTACAAAACCCAAAAAATCTCCTGCAATAACGATGTCTCCAACTTTGGAGGTTTTTTTAAAATTCCACTTTTTATCTTTATTCAAGGGCCTTAAGTATACTCCCCTTTCTAAAAAAAATCCACATTGAATAGCCAATTCAGGCAAAGGATTTTGAAGCCCATCATATACTTGAGTTAAAAGGCCCGGTCCAAGTTCAACTGTTAAAAGTTTGTCTGTAAATTCAACTAGATCTCCAACAGATATCCCTTTTGTTAATTCAAAAACCTGTGCATCAACTTCATTGCCCCTAATACGAATTACTTCTGCTTTTAAATTTCTACCAGCAGTCTTTACAAATAAAACTTCATTCATAGAAACTGAACCTTCTACCTCAATAGTAACTAAGTTTCCATTAACTCCAACGACTTTTCCTTTTGTATTCATTTAAATTCCTTTTCTAAACTTTTTCATTAGTTTTATCAATTAAATTTTTACAAATATTGTCAAAATTTTGAATACCCAATTTTTCTTTAAATAAATTATGCCTTAAAAATAACCTTAACTTTAAAAAGTAAATTATTAATTTTTCAAAATCAAATTCATGCCCAACCTCAAGATCAGTTAAAAATTGCCACTTAAGAAGGTCAAAACTTAATTCTATTTCAAAAGGATTTTCTTTCAAGCAGATGTTTTTCAAAATACTCAGATAGTAACTTGAAAAATAAGTAGATTCTAAATAAAAATCCTTAGACAATCCCAATTTTTCTGCCCTTAAAGCTGCAAGTGTATACCTTATTGTATCTTCAAAATCAAGAAAAAGGTCAATAACTCTTGACTTACCCCTATCTACCCTAAATTCTAGCAACTCTTTTAAAAAATTGAAGTCCTTTTTACTTAAAGAAATTTCGACATTATTTAAAAAATCTGAAACACTATAATTTTTCAAAGATTTTAAATCAATATAAGGCAAAGAAGATAAAACATAATAATATGAATCCAACACAAAAGTCTCCTAGACCACTTTTATAACTTCCTTAAATCTTGGATTAAGATAATCAAAAAGAATGTCTGCAATAGTTTCAGCTGAAAAATCATAATGCAAACCAATATTCTTTTTTTGAATCTTAAAACCTTTGCTTATGCCTCTGAAAGGCCTAAGCTCCATCCCTTCCTTAAGCTTATTGCCAAGCTTTAGTCTTAATATCTGCTCTAAACTAAAAAAATCAGATTCATTTAATTGAATAACTAATTTTTCTCCCTTAGCCCATGAATCCGTTATTTTAATTATAAGCTCTGCTAAGAAATTATTATCACTTAAAACTTCCGTCACATTATCTTTTAAAGCATTTTCAAAAAGAGATTTAAGATTCTTTTCAACTCCAATAATTAAATCTCTTATTGCCTGACGAGAAGCTTCAAGGGCATGACATTTATAATCATTAGCTTCTTTCTCTGATTTTGCCTTTAATACTCTAGCAGCTTCTTCTGCTCTAGCAACTATTTCTTCTGCCTCTCTTTTAGCCTTCAAAATAATATCATTAGATGCTCTCTCAGCTTCTTCAAGCCCATCTTTTTTAATTTTATTTATCAGATCCTTTACTTCAAATTGCATCAAAACTCCTTATCATATAAGATAAAAATAATAACTTAACACTTATTAGCAAACAAAACTTTAAAAAAAAATTTCTAATATCAAAAATTTTACAATATTAAAAAATATATCAAGTTGGCGCAATAATACTTCTTTAAAGAATATATTTATTCTCAACTATTAGAAAATACTACAACCATTAAAAAAATGGTCCAATAATTTTATAAACATTACCATCAAGCACTATATCAAGATTTTTGCTTGGAAATTTATTTTTAAGTCCTTCTCTAAAGATTTCAATACCCCTTTTATTTATCTTATCCCAAAATTCATCATCAAGAAAATTTAAAGTTAATATCTCAATAATAATCAAATAACCTCTTCCAAACTTAGATCCATAGCCTGACGTAAAAGTTGTTGTAACACTAAAAAGACCATCTAAAAGACCATTTGCAGCCTTACCCCTAAAGGGCCTGTTGGGGTGAATATCATAAGAATTGCCAAATTCATTCTCAAGCACAAAATCAACATCAAGGCAAATGTGAAACAATACATTTTCAAATTCATTAAATTTCGATATATTCACTTAAATTAAATCTCAACTATGGTTTTTCCAGACCCTCCATCACTAGGGTGAGCAAAATAATATTTTCTAACAAACTTCAATTCTTTTAGTAAATTGTGAACTTCTCTCATAAGATGGCCTTCCCCTTTTCCATGAATGATCTCAAATTTATTAATACCATTTAATATAATATTATCTATTTTCTTATTCAAAAAGTCTAGAGCATCAACAGACCTCATACCCCTAATATCAATGGTAAAACTTAATAAATTTTCCTTATTATAATCAATTGAAAAGTTAAAATTTTTTCCACTCTCTTTTTTTTCTTTAAAGCTTTCCAAAGATATCTCTGAACTAGAAACACTAACGTTAAAAGCACCTACATTGACGGTGATCTTCTTTTTTGAAATCCCGACTATTTTTCCTTTTGCATTAGAATTAACTATTCTAACTCTGTCTCCTATTTTAAAATCTGCAAACACATTTCTCTTATTGTTAAGAGAATTCACTTTATTTGTCTTGAGGTCTATATTTTTTTCCAAATCTGATATAAAAGCTTTATTCTTTGCAACATTAATATTGCCCTCTTTTATTTCTCTAACCAAATTTTCTAAAACTTTTCTTGAATTTTTTAAAAATTCATTCTGCTCATTTAAAAGCTGTGTCTCAATATTTTTTTCCCTTAATAAAAGATCTTGATAAAAATTTTCTAGCTCTTTTTCTTGCAATTCTATTTGGATTAATTTCTTATCCATACTTTCTTTAATTAAAAGCAAATCTTTTTCTTTTTCTATTAATTTTTCTAAAATTTCATTAATTTCTGTTTTTTGAGATGAATAAATTTCATTAGCACGAATTAATATGCTCCTGTCAATCAAAGCCTTGCTAGCAACATTAAACGCATAACTTTCACCAGGAATGGAAAAAATTAAATTATAATTAGGATGCATTGTCTCTAAATCCACCCGCATAGAAGCATTAACAACACCTTTATGGGTATATGCAAAATATTTAAGAGCATTATAATGAGTTGATATTAAAACATAAGAATTAATATTGATCAAATATTCAAGAATTGAAATAGCAAGCGCCTGCCCTTGATCAATGTCTGTTCCTGAGCAAAATTCATCAAATATTACAAGGCTATCTTTTGTAGTATGTTTTAAAATATAAGAAATATTGCTCATATGGCTTGAAAAAGTTGAAAGAGAATTAGAAATTGACTGCTCATCTCCAATGTCAATAAAAATGTTATCAAAAATTTTAAAAGTGCTAGACTCACCAACAACAATAGGAATCCCAAATTGAAACATTGCACTAAGCAGTCCAATTGTCTTTAAAGTTACCGTTTTTCCACCAGCATTAGGACCAGTAATAATTACAACACGATTCTCAGCAGGAGTAAAAGTTATTGCCTTTGAATCCTTTAACAAAGGATGGTGTGCATCAAAAATATTTAATACATTTGAAATTTCGGGAAATACCCCTTTAGTTTTGATTCCATAAATCGCTCGAGCTTTTAAAGAATCATAATACAAAAAATTATTATAAAGGTTATCTAAAAGAACAATGTTGCTATGAACTTTAGCAGAAAGATTTAGTAAAATTTTCAAAATTATTCTCTCTTTTTCTAAGCTCAAATAATTTAACCTGTTGTTATCATTTACAATATCGTTTGGCTCAATATAAAATGTTTCACCCGATGAAGAAATAGAAATAATATTACCCTTAATTTTGCCTTTAAAATTAGACCTAAGAGCAAGAGTATATTTATTCGATTTATAATAAACAAAATTAGAAGTCAAATATTCTGTGTTTAAACTAATTATTTTTTTTATCTGATTTCCAACTCGTCTATTTAAATTTTTAATTTCAAATTCAATCGAATCATATTCTTTTACAACACCACTTTTCAATTCAAGAGCATCAACATCTATATGTTCTTTCAATTCATTAAGCAAATTTTTTAGCTCTGAGTTTAAAAATAATAAATCAGATAAAATCTGAACATTAAGATGCTTGATATCACTATTTTTATGCAAAAATAAATTTATTCTTAAAACCTCATCTAAAAACACTATAATATCTCTCAAATTTTCAATAGAAACTCTTGAATTTTCTTTTGATAATAATAAAATGGGATATTTTAAACTATTTATAAAAGAATTTGGATATCCTTTACAACTTTCAAAAAGCATTCTAATCAGACTTACAAAGGAAAATATTTTCTCCAAACTTTCTCTTGTTTTTAATATTTTTTGATTACTTAGTAAATTAACAGTGTCTGGATTAGAAACGTATTTAGATACTAAAGATAAAATTTCATAAAAGTCAATATTTTTTAAATATTTATCTTGTTCATCTTGCATAATTTTTATAATTTTTAAGCTCTGACAAAATCTTTAAATAGCTTTCGTATCTAAGTTTAGAAATCCCATTATCCAAAGAACTTGTAACAGAACAATAAGGTTCGCTAACATGCAAACAGGATTTATATTTACAAAAACTAGCAAAATTTTCAAACTCTTTAAAATAATACTTAAGATTCTCAAAGGGCAATGTTTCAATTCCAAACTCCTTTATTCCTGGAGTATCAACTATTATTCCGCTCTCAGAATGAAATGATATTGAATAAACGGTAGTATGTTTTCCCCTAGAATACTTATGTGAAATTTCATTTACCGATTGAGAAGCTCTTGAATCAATCAAATTTATCAAAGAAGATTTACCAACGCCAGACTGGCCAATAAAAGAAGTTCTTGAATTTTTCAAAACCTCTTTTACTTCTTTAATGCCCTCAGAAGTTTTAACAGAAGTTTTTAAAACCTTGTATCCTAGATTTTCATAAATTTCAGAAAATTCTTGTGCCCTTTGGCCTATTCCTTTGTCAATTTTATTAATCACAATAATAGGAACAATATTTTGTTCTTCTGCAACAACAAGAACTCTGTCAATAAAAAAATTTTTCATCTCAGGAAAATTAGCAGAACTTACAATCAAAACATTATCAATATTAGAAACAATTGTCTGTCTAAGATCTGCTTTCTTATTGTAACGCCAAAGAATATTTTTCCTACTTAATCGCTTATCAATATACACTTTGCGAGAACTATAAATATATCCTAAGACTATATCCCCTGGAACTAAAGGACTGTACTCCTTGCAACCTGTCTCTAATACCTTACCTTTAAAAATTCCTTCATAAATTAACTTACTGTTAAGCTCTAAAATGGAATATATGTTATTAACTCCCCAAATAACTTCAAATTCAAGATAATTCAAACTATCATTCCCTTAAAGCGGAGATTATATTTTTTGCAAAAATTTTGATAAAAAGTCAAATTTTTATTTTCGGTCAAATAAAACTCATCATCTACAAAATCAAAATCATTCTTATAATAATTACCTTTATGCTCAGAAAAATTCATTGATCTAATAAGATTTTTTACCACTAATTCACGATTCTCATAAACGGGAATTTTTAAAAAATCTTCTATCATTGCCTTAAGATGCAAATAATGCGTGCATCCAAGAAAAACAATTTCTCTACCAGTATTTACAACTTCAAATTTTAAAGCTTCTAAACATCTAAGAGCATCTTTTTTGTAATTCTCTCCATATTCAACAAAATTAACAAGCTCTCCAGCAGCTTTTACAATCAAATCATTATGTATATTTACTTGATCCTTAACAAATTTGCTTTCAAGAGTAGTATTTGTTGCAATCAAAAGAACTCTTTTTAAAACAAGATCTGAAACTGAACTTACATCTGGCAAAGTATAGACTACTGGAAAAACAAAATTTAATTTATTGTATACACTAACAGAAATTGTATTACAAGCCAAAACTAATGCACCAATATTATAGATTTTTTTAAGTTTCTCAATCAAAAACAAAACTGCTTCTAAAAGATATTCAGGACTTTTTTCTCCATAAGGGAAATTTTTATTATCGGCAACATAAACATATTGGCATTCCCCTATTCTACTTTTAATATATTTAAAATAAGAAAGTCCTCCTATTCCTGAATCAAAAATAATTATTACTTCTTTGAAATTTTTCATTACAAAATAATAATCACCCCTAAAAAGTAAAGTATAAATATTAACAAAGTTAATATCAAGAATTAAAATAATAAAAATTGTTAAATGTTTTTTTAAAAAAAAGTTTTAAGCTATAATAAAATTGATTTGACAATATTAATAAGTATTTAGGATGATAAATAAAATGTTTGCAAGCATTAAAGATATTTTAAAAAACCCAATTTTAAACAGCAATGTTACAATAAACGGCTGGATTAGAACCAAAAGAAGTAACGGCAAAATTGGATTTATAGAAATTAATGATGGTTCAACGCTTAAAGGAATTCAAGCTGTAATAAACGAAGAAGAAAATCAATTTAGTGGAAAAGATCTAAAAAAATTAACAACAGGAACAAGTATATCGTTAACGGGCCTATTAGTAGAAAGTCCTGCAAAAGGGCAAAATTATGAAATAAAAACACATAGTTTTAATGTAATCGGAGAAACAGACCCAGAAACTTACCCATTGCAAAAGAAAAGACATTCTTTTGAATTTCTAAGAGAAATACCCCATTTAAGAATACGAACCAACACATTTGGAGCTATTGCGAGGGTAAGAAATAAAATTTCATACAAAATTCATGAATATTTCCAAAAAAATGGTTTTTTTTATATTAATACACCAATAATTACATCAAATGATGGGGAAGGTGCTGGAGAAATGTTTAGAGTTTCCACACTAAAATTTAATAAACCAAACAATGCGCCTAGCAATATTGATTTTAAAGACGATTTTTTTGGAAAAGAAGCTTTTCTCTCTGTCACTGGCCAATTGCATGGGGAAGCATACGCAATGGCTTTATCTAAAATATATACATTCGGACCAACATTTAGAGCAGAAAATTCTAACACCACACGCCACGCTTCAGAATTTTGGATGATAGAACCAGAAATGGCTTTTTATAAGCTTAACGACAATATTGCCCTAGCAGAAGATCTCTTAAAATATCTTTTAAGTTCAATTTTAAACGAATGCTCACAAGATATGGATTTTTTAGAAAATTACATTGAAAAAGGTTTAATTAAAAAACTAAAAAATGTAATAAATTCAAATTTTGAGGTTATTACCTATACTAAAGCAATTGAAATTCTTGAAAACTCAAAAAAAAATTTTGAAATAAAGCCTTACTGGGGAATAGATTTGCAAACAGATCACGAAAGATACCTAACAGAAGAGACTTTTAAAAAACCGGTAGTGGTCATTGATTATCCAAAAAATTTCAAAGCATTTTACATGAAAGCAAATAAAGACAATAAAACTGTTAAAGGAATGGACATACTTGTTCCAAAAATTGGAGAGATTATAGGGGGAAGCGAAAGAGAAGATGACCTGCAAAAATTAGAAAATAGAATAAAAGAATTAAACTTAAACATTGAACATCTAAACTGGTATCTTGATCTAAGAAGATTTGGCTCGGCTCCTCATTCTGGTTTTGGACTTGGACTTGAACGATTGGTGCAATACTCAACAGGAATATCTAATATAAGAGATTCAATACCATTCCCAAGGACTCCTAAAAATCTTTATTTTTAATCAAAAGAAAGGAAACAAAAAGATGAAATTACCAAAACTTTACAAATTAATGCTACTCTTTCTTTTTACAACAAGATTGTTTTCAGTAAAAGATGAAAAATCAGACAATAAATTGGAATTATTTTCAAACGTAGAAACAAGAATAAAAAAAAATTCTAAAAATTACGATTCAAATTCAAACAGCAAAAAAATTAAAAAAGAATCAATTTTAAAAAGAGATAAAAAAAGAGAAAAAAATATAAATTCCAATATATACATACAAAAATCAAAAAAAATTAATTACCCCAACAGAAATTTAGGCAATAATATCAATCAAAAAACTGCAAATGATGTAAATTTTACAAAAACTAGTTACGTTAAAGTTTATCCCAACTATAAAGACGATAACTTTCAAGAAATTAAAAATGCTAATAAATTTCCAGTTAAAACCGAAAAAACTCACATGCTAATCGGCCCAATATTAAAAGATAATCTAGGAATAATAATTAAAATGCTAAAAACAAAGGGATTCACTTTAATAGAATACATAGAGGACAATAATTAAGATTTATTTTTTGCCAAAAATTTTAAAATCTCATTAAGCTCATCATCTATGTATTTGAAACTATTCTTATATTCGCTTTCACTTAATCCTGTCAGCTCATGATTTCCATAATGAATCCAAGTATTTAATTCTTCTTGGTTAGAATATTTGTTAACATAATAATCAGGAATATAATCTACAAATCCATGATCCTTATAATCGTAAACTGCTATTTTAACATTTTTACTCTCTATGCCTTTTTTTAAAACTTCATTTCTCAAATAAACAATAGTACGACCCGTATCAAAAATGTCATCAACAAATAAAACTTTATCGCCTGCCCTTAAATATTTTGGATCATAAGTCCAACCATCTATCATTATCTTTTTTTGCTCATTAAAAATATCATAAGATCTAGCAACAACAGCAGCATATAAAAGAGGTTTATCTGCTTTTACAAATTTAAAAAATTCGCTAATAATATTGCCAAGATAGGCTCCTCCTCTCAAAGAGACATACATAATATCTGGAATAAATCCATCTTTATAAATTTTATAAGCAAGCTTAAATCCATTAATTCTTATCTCCTCATAAGAAACATATTTCTTCATAATTCAAACTTATTCCTTTTATTCTTTCCTAATAACAATAAAATTTATTTAATCAAAATATTTTAACTTGCAAATTAACACACAAATATTTGCATAAAATAAAATCATTACAATCTAAAAGCTTTGCAATTATATGTAAAAAAAGGGCTAAGATCAACTCTTAACCCAAAACTAAAATTTACTAAAATGTAATTTTAAAAGAATCGTTTCCTCTTAAAATTTTATAAGTATTTTTTCCAACCTCAAGAGCATCATAAAATTCTCTTAAATTAGAAACACTTTTTGAATTTACAGAAAGAATTACATCTCCTGATTTCATTTTAATATTTGATGCTAAATTTTTATCAATATAATCAACAACAACACCTTTAATCCAATTTCTTAAATTAAGCTGAGCTTTAATATCCTCAACTAATGGATACACAACAAAACCTGGAAGCATCTTTGAAGAAGAAAGCTCTTTATCCTTAGGTCTAACAGCAAGAACAATCTCAATATTTTTTTTGACATTGCCCCTTAAGATTTCTACATTTACTTTCTCACCAGCATAAAAATCACTAATATATGATGTAACATCTTGAAAAACGCTCATGGAAACCCCATTAACCTTCATAATAATATCCCCTGCTCTAAGCCCTGACTTAACAGCAGGTGAACCTGGATAAAGAGAAGCAATAATTGCAGCTGAAACATCATTACTTTTAACCCCCAAGCTTTTTAGCACCTCAGAATCTCTTGTCTTTAGCGGATAAAAAGAAATTCCAAGCCACGCCGATTCAATTTTTTTACCCTTAAGGAAAAAATCTACAGTGCTTTTAATATTGTTAACAGGAATTGCAAAACCTAGCCCAATATTTCCGCCAGAATTTGAAGCTATCCAAGCATTAATTCCAATAACCTCGCCCTTTATATTTACAAGAGGACCACCTGAATTACCTCTGTTGATTGCAGCATCGGTTTGAATAAACAGATTCCTTGATTGCAAATTAGGATTTGCAGAACGTTGCAATCCACTCACAATGCCTGCTGTAACTGTAAAACTAAATTGAAAGGGGCTGCCCACTGCCATAACCCAATCACCTATTTCAAGCTTATCACTATCTCCAAGATCAGCTACTTTAATAGTTGCGTCATCGCTTTCAAAGCTAATAAGGGCAATATCTTTTTTTTCATCCTTGCCAATTAACTTAGCCTTGTGCTTTTTTTTATCATAAGATACAACTTCAAGTTCAGTTGCCTTATCTACCACATGACTATTCGTAACTACATAAAATAATGATTTTTTTTGAGAATCTCTACCAATTATTACTCCAGACCCCGCCCAATTGCTTTTTCTCTCAGAATCAAATTCTGGCATATCAAAAAAGAAAAATGGAATAGGAAAACTCTGCTTGATTACCCCTGTTGCATGAACTTCCACAGATGATGGTAAAATTTTCTTGGAAACCTCTCTAAAAGAATCTTGTAAGGCTCGTACGGTATTGTCCTTTTCTTCTGCAAAAACAATGTTGCTTCTATTAGAATCTAAATAATGCATTCCAATAAAAAATCCAATACTCAAAGCCAAAAAACTAAGAAGAAATCCAGAAAAAAACTTTTTTTCCACTTTTATAACCTCCACATAATTACTCAATTTTATAAATAATATTTAAATATTTGATTAATTTAAAATTTAAACTTCACTTAAAATTAAGGGCAATCCATCAACAACAGCAACAGTATGTTCAAAATGTGCAGAATAACTAAGATCAGATGCAAAAACAGTCCAACCATCACTTTTTATTGAAACCTTGTGCCCCTTTAAGTTTACCATAGGCTCAATAGCCAAAACCATACCCTCTTGAATTCTAATATTTTTAAAAAAAGGAGCATAATAATTTGGAACACTTGGTTCTTCGTGAAGTTCAAATCCAACACCATGACCCGTATATTCTCTAACTATTCCAAAACCAAACGGCTTTATATAATCTTCTATTGCCTTTGATATATTTAAAATTCTATTTCCAACTTTCATCTCAGCAATACCCTTGTAAAGAGAGGTATTTGTAACTTCTAAAAGTTTATCGATACTAGAATCCACATTTCCAACTTTAAAAGTTTTTGCCATATCGCTATAAAATCCATCAAGGATAACCCCACAATCAATACTAACAATATCCCCATCCGCTAATTTTCTTTTTCCGGGAATGCCGTGAATAACCTCTTCATTAACAGATGCGCAAATAGTGCCCTTAAATCCACGATATCCCTTAAAAGCAGGCTTAGCTCTATTTTTAATAATAAAATCATAGGCTATCAAATCAAGCTCCTTGGTGCTAATACCAGGAACAATATTTCTCTCAACTTCTAACAAAGTAAGCGCTAACAAACTTGCTGAAGCTTTTATTTTTTTAATCTCATCTTTAGACTTCAATCTTAGTTTAGTCAAAATTCAACTTCCTTTCTCTAAGTGTATCTATCATATTTTTATAAAGCCTTCCTTCATCGGTTTCGTAAAAAGAATAAGAAGCTAAAATAGACTCTTTGCCTTTTTCCATTTTTCCTAAATAAAGATAATTAATCCCTTGTTTTAAATAAATTTTTGATACAAGCTCACGCTCATAGGGGGTAGTAGAATCTTTATCGTAAAAACTACCAGGCAATAAAGATATTCCTTTATTAAAATATCTTTCCGCTTCTTTATAGTCTTTTTCAGAAAAGCTCAAAACTCCAAGATTATAATAAATTCCAAACATATATTTTTGAGATTTATTGTCAAAAATTATCTTTTTTGAACTAATAAAATCTCTTTTAAGGAAAAAATAATAAAATTTATAAAAATCATACCAATCTTGTTTATTTTCAGAAAAATTATAAATTCTAAAAAATAAATCCAAGTCCTTTAAATCTGAATAAAGTAGCAAATTCCAAGCCAAAAATTGAGCAATACTAGAATTATACTCAGTTTTATAAAATAATCGCCACAAATAAGATTTTTTTGCCTCATACTTAGAATTTGCATAATTTAATGCAAAATAAAGTTTAAAAAATAACGGATCTTCCTTATAATTAGCCGTAATTTCATTAGCTTTAAAATAATTTTTAATTCCAAAGTATATGTTTGCTAAATAATAATTTATTATCTTATTATCTTTAAACACCTCATTAGCCTTATTTAAATAAGAAATTGCTCTTTTATAATCATTCTCACTATTAGCTATGAGTGCAAGATTTAAATAAACAAGAACATTGTAATCAGGAAATCTTGTATAAAGCTTTAAATATTCATTCTTAGCATTTTTAATATCTCCTTTTTTAAAATAAGCATCGGCAAGCAAAAAAAGCAAAGTGGGATCTTCTTCATTTTTAATGGACTTAAGATTGGAAATTGTATAATCTAAATCATTAAGATTATATGAAATATATGCAAGTTCTTTTAAAAAACTTTTGTCTTCTTTGATTTTAAAAAGTATGCGCTTAGCAGAATCTATGTTTTTTTTCTCTATATACAAAAGCATTGAATTTATTAAAAATGCATTATTTTTAAGATTTAAACCTATCTCTTCAAAAATACGAGCATCCTTTTCTTTATAGATTTTATCAATAAATTTGTTAAAATCTAAAATCCCATTATCTGAACTTAAATTTTTAATAAAAACTTCATCATAAAGACCTTGATACTCTTCGCTATTTAAAAGATATTCATTTGCAATTCTATAAGCATCTTTTAAAAGCCCAATTTTAAGCTTAGAATAAACTTCCAAAGCTCTTAATTTCAAATTCCCCGGCAAAACTTTAACACCAAGATTTACTATCTCCCCCATAAGATGATAATCGCCTGTATTTAAAGCCCAAAGTTTAGCTCTTTTAGCAAGGGCTAGCCATTTAAATTCAGTATTAGCATAATATGATGAAAATAGCATTGCTTTTTTAGCATCAGCAAATTTTTTTTTATCAATATAAAAATCAATTCCCATAATAAGTTTGCTAAAATCTTTCTCACCTTTTAGAAGATATAAAATATTGGGATCGAAATAGAAATAAAAGCCACCTAAAAAAACTGATAATAAGAATAATGAAATGAACACTAAAGTTTTATTTTTTTTCAATACAACTCTCCATATTTTTAAGCAAAGCATCAAGTATACCATTTATAAACTTGTAAGAGTTTTTACTGCCATATTTCTTGGCAATCAAAATTGCCTCATCAATTACAGCACGTTTTGAATTTTCAAAATTTTGGAACTTCAAAGAATAGACGCCCATCCTAAGTATTGCAAGATCAACCTTATCCATGCGTTCTAAAGACCAATTCAAAGAAATATCCCTAATGAGGCTATCAATATGCTCTAAATTATTAAAAGTACCAATTACTAAAGAAGAATAAAACGACTTAATAGACTCATTTTCTATGTCTAATCCTTTATCTTCAATATTAAAAATATCAAAAATATCGTCCATTGCGCTTTGATTAATATCAATGCTATAAATCTTTTGAAAAGCTAAAACTCTAACTTCATGCATTAAATCCATAATAAAATTATATAAATAAAAATATGTTTTATTTTAGACTAGAATCCAAGATTTGTATATTTGCAGACTTGTTAAGCTTGCCATACATATCTTGCTGCACTTGAACAACAATTTGCTGTTGTTGAAAATTAATCATGTTATTTCTTATTGCATCTTTGACAATCAAATCTGCAGTAGGAGACACTTTATCATTCAAACCTAAAAATCTCTGAGCATATTTTTCTGTAACTTTAATAATATGAAACCCTTCCTTTGAAGCAATAGGCGAAGATATATCACCCTTATTAAAATTAAAAACCTCTTTCACAAAATCGGCTCCAAGAAGATTTTGAGCATTTTGATCGCCTCTTGATAAAAACCCAAGATCACCATTTTTAGCCTTAGAAGACTCGTCATTTGAATATTTTCTTACAGCTTCTTCAAAAGTAATTTTTTTTGATCTTATTTGGCTTAAAATATTTTTTGCTTGATCTAAAATATCTGATCTTTTTTTATCTTTAGTAGAAAAAAATATATGACTAACCCTTGAAATATCGGGATTTACAAATTTAGTTTTATTAGCCTCATAATACTCAATAATTTCTTTCTCACTGGGAGTTTTAATTTCAGAAAACTTGGGCTGAGCTTGCTTTAAAACAAGCTTTTGAGAAGACAGAGATCTTTTCATTGAAGACAAAAGCTCGACCCAATTTGTACCTTGTTTTTCTATCATCTGCTTGATTTGTTCATCAGTAAAATTCACAAGTCCAAATTGAGTTCTAATTGTTTGCATAACCTCATCATCTGAAATTTTAATTCCTTGTTTTGAAGCCTCTTGACTAAAAAGAACATCTGCTATTAAAACTTGCAGAACTTGCTTTTTCTCAGCATCAGTTAAGTCTCTACCTTGGGTCTTTTTAAATATATCAACCTTAGAATCAAAACCGGTTTTAGTAATAATTTCATTCTTATATAAATTAATAATAGCAACAGGAGTATTTTGAGCAAAAGAGCTAATCCCTACAGTTCCCAATATTACCCAAAATAAAAAACTCTTCATAACATAACCTCTTATTAAAGAATCACTTACCCACTAATTTAACAAAATTTTACATTTAAATCTAGTTAATAAAACATTTTCATCTATACAAAAAACTAGAAATTCCTTGTCCGCCACCAATACAAACAGATACTATTCCTTTTGTTTTATTCTTCATTTTCATAGAACGAGAAAGTGTTAATAAAATTCTTGAACCGCTAACGGCAAACGGATGCCCCAAAGCAATAGCACCACCATTTACATTAATAATATCACTAGTTATATTGTATTTTTTAAACAAGGCCTTTTCAATGCTTAATGCTTGAGCTGCAAATGCCTCATTTACCTCAATCAAATCTATTTCGCTAGGATTTAAACTTAATTTACTAATAATACCTTCAATAGCCATATAAGCTCCAAAACCCATATAAAGTGGATCAAGCCCCACACTTTTAAATCCCCCAATATAAGCTAATGGACTTACCCCTAAGCTTTTTACTCTTTGCTCACTTGCTAAAATTAAAAAACAAGCACCATCATTTAAACTTGAAGAATTTCCGGCAGTTACTGTGCCTGATTCTTTAAAAACAGGATTAAGAGATGCTAGCTTATTTAAAGTTAAATTTTCTCTTATTTCCTCATCACTTGAGATAGTCATATTAGAGTTGGTCTTCTTATCAAAAACAGTCAGGGGATAAATTTCATCCTCAAAATATCCAAGCTCTCTTGCCTTTAATGCCTTTACATGAGAATTATATGCAAATTCATCTTGCATTTCTCTTGTTATTCTATATTTTTTTGAAAGATTTTCAGCTGTAAGCCCCATGGAAATAAAATTCAGAGAATCTACTAGGGCGTCTTTTTGGATTGAATCTTCAATTCCAAAATTACCAAATTTAAGACCGTCAAATCTAATCTTTCTAGGTAATAAATAAGGAGAATTGGTTAAATCTTCAACTCCTCCAGCTAAAACAATATCATTGTCTCCAAGAGCAATAGAATTAAATGCAAGCTCCAAGGCCTTAAGCCCAGAACCACAAACTTTATTAACGCTAAATGCAGGCACAGTATCGCCTAAGTCAGACTTTAAAGCAATTTGTCTTGCAATATTTTGACCAAGTCCCGCAGATATTACATTACCAATAATAACCTCATCCACTTTGTATAACTTATTTCTTTCAAGCAAAGCTTTAACAACTTTTGAAGATTCATCAATAATATTTAAACCCCTAAAAGAACCTCCAAACTTAAAATTAGGTGTTCTAAGTCCATCAATAATAGCTACCTTTTTTATCACAATTACTCCTAAAGTCTTAATAAACTTATTGAATTATACAATACAATAGATCATATAAAAACTAAGTTTATTAAATAAAAATAAACTATTTAACCTGAATTATTTAATAAACAAGCTAAAATGTTATAATTTTAAAATGCGGTTTAAAAAAATATTTTTAATAATATTTATAATTTCTAATTTAAAAGTTTATTCTTATAATTATGCAATCCAATATAAAAATGAAGGTATTGACAAATATTATTTTGAAATACTAAATGATGGATTCGGATTTTCATTAAGCGATTTTTTTGATGACTTGAGAAGTGGTTCTCTTATTTTTAACTATGTTTCAAAATACAATTTTATAATAAATTTAGAAGCACACATGTTAACCTATAGGGGTTATAAAGACTCTCCGAAATCTTTAATTAGTAGAACAGACTTAATTGAAATAGGCTTCATGTACTATTTTCCAATCTTGTTGCTAATTAATGGAAAAAATTTTGGAGAAATAGACTTGGGAATTGGAGTTAAAAACTTATTATTTGGAGACTGGGGAGGGCATTTAATGCAAAGCATAATTCACCTCATTTTAAATCAACACCGTCCAATTCCAAGTATAAAAAGCTACGACAGCTACAATTATAGAGGATTTTTAAGCTTTGCTCTAAATTACTCTTACATGAATTTTTTAAATTTAGAAAATTATATGGATCTATCTTATTGTGCAGATTATTTTATTAAAAACAGTATTGGAATTACCTTAAAAAATGAAAATATTGGATTTGATATAAAACTTTATTCCCAAATTCAAAATCAAATCAAAAGCCTCAAAACATATTCAAAAACACAAGAAGCAGAAACAGGAATTGGAATAAATTATCAATTTTACTCTAAAAATTTTTTCATAACCAATAATTTAAACATTAAAAATTTTTCAACCAAAGAAAATTTCTTAAGCGTTGGAGGATTTGGAATAATCATTACACCTGAAGAATACAAAAAAATATCAGAATCAAATAATGAATTTAATGTTGTAAGTAATAATTTTTACTTTGGATTTGATATTATGATCCCATTAAAAATAAGAAATTCATTATTTTATAAAATAAATGAAAACATTAACCATTACTTTTCAATATCAACAAATTATTACACTAATTATAATGAAACTAATAGCTTCACAAATCAATTATCATCAGGCATCATGTATGAATTTTTACCACAAAAAACATTCAATCCTTACCTAATTTCGGGATTATTTTTTGCCTATAATCAAAATAACAAAGATATTAAAAGCATCTCAAGACCAATAAGAATAAAAAACATTCTTCAAGTCGGAATTGAAAATGAATTAGGATTTTTGTTCAAAATGCTAAAATACCGAAACACTGAGTATATTTTCAAAATATATTCAAAAGTTAGCTATATTCCTATAGCTTATAACTTAGATGAAAAAAAATTAGAAAAACATTCTATTAACTTTAATTATTTAGGAATTGGAATAGTCGTTAAATAACAACTAATACTGGTGGTCTTTGTTAACAAACTTAGTAATGTGTGGCAAAAATAATATATCTGCCCTACCTGTAGGGCCATTTCTATGTTTTGCTACAATAACCTTGGTTTCTATTGGTTCTACCTCAGCAGAAGACTCAAATTTAAAATCCTTGTCCCTATGAAGCAAAATTACAATATCAGCATCTTGCTCTAATGCTCCTGATTCCCTTAGACTAGCAAGATTAGGCTCGCGCCCTTCTGTATCTCTTGTAAGCTGAGACAATGCAACAATAGGAATCTCAAGCTCTCTAGCAAGCTCTTTGAGAGATTTGCTAATCGAAGCAACTTGTTCATGCCTTGGAAGATTTTTTGTTTCAAAAGAAATCAGACTGATATAATCAACAAATATTATATCTATACCATAAAATCGCTTAAGTTTTCTAGCTTGAGTTGCCAAAGTTAGCAAACTAATATTGGGAGTATCTTCAATATAAAGCTCAGAATCACTAATTTCATTTATAATATCATTTAATGATTTTATCTCCTGTCCAGATAAAATGCTATTTTGAACTTTAAAGCTATCAATACAAGATTGAGAAGATATTATTCTTTTTATTAAAGCATCTGCTGTCATTTCAAGGGAAAAAAATCCTACTTTTTTCTTTTCTTCTTTTCTTAATGCTATAGAAGAAGCAATATTTAAAGCAAATGCCGTTTTACCGATGCTGGGACGAGCACCAACTATAATAAAATCACTATTTCTAAATCCCCCAATAAGAGAGTCGACCTTTCTAAAGCCACTTGGAATGCCAAAGTTTGCTTCTTTTTTCTTCATGCTACGCTCATATATCTCATTATGAACACGTTCTGCAATAACTTTAGCATGATAGAGGTTCTTACTAGAATAATCTAACTCAATTGAAAGAATTTTTTGTTGAGATTCTTCAACAATCTCATTAATAGATTTTGTAGAATCATTTATATAGTCATTAAGCTCCTTAGAAACATTTAAAATGCTTCTGCGAACACTCTGTTCTTTTACAATTTTCGCATAAACATTTATAGTTCTATCTGTTGGCAAATAAACTGAAAGTGAATCTAAATAATCAGGCAAATTGATTAAATCTTTTTTAATCAAAAGTTGCGTTTTTGAAACATGCTTAGATACTTCTTCAAAAACAGTAATAGGATCAATATTTTCCCTTTTTTCATAAAGCGAAACCATTGCTTTGAAAATCAACCTATGAGTTTCATTGTAAAAATCATCAGCTCTTACATGAAAAGCAATTTGCTCTATCTTATCTGAATTATAAAATATACTAGAAATTACCGCTTTTTCTGCACCATCATTAAAAAGAAGTGCAGAATTCGAAAAAGCTGCTAAAGCCACAAACTACACCTCTACTCTTTCACCTTGTTCATCTGCTTTATTCAACTTTTTACTTAAAGACTTTTTATCCTCTTGCTTTCTTTCTTTTTTTATCTCTACTTTAATAATAGAGCTAATACCTTCATAAAGCTTAATTGTCACATCATAAGTTCCAAAAGTCTTTAAAGTTCCATGATGTATATCTATTTTTTTTCTCTCTATATCAAAACCAAGTTTTAAAAGTTCATCAGCAATATTTAAACTGTTAATACTATGAAACAATTTGCCAGAATCATTAGATTTCATAAAAAATTCTAATTTAACAAGATCAAGCTTGGATTTCAAATCGTTGGCCATTTGTTTTTTTGCTTCCTGCTTTTTTAATATTGATCTTCTTTTTTGATTAAAAATCTCAACATTATATTTATTTGAAAAAACTGCAAAACCCTTGGGTAGTAAATAGTTTCTTGCAAATCCATCTCTTACCTCTACAGTATCTCCTTCTTTTCCAAGATTAATAAAATCTTCCTTTAAAATCACTTTCATAATTACCCCCAAATAATCATTTTTTTACAAAAGGCAACAAAGCCATATATCTTGCCCGTTTAATTTCTAATGCCAAGCGCCTTTGATGCTTAGCAGAAGTTCCAGTAATTCTTTTGGGTAAAATTTTACCTTGCTCGGTAATAAACTTTTTAAGAAAATCAAAATCCTTATAATCAGGATGTTTACCAGAATCACAAAATTTACATGACTTTCTCTTAAAAAATCTGAAATTTGAATTTTTTTTAAAGCCATCCTGCTGATTTTCAAATCTTGAATCTCTTTGATTTGTATCTCTATCTTTATACATAACTTAAACTCCATTAAAAAGGTATATCTTCGCTAAATTTATCATCAACAATATCAATATCCTTAACTACATCTTCTTTTTTATGATTTGTCAAACTATTAACATCTGAATCTTGCATTTGAATAGTATTAGAACCTGAACTAAACATTTGCAAATTATCTACAAATATATTTATCTTACTCCTCTTGTCACCTGTATTTCTATCTTGCCAGCTTTCATATTTAAGAGATCCACTTACCACAACTTGTTTGCCCTTTTTCAAATAATCGTTGAGACTTTCGGCTCTTTTTGAAAAAATAACACAATCAAAATATTGTGGATAATCAATCCATTCATCATTCTTCTTCATTCTTCTATTATTAGCTATAGAAAATCTAAGAACAGCCATACCACTTTCTGTATAAGAAAGCTCAGAATCTCTTGTAAGCCTACCAGACAATACTAATGAATTAATATCAGCCATTAAAAACCTTCTTATTTCTCCTGAATATCTGCGCTTTCAGGACCTGTTGGTGTTTCAACTTTAGAGGCACCTTTAAGACTGTCTTTGTCAATATTGTCTCTAAATTCTCTAAAATTTCTTCTTTTGATTTTTTTAGTATTGATCTTTCTAACTATTTTCACCAAAATCATATACCTAAGCAAGTTTTTAATTAACTTAAGCCTTGATTCAAGTTCTTTTAAATTATTGCCTTCCATACTAAACTCTATTATTTCATAACGACCTCTAGCCTGCTTTTTAATAGGATATTCCAAGGCTCTCTCTCCAATAAAATTGCTAACAACATCAGTTGCACCAAAAAACTCTAAAGATTTTTTAACCTCTTCTAAAGAACCCTTATATTCAATTTCTTCACTTTTAAACAAAAAACATGCCTCATATCTTTTAATCATTACTAAAACTCCTTATGGTCTATCGCATTGCAAAATATGCAACAAAGGTTACTTAGTTAGTATATAAAAGAGACTAATTTTTTTCAACAATAAAAACTTTTTATAACATACAAAATGTAACTGAAAAATAATCTTAAACCCTAATCTTCTTCTAATTCGCTAAGCTTATAGGTTTTCCCTGATTTACCTTGCTTTTCAAGTTTTTTGTCTTCCTTCATTTCAATATAAGTCTTAAAGCCTTTTTTTACATTATCAACTGCAACCATAACACTAGCTTCAAAAAGACTCTTTGGAGAATAGGTATCAATGGCCTTTTTAATATAATAAACATTAGATCCATAAAAAAGCTGAACCTTGCCATTAACAAGCCCTATTTTAAGAACTCCAGCCTCTTTAAGCAAATCATTATCAACAAGCTCAGTATTAACAACATCTACATGCAATCTTGTAGAACAAACATCAAGCTTTGTAATATTATCAAATCCACCAAGACCTTGAATTAAAAGATGCGCAATCCCTAGACTCTCTAGCTTTCCTTCTTGGCCTTCAAAAAATGGATCGTCTGTAACAAATATCTGAAAATCAAAGTATCTATAAAGCCAACTAAAAGTAAAATAATAAAGAGCAAAAAACATTGCCCCCAAAGGCAATACACTAATCCAATTTGTCTTAGAATTTCCTTGAAGTATCCCAAACATAAAAAAATCCAAAAATCCAGTAGAGAAGGTATTGCCAATCGTAACATCAAAAAAATTAGCAAGCAACAATGCAAATCCCGAATAAGCGGCATGAACAAAATAAAGCAAAGGCGCTGTGAAAATAAATAAAAATTCTAAAGGCTCAGTTATTCCTGTTAAAAAAGCTGTCAAGGCTCCAGAAAAAAGAAGCGCTGCAACCTTATTTTTATCTTCATGAACAATGCCCTTGTAAACCCCTAATGCTGCTCCGGGCAGTCCAAACATAATAGAGAGATAAAATCCACTGCTAATTTTGGCAAAACCCGATGAAAATTTACCAAGTGATGGGTCTAATAGCTGAGCATAAAATATATTCTTAAGACCTCTAACAGTATCGCCATTAACTATCTCCACTCCCCCCAAAGAAGTAAACTCAAAAGGAAAAGATAAAATAGAATGCAACCCCAATGGCAATAAAAGCCTATTTAAAAATCCATAAAGAAAACTGCCAAAATATTCAAACTTAAAAACAAACACACCTAAAGATGTAATTAACTTGTCAAAACTTGACCAAATTAAACAAAAAAATATAGCTAAAACAACACAAAAGGGTAAAATTATTACTATAGGCACAAAATGGCACTCTGAAAAAAAAATAAAAGGCTTGGGCAGCTTCATATTATAAAATTTGTTATGCAAATAGCCAACTACAAGGCCTACCGCTAAAGAACCTGCAATTCCCGTATTTAAAGTTTGAACACCAAAAAAATTTATACGCCCCACAGAAGACATTGTCTCTGCTTCAACAAGCCCTGAAAAAGCCTCAATAAAATAATTTTCGGTAATATTAAATGTTAAATAACCAATAAGGCCCCCCAAAGCCGCTGTTCCCTGCCCCATTCTTGCAACTCCAATAGAAATTCCAATAGAAAAAATTAAAGGCATATTGAGAAGAATAGCATTGCCTATAGCCTTCATTAAGGCTAAAACATTTTGAATAAAAATTTTATCAACATAAACAATACTAGAAGAATTTGAAAATACAGATCCAATACCAATCAATAAACATGAAACTGGTAAAATAGAAATAGGCACTCGTAGTGCTTTAGAAAATTTTTGCAAACTTGAAAAGTTAATTATTTTAATAAAATTAATCATGCTAAGCCTCTCCAATGCTAATTTCAGCAAACACTATTTTATTATAAAGCTTTTTTTGCAAAAAAAAACTTTACTTACTAAACAAGCCAAATAATAAGATTGGATAAATCAAGCAAGATTTAATTTGATCTTGAGAAAAACTTACAATTAAAGTAAGGTATTATATATTTTTTATAAATAAATGATAAAACGGAGGCAAAGCTGTGCTTAGAGAAAACAAACTTAAAAATTACTCGTTAAGCGATGTTAACACAAGCAAAATACCAAAAAATGAGCTTTTTAGTTCAATCTCGCATCTTTTTGGAATTATTTTGTCTATCATTGGAACAACAATTCTTGTTACAATATCTACTCTTAAGAAAAAAGATTTACATATACTTGTATTCTTGATTTACGGATTTTCAATGACCCTATTATATGTGATGAGCACTCTTTACCACATATTTCCAAAAGGAAGTAAAATAAAAAAAATATTTAGAAAATTTGATCATATCTCAATATTTATTCTAATAGCAGGAACATATACTCCTGCATGTGCAATCCTTGTGCCAAATAAATCAGGACTAATAATCTTATGCGTAGTGTGGAGCCTGGCTATAATTGGAATAATTTTTAAAATAATATTTACAAACAGCCCCGGATGGTTTAATGGATCCATATTTATAATCATGGGGTGGATTATCATTTTTAAAATTAAGCCCATTTATAAGGCCCTCAGCGGAAAAGGATTTTTTTGGCTAGTTTTTGGCGGAATCGTATATACAATAGGCGGAATAGTATACATATTAAGTAAAAAATTCAATCCAACAATTAACATGAAAATGCATGATGTATTTCATATATTAATAATAATCGCATCAGCATCTCACTTTTGGCTTATGCTAAAATACATTTCTAATTTTTAATTAAATATATTCAAAAGACCTTTCAAATCATTAAAAAGGCCTAAACCAAAAAGAAACAGCCCAAAAAAAATACCAAAGCTATAAAAAGAATAAATGGTTTTGGCCTTAAATCTTTTTCCACGCAAAAGCTCAATAAAGCTGATAAAAATTTGTCCCCCATCAAAAATAGGTATTACAATAAAAAATAGATTCATACCAGCAAGAATTAAGCTCAAGAAAGAAATGCTATTAATCCAATACAATATCCCTAAAGAATAAGATGAAGAGAGAATGCCCACAATTCCAACAGGGCCTGATACACTCTTAGAAGTATTTAAGAAATTTGTCATTAATAAAAAAATAGAATATAAAATGTCTTGCAAAGCATTTACAACCTTAAAAAAAGAATTCTTAATGGCACTTGAAACATTTTCTACTTTAACTATCCTTTTTAAAGGTGGTGAAAAATATATACCAATCATTTTATTTTTATCATGAAATACTAACTTAGAAGAAAAAATCTCCCCATTTCTAGAAAACTTAATTTCCACAACATCCGAATTTAAATTCTTAAGAAAATAATCTAAATCTCTTTTATTTTTCAAAAGAACATTATCAATGCTGATTATTTCGTCACCCGGCTTCATTCCCGCAATCTTAGCAGGCGAATTTGAAACCACATCTGCTATCACAAGATCAACCCAAGGGCCAATTTCTTTTAAAAAATCTTGCAAACTAACAGTCTCTTTAACAGTAATATTTTCTTTTTCCCTTAAAACATCAAACGTAACTGTAGATTTTTCCTCAGGAATAACTTTTTTTAAATCAGAAAAATATTCAATTTTTTTATTATTAACCTTTAATATAACATCACCGTCTCTAAATTTATCTTTTAAAAAAGAATCTTTATTTAAAATACTAACTCTTGAAGAATAATCAAAATATATAATACCCGCCATACTTATAAAAATAAAAACAACAAATGAAAAAATCAAATTAAACAACGGACCTGCAAAATATATTAAGATTTTTTTAAAATGTGAAATTCCAAACAAAGAATCTTTATCTGCTTCTAATTCTTTATTTGCCTTAAGCTCTTTTTCTAAGTGATCAAATCCCTTAAGCTTACAATATCCTCCTAGAAGGATTGGGGAAAGTCTATACTCAGTATTATTAATTTTAAACTTTAATATGCTAGGACCTATACCCACAGAAAAAACTTCAACCTTAACTTTAAAAAGTTTAGCAAATAAAAAGTGCCCTAGCTCATGAATAAATATTATAAAACTGAGAGCCAACACACTAAAAAGAATATACATAATTTCCTCCAAAAATCACTAAGATAGGTATAAATAAAATATCGGGCCTGTTAAAAGAAAAGAGTCAATCGAATCAAGAGCTCCGCCTCTACCAGGAACGATTTTCCCAGAATCTTTTACTCCAGCACTTCGCTTTAATCCAGATTCAAACAAGTCGCCAATAATGGTAAAAACTCCAATCAAAATGCCTAAAATAATAGATTCTCCATAGCTTAAATTTATTAATTTAAAAACTACCGCAAATATAGCAGTAAGCACAGAAAACAAAATACCCCCCAAAAAACCCATTAATGTTTTATTTGGGCTAATAATAGTGGGGCGATAACTGTTTTTCCCTAAAAAATAACCAAAAAGATATGCAAAAGTATCGTTTCCACTTACCATAGCAAAAAGCATTAACATTAAAAATGGTGCCTTGGGTAAAGTTGTAATAGAAACCGTAAAAGACATTAATACCCCGGGATATATAAGTATAAAAAGTATTGACGTTGCTTGAGATAAAAAGTTTCCAATCTCATGCTCTTTAATAAACACCAAATCAACAATCCAATTGCTAAAAACTAAAGCTATAAACAAGTAATATATTACATTCATGCCTAAATAAAAAACATTAAAATGAATATATGTTAAAATTGGGGGAGCAAATCCTAAAAAAAAAGATAATATACTCGAAAGTCCTGAAAATTTGAATTTTAATTTTAATAAATCATTAACTTCTTTTGCCGCAAAGCCACTAAATATAAAAATTAAAATATTAAGGAATAAATAATTTTTAAAATCTAAAAATATTAAAAATAAAATCAAAGGAACAAAAAATAGAAATGTTCCCAACCTTGCAAAAAAAGCAAATCTCTTAACCTTGCTCAACAAATCATCTCCCAAAATTTCTTCTTCTAAATTGGAAACATTCCAAATCCTTACTATATCTAGTGTCATAATATTCAGGCCACAAAACATTTGAAAAAATTAATTCAGAATAAGCAATCCTCCATAAGAAAAAATTACTTATTCTAACATTTCCGCCTGTACGTATTAAAAGATCAAGATCGGGTAGTTCTGGATTGTCTAAAAAACTGGAAAAAATATTCTCATTCAAAGACTCTAAATCAAAATCACTTGAAACAAATTTTTTAACAGCTCTAAGTATTTCATTACGACCCCCATAATTGATTGCTAAATTTAAAATAAGGTTGTTGAAATTTTTAGAAAAGCTAATAGAGTCTTTTATAGAACTTTTTACTTCCCCGCTTAAAGACTCAACATCTCCTGAAACTATTATTTTTATTCCATTTTTTTCGTAAAAATCAAATTCAGCTCTCAAATAATTAGCAATTAAAAACATTAAATTTTCTATCTCACAATCATCCCTTCTCCAATTCTCAGTAGAAAATACATAAAAGGATAAATATTTAATACCTACCCTTAAAGAATACTTAACTATTTCTTTTGCTCTTTTAAGACCCTCTTTATAACCTTCTAAAAAAGACAATCCTTTGCCTAAAGCCCACCTTCTATTGCCATCCATAATAATTCCAACATGACTTGGAAGAGAACCTTTATTCATGGATTTAAGCTTCCATTATTTCTTGAATTTTAGATTCTAAAATAGAATCTATCTTTTTAATATACATATCTGTAGATTTCTGAATATCATCTAAAATTCTTTTTAAACTGTCCTCTGTAATTTCAGATTCTTTTTCTTGCTTTTTAACCTTATTATTTAAATCCTGTCGTATATTTCTAGTTGAAATTTTATGTTCTTCTGCTATTTTTTTAGCATGTTTTACAATGTCTTGCCGCCTTTCACTAGTTAACGCTGGAACCTTAATTCTAATAACAGAACCATCACCTGAAGGGTTCATAGAAAGATCAGAATTAAGTATGGCTTGTTCTATCTTATTCAAGATGCTTTTATCCCAAGGCTGAATAACAACAAGCCTTGCTTCAGGAATTCTAATGCTTGACACTTGAGTTATAGGTGTTCTTTGGCCATGGTATTGAATAAAAATTCTATCAAAAATATTACTACTAATTCTACCTGTTCTTAACGTTTTATATTCATTATCAAGTGATAAAAGAACCTTGCTCATCTTTTCATCTAGAAAAGCCTTATAATCTTCCATATAAACTCCTCCTTGCTGACAAAAAGCATATTATCTACCCTATTCTTAAATATTTAAACTCAACTATTTCTATCTTGCTTGAAACTGTCTTTGAAATCTCTTCAAGCATTTCCCTTACAGTAATTTTATCATTCTTTACAAAACTTTGCTCAAGAAGAGAAATCTCAGCAAGATGTTTTTTAATTTTTCCCGCAACTATACTCTTGATTATGCTTTCTGGCTTACCACTGGATTCTAATTGTTTGGCAAATATCTCTTCTTGCTCTTTAATATAATTTGGACAAACATCATCATTTCTCAAATAAACAGGAGCAAACGCAGCCACATGCAAGGCTAAATCCATAGCAAAATCTTGAAACATTTTATCTTCGGTTTTAGAAAAATCATCTACTTTTAATTTAACTAAAACACCTATCTTGGATTGTTCACCATGCAAATAAATTTTTACAAACTCATTAGATTGAATTTCGGTAATAAAAATTTTTTTAACCTGAATATTTTCTTTTATTGTAGCTGCTAAATTTTTAAGCTCTAACTCTTGAGAAGTAGTTAAAGAATCTATTCCACTTTCTACCAATTCCTTGATCAAGGAATTGCCAAAATTAACAAAATCGTGATTCAAAGCAACAAAGTCTGTCTCACAAGAAACAAGCAAAAGCCCAGCATGAATATTGTTTGAATATGAGAATACTCTACCTTCTTTTGCATCTCGGTCAAGTCTTTTCTCAGCAGATGCAATTCCCATTTCTCTAAGTTTTTTTTTAGCCAATTCAAAGTCTCCACCAGCAGCGGACAAAGCTTTTTTACAGTCTCCAAAACCAGCATTGGTTTCTTCTCGAAGCTTTTTTACATCTTGAGGACTAATACTGCTCATAAATTACTCTCCCCTTTCTTCAATAGAATCACTTTTATCATTTTTAATTTCAATTTCTTTCATCAAATCTTCTTCATTCAAATTTTCAATTATTTGAATACCAACCTCTTTATCACTTTCTAAAATAGCATCAGATATTATTTTGGTAAACAAAGCAACAGAACGAATCGCATCATCATTACCAGGAATTGGACAATCAATAACATCTGGATTACAATTCGTATCAACCACAGAAATAATAGGGATTTTTAATTTTCTAGCCTCATTAATAGCTATCTGCTCTCGCTTAGGATCAATGATAAAAATAGCACCGGGAAGTATTTCCATATCCTTGATGCCTGTTAAATTTTTAGCTAATTTTGATTTTTCACGATTAAGTTGTGAAATCTCTTTTTTACTTATCATATCAAAAGTTCCATCAACTTCCATCTTTTCTAGCTTTTTTAATTTTTGAACAGATTTTCTAATCGTATTAAAATTAGAAAGCATGCCCCCAAGCCATCTATTATTTACATATGGCATATCACTTCTTCTTGCTTCTTGTTCTATGATCTCACTAGCTTGCTTTTTGGTTCCAACAAAAAGCACCTTTTTGCCATCTTTTATTACCTTTTGAACAAGCTCATAAGAATCTTTAATGCCCTGCAAAGTCTTTTGAAGATCTAAAATATGTATTTCATTTCTCTCAGAAAAAATAAATCTTTTCATTCTAGGATCAAGCCTTTTTACTTGATGACCAAAATGAACTCCGGCCTCCAACAGGCTTTTCATCGTAACAATTGCCAAATCAACCTCCTATTATCCTTCTCTTTTACTCACCATGAAAACACACGGCGGAAATTATCCCCTCTTTTATAAGAATATAATAAAACAATCCAATTAATAAGTCCACCTCATTAAAAATAAACGTCATTCTCTTTAATAAAATTATCAGCAAATTATATTAATAAAAAATATTAAAAGCAAAATTAATATCCAACTCTTTAAAAAATGATTCTTTTATAAATCGTTCTTATTTCTTTCAGAGAATTTAATCAAACCTATTAAAATAACCGACCCCAAAATAGGAAACAAATAAAGAACAAAATCTATTTGCCTTTCATAATAATCAGAATAAAAAAAGGGAATAAAAAACTGAAATATAATTCCACCTAAAAAGCTTATTAAATAAACTACTATAAATTTAAAATTCAATATGTTTAAAAACGTAACAAAAAAGCTTACCAAAAAAGAAATAACAATGTTTGTTAAAATCAAATGAGAAAAAAATACTATCATGTTCCCCCTTAAAAAGAACTAATTAGATAAACTAAATCCTGACAAATCCCCAAGATTAATAAGAACACTATAAGCATCATCAACAATGCTGCCCACACCCATAACAAAAATTGCCAAATTATACTTGGGAGAAATATCTTTTGTAAAAAAATCCTCATTTATATGTTTCAGATCAATTGGCCTTTTCTCTTTATCTAAAAAATTGGATTTTTTAATAGATTTTGAAAAACCTACATATTCTCCTTTATCAATATGGGACCTATATATATTTTTTTTCTCAAGAATAACAGATGAAGAAGTATTCCCATTTTTTACAGTAATGAAAGCCTCACCAGGAACATCCTTTCTTAATTCCCCAAAATTTATTTCAAAATATAAAGGCAATTTGCTATCTACCCATTCTTTATTTAATTTAAAAACAGGTTTACCCGAATAAACAGTAGAACTCAAATTTATTTTATAAAACCCTCTATTATTAAATTCACCAACATTGTCAAAAACACCCTTTAAGGCTTCAAAATCTTTCTCTACGCTTTTCTGGAAACTACTTATGTGATAATTGGCACCTTCTGGATAAAATTTGTAATATATGTCAAAACCTCTTAATTTACCAGCTGCTTGATTAGAAAAATAACCCGCTGGTAAAAAAAAAGCTACAGAATCTCTTGAAATTCGATTATCAACCTTTTCTGGTGAAGGAAGTATTAAAATATTGTCAAGACCACATCCAAAAAACCCCATACAAAATACAAAATATAAGATAAAAAAAATTATAAAACCTCCCCCAAAAATACAGATTAATTTTGCTTAAGTTCTAAAATTTTATTATTTGCCATATTTATATATAAATTATTTTCATACGGAAACTTAACAATCTCTTCGTATACTTTCACAGCAAGCTCTTTATCTTTTTCCTCAATCAATATTGCCTTGCTCAAAAGAGCTCTTACCTTTAAAAAGTCCAAACTAGTACTATTGATAAGATCTTCATAAACCAACAAAGCATCTTCTTTAAATCCCATTTTTTCATAAACTGTAGCTTTATTAAGAAAAGCAATTTCACTTTCAATGCCTTTTACCTTAATAACAGCATCTAAATCTTTAATAGCCTCATCATACCGTGCTTGACTTTGGAAATAAACAGCTCTGGCTAAATAGAACCTTGAAATAAAATAAGATGAAATTTCTTTTTCCTTTGAAATAAGTTCCCTTATCCTAAGAAATATTTTTTCTCTCTCTTTGCTATCATTTTCTCTTAAATAATCATTTAAATCTTTTTCAAGATTTTCTACTATTTCTCCACCACTCTTTACATAATCCTTACCTAAAGAATTATAAAAAACAACAATAATAGACACAAACACAAAAATAATGGCAATAAAGAAAACTAAAAGATTATTTTTAGTCATTATTCATCCCTCTTTAGCAAATTCTCAAATGGCTTGTAAGATTCCTCATCATTGCCCTTAAATAAATAAGAAGAAATTTCTTCTCTTGATCTTTGATTTTCATACTCCCTATAAGAGAGCAGCACTGATTTGTCTTTAGAATCAATACTTGTTATTACCACTTTAAGCTTGTCTCCAACGTTTAATTTTTCGAAAGTTTCTAAACTAGATTCTTTTGTATCTCCCAATTGAATTTTACTAATAAATCCCATTATTTTATTATAAACTCTTACCTGAAAACCTTTTGATTTTTTTTCTACAATCTCAACCTCAATAGCATCACCTTTTTTATAACTTTTAGAAAAATCTTCCCAGGGGCTCTCTTCTAGCTGCTTAATTCCTAATCTAACATTTCTTTTTCGCTTGTCAACCTCAAGCACTTTCCCATTCACTAAATCGCCTATCTTGAAATATTCTTCAGGATCAATCTCTTCAAGCCAAGAAATATCAAACTTACTAATATAAGCATCTATGCCTTCTTCAATATTTACAAAAGCACCTGTTTTTGTAATATTAGTAACAACTCCTTGAACAACTCTCCCAATAGGATATTTCTCAGTTAATTTCTCCCAAGGATTCTCATTGATCTGTTTAATACCTAGCGATATTTTTTGATTTTCTTTATCTATCTCTAAAATCTTAACTTCTACAATCTGGCCAAGTTTTATTAATTCTTGAGGACTTTTTATTACTCTTATCCAAGAAAAATTACTTATATGCAAAAATCCCGACAATTCGCTGTCAAGTTCAATAACAGCTCCAAAGGGTAAAATTTTTACAACTTTCCCTTTTACAATGCTATCAATTTTATATTTAACATCTACAGAATCCCAAGGATTTGCTTTTAAGGCCTTAAGGGACAATTCCATTTTACCTGTTTGTGGATTTATCTTGATAATTTTCAACTTTAGCTTATCACCAACTCTAACAAAATCTTCAACATTTTCAACTTGATTAAAGGCAATATTTCTTTTATGCAAAATTCCTGTAACAAAATTTTTAATTTTTACAATCGCACCATATTCTGTAATACGCTCAACCATACCATCAACTACATCTTCTTCATTGTAAGAACTGACTAGCTCTATTCTCTTAGCAAGATCTCTTTCTTTTTCTAGGGTGCGTCTATCAAGAATAAGTCTCAAGCCGTCTGCTTCGCTTGCTTCAAGAATATAAAATTCAACAACAGACCCTCTTTTTAATTTCTCATCCTTAGATTTAGAGCTTAAATAAAAAGGCATGAAGCCAGAAACATTTTCATTAATTTGAATTTTATAACCATTTGGAAGCTCAAACAACACTTTGCCTTTAATTATTTTTTTGTTTTGAATATATTCATATACTTTATCTTGAAAATTTAAAGAATCAAGCTTTTCAACACTTAAAATAAGACCTAATTCTCCACCTATTCTTACAACGATTGCTTCAAGTCTATCACCAACTTTGGGAACATTTTCAAATTCTTCAATCTTAATAAAGCCTTCCGATTTATAACCAATATCTACTAGAACATAATCCTTCATAATGTTAACAACTGTACCAGAAACACGACTTCCAAGTTCTACTCTTTCAAGCACTTTCAAATAATTTTCTTGTAAATCTTTTTGATTTTCCATTCTCACCTCTCTCTTACTTTTTTCAAATTAAACTTTTCTATTATAATATTACACACATCGTCTAATCCTTTGTAGCTTGTATCAAGGTAAAAAACCCCTTTTGATAATTTTAACTTACCATATTGTTTTTTCTTGTCAACATCATCTCTTCTTTTAAGAGTATGCTCTAATTCTTCTAAGGTCTCATTCCCATTTCTTTGCTTATATCGCCTCAAAGCTCGAACTTTAACAGAAGCATCAAGATATATTTTAAATTCAGATTCTGGAAAAACTACAGTAGTAATATCTCTACCTTCTATTATATAATTATCATCGCTAAATTTAACAACCTCTCTTAATTTTTTATTCACAATGTTTCTTATTCCAACATAAGAAGAATAAAAAGAAACTTGAAAATCAATCTTATCGTTTAAAATTTGATTTTCAACATTCTCTCCATTAAGCAAAAAGGCGGAATTATTAAAACTTATATCATTTTCAAGAATCAAATTTAAAAGACTATCCTCACTAATAAAATCGCAGCTATTCATAAGAGATCTTTGAGCAATTAAAGTTATTATCCTGTAAAGATGTCCAGAGCTAATAAATTTATAGTTCAACCTTACACCAAGCTCTCTTGCAATTGAGCTTTTTCCTGATGCTGAAGGTCCATCAATTGCTATTATCATTTAATTTCTCCAACCTGGATTTTAAACTATTTATCTTAGACAAAGGAACAATTTTTACTTGCCCCTCCTTTAAACTATCTAAATTAATATTGCCAATTCTAATTCTATGAATTTTTTTTAAAAAAATATTCTTACTCAAAAACACTTTTCTTATTTCTCTATTTTTCCCTTCATCTAAAATCAATCTAGCAGAATTTTTATTTAAAATTTCATAAGATTTTAATTTAAAAAATTCTTTTTTTACCTTTACACCCGATTTAAAAGAAATAAGCAAATTTTCATCAATATCTTTTTTTGATTCAATAATATATTCTCTTTCAACTTTTTGCCTTGGATGAATAATATCGTTTGCAAATTTACCATCATTAGTGAATAATAGAAGTCCAGAGCTTTTAAAATCAAGCCTACCAATTGAAAACACGCGCTCTTTAAATAAAGGTTGAACTAAAGATATTGCTAAATTTCTTCCATTAATATCAAAATTGGAACATAAATAATTTCTAGGCTTGTTAAGAGCTAGATAAATTCTATTATTAATTTGAAAATCTTTAAAAACAAAAATCTGTTTTTTATAAATTATTCTGTCTCCTAAAGTTACTTTATCCCCAAGCTTAGCAATAGTGTTATTAACTTTTACAAGTTTCTTTCTTATCAGTTCCTCGCAAAATCTTCTTGACCCCACTCCCTTTTCAGCTAAAAAAACGTGAACTCTAGGAGCTTTAAGTGCAATCATTAATTTTACAACCTCGATACAATACTAATTTATTATTCAAATATCCTAAATTTACAATATTAAGCATTTTACACTCAAGAGATACTAAAAAATAAGAAAATCTCTCAAAAGAATAATTATCGGCATTAAAATCTAAAAGAGAATCAAAAATTACGCTACTCTCTTTATTTAAAAGAGAAATAATTTTCATCTTTTTCTCAAAAATTTTCAATTCATACTTATTGCAAACAGCTTTAAATTTTTTATCACACAAAAAATTTTTATTAATAACTTTTTTCTTCAATGTACAAGACATTCTCTTCAAATTTTTCTTTTTATTATTATCATTAGCAATAGTATTAATATTTTTAACAAAATTGCCACTATCGCTAAAAATAAACTCTTCAATCATTTTTGAGTCATAGAATTTAAAATTTTTCGCTTGGTTTAATTGTAATTTTTCATTTTCTCTATTCTTGCTATAACATATTAATCTTTCCACAACTTTGCGCTCAGCTTTATCTTTGTATTCAAACTTCAGTGGGAATAAAATTTGAGTTTTCCAATAAAACAAATTATTAGCAAGATAAAAAAAATCGATCAATCCCCTAATACTTATATTAAGGTCACCTGAAACAGCTATAAATTCTTCAATTATTTGATTTAAACTCAAAGTTCTCAAAACATGCCTATTCATACTAACATATTCAAAAAAAAGCTCTATTCCGCCTGTAAAATTATCAAGACTGATAGAGTAACTACCCAATTCAGACATTTAAATTTTCCATATTACTCAGATTAATCTTCTTTAAATTCAATAAAATTATCATTCTCTTGATCAAAATTATTAAAAATTATTTTTCTAAGCCTCTTATCCAAATCATTTGCAAGTTCTACTTCTTTGCTAAGATGCTCAATAACACTCTCTCTCCCTTGTCCCAACTTATTATCTCCTAATGAATACCATGAGCCTGTTTTTTGTATTAAATTATGCTTAATAGCAGCATCTAAAATGCCAGCTTCTCTTGAAATACCTTTCCCAAAATAAATTATCAATTCTACTTTACGAAAAGGTGGAGCAACCTTGTTCTTCACAATCTTAACTCTAATCTTATTGCCAATAACATCATCGCTTGAGCCCGATCTGGTTACTTGTTCGATCTTTCGAACCTCAAGTCTAAGAGATGAATAAAATTTTAAAGCATTCCCACCAGTAGTAGTCTCGGGATTGCCAAACATAACACCAATCCTCATCCTTATTTGATTAATAAACATAATGCAAGTATTGGATTTAGAAAGTATACCAGTAATCTTTCTAAGAGCTTTGCTCATTAGCCTTGCTTGAAGGCCAATCTGAGAATCTCCCATTTCTCCATCTATCTCTAATTTGGGGGTTAAAGCCGCTACAGAATCAACTACAATCAAATCAACACCACCGCTTCTGATTAAATGCTCAGCAATCTCAAGAGCTTGCTCTCCGGTATCAGGCTGACTAAGCCAAAGTTCTGCAACATTAACACCCAAAGCTTTTGCATAAACAGGATCAAGAGCATGCTCAGCATCAATAAAAGCAGCTATCCCGCCTTCTTTTTGCACCTCAGCAATCGCTTGAAGAGTTAAAGTGGTCTTGCCAGACGACTCGGGGCCAAAAATTTCTATTATGCGACCCCTAGGATATCCACCAATGCCAAGAGCCTCATCTAATACGATAGATCCACTTGACATACTTTTTATACCTTGTCCAACAGGAGATTCTCCCATCTTAATAAGACTTCCCTTTCCAAAAGCTTTTTCTATTTGAACTCTTGCAAGCTCAATAGCTTCCTCTTTACTTACTCTTTCTATGCCAACAACTGCTTTTTCCCTTTTTTCCTTTAACTTTGACATTCTTAAATTTTTCCTAGCTAAATTTTATGGGCTCTATTTTCTTTACAAAATATTTAAAATTAGTATTATTTATAACAAAATTAAGACTATCCCCTTCTCTAGAATCAAGCAAATTTTCTCCAAAAGGCGATTTATATGAAATAATGCCTTCATCGGGGTTTGATTCCCAAGGTCCAAGTATTAAATAAGATTCATCTTTGCCTGTAACTTCATTTAAAATGACAACCTTGGTCCCAAAACCAACAACAGAGCTTTGAAGATCCTTAGTATCTATAACTTTTGCATTCTCTATTTCCAGCATTAAGGAGTTTAATCTTTTTGTCAAAAACTGTTGTTTTTCCTTAGCAGAATGATATTCAGCATTTTCTTTTAAATCACCAAGTTCACGAGCTTTTCCAATTTCTTTTGAATTTTCTGGAATTTCAACTTCCTTTAAATATTTAAGCTCTTTTTGTTTTTTATTCAAAGAACTTAATATGGTTAAAAATCCAATTTCCATTCTCTCGACTGCAAGCTGCATCTTTTCATCTTCAAACTCAACAGAATCAAATAATTGCCTTATTATAGATTTAATCTCTAAAAGATCCTTTGGGGGAAAATCTTTTACATAAAAACAAGTCATATAAACTCTTTTTGCAAGTTCTTCATCTCTCACGACCTCTAAGACTGATTTAAGATACCCATCTTTAACTAAAAGATTAATTACCATTTTATAAATTCTTTTACTTGCAACAGAATTATTTTTATTATTAATTTTGATAACACTATCTGTTAAAATTTTAATCAAATTGGACAAAAGATCCGAATCTGAATAACTCAGCTCTATAGAATAAGTTTTACAGTGCTTCAAAATCCAAATATAAGCATCTTTATAGATCTTATAATTTTTTATAACATAATTAAATAATTTTTCCACTTCTCTGGGATCTTCTTTGTAAAGTGATTCAACCAATCTTTTATTAACAGAATGAGGAAAAAGTTCTTTGTAATACAAAATCCAATTGCTAAGTTCTTCTTTAATTAAAACAACTAATTCTTTTTTGATTTCTGCATTCAAAATTGAATCAAAAAGATCCACTATTCCTTTTGGATACTCTTTTAAAAGAGATTCTAAATTAACATCTTTTTCTATATTAACTTTTGATGACAATTCTTCAGAAAAATTACCTAAAGATTTAAGAATAACGTAAGAACTTATAACATGATGATCAACCTTTGTAAAATTGTTAACATAAATTAAAAAATAGTTAAGCATCTCTTCTTCAATATGCAAATCCTTAACAATTCCCTTAACATTGCAATAGTTTATAAATATCTCGTATCTTTTATAAAAATCTTTCTCAATCTTAAATTTATCATACATTTTTTCATTCAAATTGGAAGATCTCTCATTATATATATAACAATCAAGCTTGCCAGAATCCATAACAAAATGGGGATTATCCTTTAAAATTTGCTTTGCTTTCAAGCTCCATGAATTCCACGAACTTTGAGTCATCAAGCTTGGCACTAACTCTTTTTTTATTCCCTTTAAATCAATAGCTTTATAACTTTTTATAATAACCTTTATGGCCCACTCAATATCTTTTTTTACTCTATCTGCAAGTTCCTCTTTAGGTGTTACAGCCTTTAATACTCTAATATCATCTCTACTAAGGGGAGATAAAGCCGACATAGCCATATCAAAACCAATAAAATGACCTCTTTTGGAAACAAAATCAACCGTAATGCCGTTATCATTTACATCTCTTACTATTCCAACAGACCAAGTCTGATGATAAACAAAATTACCTTTTGCAAAAAACAAATATTTTTCAAAGTCTGAATATACATCAACAAAATTTTTATCTAAGTTTTCAATATCAGACTTTACAAGATAATCCTCAATATTTTTAACATCTTTATATCTTTCTCTTAAAAATTTAACTAAATTTTCTCTTGCCTTATGATTTTTGTTATCAAGCTTTAAAATACCTTTTAAAATTTCTATTGTCTCATCAACATTGTCAGTCAAAGAATAATGATCAAATAAATCCTCATAAAGAACTATGGCCTTTTTAAATCCAAGATCTTTTTCAATTTTTTGCAAAATAAGCAAAAAAGAATCAAAATCATCTGAAACATAATGAATAAGCTTGGCCCATACTTCTCTGATTCCTGACATTTGTTTTTTATCAATAAAACGATAAATAGCTTTTCTAAAATAGAAAATTGATTTTTGCAAATCAATAGTTTCATAATAAGTAGCAAGTTGCCTAACAAACACAGTGTCGTCAATATCTGCTTCAACAATTCTAGTCCAAATACCTGGAAGCTTATCATTTTCATTGTTCTGAGCATATATTTTTGCAAGAGTATAAAGAGCGTGCTTATTCTCAGAAATTAAAAGCATTTCATTGCATATATGCTCAACAAGAGTCCATTTTAAATTTTGAGAAAACAAATCAATAACAGCAAGTAAATTCATATCATTTAAAGGTCGCCTACTATATATAAGCATTCCAGAAATATAAAGACCTGCTATGCTTTTTTTAACGTCCTTTAAATGCCTGCCACAAATATCAAGCACATCCTCTGTTAACCCCTCATCAATTATATTATTTATTAAATCATCCAATTCTTTTATTTTGGCAAGAGAATAATTATTAACAACTATTCTTGTCCACTTATCTTCTTGTAAAATACTATCTAATTTCTCTATGGTAGTAACATTAGACATCAAACTCTCCTAATATCGATTTTTTAGCATCAAGCAACTAATTTACATACTGTTGATAAATACCTAGGTCTATTTCTTTTATGTATAGCAAAATCTCATCAATACGTGCTCTATCTTCTTTTATCCTTACATAATGATCAATAAGCCAAAAATATTTATTAATAAGCCTTGGAAGCAATATGCTCTCATTTATTGATCTATAAGACTTTTCTTTAAGTTCATTGCGCAAACTGTAAACAGACTGCTTTAGCTGTCCAAGCTCTATAGGCCTTAACTCTCTTTTAATATTAAAAACACCATTAAGAGAGCCATAAACAGGAATCCATTCTTTTATAAGATCATCTGAAATATTTCTGTCAGATTTAATAAGATCTATTAATCTTAAAATCATATCAGACTCAAGAGAATATATATCTATCTTTTGAGGATTAATAAAAAAAGCCTCTCTGAATAATACTTTAGCTTCTTTAATTTCATCAACTAACGCATAAGAATCAGCAAGCTCTGCAACAACATCTGAGTTATCTTTAAAATCTCCTAATATTTGCAAAAAAACATTGATTGCTCTCTCGTAATTTCCCATACCCTTATAAGACTTAGCAATTTTTATTAAAAGGTCCAAATTTTCTGGATGCATTTTGTATATATTTTTATATATATAAAGACAGGTCTGAAACACAAAATATTTTATAGAATTGCGACCTTGCAAAAAATTACAACCCATCTTTTTCAAATATCGTCCTGCAAAATTATTCCACTCTCTTATTAAAAATTCTGCCTTTTCATAATCTTGCCCTATTCTATCAAGGCTTTCAACTTGACCATTCCAATACACAGAACTTTTCAAAGCTGTTAGAATTTCAATATTATCAAAATCAAGAGAATGAGCCTCTTCGGATTTTACTAAAGCTTCTTTGAAATTGCCTTTTCTAAAATCTAAATAAATCTCTTTAATCAATTCAACGATTCTTTCTGATGACACATTCCCACCATTTTAAACAATATATACAAACCCCCGTTACACTTTATATAATTATATCATTTATCAATTTTTAGTCAAACAAGAAATTGGGGCAAAATAACAATATTTCATTTGTTATTCTTTTAAAATAAAATCTTATATTATAATATTAAAAAGAAAATTATGGGGTCAAATTCTAGCTATATGGAACCTAATAAAATTATCAACAAGTCTATTTATTACTATAATTCAAAAAAATATTCACAAGCAATAAAACTCCTAGAAAAAGAAATTTTTTTCTACAAAAATTACTATTTGTATCACTATGTCTTAGGAATGTCTTATCTTCGTATCGGGAACCTTGGCAATGCTCAAACATATCTTAAAAAAGCTTACACTTTAAATCCCAGCGAATCAAATATAAAACAGGCTATTGCTATACTTTTAGTAAGCCAGGGCAAAGAAGAAAAAGCTATTCAGATATGGCTTAAAATGATAGAAGAAAATCAAGAAGTAGATCGATCAGAGCTGTCTCTTGAAATTATTCGAAAAAATCCCATTAAAGGTTCTGCCTTTTTTAAAAATAGTAACCTATACGAAAAATTGTTCCCAACAATTAAAGCAATACCTGATAAAAATTCAACAAAGTTAATCATAATAATTATCATAGGGGGGATTGTATTTATTTCAATGTTAGCAATCTATTTTATTTTTTATGAACAAAAAACAACAACATCCGCAAATCTAAAAGCAGAAATAAACAAAAATTTAAACAATATTGCTGCTTACATTGATGACATTAAAATAAATAACAAAGAAAAAATAAAAAATGAAGAAGGTCAATTCATATTAATACTAACCAGCGACGAAATTAAAAACTCTTTCGAAAAAATCAAAATTTATTTAAAAAAGGGAAAAGATAATTTTGCAAGAGTAGAAATAAATAAAATATTAAATTCAAATGCATCAGAATCTATAAAACTAAAGGCCAAAAATCTTGCAAGCTTTATCTCAAGGCCAGATTTCATTGGCTTTAATGAACATCTAAACCTAAAAGATATTAAAAAAGATCCATCAATATATTCAAACGTATATGTAAAATGGGAAGGAGTAGTAAATAATATCGAAAAAAAAGATAACATAATTCAATTTGACTTTTATGTAGGATACAACAAAAATGTACTCTCCGGAATTATTCCCACAAAAACAACCCTTGATATTGATATTGATTTTAAAGACAATGTTGAAATACTTGGACAAATAGAATACAAAAAGAACAAACTTACCTTAAATGCAATAACAATTAGAAAAATAGATAAAAATGCAAATTAATCCTAATATCTTTGCCAAAATTTCAAAAAATAATTAACATTTAAGATTAAAAAGGGGTGCACAACAACTTTTCATTACATTTGATAAGATTTATTGATTCTTCAAAAGAAAGCAGCAACTCTTCTTTTTTGGTCAAATCTCTTACTTTCATTTTATTTTCTTTGTATTCTTCTTGACCAACAAAAATTAAAAATCTTATTTCTTTGCTTAAGGCATATTCTATTTGTTCTTTAATATTTTTACCATTTTTATTTTTAAAATAGACTTCACAAGAAATATTTTTAACCTTGGAATAATCATGATTTCTAAATCTAGTAGCAAGTTCATAATAATAATTTTGCAAAGCACTATCTAAATTTACAATTAAAACTTTAGATCTAGCCTTAGTGACAAATATTTTAATATAACTAAACTTTTCAAGATCAATTATATCCTTTATTCTGTCAACACCAAAAGATCCCCCAACCCCTGAAATTTTTTGAATAGAGTTTGAGAACAAAGAAACCAAATTATCATATCTTCCCCCACTGCAAACACTACCCATATTACTGCCAAACACCTCAGATTCAAAAACAATCCCCGTATAATAATCAAGTCCACGCGATATTTTAAGATTTAAGTTAAAAGAATCTTGAATTTTTAATAAACTAAGATGCTGGAAAACATCTTCTACTCTCTTGATAGACTCATTATCGCCTAGAATACTTTTTAAAGCTTGTATTTTGTCTTTAAAAGTACCTTGCAAACTCACTAAACTTAAGATTGAATCTACCGCTTCTTTTTCAATCTCAAGAAGCAGCGCTTCTTTAACCCTATCAATTCCTATTTTATCTATTTTGTCAATATTTCTTAAAATAAAAATAGATTTTTCTTTAAGTCCTAATTTTTCAAAAAAAGAATTCAATATGCCAATATGAGAATAATGGATAATAAATTTTTTATTAATGCCTTCTATAAAATTCAAAAAAATCTCTTCAAGTCCATAATATACAACAGAAAGAATCTCGGCATCGCCCCTAAAAGTGTCCTCTCCAACTATATCAAAATCGAACTGCATAAATTCTCTGTATCTACCCTTTTGAGAATTTTCTCCTCTGAAAACTTTTCCAAATTGAGAACGTCTGAAAGGAAGCTTTAAAGCAGAAATATTTGTAGCAACAAATCTGGCAAAAGGAACAGTTAAATCAAATCGCATGGAAACATCTCTACCTCCATTATCCTTAAACCTATAAATTTGCTTTTCAGTCTCATCCCCACTCTTTTTTAAAAGCAAATCTGAATATTCAAGAACTGGAGTATCTATTAGGTCAAAATTATAAGAATTAAGAACGCTAAATATTTGCCTAACAATATGAATTCGAATCAAAGAATCCTTCGGTAAATAATCTTTAAAGCCTTTTAAAGTTTTAATATCCATCACATTATACCCTCTGCTATATAGTAATTTACTTTTTCAGAATATAATAACATATAATAATATAGATGCAAAAAAAAATGAATAATTTTTTATTTCATATAGTCATAAATAATTTAAGAGGTCCAAAATTCATGACCAAAAGAATGCTTAATAACACTTATCGAATAAAAACAATATTAACAATATTCTTGGCTATAACTTTGCTAACTATTTACAAATATTTCACACTAATGGCCTTCAATAACAGCCCAGACAACACAATATCCTTAAAGTCAAATGATATTGCCAAAAGAGGAACAATTTATGATAGAAATGGCAAACCAATAGCATTCTCTTCAAAATCCTACTCAATTGGTACAAATCCTCAAAAAATAGAAAATATTGTAAGCACATCTGAAACTCTTGGCGCAATACTTCAAATTGATTCAAGAATTTTAAAGGAAAAGCTTTCCTCTAACAAAGGGTTTTTATATATAAAAAGAAAAATAAAAAGAGAAGAATCAGATTTAATAAAAAGAATTCAAGCTGAAGGCAGGCTTTCAAACATCACTTTATATCCTGATTACACAAGAATTTATCCCTTCAGAAATACCACAAGTAATATTACTGGCTTTGTAGGAACAGATAATCTTGGCCTTGAGGGCATTGAATTTTCCCTAAATAGCATATTAGGAAAAGATAAAACCAAACAACAATTTTTAAATGAGGAGCCAGAAACAAACAATATCCACTTAACAATAGACATGGACATACAACAAGGTGTTAGCAAAATAGCTAAAAAATACTTTAAAGAAAATAATCCTGAAAGTTTAATTACCTTGGTAATGAACTCCCAAAATGGAGAAATATTGTCCATGGTTCAATTTCCTCAATATGATGCAAACTTTTATTCTAAATATCCCGAAGAAATACGGAAAAACCTTTCTTCGTCTCTAACCTATGAGCCTGGAAGCATCAATAAAATTTTTACAGTTGCAATAATATTAGAAAGTGGAAAATTAAATTTAGAAGAAAAATTTTTAGACAATGGAATATATCAAAAACAATTTCCATCAGGAGAAAAAATTACAATCAAAACACTAAATCCTCCCTATAAACATATCGACTCTACAGAGATTTTAATTTATTCATCAAATGTTGGAATAGCTTACATTACTGAAAAAGTTAGCAATGAATACTTTTACAAAAAACTTTTAGATTTTGGCTTTGGGGAAAAAGTTGGATTTCCATTTCCCGGAGAAACAAAAGGACTATTAAATCATTATTCAAAATGGTCAGGACGAAGTAAAGCTACAATTGGATTTGGACAAGAAATAGGAGTGTCAGCGGTTCAAATATTACAAGCTGCAAGCATACTAGGCAATAATGGAATAATGCTAAAACCTAGAATAATAAAAAAAATAAGCAACGATAAAGGAGAAAATATAAAAGAATTTGATAAAGAAGAAATAAGAAGAGTAATATCCAAAAGTTCAGCACAAAAAGTTTTAAAAATGATGCGAGAAGTTGTAAATAAAGGTGGAATTCCAAATCTTAAAATTAAAAATCTTGACATTTCTGCAAAAAGTGGAACATCTCAAGCTATTGATAGAAAAACGGGAAAATACTCAGAAGAAGACTATACATCCTCTATATTGGCAATATACCCCACAGAACAGCCAAAATATATTATTTACATTGTATACAGATACCCCAAAAAAATAATATACGGAACAAGAATAGCAGCCCCAATGGCAAAAGAAATAATAGAATTTATTGAGCACCAACAAAATACAATAGCATATAAAAAAATTAAAATGCCATCAAAAATCAAGATCCCTAAAACTGAAACTAATTATAAAAACAAAACATACTTGCCAAATTTTATCAATCTTTCTAAAAGAGAAGCAATAGACATACTAAAATACTACAAAAATACTATGAAAATAAAAATAAATGGCGATGGATTTGTTTACAAGCAAAGTATATCTCCCAATACAAAATTAGAAGATATAGCAGAGCTTGAACTGTATTTAAAATAATTGGGTTAATTAAATAAATAAATTTTTAATTTCATTTTTATAAAAATTTAAAATATAGCTTCGCTTAATGTCCATTTTAATGGACATTTCTTTACCAACTTCAAATGGTTTTTCTAAAAGAGTAAACTTTAATATCTGCTCAAAAGGCTTAAATCCATTAGCTTTATTGATTAATTTTTTTATTTCATCATTTATGGCCTTAAGAACAATATTATTTGCAATAATTTGACGCCTATTATTAGCATCAAAAATTTTTTGCCCAACACTTTCTAGATATTTATTTATTTCTTCAAAATTTGGAAGAATAAGAGCGCCTAAGAATTTTTGATCTTGCCCTACAACAACTGCTTTTTCTATTAATGCTGATTCTTCAAGCTTAATCTCAATTGGAGCAGGCTCAACATTCTCTCCATTATTCAAAACAATTGTATCTTTTTCTCGACCAATAATTTGAACAACATTATCCTTAGATAATTTTGCAATATCACCCGTGTTTAAAAACCCATCAGAACCAATAATCTTACAAGTTGCTTCTTTGTCCTTGTAATATCCAAGCATTACTTGAGGCCCTTTTACAAACAAAATTCCCTTTCCAGGCTTTTTAAGCTTATTCCCATCAGTATCTCTAATCTCAGCAAGAGTTCCGGGCAAAATTTTACCGCAAGTCCCAATAATCACTTTTTTATGCTTATTAGAAGCCACTCCAGGCGAGGTTTCTGTCAATCCATAAGCATTGGCAAGTTCAATACCAATTGAATTAAAAAATCTAACAGCAGACAACGGCATACTCCCGCCACCAGTAATCCCAACAACAAAATTATTGCCCAAGATCTTATTTATTTTATTAAAAATTAAAATATTCCCCAAAGCCTTAAAAGGAAATGCGCAGATTAATCCAAATATTCCTAAAATTTTCTTTATAGGGAAAAATAAACTAAACCCGTTGTCTGGATAAAGCCCCATTACCACCCTATAGCAAATATCGCTAAGAAATGCCGCTTTTACAAAAAAATGAAAAATCATTCTAGAAATAAACGGTTTCTTAGAAACTTCTTTGTAAATATTTTGTCTTATTGCAATCCAAAGCCTAGGAACAGCTGCAATATAATGAGGATTAATATTTTTAATATCATCAAGCATTGCCCTTGGAACAATGGTGGAAAATAAACAAACCATACCCTTGAGGAAAATATTGTAAGAAAAAGACCTTTGAAAAGAATGCCAAATTGGCAAAATGCACATAAATATTTGTCCCACATGCGTATCAACCATTAAACTAAAGCTAGAAACCTGATAAAGAAGGTTGGCATGGCTGAGCATTACCCCCTTTGGATGGCCTGTTGTTCCAGAAGTATATATTATTGTTGCCATATCATTAGAATCAACTTTACTTGCAATCTCAATAATTTCTGAATCTTTTCTTAAGTTATCTCCAAATAAAATACAATCGCTATAAGTATAAATTTCGAAATCACTATATTTTAATCTATCCTCTTGGTTTAAATTTTCAATAATAATAAATATTGGCTTTACTGTAAATTTAATTTGAATAAACATATTAAGAAGATTTAAATTTTCTAAAATAACTACACTTGGAAGAACGGAGTTAAAAATAATTTCCGCTTCCAAAAGAGTAACATCAGAACCCTTTGGAATGTCAACGGCACCCAAAGATAAAATTGCAAAATCTATCACAGTCCACTCAGACCTATTCTCAGAGCAAATAAATATTTTATCTTGATGTTTAACATTGATTGACTTTAAAAAGGAAGCAAGCTTTAAAACATTGTTTTTTAAGTCGCCATAAGTAACATGGGCATATCCATTGCAAACTTTATATATTTGAGCAATTTTATCTTTTTGTTGATCAGCCACTTCAAAGAATGCCTTTGCTATTGACATATAATCCTCCTTTTAAAAAAGTTAACATGGTTTATTATATCATTATTAACCATAATCATAAAGATTATTTATAAAGCCCTCCTGTTGTAAAAAACATACAGAAAGCGATTAATTAACAAAACCCTAAAAAATCAAAACAAAGTTTAAAAAAATATTTTAATAAAAAAATAATTGAAAATCTAAAAGTAAATTTCAATTTTAATATTTTAGCAAGTAATATTTTTTTCTCAAAATACCTAAAGCATTAAATATTATCCAATTATTTTCACAAATATAAAAACAATGTTTAGGATCTATTTTATCACTTTTAAAACAATCCATCACTCTTTCTAAAAAATCTTCTTATTTTTTCTTCAGAAATACAGGAAATATAATTTTCATAGGCCTTAAAATATATTTATCTGATCATATCTATCTGATTTTGCTTGAATACGATGAATACGCCTATAAAATATATTGACCCTGACTTTAATAAAAGAATGTAAAGAAAAAATTTTTGTAGCTATTGAAATAAAATAATAAAATTTATTTTGTAATAAATATTTATCATTTAAAACAAAACACCCACAAACAAACTTTGATCGCGTGTCTATAATATTCTAATAATTTTTGAAAAATTATTAATTATTCCCTTGTTAACCAAAACAGCAAATAAAATTTTACCCTTGAGAATTTCTCAAAACAAAAAAATTAATCCCTTCTGTAGGGTAAGAACGATTCAAATCATCCACAATATCCTTTAATCGATCAACAATAGACTGATTGGAGGTATAAATAATCAAAATAAAATTTTCTTCAGGCCAAACACCATTACCATGCTTTTCCCCCTTCTTACCTTTTCCATAAACATTTCCTATCTTAGAATAATATATAGACTCTCCTAACTCTTGCTCTATTTTTTCTATACATTCAAAAACATCAAGCTCTAAAGATAAGTTAGAAACTATTTCAATCCTATAATTATAAAATTTAGTCATATCATTCCCCATCTTCTTCAAATAAATCATCATAACTGCTTTTAGTTGAATTATTAATTTTGAATGATTTTTCAACATCTAAATTGAACGTCACTCTTTTTAGCCTAGATTTGAAACTTGAAACAATGTTGGAAAAAATTTCAAAAAGCATGGGAATAAAAAACAAAGTAAGAAATGTGCTAGCTGTCATTCCGCCAATAAAAGTAAATGCAATTGGTTTTAGAAGTTCATTTCCACTTCCGCTAGAAAATGCCATTGGAATAAGCCCTATTATTGAAGTCAGAGAAGACATTAAAATTGGCCTAAGCCTTGAACGACAAGATTCAATAATTGCTTCTCTTAGGCCAAATCCCCTCTTGATCAATAAACCAGTATAGTCTACAAGAACAATTCCCGTATTTACCACAACACCAACAAGCATAAGCATACCAATTGCAGCAAAAATAGAAAGTTTTTCTCCTGCAAGAAAATGTATAAGCACAACCCCTATTGCCGTTAAAGGAATTGTAAAAATAATAATAAAGGGTTTTAGAAAAGATTCAAATTGAGAAGCCATAATACCAAACACAACAATAATAGCCATCATAATGATTATTTTAAACTGATTCATGATATTTGAAAATTCATTATATTCTCCTTCAACCTTAAGAACTATGCCTTCTTTATGAGGCACCTTATTATTAATAAAATCTACAACTTTTGCAGTTACTTGGGTTAAATTATCATCTGGAGAAATACCCGCATTAAGATAAATGGTTAAAGCTTGATTTTCTCTGTAAATAGATTCGGCTTTATTGGTTTTTTCAAAGGTGGCTATTGATGAAAAAGGAATTTTAACTCCAGATGAATTTGTAATAAATATTTTTTCTAAATCTTTTAAATTTTTAACATCCATTCTATCAAGCTTAAGAACAATATCATAATTAAGTCCCTTCTCCACATATTGCCCAGCAACAACACCATTAATATTGGCCTTCAACTCATTTAAAATAGTATTCATGTCAATGCCATAATTATAAGCTAGCGCTCTGTCTATCTCAACGCCAATTTGAAGTTGAAAATCACTTATGCTAAGCCTTGGATTTACAAGTTCAGGAATTTCCTTTTTTAACATGGAAACTAAAATTTTTCCATAATCTTTTATATATTCGAAATCATTGGCCGAAATTTTAATTTTAATAGAATCTCCACCACCCAAAGCATTACCACTGGAAGGATCAATATTAAATTCGGGATAAAGATTTCCAATACGATTCATAATTTTATATTTAACAGCATCGTAATCTATGTTTTGGATCAACTTATCTCTTGATTCTTCCTTGAGAGGGAACAATACGTTGAAAATTATTCTATCAGCATGCAAAGTAGCAATAATGCTTTTATATCCTTTAGCCTCACTTTTTACAATTTCTAAAAATCTATTAGAATAAAATTTTGCATATTCCAAATTAGTTTTATGGGGAAAATTTAAATTAATAGTAATTGAGTTCTCTTTGCCTCTAGCAAAAGTTGTCACATCTAGCAATAATCCTAAAAGCAAGCTACCAATAAAAGTAAAAAAAACAATCAACCCAAAAATCAATTTGTGATTTAAAACTATATTTAATAAATTGATATACAAAAATTCTAAAAAATAATAAATACTAGCAAAAAAAGCATCAATTTTCCTAATAAAAGGATTCTTAATATTTTTTTGGAAACTTGTGTATAAACCGACATAATGGCTTGATAAAACAGGAACCAAAAAAATCGCAACTAAAAGAGAAACACCTAAAGAAATAACAATCGTAAATGAAAAGTCTTTAAAAAAATCTCCATAGACCCCAAGTTCTGATTTGAAAATAAGAAATGGACCAAAAACACAAATAGAAGTAAAAGTTGAGGATGTAATAGGCAGCATCATCTCTTGAGCCCCGAGAATGGAAGACGAAATAAGCTTTGCTCCTTTTTGCCTATATTTGTATATGTTGTCTATTACAACAATTGAACAGTCAACAACCATTCCAATCCCAAGTGCAAGACCTGCAAGACTCATAATATTAAGGGAAATATTTACAAAGTACATTAAACAAAAGGTCAAAACAATTGCTATTGGAATAGAAATTCCAATAATTATTGTGGCCCTAAAGCTTCTTAAAAAGAAAAAAATAACAAATATTGCAAGCATGGCCCCAAAATAGGCTGAATTTACAACCGTTGAAATGGACGCTTTAATAAAATCGGTACTATCAGAAGCAATCTCCAATCTCATATCTTTAGGCATAGATAATTTCAATTTTTCTATTTCATTCATAACAACATTAGAAACTGCAATAGAATTAGCATCACTACGTTTTTGAACCGACAAAGAAATTGAAGGCAACCCATTATATTCAACATATTCAGATAAATCTTCAAAATCAGTTTTAATATTAGCAATATCTTTGAGTTTTATCTCAATAGGAGATAAATTTATGCCAGAAGAAATGTCGGGTATCTTATAAGCTATGACCACATTACCTATCTCTTCAATTGATTTAAATTTTCCAGAAACTTCAACCAAATATTCCAAGTTGTTCTCCAATATATTGCCAGCTGAAAGTTCCAAATTTTGAGATGCTATAATTGAAGATATTCTTGACAAAGAAAGCCCATAAGACTCCAGCCTGTTTTGAGAAACTTCAATTAAAACACGCTTTTTACTTCCACCATTAACAGTAACAATTGCAACTCCATCAAGCCTTTCAAGCCCAGGTTTAATGATTTCATCGGCATATCTTTTAAGCTCAGAAACTGGCCTTACAGAATTAATAACAATTTCCATTACAGGGATATTTTTAAGATTGTATCTAAAAATTCTAGGGGCCTGCGATTTGCTGGGCAATGAAGATTTTACCAATTCAAGAGCATCTCGAATTTCATTTAAAACCAAATCTAAATCGGTTCCATGATAAAATTCAAGTGAAACGGTGCTGCTTTCTTTGGAAGATACACTATATATATTTTTTAAATTCTTTACCGAACTCAAGCCACTCTCAAGGACTCTAGAAACACTCTCTTCAACTTCTCTAGGAGAAGCGCCAGGATAAACAGTGTGAATACTTATTTGGGGAATATCAATTCCCGGCAAAAGGTCTACTTTTAATCTTGAAAAGGTATACAAACTTATCATCAATAACAATGAAAATAAAATTAACATTGTTATTGGTTTGCCAACTATTCTCTTTACCAACATAACACATCCCCCAATAAATTAAATATTGCTTTCAGCTGAAAGACCCTCTTTGGTATCTACCAAATTTATTAGAGCTCCATTAGAAAGAGCAGACATGCCTTCTACTACAATTAAATCATTCTCTTCAACCTCGCCCGAAAGAGCTACAATGTTATCTATTTCAAAAAGCACTGTAATGGGCAACATTTGAACACTCTTACTCTCTAAATCAACCTTAAATACAAATTTTTTGCCCTCTCTCTCAACAACAGCCTCTCTTGGAATCTTAATTACATCTTTAAATCGTTTAGTAATAAGTTTGATTTTAGAAAACATACCAATAATCAGTTTATCTAAATTACTACCAATAGGCGTAAGATATACTTCGATAGTTCGACTTTTAGAATCTAAAATAGGAGATATTTCTGAAACTTTAGCTTTAAACTTTTCATTAGAATAAGCTCCAACCTCAATAATAGCATCATTTCCAACTTTAATATTTGAAATGTATTTCTCAGACACATAGGTTAAAATTTGCCTTGCATCTATCCTTCCCACTACTGCTATGTTGGACTGGGGATTAACTGTTTCACCAATTTTTTTTGTAATATTTAAAATATATCCTGATATTGGCGCTCTAACAGGGCTTTTCAAATATACAGAACCAGGTCTTGAGGGATCAAGAGTTGCAACTATTTGTCCCTTTTGAACATAAGCTCCAAGTTTTATTCTCAAAGAAGTTATTTTGCCCACAGCGTCTGGAAAAATATCTGCCTTAACTTTTGTATCTACATCTCCATTTAAAGACAAATAATCGCTTAAGATTCCCTTTTTAACTTTCATAGCAATTACTGGGAATCTATAAGGACTTTCTTTCTCCTTATCAATATTTTTGTCATCTAGCTTGTTCTTACCAACACAGGCAACTAAAACTAAGAATAAAACTAAAAAATATTTTTTTAAATATAAATTAATATTAAAAATCAAATTCATCAAAATACCTCTTAGTCTAATGAATTTATTAAATTTTTATATTCAAGTATAGAATTGGCATAATTTAATTTATCTTCAATGAACTTCAAATCGCTCTGCTTATAAACAAGTTCAATATCATTTAATTTAGAAAGATCCATGACTCCGGAATTAAAAGCATTAAATGCCATTTGATAATTTTTATTCGCTAATTCTACATTAATTTTAGAAGCATCAAGAATCGCCTTATATCTTCTAATATCCTTTCTTTTTTGCACAATACTAGATTTTAAATTCCTAATTTTACCTTCAACATTGTTTTGTAGTATTTTTAGCTGATAGTTATTATCTTGTATTTTTGTAAAACTCTTTGAAAATGGAAATATTTCAGTTAAACCATAATTTAAACTAAAGGATGCTAAAAATCCAGTTGAAAAACCTTTAGAATTTTCATGAAATGATTTATAAGGAGAGTAAGAAAATGACAAAGAAAAGCTTGGCAAATAGGTATCTAGCCAAAGCGAATCAATAAGCTGCTCGATCATTTTTAAGCGCATATTCAAATCCTTAATCTCTAATGATTCATTAAAATTTAATGCCTCATTAAATAGAGAAAAATCTATTGTTTCGTCTGGCAATTCTCCAATAATTTCAAAATCTTGATCTGGATCTAATCCTATTAATAATTTAAAAATTTCTTTTGATTTTTCAAAATTAATAATCTGACCATCCAAATCTGGTTGAGATTTTTTATACTTAAGCTGCGCATCAAGGAAATCTATTTCCGATATTAGTCCATTGTTATAAGCAATTCTAGCTTGTTCAAATTTAAGTTTACTATTTTGTATTTGACTCTCAAAAACTTTCAAAGTGCTTTTTAAAGCTATTAATTGATTGTAAGACTTAAGAACATTTAGCTTGATATTACGAACAGCACTCTCCCTTTCTATTTTTGCACTTTCATATTCCAACATAACAAGTTGCATTCTCTTTAAAACAGAAGGGGACAAAGAAAGATTAATCCCAACTCCAAACCCAAACCCCCAATAATCTCTCTCAAGCTCACTCAAAGCAGAAGGATTTCTACTAAGTGTAGAGCTAAGGTTAACATTTGGAACAAAAACATTCCATGCATTATTTTTATAAAGTTTTTTTATATTTTCCTTGTACAAAGCATTTTCTGAATCCAAGCTATTTTCTAAGGCCATATTTACAGCTTGTTTGGGTGATATTTGAATAATTTCAGCAAAAGAAAAAGAGACAGTCATAAAAATTAAAAAAATTTTTTTAATTTGAAGCCCCCTTATAATAAAAATCAAAACTTTAAAGTTATAAAACTTAATTAATATTTTCAATTCATTTGATTAATTATTATAATATAATACAATTCTAAGTATGAACATTTTCAAGATTTTATTTATCTTAAATTATCCTCTTATCTTTCTAATAAAAATTTACCAAAATACTTTATCTAAAATATTTGGACTACAATGCATATACAAACCTACTTGCTCAAAATATTCAATTGAATGTCTTAAAAAATACAATTTTTTAACGGCCTTAATATTAATGACACTAAGAATAATAAGATGTAACGCATTATTCAAAGGAGGAAGCGATTTTATTCCTGAATACAACCCTATTTTAGAATCTTTAAAAGAATTTAAAAAAAGATTAATCAAATAAAGTCTTATATTTTTCTGGAACCCACATCTTTACAACTTCTTTATTCTTTTCTACAAATTCAATTGCATTGCGGTATTCTTTGCCTGACTCTTTATCATTTCTATCCATTAAAGGCAATATTAAATCATCACCCCAATAAAAATGATCAAAAACATAATATGCATCAAAATCATCATTTTCAAGACCAAGTCTAACAAGAGTATGCACGCTCTCAATTCCCCCCATAATTAAATCAGGATCATCAAGAAACTTAATATCATACCTAGAAAAAGCCCAATGGGGCTTCCACAAAGGAACTAAAATCCACTCGTTCCTCTTTATTGAAGAATCCAAACTTGCAAGCATAACACTCTCACTTGAAGGAACTAGCTCATACTCTTTACTTAATCCATAATAATTAAGCGCTTGTTCTGTAACAATTTGAGTTCCCGCGCCAGCATCTATGCCAATCATTTTGTTTTTAAACTTATCGCCTTTACCCCTAAGCTCACTAATGCTGGAAATTGGAACATAGCTTGGCACCACAAAACCCTGAATAGTTCCTTCATAATTTGCACCAAGATCAACAAACTTTGTTTTCAGTTTTTCATAATAAAATTTATCGGCTGTAGGAACCCAAGAAGATACCGTACCATCTATCTTTCCAAATGCTAAGTATTGATACATTATAGATGTAGTAACTGAAAATATTTCTGCATTGTAGCCCATTTTCTCAAAAACAACCTTTAATACATTTGTAGCTGCTGTTTCTCCGCCCCAATTCACATATCCAATTTTTACCGATTTCAAATTCTTTGAAATCTTTTTTTCATCACAAGACAAAAACATAAGAATAATAAAAAATAAAAATAATTTATACATAAAATATCCTCCTTATTTATTATAGATTTCTAAGAATCTTTTAAATTTATTCTCTTTCTTTCCACTATAATGATCTGTGTTTAAATAGCTAAATTTAATAAAGATAGATTGCATAATCCTATCTAAAATAATAGCTATAATAACAACTGCTAATCCAGATATTAAACCCTCACCAAAATTTAATCTTTCTATGGAGTAAATCACAGTTCTGCCCAAACCAGACGATCCAACCATTGCAGCAATTACTATCATAGATATCGCCATCATTATTGACTGATTAATACCTTCAATTATACTTTGAAGAGAAAGGGGAAGCTGAACTTGAAAAAGAATACGCAAATTGCTACTACCAAAGGACTTAGCTGCCTCTATTACTTCATCTGAAACTTGAACAATTCCCAGTCTTGTATATCTAATAACAGGAGGCATAGCAAAAACTATTGTAGCAAAAATAGCAGAAGCTGTACCCATTCCAAAAAAAGGAATAGCGGGAATCAAGTAAATAAAAGGGGGCATGGCTTGCATTAAATCTAGAATAGGTTTCAAAAAAACATAAAATCTTGGGAAATATCCGCCCAAAATGCCTATAGGAATTCCCAAAATAACAGAAACTAATACAGAAACAAATATAATAGCTATTGTATCCATTGAAGCTTCCCAAAGATTAAAATACAAAATAAAAAAGAATCCGGGTAAAATTAAAAATATTAATCTCTTTTTTAAGAAAACAAAACTTAGCAAACATATAGTCAAAATAAAAAGAAGTGGATTAACAAAAAGAAATAAATTTTTTAAATTTTCATATAAAAAAATTATACTTTTAGAAAAACCTACCCCATCAGAAATTGAAAAATTATCAACCAAAAAATCAAAAAAATTATCTATTTTTAATATAAAAAAATCTTTAGTCATAAATTCCTATCTTGATAATAAATAAGAGATTTCATTTAAACTAATATATCCGACAATAGTTCCCTTTTCTTTTATTATTAAATAATCTTGCTTATTTAAATATTCAACAATTTTTTTTATCTCATCATTTAGATCTAAATTTAAAGATACAAGATTATCATACCTTTTGTTAAGAACTTTGTCATACAAACTAAAATTTTCACCTTGACATTTAATAACAACATTTAAGCCATTATCACTACCAGAGTTTAAATCAAAATCATCTTTTAAAATATCTTTTATTTTTAAAATATTTAAAACAGGTAAATTTTTAATAAAATCAGATATAAAATCTGTACTAGGATTAGCTAAAATTTCTAAAGGTTTGCCAACTTGAATAATTTTTCCATCTCTCATAAAAGCAATTCTATGTCCCAATTTAAAAGCTTCATTTAAATCATGAGTAATAAACACAACTGTTTTTTTAAGCTTAGCTACTAGCCTCAAAAGTTCTTCCTGCATTTCTCCTTTAATTAAAGGATCAAGTGCCGAAAAAGCTTCATCCATTAAAAGAATATCTGGATTAACCACCAATGCTCTTGCTATTCCAACTCTTTGTTTCATCCCTCCAGAAAGTTCATTAATATACTTATATTTTGAGTCTTCAAGGCCCACAAGATTTAACACCTCAATAGCAAGTTCTTCTCTAATTTTTCTGGGGATATGCTTAACCTCAAGTCCATATGTAACGTTTCTTAGTACATTCATATGGGGGAAAAGTCCAAAATTTTGAAAAACCATTGCAAATTTATCTTTTCTTAAATTAGAAAGATCTTTGCGATTTATAGCATTCATTTCCATATTATTTACCAAAATAGATCCTGAATCTATTTTATAAATACCATTTAAACACCTGACTAAAGTAGACTTGCCACAGCCCGACATACCCATAATAACTAAAATTTCATTTTCATAAACATCAAGATTAATATTGGCATTTGCAATAAAAATAGAAGATTCTTTGTAGATTTGCATTCTATCTTTGCCATCTTCATAGTCTTTTATAGCTCGACTTATCTGCTTTTTGTCAACATAATACGAAAATACTTTATAACAATCTTTAATTTTAACAGCAACCCTACTCAAAGCAAACTCCTCAATAAGCCTGCATTATGCTTTATAACACATCATTATAAATTATACTAAAATTATTAAATTTTTGCCGATCCGAAATAAAAAAACAAAAGATCCTTTAAAGGATCTTTTGTTAATAATTTGCATCAATTAAACTAAAATTTTATCTAAGCAATGACAAAACATATTGAGGAACTTGATTAGCCTGCGCAATCATTGCCATTGCAGATTGTGTTAAAATACTATTAGTTGTAGCTGCCACAACCTCATCTGTCATTGTAGCATCTTTTATTTGAGCATAAGATGCTTTTAGATTTTCAATTGCATACTCAGTGCTATTCTTTATAGATTCAAGTCTATTTTGGAAAGCACCTAAATTTGCCCTTTGATCACTTACCATTCTAATAGCATTTTCAATTTTAGCAAGTGATGTATTAGCATCAACTGTAGTTGTAACATTAACAGGAGAATTAACTCCACCTTGAGAAGGTGCTGTAGCAGGTGCTGGCTGCTGTTGAGCTCCTTCCTGTTGAACGCCCTCTTGAACAGGTGCAGCCTGAGCAGTTTGAGCTCCCTCACCAGAGAAAAGATTTGCAACATTAGCTGCATAAATATTTACAGCAATAGCCTCATCTTGGTTTGCTCCAACATGAACTCTTAAAGTCCAAGACGCTTGAGACCCTGAAAGTGATGCTGGTGTGTTAATTTTTGCAGGTTGCATTCCAAGCTCTTCGGCTGTTCTTACATTTTGAGAAGCAGATTTGTTTGATAACATGTGCATTTGGTTATATTGAGCTTGATCAGCAATTCTATTAATTTCGTCTGTAAGTTGCTCTATTTCAATTTGTATAGAACCTCGGTCTGCATCTGAATATGTGCCGTTACCTGATTGAACTGCCAATTCTTTCATTCTTACTAAGACTTTTTCTACTTCATTTAAATTCCCTTCTGTTGTCTGAATAAAATTGATAGCCTTTGAAGTATTTCTAGAAGCTTGTGACAAACCTCTTATTTGAGCATTAATCTTACCAGAAACTCCCATGCCAGCAGCATCATCAGAAGCTCGATTAATTCTGTACCCACTAGAAAGCTTTTCTTGAGTTTTACTAAGATTAGCAGCGTTAATGCCATTATTTCTTGAAGCATTAATAGCTGATGTATTATGATTGATAATCATATATCATTCCTCCATGATAAAATTTAATTATTTGGTTTTGGCAAATCCTTTTGCCTGTTAAAAAGAATAGCACAAAAATTTAAAAAAAAGAAACGCAGATAGCAATAGCATTAAAAATAATTATTATTTATTTCTTTGATTAAAATCAAAAGCCCTTAATGTATTTTCTTGATCTTTCATACGCTTAACGGTAAAATCCAAGGTATTAAGCTCACCTTCCACTTTTCTCTCTCTGTCTTCGTACTTCTTTTTATAATCTTCAACTTTATTTTTTTGATTAAAAATTTTCAAGTCGTAATTCTTTATTTTATTATAAATAACTCCTCCGGAAGCCACAAGAGGCGACAGGCAATCTCCTAGCATTTTAGCAATTCCATTATCATATACTCTGTCACCATTAAGATCATATAAAAAAAGCTCTCTAACATTATCAATATTATTGCGAATTGATTCATCAAACTTTTTCTCATCAAGTCTTAAATATCTAGAAAGTCCACCAGAAGAAGAAATGGAATTTGTAAAAACTCCCATCTGATTAATTATTGAAAAATTAGGATCACTAGTAACATAAGGCTTAAAAATTATTGACTCTAGCCTGGACTTAAGATTTTTCAATAAAAATTCAGACCTTAGAATACCTAAATTTTTATAAGCCTCTTCTTTTTGAGAATCACTAAGATAAGTCAGCTCTTCAACTATATTAGACTTTTGATTATTAGGCTGATCTCCATTAGAGCTTACAATATTAATCTCAGCAAGAACCTCATTATAAGCACCAATAAAATCTAAAAGAACCCTCTTAATCCCCTCATAATCAGGTTCAATTTTAGCCTCAACCATATCACTTGAGGGTTTTTTTAAACTTAATGTCACATTTGGAACCAAATCATTTATAACATTTGAATCTCTCTCAACATCTACTCCATCAAATTTAATTTTTGCATTTTCAGCAAAACTTTTAGCATTTATTGGCAAATGCCCATCTCTATTTTTTGGATCAAAAATTTCAACATTGCTAATCACAATTACTTTATTATTTGCTTTATTTTCAATATTTATTTCTTCCAGATTAGAAAGAGCTCCAACATCAACTTCAACTTCTTCAAAATTATTTGAAATATTTATTAAAGGAAGCTCTAAAGAACCTTCCTTGCTACATATTTTAACCATATTCATTTGAATATATTTTTTTTCCAAAGGAGTTTTTAAATCAGTTCCAAGATCAACTACACTATCTTCACTCTCAACTTTTGCATCCTTAAATGTAGCCCCTCCGGGATTAAAAATAATCTTACTATCAGACTCTTCCAAGCCTGTATCAAAATACCTAACTTCAAATTTAATCTTACTCCTAGATGTAATTTCAATATCTTCAGGAATTTCAATTGATACTTCTGAAAGCGGATTTAAAACAAGACTATTGTTTTCAAAAGCAAGTTTATTGTTACTGCTAGATTGATTTACAACAATGTCTGAAAGATTAGGATTAAAATTGGTTTTAAGTTCACTTAAAATTCCAATTTGCTTAGCAAAAGACAATCCTTCCCCTTTGATAACAAGCTTATTTTCTTTGCCTTCCTTTAAGGATTGTAAAACAAAACGACTATTTCCATTTTTATCACTTTTTACTATTTTTGCAGATAAAAAGCCCTTTCCCTTGTTATTAATATCCTTCACAAGTAAATCAATGTTGCCATTACTTTTTACATTAATTTCTTTCTTGCCAACTAAAAATATATAATCTCCCACTGGAATTGTAACTTTTTTAGGATCAAAATTTGAAGACAAAAACACATCAGCTGACGCTATTTGATCAACAATTAATTTATGGGTCTCATTCTTAGATCCATATCTAGTAGACAAAGTTAAAACTTCGCTATTACTAGAATTTCCTGACATTAGATTAAAAGGACTGTTAAGCGATGTAAGTTCTTTTGCAAGAAAATTTAAAGTAGAGATTTTTCTATTAATTAACTGCCAAGCACTTTTCTCTTGCTCCAAAGATTCAAGTTTCTTAAAAGAAGAATCAATTTTAGCCTTATCGGACTTAAGCATGGATTCACGAATTTCTTTAGTATTGTATTTACTCTCAAGTCCAGGAACAAAAAATCCTGATGCCAAAATAATGCCCTCCGGGGTAAATTATATCATTAATAAAATTGAAAACAAAATATAGCGTATAATTAAAAAAATAAAATAAATTTTAAAAACATTAATCCTTAAGCATCCAAACACTTTAAAATAAAAAATATAAGCTTTAAAAAAGATTAATGCTTATAGTAAAATAAAATAAATAAAAGGAAAATGAAAAATGCCAAATTTTTGCTTATTTAACTCAAAATCCGTTTTAACTGGAAATGATAAACTAGATAACTCAGCGGTTCTAATTAAAGATAATAAAATTTTTGATATTGTAACGTCTGACAGACTTAAAAAAATGGATCTCAAAGAATACCAAATGATTGACACAAAGGGCAATTATATAACTCCTGGTCTTTACGATAATCATATTCATGGATTTCACGGTCATGGGACAGACCAGTGCTCAACAGAATCGATACTTAAAATGTCAGAACATTTAGCACAATACGGTGTAGTAGGATTTTTACCAACCCTTTATCCAAGACCAATAGATGAAATGATTGAAACAATAAAAGCTTGCATAGCAGCAATTGGTAAAGAAAAGGGAGCTAAAATTCTGGGACTTCACCTTGAAGGACCATTTTTCTCTCCTGAAAAAAAAGGAGCTCATCCTGTTTCTCACCTTCATGAACCTAGTATTGAAGTTATGCAAAAACTAATAGATGCAGCTGGCGGAGTATTTACAGGATCAAACGGCAAAAGAAAAACACATATAAACACAATGACTGTTGCTCCTGAGCTTAAGGGCATGAGAGAGCTTGCAATATTTTGTCTTGAAAACAATATAAACCTTCAAGCGGGACACACAAATGCAACATATGAAAACATGATAGAAGGATTTCAAGTTGGAATACTTCATACAACCCATTTTTTCAACGCAATGTCAAAACTTGATCACAGAAATCCAAATGCAATAGGAGCGGTGTTAATACATGGCGATGTTTCTTGCGAAATTATTGCAGATGGCCACCATATACACCCAAAATTAATTTTAATGCTTAGAAAGCTTAAAGATATAAGTAAAATAGTCCTTGTAACTGACGGGCTTACTCCGAATTGTCAAACTTGTGGAAAACTAATTGCAAACGGAGACGAGGTTTATATTGCAGAAGATGGATTATTTCATAGCGTGAAAAGCAACACAATAGCTGGATCAACACTCACAATGATACAAGGTCTTAAAAATTTAGTAGAATTTGGTTTCAGCTTAAGCGATGCTGTTCAAGCAAGCTCTTACAATCCAACAAGAATTCTCAATATTGATAAAAAGGGCTTAATATGTCATGGATATGATGCAAACATCAATGTCCTAGATAAAGATTTTAATCTAAAGTTAACAATGATAGAATCTAAAATAATTTTTAACAATCTCTAACTTTAATTAATTTTAAGGAGATCTCAATGAGATTAATAATCAGACCCACATACGAAGACATATCAAAATGGGCAGCTAATCATGTAGCACAAAAAATTAAGGAATTTTCTCCAACAAAAGAAAATCCATTTATCCTTGGACTTCCAACAGGAAGCTCTCCGATTGGCATGTACAAAAACTTAATTGAATTGAATAAAAGTAAAAAAATTTCATTTCAAAATGTCATAACTTTTAATATGGATGAATACATAGGAATTGAAGAAAATCATCCTGAAAGTTACCATTCATTTATGTGGAACAATTTTTTTTCCCACATTGACATTAAAAAAGAAAACATAAATATACTAAACGGAAATGCTTCAAATCTCAAAAAAGAATGTGAAGAATATGAAAAAAAAATCAAATCTTTCGGGGGAATAATGCTTTTTGTAGGGGGAATAGGCCCCGATGGTCACATTGCTTTTAATGAGCCGGGCTCCTCCTTAACATCAAGAACAAGAATTAAAACCTTAACCCAAGATACAATTATTGCTAATTCAAGATTTTTTGAAGGCGATGTAAACAAAGTTCCCAAAAATGCACTAACTGTTGGAATTGGAACTATCATGGATTCACAAGAAGTTTTAATAATAGTAAATGGACATAACAAAGCAAGAGCATTAAAGCATGCCATTGAAAAAGGCATTAACCACATATGGACAATTAGTGCACTCCAACTACATAAAAATGCAATCATAGTATCTGACAAAAATGCAACTCACGAATTAAAAGTTGGAACAGTAGAATACTTTAATGACATAGAAAGAGAAAACTTTAATAATGACTTAAAATAAATTGCTTAAAATTTTAAAGTAAAATACTAAATATAGAATTGAAAATCTTTATTAAATAGAGGCTAATTGATCACTTCATTGTAAACTTTTGAAACTTCTTCCCAATTTAAAGCCTTTAAAAATGCATCGACATATTCAATTCTTCTATTTTGATATTTAAGGTAATAGGCATGCTCCCAAACATCAATACCTAAAATAGGCTTATAAGAATTCATCAAAGGACTATCCTGATTAGGCATTGAAATCACTTTAAGGCCACTCTCAGGACACAATACTAACCATGCCCAACCACTTCCAAAAATTTTCATTGCAGTATCTTTCAAATCGGCCTTAAGAACATCTAGGCTTCCAAAAGCTGCATTAATATCATCTTTAAACCTTTCAAAAAGATTATCCTTATTTCCTGGCCTTAAAGTTCTAAAATATAAAGTATGGTTAGAATAACCACCAGCATTATTTCTTATTAAAGTTTGAAATTCTTCTGGAAAATCATGAATATTTTTTAATATGTTTGACACATCTGTTAAATGAATTTTTCCCATTTTTTCCAAAATAGAATTCAAATTCATTACAAAACCATTATGATGCTTGCTGTGATGAATTTCCATAGTTTTAGCATCAATATAAGGCTCAACAGCATCATAATCATAACCAAGTTCTGGCAGCTTAAACATAAAAAACCTCCTGTTTTAACTTTTGCCATGACAATTTTTATATTTCTTCCCACTTCCACAATAACAAGGCTCATTTCTGCCTATTTTAGGAGAACTTCTAACCACTTGAACATTAGAAACGCTTTTATTCTCATTAATAACAATTCCAGAAAGTTCTTTATGAATTGGTTTAACATTCCTAGACTTCTTTGTTGACTTAAAATCGGAAGAATTGCTATCCAATTTTAATTGAAGAACACGCCTTATGGTAGACACTTTAATGTCTTTAATAAGCTCGCTAAATATTGAAAATCCCTCTTCTTTGTATTCTGTGATTGGATTTTTATTAGCATAAGACCTTAAATAAACAGCCTCTCTTAAAGAGTCTAAATTTGCAAGATGTTCCTGAAATTTAAAATCAATATTTTTCAAATATTCATATCTTAAAAATCCATTAAAAAGATCCCTACCAATCAAATTTTCCTTTTCATCTAAATTTGCTTTTGCTATTTGCATTAACTTAGCCTTTAAATCAAGAGAATTAATATTTTCAATAGAGCCAAGACTCTCAAGCATATAAGCAAAAATTGAATTTACTTCATTTAAAAAAACATTTGAAACTGTGCTACTTTTTGTCCCTTCAAGCAAAAAACTAAGATATTCTTCTAAAGCAACAAGAATACGATCCTTAATAGCTGTATCTTCAAGAATGGAATTTCTCTGAGCATAAATAAAATCTCTTTGTTTTGTAATAACATCGTCATACTCTAACAAATGCTTTCTAATTTCAAAATTTCTGTCTTCTACTCGTTTTTGAGCATTAATCAAAGATTTAGTTAAAAGAGAATGAGTAATAGGCTCTCCTGTTGCCATTCCAAGCTTACCCATTAATGATCTTAGATTGTCTCCAGCAAAAAGGCGCATTAAATCGTCCTCAAGGGACACATAAAATCTTGAGCGCCCGGGGTCACCTTGTCTTCCACTACGACCACGAAGCTGATTGTCTATTCGCCTTGATTCGTGACGTTCACTACCAATAACATAAAGCCCACCAAGACTTTTAACCTCATTATAGTCTTTCAGGTAATTTTCTCTCTCATTTTTAACAGCCTCTTGAAATTCTTCAAGGCTTACATTAGTTCCGATTTTTTTTCTAACTCTGTGCTCAATATTTCCTCCAAGTTTAATATCCGTACCACGACCAGCCATATTTGTTGCTATTGTAACCGCATGCTTTGCTCCAGCTTCAGCAATAATAAATGCTTCTCTAGAATGATTTTTTGCATTAAGAACTTCATGCTTAATGCCTCTACTTTTAAACATGGCTGATAAAATCTCAGATTTTTCAATAGAAACAGTTCCCACTAAAACCGGTTGACCCTTTTTGTAAGTTTTATAAACCTCATCTGTAATCGCATTAAATTTAAATTCTTCCGTATAATAAATAGTATCATCCTCATCTATTCGCGCTAACAATCTATTTGTTGGAACTACAACTACATCAAGATTATATATTTTATGAAATTCTTTAGCTTCTGTATCAGCTGTACCTGTCATGCCAGAAATTTTATCAAACATTCTAAATAAATTTTGAAAAGTAATAGTTGCCATAGTCTTATTTTCATTAGCAACTCTAACTCCTTCTTTAGCCTCAATAGCTTGGTGAAGCCCATCTGAATATCTTCTCCCTGTTAAAACTCTCCCGGTAAATTCATCTACAATCTCAACCCCAGAATCACCAACAATATATTCTCTATTTTTTAAAAAAAGCAAATGCGCTTTTAAGGCTTGAGTCATATAATGAACATAATTAAAATTTGAATCAGTATACATAGACCCACTAATAATGCCTTTAGAAACTAAAAGCTGTTCAAGATTATTAAGCCCTTTGGCAGTAAAAGAAATTCTTTTAGCTTTTTCATCAACAGTATAATCACCATCAAGGTCGTCTATTTCTAAAGGATAATCACCTGTTTTGGGATCTTTGGAGCATTCTTTTAAAAAAGATACAAGAGAATTAACTTCAAGATAAGCATTAGTGTTGCCTTCAGTAGGCCCTGAAATAATCAATGGGGTTCTTGCCTCATCGATCAAAATAGAATCAATTTCATCAATAATACAATAATTAAACTTTCTCAAGGATTTTTCATTCAAGTCATAACGCATATTATCTCTTAGATAATCAAATCCAAGTTCATTATTTGTAACATAAGTAATATCTTTAGCATATTGAGCCTTTCTTAGCTCATAATCCATATTAGATAGAACAACCCCCACGCTAACACCCAAAAGATCAAAAACCGGCTTCATCCAATTGGAATCACGCTCTGCAAGATAGTCATTAACAGTAACAATAATAACTCCATCTCCTGTTAAACTATTTAAATACGCCGCTTGAACTGAGGAAAGGGTTTTTCCTTCTCCCGTTTTCATTTCTATTATTTTGCCTTTGTGAAGAGCAAGACCTGCAATGATTTGCACATCATAAGGCCTTTCTTTAAGACGCCTTCTAGCAGCTTCTCTAGACAGAGTAAAAGCTCGCTCTAAAATATTCTCTAAAGAATTACCCGATTTTAATTCATCTTTAAGCTTTTCTGTCTCCTTTGAAAAATCTTCATCTGCCAACAATAATGCCCAACGCTCAAGCTTATTAATATTTCTTAAAGTCGGAAGATAATCTTTTAAATCTCTTTTACTTTTTGAGCCAATAGTTGTCTCAAGTACTGCTTTTAACATGGTAGGTATTAATTCTCCTAAATAATTGACTTAAAGTCATTTTAAATAATAATATAAAAAATATGAAAAAACACTATAAAGCTCTTATATTAAGCCTGCTTTTTGCAATTATATCATGTAATGCTAAAACTTTAAACGAATTAGGAGAAGAACAATTTAAAATACCATTTGGAACACTTCCTGGTGCAATAATGCCTTTGAATAACAAATTTACAAATTCAAAATTTGATATCAAAACGTATAATGGGCTAGTGTACATTGCAGAAATAAAAACAAATAAATTAATGATTTTCAACTCATATGGAAAACTAATACAAACATATCAAAATGGAATATTTAAAACAAACCCCGATTTAAAAATAAAAAAAATAGATTTTGAAGGAATTCAAGCAATATACCCACTAAAAGATTTTATTATTGTCGCAGACAAACTAAATAATAAAAAATCAAAATTCAACCAAAAAGAGAATATTGCCTACTTCATGAGAATACTAATACTAAACAAAAACTCATCTGTAGAAATTTTAGGTCAAGAAGGTTTAAACGGAATGCCATTTCCACAAATTTATGATGTTAATGTTGATGAAAATGGCAACATTGCAATAATATCAATATATAGCGAAGGATATATAATATATTCTTACAATAAAGAATTTTCCCCGCTTTATAAAATTTACGTCAACAAAAACCTGTTAAAAACAGTAGACAATCAAAAGAAAAAATACAACATTTCAATAGATAAGGTTTTTTTTGAAGTCAACAAAAAAACTCTTTATGTAAAAACTACTTACTATGAAAACATTGGTGACAATGAAAATATAAATGATCTTGGAATTAAAATTAAAGATCAATATATCTATAAAATGAGTTTGAAAAAAAACAAAGAATTAGAAGTAATAAATAAAATTGCTCTTCCTAAAAACTTACTAGATGATAAACAAGAAAGCTTTATAAACATTATAAAAATACAAAAAGACAAAATAATAGCATCTACTAATATGAAAAATTTATCTAACAATTTAATATGGAAATTAGACAGCAAGGGTTTAATTAAAGAGCAAATAGCTTTAATTGAGCCTCCAAATTTAATGTTTCTCTCTGAAAGTTTATCTAAAGATGGAATACTTAGTATACTTTATGGCGGAAAAACTGGCGTTAGTGTTTACTGGTGGAATTTAAATGCATTATTAAAATTATAATTATAGTAAGGTTAGATTTGCAAATACAATGAAAAAGATTAATTGCAATCAAAAACTAGAAATCGAATACCAAAAAAAAATGAAAAAACATATCATTATTGGGATAATCTTTGTTGTAATTCTTTTATTTTTTAAAATTTTATTAATTCCCAGAATTCAAAATCACGAAAATAATAAAAATAATATCAAAATGATAATAAGCTACAAGCAAGACAAAAACAGATTATCGCTAAAAATAAACATAAAAACAAAAAAAACTTCCAACCTGGGAAAAGCCAAACTAGATATTTATCTGGACAGTAAATTAATTGAAAGCAATTTGCTTTATATAAGCAGTAAAAACTTTACAACATATGCTAATATAATCTATCAAAATGAAAGTTTATTAAGTATAATATTAAAGAGTAATGGCAATAATAATGTCTTTTATAGTAAAAGAATAAAACCTAGAGGTAAAATATGATACAAATATACTTCATGTCTGTTTCACTTAACATCTTAGGGGGAATAATACTTGCATTTCCAATATTAATAGAAAAAATAAGCTTTTTAAAAATTTTTGAAGATTTTGTAAATTTAATAAACGATAACAAAAAAGTAAAAAGCATTTTTGGATTATTATTTTTAATAACCAGCGCCCTTGAAATAATCAAGCCCTACAAATTGCCAATAATTGGAAATTTGATTCCAGCTGTAAGTTTATTTTTAATTGGATTTATCTTGTTTTTAAAACAAAAATTACCTACAGAAGTTCAAAATAACAAAAAATATGGAAAATTTAAATCAATACTTGAAAGCAATCAGCAAATAATTGGCATTATATCAATCATTATAGGAATAATTCATTTTTTAGCAGCAGAAATACCTTTATTGTAAGATATTGAAAGATTAAAAATAAAAATGCAATTTTTAATAAAACCAAAAGCGACTTGACTTTGACATAAGCATTCTATATTATTACTATGGTTTAATGTAAATTTTAATTACCGCCTCAAAAAGGCTTTAAATGGTATAAAGGAAGAAGATATAATGATATTTAGAACATGTAAATATTTGGAACTAATAATGCTGCCCATGTTAATGCTGAGTTGCGCTTTTTTTAAGAAACCACAATCTGTACATCAAGACAGCAATACTGGCAAACCAATAAGTGATAAAAAAATACATTTAAAAAATTCACAACATACATCTGTACATCAAGAAAACGAAACTGGCAAACCAATAAGCGATGAAAAATTACATTTAATATCAGGCAAAATTTCAAATAAAAAATTGCCAATCATAAATGGTAATCATGACGTAACTTGGATAAAAACAAAGGCAATGAAAATCTTAGACGAATATGGAAAAGAAATACCAGAATTTAAAAACAAATTTGGATATTCTTATATACTATCTCCTATAAAAATGGATGGAGAATATAGTTATTACGCGTCACTATTAATGCTTTTTGAAACAACTAAAAATGGGGATAAAGAATATGAAATTGAAGATATTAAATTTGTAACAGCTGGTTCCACCCTAGAACTTAAAAATTCTCTTCTAGCTGTTGAAAATTCACAAGAAGAAGGATATGTTACTGCATACCCATTTGGAATATTAATGAGTGACGAAATTAAAAATGCTTTTAAATTAACACATAAAAATGGTCATTGGAATTATATGCTTGCAGATTTAACTGTCAAAAATAAACTTACTCAAGAAACTAAAATTTATAAAATTTCTCTTAATTCAAAATTAATTATTGAATTTTTAAAAGAAGTGCTAAAAGAAAATTCTATATTAAAAGACATAACTGGAGATTTATTTGAAGATATATAAATAAAAACAAAAGGAAATATCTTATGAACATTAAAAAATTTATTTTAACCTTGATAATTCTTTCTCTAGCTAAAAATAGCTTTTCTGAAAACGAAATTAATATCTTCGAAAACGAAAATTATATTGTAAAAGAAAATATAAAAACAGAAATTAAAAAACTAAAACAAAGTTTTTTACTTGCATCTGTTGATGTCGCCATTAGCCAACCCTACATGGAATTGGCAGACTTAAATGGAGAACCAATAAAAGAACTTGAGGGGATTAGTTATTCATTTATAAATGTATTTTCAAAAATTGGATCTTCTGCTATTATTTCATTTGACCTATCAAACGAAGCTTCCAAGAAATATAAAATCACAAAATTAGAATTTTTAAGTCCAGATAAAGGCAATTTTATTAACCGGCTAAGCAGCCTTACTAGTGGAAAACAGCAATCAAAAAAAGAGCTTGCAAAAGACGCTTACTCATTTGGTACATTAAAAACTGAATCTCTTTCAAAAACAATTGCAGAATATTATAAGGATAACAACTGGCATTATATTTTAGCAGCAATAACAGTAGAAAATAATATAAATAAAGAAACTGAAAAATACGAAATTAGAATTAACCCTAAAATATATAACGATTTTCAAAAAAAAATGAGATTACATTTTAAAAGCAACCAAATAAAAAAATTTCCAATACCCATTATAGAATAAACTACAAATTAATAGAAAAAAGATTTTCACTTCTCTAAGAGAGCTAAATGTATAATAATAAAACAATGGGTAGCAACAAAACAATAATAATAAATTTAAATAATTTAGAACATAACTTAAATTTAATTAAAAATAAAATTGGCGAAAAAGAAATAGTAGCCACCTTAAAAGGTGACGCATATGGTCACGGGCTTATAAACATCTTTAAATTTTTAAAATCAAAAAAAATAAATTATTTTGGACTTTCTAATATTGAAGATGCTAAAACACTTAAAAAAATTGATAAAAATATAAAAATATTGATGTACATTAAAGTGGATAAAAAAGAAATTAAAAATTTGATTAAATTTGAATTAGTACCATTTGTTGCTGATTTTGAATATCTATTTTCAATAGAAAAAGAATGCGCATTGCAAAAAAATAAAATAAAAGTCCACTTAAAAATTGATATCGGAATGAATAGATATGGAATAAAAATAGATGATGCCCTTGAAATAGCTACATATATTCAAAATTCAAAATTTCTAGAACTAGAAGGGGTCTGCTCACATCTCCCATCAACAGAAAACTTTAAAACCACACAAAAGCAAATAGAGCAATTCTTATTTTTTTTAGAAACACTAAAACAAAAAAATATTCATCCCAAATTTGTCCATATTTCTAATTCGGGACACATTATTAACTACAAACTAAGTCCACAATTTAATATGGTAAGACCAGGCCTTATTCTTTACGGTTACTGTCAATCACAAAAAAACAAAAAACCTGCTTTAAATTTTAAACCTGTATTAAGCTTATTTTCAAAAATAATATTTATCAAAAATGTCAAAAAGGGTGAAAAAATTTCATATTCGGGTATATTTCAAGCCAAAGAAGATATGAAAATAGGAATTATTCCAATCGGATATTTTGATGGAATACCTCAAAATATAAGTAATGATTTTTATTTTTTAATAAACAATAAAAAATGTAAAATAAGGGGAAAAGTTTGCATGAATCTGGCAATAGTAGAAATTCCCAAAGACCTAAAAGTTAAAACAGGTTCAAAAGTAGAAATTGTATCAGAAAAATTAAGTATAGATGAAATGAGTAAATTTTCTAAAAGAAGTCATTATGAATTACTATGTAATATAGGAAAATACGAAAAGAGAAAATACTTAGATTAAATTGCCCAAAGAATCAAATTTTTGAAAATCTATTAAATTGCCTCTAGAATCATAAATCCACTTATAAATTGAAAATCCCCCAACATCATCTCTTAATCTCAAATCCGGACCATGATTAGACTGCTTTGACATTTTCCCAAATTTATTATATTCATATTTATAAACACTAACTCCATGAATATCGTCCTGCAACTGTCCCAAGCTGCCAAAATTTTTTTGAGAAATAAGCCTATTTTGTTTATCATATTCATATAAATACTCAAAAACAAAATTACAATCAGCAACCAAAACTCCATCCTTAGAATAATTTTTCTTGGAAATCATATTGCCATTAGAATCGTAACTAAATTTATACTTTGAAACTCCTTCAAAATCATCTATTGGATTAACAAAATCCCCACCAAAATGTTCTTGAGCAATCAAAAATCCTTCTTTGTCGTAAGAGTATCTATAAATCATCACGCCTTTAACATCAGCTATTAAATTAAAATTTTTATCAAAAAAAATATTTTCTATTAGATAAAAATTATCATCATATTTATAACTATAAATAGCAATACCTTTAAAATTATCCATTATTTCATACTTTTCCTCATAAACAGTAGGAATATCTCTATTATAGTTTTTATTGATCTTATTACTGTAGTTTATTATTCTTTTTTCATTATTTTGGATATAAAAAATAGTCTTCTTCATGGCATACCCATTTTGACTGATTGTTAAATTATTATTATTGTCGTAATTATATTCCTTGTAATAGCAATCTTTATCTTTAAAATAATATTCATAGCGATAAATTGCTACATTATTTTCATCAGGAGTCAAGTTGTTATTAATATCATAATTTAAAATCTCAATAACTTTTCCATCAACATCATAATGATATATTTTAGTAGCTACAGAAAATGGATTTGAAACAGCATAAGCCGATTTATCAAGATATTCCTCTTTAATAAGATTATGATTAGCATCATAAGTTAATCTAAACCCAAAAGTACCATTTTTTGATCTTACGATATAACCATTCTCATCGTAATACAAAACCGTTTTAACAAATTTGGTATGATCATAGCTGATCTTTGTAAAATACACATTATTTAAATCTTTGATTTGAATCCCTGATTCATTAAATCTGTAAACACTAAACTCTCTCTCATTGTCGTATAAAAAATGATAATAAGAAACATCATATTTATCTCTAACCATTTCATTAGATCTATTATAATTAAAAATATTTTTAATCCTGCCATCACTCATATACTCTATATGTTCAATATAAACACCATTATTGTTTTTAAAAGCAAGTCCCCTATTTAGAAATATGCGCCTTTCGCTGCGCTTGGATCTTTCTATTTTAATTTGGCTTGCATTAAAAAAAGAAGGCATTAAAATACTAAGCTTACCAATATAATCAACTAAAATAAGATTATTATTGCGATCATAAGTAAATTTATATCCGTACTCTTCCTCAGATTCTTCTTTTGTAATCTCATATTTACCCACTATACTGTAATTAACAGAATAATCTGCAAACCTATAGTAAACTTCTTTTGAAAAAAGAGGAGCACTAATAAAAAATATTATAAATAACATGAATAAATTCCTTGATAAATCAACCCTATTTTGATAGATTTTATTATACAATAAATCTATCAAAAGGAGCTTTAAAATGGCTAAAATTTCTAAAAACGCTCAAAGAGTGGGTTCAAAAGAACTAATAAGTCGATGGGGAGGAAAAATTATAATGAAATCAAAATTTGAAAATGGGAAAATAAAGCATTATGCAGAATGTCAAACTTCAAAAAATACAGCAAGAAAGCCAAGGGATTTATTTTAACAAATAAATCCGCTTACTTACAAACGCTATTTTTTTTGTATCCTATCACTAAATTTGACCCAAGCTTCGTCTTGCTCTTGTTTTGTATAGCTCTTATTTGCTACTTGCTTAGACGCTGTGCCCTTCTTGGGGAAAGAATTTCTAACTTGCTCTTTTATTTCCTCTCTTTGTTTTCTAATTTTTTCCAATTGTCTTTTAACTCTTTCATTTGAATCAAAAAGACCGCTTCCACTTTTATTCAAACCAGCTCTAAAATCCAATCTAGACAAAGCCTCTTTATAACTTTGATGTTTGCCTGTCAAAAACAAAACAATTCTTTTAAACAAGCTTAAATCTTTATAAGCAGCATTTAAAATCGAATACAAATCAAGTTTATATATTTTATATAAGGGTAACAATTCATTACTATTCTTAAAATATTTTGCTGCTTCAACTTTAATCAAATCTTTAAGATGAACCTGAACACTTTGTGTTTTACAAACTCTCCTGTAATGAGAAACAATAAGATCAAGAAACTTAACTTTATTTTTTAAGCAATACTCATTCATAATATATCTAGATACCAATCTACTTAGAACTTCTTCTAAACCTTCTTCTGTGAAAATAGAAGAAGGATCATCCCCAAAGCTAAGAATTTTAAATATACTAGCCTTCAATTCACTATTAAGAAATTGCAAAACCTTTTCATATTCTTCTAAAAAAAACTCATATGCAAAAGGCTTGTACAAATAAAAATTTTCTTTTACTTGAAATATTTTTGGCAAAATATCATGAATTTTAGATTCAAAAAAGTACATATTAGCAACTAACAAAAAATTTTCAGGATCGTTTAGCCCTTCAGAATAAACTTTTAAAATCCCAAAAAACTCTTCTGTATCAATTGAGCCTTTTTTAAACTCTAAAGTCTTTTCAATTGCTTTTAAAGATTCATCAATTTTAACAGCTTCTATAGCCTTAAGCTCTTCTAAGTCTTTTTCATTTTTAATAAAAAAATTAAGAAACTCTAAAAAAACAAAATAATTTTTTGAAAAAGTAATTCCTTTTTTGCCAAGAACTTCATCCTTGATTTCAATTATGCCGGAGAGAATCTTAGAAATAGCACCAATAATATTCTTGCCCTCTTCTAAAGTTTTCTCATAATCAATAAGCTTTAATCCTTTTATTCTAACGAAAACATCTTTTACAACATTATTAGAAGCAATATTAAAAAATATTTTTTTAACAAACTCAATAAAATATAAAGCCCTGCTCGATGGAATTATCAATGATTTCCAAACTAATATTTCTTTCAATTGTGATTTTGTTTCAAAAAATTTATAGTTAATATCTGAATCTGTAATAGTTATAAATTCATTCTTAAAAACCAACAAACTAGATTCTATATTCTTAACAGTAAGCAAAGAGCTAAAAAGCTCTATTCCTATATAAGTTTTCAAAAATAAATCATCAATAGAATAATAATAAAAATCATAACTGGCCTCATCGGTCAAAATTATACTGTCTGGCAAAAATTCTCCATCAGTTGCTATTCTATTAGTAACTATTCCTCTTTTAACTTCATAAAGTTTACGAAATAAAAAATCAAGCTCCCCTTTTAAACCTCTTATTTTTACAGAATGCTCTTCTATAAAAGAAGAATAATCTATAGCTTCCTTTTTATAAGACAAAATAGTTTTCAAAATTGATTTTTGGGTATCAGAAGATATTCCTAGTTGAGAAATCAAAATATCCACTTCTTTGCTACTCATATAAAAAATTTCTGGTAATTTTTTCATATTGTTCCTTATATTACATTTAAATAATAAAACATATTACATTAAAAATATATTAACAAGTCAAAATTAAGATCAAATAATCAATAAAAGTTAAATAACATTAAATTATATAAAAAATATAAAAGCAAAAAAATTAAAGAAATGCCCCTACCAAAAACCCCTTTAAATTTAACCACTAAAAATAAAACTAAAGTTATAAATACCATTATACTAAAATCTAAAATATAAATATTTTGCAATAAGATAGGTCTGAAAAAACTACTACTAGCTAAAATAAATCCGATATTAAAAATATTACTACCAATAATGTTGCCAAATGCAATGTCTGATTCTTTTCTAATTATTGCAAAAAGAGATACAACAAGCTCGGGAACACTTGTCCCAAAAGCTACAAGTATAATTCCAATCAACTTTTCACTAATATTAAAAACATTGTTGGCAATGTAAAGAGCTCCATCTACCAATAATTTCGATCCCAAATAAAGAAAATACATGCTAATAGCAAAACTTAACAAGTTAAAAAATACAAAGTTAAAACTCTGATTTAAATTACTTGCACCTTCTTGGAAAGAATTTTCCAAGCTGGCATGCGCTTTTTCTTCTTTATAAAAAAGCAACAAATAGGATAAAAATAAAATTAAAATACTAAATGAGCTAAAACGATTATAAGGTGTTATAAAAAAAGAGTAAGATCTAAAATCAAATGAAAGCAATAAAAGAAGAAACATTAATAAAAACAAAAACATAAAAGAAAGTTTAAGTCTTTTAAAATCTGCCTTAATCTTAAAAAAGAATCCTGCTAAAGGCAGAGCAAGCAACATATTAATAATATTGCTACCAATAACATTAGAAACAACAATTTCGTTTTTACCCTTAAAAGCTGCCACCAAACTTGTAAAAAGCTCTGGAGCACTTGTTGAAAAAGATACTATTGTAACTCCTATTAAAAGTGTTGGGACTTTTAAATAAGTAGCAATACCAACTGAACTTTTTAAAAGTAAATTACCACCAAGATACAATAAAAAAATCCCAAATCCTACGTAAAAAAATTGAATTAAATGTTGCAAATAAATCTCCTTTACAAGAAACAATAATTAAAAAGAATCTAAATATTCTTTTAAACTACCTTTAATCATATAATAAACATTAGATGCATTCCAAAGACTAAAGCCACTACCAAATGACTCTTTGATTCCTTTAAGCTGAAACTTTAAATACTCCAAATAAATCTCGTCATCCACCAATCTTTCTTTTCCTAATAAAAAAGCTTGAACATAAGGTCTAATAACAACCCCATCTAAAGAAAAAGCAAGCGCTCTATCACTTCCCTCTTTATAAAGCCTATAAGCTCTTTTTGTGTAATAAAAATTGCTTGGCAAAAAATCATCAGTATAATGCGAAGGATAAAACATAGGAGATATAACGTCAACATAATCTGATAACATTGAAATATTTTGCCCAATACTATTGGTAGGAAACCAGCCATTGTACCCATAAATATCAACAGAAATAGGAACATAAAGCTGTTCTCTTGCCATAATCAAAAAAGATTCAAGTGCATCAACGGGTTGCATCTCATGCTTATTCATTCTCGAGATTGCAAGAGACACGGGCCCATCTGATGGAAATCTAATATAATCAAACTGTATCTCGTCAACTCCAAAAGATTGAATTTCTTTTGCGATAGAAATATTATATTCCCAAGTAGCAGGAGAAAAAATATCTACCCAATGCTCTACTTGTACATATTTCACAAGGCCACTAGAATCAACTTTTTTAATCAAATGAGCCCAAGGTTTATTGGTTTTTTTATTCCAAAGAGCGTGTTTAAAATTATCATAATAATACAATTTTGAATCTTTAAATACAACACATCTAGCAATAACATAAATTCCAAGCTCTTTTGCTTTTTTAAGAATATAGGGAACATCAATAAAGTTTTTAACAGATCTCAACTTATTGGGCAAAGAAAGCTTACTAGAATAAGTCAAATTACCATTATCATCTTTAAAATCAATTACAACGGCATTCATACCTGAATCTTTAATAAATTTAAATCTTTCATCAACTGCCCTCTTATTACGCAATGTATATGCTGTTAAATAAATAGACCCTTTATTTTTAGCAAGCCGCATCCTTTGTGATTTTTCAAAAAAATCCTGATCCTGCAAAGATAATTTTCCAATAAATACCCATTGCCCATTAATATAAGAATAAAAATGATTGTCATATGTTCTGACTAAAATTTTTTCTACATTCTTGCTAGATAAGTCTAAAATACGTATTATTTGCTTTTTAAAAGGAAAAGATATTTTTTTAATAAATCCACTTTTCTGACTAATTAAAAAAATATCTCCATAAACTCCAGAGGAAAAATATAAATTATTTGTCTCTTCTTTTGAAAATTCAATAGCACTAATAATATCGTAATATCCTGCACCTAAATAAATCTGCGGAATCAAACGATTTAAATTTTTAAAACTAATAGCTCCATTAACACTAATATAAATACCATGAATCGCAGTTCCAATAGCAATACGCTTGTAATCTCCTTGAGAAAAGGCACTAGATGTAATATATGCACCGCTATTAAATTTATCAATTCCCACTAATTTTCTAAAATTTTTTGAATAATCATAAGAAACATAAAGATTGTTACTTGTAGTCAAAAATGAACTTGAAGAATAAACATCCTCATAAATAGAAGTAATTCGACTAGGAACAAGCTTATGAAAAGGGTAAACCCACCTAGAATTTATCCCATTGACTTGAACTTTGGTTATTTTCCCATTAACATTTTTACTTAAAAATCCTTTATGAACAAAAAATAAACTATATTTTTTAAAAAATTCTTCATCGGTTAATGAATATATACTAAAAACCTTAAAAACAAAAAAGAAGAAAATAACCACCCAATAGATAAAAATTTTCATATACATTAATACATGATACTTGCAAATGAAAAAATATTAAATAACAGTGATTTTTATTTGAACAATTGGATCTCAATTAAATTTAAAAAAACCTAAATTTTATAACGACTTTGCTCTTAAAAATCTTAAGCTCTGCCATAAAGCCTTGTAATAAAACTTATATTTTGACTCAAAGTAGTATCTAAATCACTTTCTAATAATCTAAAAATACAATTATCTAAAGTGCTTTTTGGGATATTTACACTAAATTTATCTCCTAAATTAATATAATCTTGCATTGGCACTATCACATTATCAGAAACACTACCCATAGCACTTCTTATCATGTCCCAAACAACAAAATTTTCATTTGTATTTAAATAATCAAAAATGTACTTTTTATGCAAATCATCTAAAGAATTAATAAACTCTCGTATTGTATCATTATCACCACTTCCTGTGTAAACTATGCAATTTTTAATATAATTATGAGGAAGATTTTGATTGCTTGAATCAAAATCAAAGGCAAGATTCATTATTTTCATTCCTGGAAAATTAAAAAAATCTCTTAGTCTTGAAACATCTTCAAGATCATTTTGAAAATCTTCAACCCAAATTTTTAAATCTTTAATTTCATTTAAAATAAAATTGAAAAAATCTCGTCCTGGCGACTTTACCCACAACCCATTAAAAGCATAAGACTCACTCGCACTAACTTCCCAAGTAGAAACAAAACCTCTGAAATGATCAATTTTAATTATATCTGCATACTTTCTTAAAACCTCGATCCTTTTTGCCCACCATTCATACTTAAATTTCTTTAAAACATTCCAGCTATAAGCTGCACTATCCCAAGCTTGCTCTTGTTCTAAAAAATAATCTGGAGAAATTCCTGCAATCTTATCTTTGCTTGCATCAAATCTTAGCTTAAAATATTTTTGGTGTGCCCAAACATCAGCAGAGTCATATGCCATAAAAAAAGGCACGTTCATAATTAGCTCAATCCCCTTATCATTTGCATAGCACTTTAAAGCTTGAAACTGTGAAAAAAAGAAATACTGCAACACCTCTTGTACTTTAATCTCTTTTGAAAGGATATTTCTCAATTTAAATAAATCTTTTTCATTTCTTTTAAGAATTCCTCTATCAAAAAGAACATTAAAAGCATTCTTTGACTCTTTAAAAAAATATTCTTTAAACGCAACAAAACTTGCAAAATCTAAAAGCCAATAAGAAGACTTTTTTTTAAATTTTTCAAAGCTTCTAACCTCATCAGCTGAAGCTCTATTAATAAAATTTAAAGCGGCTTCTTTAAGAAATTTATCTTTAAAACTTAATTTTTTTAAATCAGAATACCTGGTTTCATTTTCTTTTAAAAGGCTTAAATCTGAATCTATAAATTTGTCAAGGGCTTCTAAATCAATATAATAAACATTGCCAGCAAAAGCCGAAAAAATTGAATAAGGGGGAGATCTTGTAAAATCAATAGGGGAATAAGCAAACATTTGCCAATAACTTTGAGAAGATGCAAACAAAAAATCTATAAATTTATAAGCTCCTTTTCCTAAATCTCCAATGCTATATTTAGATGGTAAAGAGCTTATGTTAAGCAAAATACCACTTTTTCTTTTTAAGTCTAAATTAAACCTTGTTTTTTTATATTTCATATAAAACCTCTATTAATTAATAATTTAAATAAATTCCCACTGTGTTATAAATTATAATAAATATCAGATCAGAACAACATATTAAATAGCAATTTTTAAAAAAAAATTTAGAAATTAAATACTTTTATGATAGAATCTATTAATGAATACCGAGGCGACTACACCATTGTTGCTATTATTTTTAGTTCAAAGCTTAGCTTTTTCTTCTGAAATCTTTGAATTTAAATACATTAAAGGTTCAAAGTTTAGATTAGAGGGTACAGATAATCAAAAAATATATTTCAATGGCCATTATAATTCAAGCTCTAATACCAATATTCAGATTTCAAGTGAAATAAAAGACATAAAAGAAAACTTTGCAAGCATTAAAGCTTTTTTTAGAATCTTAAAAAGAGAAAATATTAATGAACCTTACCTATTAAATGAAGAGTTTGAAGAAATCTTCAGCGTAAATAAGCAAGGAGAATATACAATAGGAGCAAATCAAAAAAGACCTTCTGTTAGAGGCATTCCAAGATTTCCAAAAACACCAATCAAAATAAATGAAAAATGGTCATATCCTGCAGAAGAATATATAGAAGCGTCAAAAATAGACAAAAGTATAAAAGATTTTGTTGTAAAATTTAATGTTAACTACAAATATAAAGGCAAAGAAGAGCACAATGGCAAGCATTACCACATAATTCTTTCGAATTATGAATCACAATACAATGTAAAAAACATCTCTTTCTATCAAAAAGTAGACCAAAAAATTTATTTTGATAATGAAATTGGCAATACATATAAATACAGCGATAAATATATATTTGAAATAAATCAGAACAACAACCAACATTTTAAAATGATTGGAAACTCTCTTGGTAGAATAGTTTCAATTGAGCTTCCAAATGATAATCTTATTGAAACTGAAGTTGAAAATTACATCCGAGAAAAAAAAATAAAAGCTATTGACGTTGAAAAAAACAATAAAGGTATTAATTTAAGCTTCGACATTGAATTTTATCCTAACTCATTTCAAATACTACAAAAAGAATATAAAAAAATTGACCTTATAGCTAAACTTCTTGAAAAATTTAAAAAAAATAACATACTAATAGAAGGACATACTGAGCAATTTGGATTGGAAGAAGAGATGCACGAGCTATCTGAAAAAAGAGCTCGTGCAATTGGAAATCATTTAATAAAAATGAAAGTAAAAGACAAAGACCAAATACTATTTAAAGGATGGGGATCTCAAAAACCAAAATATCCTAAATCTTCCCCATTAAAGGCTAAAAATAGGCGAGTAGAAATTACAATATTAAATAACTAACTTAAGATGTATCATCTTTTGTTCTTTTTTTCTTTTTTTGTCTGACAACTAATACACAAAAAAGCATAAGGAATAGCTAAAAGTCTCTCCCTAGCAATCTCTTTTTCACAAGCCAAACACTTACCATAAGAATTTTGAGAAATTCTATAAAGAGCTTGATTTATTAAATTCAACTTTCTCTTTTCAACAAAACCTAACGCTTCAAGATTATTTCCATCCATATTATCAAAAGCAATATCGACAACATCCTTTGGATACATGTCATTATTAATTATTTCTTTTTTGCTATTTTCTACAGACTTAATAGAATCTAATATCTCTCTTTTTTCAGCTGAAAGAAATTTTTTGATCTCTTCAATAAACTCATGCTCAGAAACAGCTTTTTGCATGATACCTCCCTATAAATTACATTTTTAAAAAACTTCGTGTAATTATATACACAATTTCTTATAATGTAAACAAAAAATAATGCTTTTATTCTTAAAAAGAATAATTGAAATGATATGTTTAATCATGTAAAATTTATCCTATTAGAGAAAATTATGGAGGTTGTCTTGAATATTAAAGAAGAAGCTATTGAAACTGAAGGAATTGTAAAAGAATCCCTTCCAAATACCATGTTTAGAGTAGAGCTTAAAAACAAGCACATTGTACTTGCTCATCTATCTGGCAAAATGCGAAAACATTTCATAAAAATAGTTCCTGGTGATAAAGTAAAAGTTGAGCTATCTCCTTATGATCTTACAAAAGGTAGAATAGTATACAGGGAAAAATAAAATTAAACCCTTTTAAAAAATTTTCAAGTGTTGTAAATATTTATTTTTTAGATCAAATCATCTTTTAAGGACACAACAAAATTCTTGTGAATCCAGCCTTGAAGTCCATAACTTGTTTCAATAAGAACAAAATCGTCTTTGCTGTCAAGAATATAAACACTTGCATTTCCTTTTAAAAATCTCCAACTCCTTGAAAAATTGTCAGGAACTTTATAAAGAGAGACTAAATCACCCTTAATTATTCCTACTTCAGATTGTTGTTCATAATAAAAATAATATGTTTCAAATATAGTAAAACAAACCGCAGAAAAAAGTAAAAATATAATTATTTTTTTTAAATTTTTTGCCAAAAATCTATAAGAAATAGATACAACTAAAAAATTAATCAAAAATAAACTGATAATAAAAAAAATATTAGAAAAAACAAAACTATTATTACGAACATTGTCTATAACTCCATTTTTAGCTTCAATCAAATCAATAACTTTATAAGAGGTTTCATTATTTGGAGAAGCCAAAAATGCCTTATAAGCTGAATAAATAGCATCAAAATCTCTATCCATTTTACTTAAAACAAGGGCTCTATTTAACCAAAGTCCTGAATAATTTGGATATTTTTTAAGAATGTTATCAATCTTGATAAGTGTGGCATCATAATTTTTAGTATTATAGTTTTCAATCAAATCATTTATATTTTTCTCTGACAATAAACCATCATTTACAGCATTTAAACTAATGCCAACAGCCAATATTAAAATAACCAGCCCAAAGCTTGATGCTGCAAAAAATTTTTTATAGTTAATTAAAATAATTAAAGATAATAAAAATCCTGGAATCAAAAGTAAATAATAGTATGAAACAAAAAATAAAAAAGTTTTATTTTTATAATTCAAAATATCGGCATAAGATAATAGTTTAAAATCAGAATCTACATTATTTTGTGCTCTATTTATACTGTTAAACTCTCCTGAATATTCGTACTTCAATTTTTTCCCTTTAAGGGTATAAACTGTATCATTATCAGGATTTAAATAATTAAAATCACCAATATTTAAAAATACACTACCTTTAGTGTCGGGCTTAACTGTATAAATTTGAGAAATACTACCCTTGTATCCATTTTTAGAAGGCTTAAAGCTATAATTTTTCTTTTTATTAAGAATTTTAGAATTATAAGTTTCAATCTCTGGAAAGTAAAAATGTGGGAAATTCCCTTGACCTGTAATTTTTATTAAAATAGTAAATATATCTTGCTCAATTGTCGAATAAGTTGGAGTCTCATAATCAATTCTAAAAGTTCCTACTGCTAAAGATTTAACCTCTCCAGGAATCGGTTTAACTTTTAATAAAAGCTCAGGGGTATTCCTAACAAGGCCAGAACCAATATTAAAAGAAAAACTGGGAATCAAAACATTTTTTGAGCCCTTAAGAGGAGTTAGTACAAAGTTATAAAAAGGTACATCTAAAATCTCTTTATTATGAAAAGTTCTATATTTAATATCCCCAAATATAGGCATCTTTTCAACCATTGCATCCTTAATAGCAGGCAAAGATCCAGACATTTCATTAGAATTGCTATCTGAAAGCCAATTTGAGCGCAAAATAAGTCCAATACTTTGATATTCATAAATTTCTTTCTTATCAAGATCCCAATATAAATCAACTGGCAAACCAAAAGAATTTATTTCATCAGCTCTTAGCACACTAACTTCAACTTCTGAAGATATATAAAAATCACCCTTATAAATTACTTTTAATGGAGGAATTTTAATAAATCCCAGACTCTCAAAAAGATATTCAACCCTGATCTCAATAAAAGAAAAGTTATTATCCGTTGTCCTAGATATTGATAAAACATTGGAATTGGATTGAACTTCTTTGTTTATTTCAACTTTTAGTAAACTTATGTCAATATCTTGCAAAGGATTATTAAGCCTTACAATCTGAATAAATTTGTCGCCCTTTAAAACTTTAATATTTTTAACAAAATCAATACCCGTAAGCGAATAAAGTCTTGCGATTGAAAAAAAATAAATAAAAAATATTACCAATCTTCTTTTGGAACAGCTAGATTCTCGTCTATTTTTCTCAACCATACAACCCTCTCAAGATTTTCAATATACCTTAAAAAATTTTCATTACTTTCAACAAAATTTTCACCTTTTTCTACACTTAAAGAATTCAAACTATCACGCACCGTTCGTTTTTTTATTATTGCAAGTTCAAGATTATATTTAGCATTATAACTGCCAGGATTAATCTTTAAAGCTTCCTTGAAAGCCACCTCGGCCTTATGATACAGCCCTTGATTATAGTATATTACTCCCTCGTTATAATTGACATTAAAATTTAAAAAAATATCATTAGTCTTCTTAGCGTAAGAGAATATTCTAAGAGAACTTTCATACTCCCCTAAAGAATAATATACAACACCAAGATTGTAATATCCCCAAGCAGAATATTTTTCATCCTCTACAAGATTATAATAATTTGAAATTGCATTTTGATAATTTCCTCTAACATATTCGTAATTACCAATAGCCATTAAAGACATGGATTTAACATTTGAACAAGACAAAAAACCTAAAAACAAAAAGCAAGAATATAAAATTGCTAAAAAGTTTCGTCCCACTTTATCATCCTGACAAATAAATACATAAAAATAAACAACAATGAAATAACCAAAAAAATTTTATATCTTGATACATCAACAAGTATAATGTCGTTTGACGTTCTTCTTATTATACCATTTCTTATATCATTGACAACAAAGTTAATCCCTTTTAAATACAAGTTATAATATGATCCCTTAAGAGAAGAGGCCAGAAGAAGCAAATTTTCTTCATTTATCCCAGTTTTAACAAGATTTCCATTTTTATCTTTAATGCTAAAATTTTGATTAAATAAAACGGGATTACTCCCGCCAATCCCAACCACAAAACTTTCCAATTTTAAATTATTGACAAATTTAGAAAACCTATAATAATTATTTTCCCCCCAATCATCGCCATCTGTTAAAATAACTAAAAAATTATAATAAGAGTCATCCTGCACATTAGAGATTACACTAAAAACAGCATCTCCTAAAAAACTCCCAGGAGAGCTTATTAAATCAGGCTCTATATAATTTAACATCTTGTTTAAACTGTTTTTATCCTTAGAAAAAGGTAAAACCAATATAGACTTACCTTTAAAAATAGTAAGGGAATATTCTGCATTCTCAAAATTACTTAAAATTAAACTAATCATATTTTTAGCACTCTCAAGCCTATTAATAATTTTACCTTCATCCACACTTAACATGCTACGAGAAATATCAAAAATAAAAGAAATTCTCAATTTATTTCTTTCATCCTCAACAGCTCTTTGTCCCCAAGAAATATCCAAAATGGATAAAATTAAAAAAATCAAGCTAAAAATAAAAAACATTGACATTAGAACTTTTTTAATGTAGTAATTTTGAATATAAGAATTGTCCCTATACATAAAACTTAAAGTTTTAAAAAACGGAATATTTCGTCTAAAATCAAGCACACATAGAAAAAAAATAAACAATAAAACTAAAAAAAAGTATAAAGCACTATAATTATTTATACTCATAGTATCTCTTTTAAGAAAATTTTTGAAAAAATAAAATAAATAAGCAATAAGCAAAACGCTAAAACTAAAAATTCTTTATAAATATCTTTATTGTCCACAGCTATTTTAATTTTTCTCTCCAAATTTTCCTTTTTTGAAAAATCTTGAATTGCAAATTGAAAAGAAAAATCATCATTAACCGAATAAAAAAGCCCCCCCGTTTTATTTGAAATCTCCACAAGCATACTAGGATCATAAACCTCTTTAAAACTTCCCTGATAAAATTTTCCAGATCTTAATTTAAACTCAACACTAAATTCCTCAGAACTTCCAATACCAATAGAATAAATCTTAACATTTAAACCTTGAGCAAGATTGATCACTTGATCTTTATAAATCTCATCTGAATTAACAACCCCATCTGTTAAAACCACTATTGATCTTTTAAGAGCCTCAGAATGCTTTAAATGAGACAGCGCAATAGAAATACCTAGTCCTAAAGCAGAACCATTGCCAAGATCCATAATATAAATATCATCTAACTTTTTATTAAAAAATTCTCTATCTGTTGTTATAGGCACTACTATTGAAGCATCTTTTGCAAAAGCTACCAAACCAATATTATCATTTTCGCGTTGAGAAATAAAACCTCTAATCAATTCTTTTGAAAATTCAAGTCTATTCTTGGAAGAAAACTCAACAGCCCCCATACTAGGCGATATGTCAAGAACAATGACAATGTCAGCACCAGCACTAAGATGTATCATCTTCTTTTTTGAAACTGAAGGACCTGCTAAAGCAAACACCATAACCATTGCAGCTAAATATAAAAAAGAATAAGTAAAAAAATACATTAAATTTAATCTATAATCCTTAAGTTTTAAAGAGTTGAAATTGCCGTAAAGCGATATTGGAAACTTTATCTTGCCTCCTCTATTTTTAAAAAAATGATTAAAGTAAATTATTAAAGGGAAAATTACTAATAAAAACAAATATAAAGGCTCATTAAATGTTAACATTAGCACCTCTATTAAATTCTTCAAAATTCGATGCTGCCGTTCTTAAATCCTCTAAAACAAACGACAAGCCATCAAATACCAAATCAACACCACTAAATTTACTAAAATCAGAAAGTCTTAACGTATTAATAAAAATTGAGCGAATCTCATAAGGAACCTTAAGATCTTGCAAAATTATAGAAATTTCTGTTGTAGTGATTGCATTAAAATCAAAACCTGTTTTTTTAGATAAATAAACTCTTAAAGAAGAATTTATTAAATTATAAAATGCACTTTGATCACCACCATCTCTAACGTATTTAGACAAAATAACAAACTGCCTCTGCAATACTTTATAAGGCTTTTTAAGTCCGTGCTTAACTATCAAGTAAATCAAAAGCCGATTTAAAAGCTTTAAAAGCTTAATAATCAAATAAGGAATTAAAAACAAAACAAAAATGAATAAAAACAAATAGGTGCTTGTTCCAGGAATAAATAAAACGCCTTCTATATTTTTAATTTTAAAATCAGAATTATTAGATACTAGCTTATCTGTATTGATTTTTATATTCTTTAGAATAACCTTATTTTTCTTACCATTGCTAATTACATCACCAATATAAATAGAGGGAAGAGAGCTGCTTCCAATATAAAAAGAAACAAAATTAACTATTATTTCATTTGTTGTGCTATTAAAACTAATCGAATTTACTTCAACAAATTCATCTTTAATATTAATATCTTTAAAATCTACAGGGGAAAACTCTTCACCATCATTTAAAATTAATGAAACTTTAAAATCAACAGAATCACCTACATAATAACGAGTCGGCATAAATATTTCATTTTTTATTTCATAAGAATACAAAGATAAGGTTAAAAAAAGAAAAAGATTTGAAACAGCTCTCTTCAAAATCTATTGTCCCTTTTTAAGAAGAATTTTAAGTTTTTTAAAAACATCTTCTTTAGTATCAATCTCAATAAAACTAATATTTTTTTTAATACATTCTTTTTTCCATTTTATTTTATCAAGCGTCCAATAGTTTTTATAGCCACTTAATGTTGACTTGCTAAACCCTGAAACTAAAAAATTTTCTCCAGTTTCAATATCTTCACAAATCAAAGTCCCAATTTTAGGAAAATTTTCATCAAAAAAATCTGAAATTCTTATAGCAATAACATTGTGTCTCTTGCTTAAAACATTTAAAGATTTAAAATAAGCATTCGCCTTAAAATCAGAAATAATTATAACTAAAGATCTTTTTTTATAATATTCTGCCGTATTTTTAAAAATATAAGCCAAGCTGCTACCCGGCTTAAGATTTCTATTAATTGTTTCACTTAATATCAATCCTAAGTGTGAATGACCTTTGCTAGAGGGTATAAACTTGTCTGTTCCACTTGAAAAAAAAGTAACGCCTATTTTATCATTATTAAAAAATGCCATATGTGCAAAAATAGAAACCAACAAATCCTGAACATCCTTTTTATTTACCTTGTCTCCCAAGCTCATGGAAAGTGAATTATCAACAAGAAGATGAAGATTCATCCCCCTATCCTCTTTGAAAACCTTTGAAAAAATGCTGTCGGCTTTTGAACTCACATTCCAATCAATAAATCTAGCATCATCAGAATCCTCATACGGTCTAAATTCATGAAATTCAAGGCCAAGACCTTTAAAAATTGAACGATAACCACCAAAATTAAGCTCTGAAAGCATTTTCCTTGAAAAGAATTTTAAAGCTTTTATCCTAGTTTTAGTACTACTACTTATCTCATTATCTTGTATCATTTTAAAATTATTTCCTAAGGAAGCGCTACAGCAGAAAGAAGCATTCTAATAATATCATCAATGCTCATTTCCTCTACCTCTGCCTCATAAGATGGTGTAATTCTATGCCTTAATACGCTGTAAGCAACAGCTTTGACATCTTCTGGTAAAACAAATATTCGCCCCTCATAAAGAGCATTAACACGGGCACACTTTAACAAACTAAGAGAAGCTCTAGGAGATGCTCCAAATTCAATATATTTGGCAAACGGATAAGTTTTTTTATCTCTCTCACGAGATGCTGAGATTAAAGTAACAATATAAAGCATTATCTTGTCATCAACTTTTACTCTGCCAACCGTTCTCTTGATATCAGCCAAAGAATAAGCATTCATCACCTTTGCAACTTTAATATTCTCAAGACGCCCATCTACTGAAAATATTTTCAAAAGCCTTACTTCATCTTGCACTGATGGATAATGAACATTAACTTTTAATAAAAATCTATCAAGTTGGGATTCTGGCAAATTATAAGTCCCCTCTTGCTCTATTGGATTTTGAGTGGCAAGAACAAAAAACGGATCTGGAAGTCTATGAGTTTCGTCCCCAAGAGTTACTTGTCTTTCTCCCATAGCTTCAAGAAGAGCAGACTGAACTTTTGCAGGAGCCCTGTTGATTTCATCTGCTAAAATAACATTTGAAAATACTGGGCCTTTTCTAACCTTAAAAGTGCCTGTAGCACTTTTATAAACCATATTACCAGTAAGGTCAGATGGCAAAAGATCTGGGGTAAACTGTATGCGCTTAAATTCAAGATCAAGAACATCAGATACAGTTTGAATTGCAAGAGTCTTGGCAAGACCTGGAACCCCTTCAAGCAAAACATGCCCATCTGTTAAAAGACCCATTAAAATAGCATCTATCATTTCTTTTTGACCAAGAACTCTGGTTGCAACCTCTCTTCTAAATTTATTTATCAAATGTAATGCATTCTCTACTTCTGAATCTATCTGAAAACCACTCTTCATAATACTCCTAGTCAAAATCGCTCTAAAATATAAATTGAACTTAAACGATAATAATATTATCTGTAAAGCAAAACCAAATTTCTATCTACTCTTAATTTTGAATTTAAAGGCTTTACTTCTATTTTACTAAATAAATTTTTAATTTGATTGACTTCAAAGTTAATTCTATCAAATTTACCCTTATATGCCATAATCAATCCCCCAACCTTTAAAAGATTTTTTAAAATTAATGCATATTCATTCATACTTCTAAAAGCTCGAATTGTAATAAATTCATACTTCTTTTTTTCTTTTTCAATCTCATATTCTAAAATTTTTACATTTTCTAAATCAAGTTCTAATTTTATCATTTTTAAAAAAGTAGACTTTTTTTTACTTCTCTCTAAAAGATAATATTTTCTAGAAGAGTCAAAAATAGCCAAAATAATGCCCGGAAATCCAGCACCACTTCCAACGTCAAGAACTTCGGAAGGATTAATCTCTTTAACAGTAGACAATCCCAAAAGAGAATCTATAACGTGTAGATTAAGAATAGAATTAAAATTGCTATTACTATTTGAAATTAAATTAAATCTAGTATTTAAAAGTAAAATTCTCTTTATGTATAAATTTATCTTCTGAAGATCTTTGTAAGCAAACTGCAAATTATGTCCTGACAAAGCAAATTCAATATCACTTATCATAAAGAAAAATTTATAACTACCTTATTTTTAGGATTTGAAAAATATATTAACAAAACAGTAATATCTGTACTTCTTATTCCAGGAATTCGACTTGCTTGAGCAAGGGTAGCTGGTTGAATCTTGGAAAATTTTTCTCTAGCTTCTCTTGAAAGGCCTTCAACAATCTCATAATTAAAATCAAATGGTAGCTTGACAAGCTCTAGATTATCAAGCCTTTTAATTAAATCCTTTTGTCTATTAATATAGCCTTCATATTTAACATCTAATTCAACTTGCTCTAAAATTACTTTTGAATCACTTAAACTTGGATCAATCTTTATAAGATTATCTAAACTAATAGAAGGATCTTTTAAAATATGGTAAAAATCTTTACTAACATGTTTTTTTAATTGTTCATCAACAACATCTTTTAAACTAAGGCGCCTTTGCTTTAAAAGCTCCTTTATCTCTTCAACCCTACTCTCTTTAAAAAGATATCTTGAATATCTCTCCTCATCAACAAGCCCAAGATCATATCCAATCTTAATCAAACGCTTGTCACTAGTATCGTGCCGTAAATTAAGTCTGTGCTCAGCTCTAGAGGTAAACATTCTGTAAGGCTCTTTAGTGCCTTTGGTAACAAGATCGTCAATAAGAACTCCAATATAAGAGCTAGTTCTTGTTAAAATCATTGGCTTTTTATTTTGAAGTCTAAGAGCAGCATTAATTCCAGCCATTAACCCTTGAGCTGCTGCTTCTTCATATCCTGAAGAGCCATTAGTCTGCCCCGCTATAAAAAGTCCTTTGACTCTTTTACTCTCAAGATTTGGGTAAAGTTCAATTGGATTTATATAATCATACTCAACAGCATAACCGGGCCTTGTAATAACAGCATGCTCAAGGCCTTCAATACTATTAATCAATTTTTGCTGAATATTTTCAGGCAAAGAAGAGCTAAGGCCATTAAGATACATTTCTTCAGTATTAAACCCTTCAGGCTCAATAAAAATTTGATGCCTATCTTTATCTTTAAATTTTACTATTTTATCCTCAATAGAAGGGCAATATCTTGGACCATTACCCACAATCTCACCAGAATAAAGAGGTGATAGATGCATATTCTCACTAATTATTTCGTGAGTTTTTTTATTAGTATAGGTTACATAACATGAAAGTTGAGATTTATCTAACTTACCATTTGAAAAAGAGAAAGGAATAATGTCTGAATCTCCAAATTGAACCTCCGTCTTTGAAAAATCAACACTTTTCTTATGAATTCTTGCTGGAGTGCCCGTTTTAAGCCTACCCATTTCAAATCCAAGACCAAGTAAAGTTTTATCAAGCCCATAAGCAGAAAATTCAGCAAGCCTGCCCATATCAGCTCTATACTCGCCAATAAATATTTTACCTCGAAGAAACGTCCCTGTTGTAAGTACCACAACGCTTGATCTAAACTTATTGCCTCTCTCTGTAACAACACCTTCAATTTCATTTTTCATAGAATTAAGAAGAAAATCAACAACTGTATCCTGAAAAAGATCAAGATTGTCTTGACGCTCTAAAGTTTCTTTAGCCTTGGTTTGGTACATTAATTTATCAGCTTGAGCACGTGGAGCTTGAACTGCCGGGCCACGACTTTTGTTTAAAACTCTAAACTGAATCATGCTAAAGTCAATAATACGACCCATTTCACCACCAAGAGCATCAATTTCTCTAACCATATTACCCTTAGCAAGCCCACCAATAGCAGGATTACAAGAAAGCTTACCTATTGTATCTAAATTTTGAGTAATCATTAAAGTTTTAAAATTCAGCCTTGAAAGAGCAAGAGCAGCTTCAATCCCTGCATGCCCCCCTCCAATAACAATTGCGTCAAAATCCATATTTATTTCCCCAAACAAAAATTCTTAAACATATTGTCAAGAACATCTTCACTACTAACTTCTCCTGTTATTTCCCCTAAACAGTTGATAATCTCATAAGCATCAAATGCTAACATATCATAACTTACTTGGCGATCAATTTTGCTAAGTAAATTTAAAATCAAAGCATAAGCTTTCTCTAAAAGTTGCATCTGACGACTTGATGATATTATTATATCATCAAGTCCAATCTCGACTCTCTCATAAGAGATCAAAGCCCTTATTTTGTCATAAAGGATATCTATTCCTTCTAAATTTTTAGTACTAATCATTATTAAATTTGAAGAATTTAAAACCTTTGAGCGAACAAATTTTTCAGTGGACTTATTTATCTTTAAATCTATCTTATTTAAAACAAACAATATTTTACTATTAGATTTATTTGAATCAATAAATAAGAAATCATCTTTTGTTAAATTTGAACTAACATCGATCACATAAATTACTAAAGATGCTTCCTTTATTAAAGAATTACTTTTCTCAATTCCCAATCTCTCAACAAAATTGTCAGCATCTCTTAGTCCTGCTGTATCAAAAAGATTAAATAAAATACCATCAAGCTCAAAACTTGCTTCAATATAATCTCTTGTAGTGCCTGGATATGAAGAGACAATTGATCTATCTTTTTTGAGAAACAAATTAAATAACGAAGACTTTCCAGCATTAACAGAACCTGCTAAAACCAAAGCAACACCACGATCAATTTTTTCATAAACCTTATAAGAATTAATTAATTTTTTAAGTTCAGCTTTGCTACTTAAAATTAAGTCAAAAGGAATGCTAATCTCATGATCATCAACTTCATAATCAAGATAAACACTAACAGCTGATAGAAAATTTAAAATACTTTTTTTTATTGCATCTATTTTAACAAACAAAGCTCCAGAAAGTTTATTAACTGCAAGAGAATAAGTTTTATTGGTTTTGGCAAAAATAATCTCATGAATTGCCTCTGCCTTTGTAAGATCAATTTTCTTAGCAAGAAATGCGCGCAAAGTAAATTCACCAGGTTCAGCCATCCTAAACCCACTTTTTAAAAACAAATCTATAATCTTTTTAATTCCAATCACAGAACCATGCGCCATAACTTCAATAGCATCTTGTCCTGTAAAGCTTTTTGGTGCTCTATATAAACAAACAACAACTTCATCTACCTTGCAATCATTCTCATTATCTAATATATAACCGTAATGAATCGTATTCCCAGATGCTGAATTGAGAGCTGAATGATTTGAAAAGATTTTAGAAAATTTAGATATAGAAGAAGCACCACTGCTACGAATCACACATAAAGCACTACTTAAAAAAGGTGTTGCAAGAGCTACAATATCATCATCTCTCTCAAAAAATTTACTCATACTTTAATGTATTATAACACAATAAAAAAGACAAAATTGATTTGTAAATATGTTTATAATAGCTTATAATTAATTTCATAAAAATGAAAACAAAACTTGAAGCTGAACTAAAAGAAGTCTTAAAAAAAGAACTTCTCTTGGTAGAAGAAATATATAATTCATACTTAAAAATAAAAGAATATATCGACAATAAAAATGAAATAGGACTTAAAGAGGTTGCAAACAAAACAAAAATATTGCTTGAAAGTTTTAAAGAAATTGAAACAAAAAGAGATGAAATTTGGAAAAAATTTACCAAAAATGAAAACTTTAAGTCAACTTACGAAGCTGTAGAAAAATTGACTACAATTTACAAGCAAGAAATATACGACTATCTACACAAATTGAAAATTGGTATACTGAATATTAAAAATTTAAATTACATAATACAAAACTATGTAAACACCTCCCTTGACATGTTATCAATAATATTTCAAGATATCCAAGAAAGCGTAGAGAATGTAACTTACAAAAACCCTTACAGGCCAAAAATTGGACGCTCAAACGAAGCTTCCGTTTTAATAAATAAAAAACTTTAAAGGAGTTTAGAGTGGATTCAACATTTTCAGGAATAGAAATTGGCAAAAGAAGTTTATTTGCACATAAAGATGCTATGAATACAGTTGGGCACAATTTATCCAATGCTACAAAGCCTGGGTATTCAAGACAAAAAGTAACAATGAAAACCGAAATTCCTCTTTATGCTCCACAATTAAACAGAGCCAAAAAACAAGGACAATTGGGCCAGGGGATTGTGGTTCAATCTATAGACAGAGTAAAAGATGAACTACTTAACACAAGAATCATTGAAGAATCGCACCGACTAGGATACTGGACTTCACAAGACAAGTTTATATCAATATTAGAAGATGTTTATAACGAACCTGAGGATCAATCAATACGGAAAAGATTAAATGATTTTTGGGAAAGTTGGCACGATCTAGCAAATCAACCACAAGGTTTAGCAGAAAGAAAAATAATTCTAGAAAGAGGCAAATCTTTTTGTGAAGGAATAAGAAATAGATTCCATTCGCTTGAAAGAATTTACATAATGGCAAACGATGAAATAAAAATTACAACGGATGAGGCAAACAATTACATTAGAAACATTGCAAATCTTAATAAACAAATTTCAAAATCTCAAGCAATGAAAGACAATCCAAATGACTTAATGGATGCAAGAGACTTAATGGTTGAAAAATTAGGCAATATAATAAGTGTATCAATTGAAAACAAACAAGATCCCAATGAATTTTTAATCCACGCAGAAGGAAGACATCTTGTACAAGGTTCAATTGCAAATGAATTCAAACTAGAAGCTACAAACGGGCCCACCAGAACTAGATGGAACATTTTATGGGCAAATAATGATAAAGCTTACCTTAAAACGGGAAAGCTAGGATCTTTGCTTAACATAAGAGATGAAGAGATTAAAAACGAAATCAATGAACTAAATAATATAGCTGCCAACATTATAGCAATTGTTAATGAAATACATGAAGCAGGACATGGAATGGATAAAAAAAATGGAAGAAGTTTTTTTTCTCAAGAACTAAAACTAACTGATGATCGAGGTAGATATGATACTAACGGAAATGGCCAGTTTGATTCTGTTCATATTTTCAAAATTAACAGCACAAACGAAATATTTCCAGAAGAAAAATTGGGATTTTACGGAACTCTTAAATTTGAAGCTACAAATAGTAATGAAATTGTAGAAATATCCTACAATGCTCCAGATACAGTTCAAGATGTAATAAATAGAATAAATAATTCCAACGCACAAGTTACAGCAAGAATTAACTCAGAAGGCAAGCTTGAAATCAAAGCAGTTAAAGAACAAGAAGATGAGAACATAACATTTAGAATCAAACATATAGAAGATTCTGGATTATTTCTAACAAAATATACAGGAATATTAAATGCATCTGGACCTGAGGGAGCTTATGATTATAAAAATATTGACACAACAGACAAATTGGCGCCTAAATCGACTTATTCAATCTCTCCTCTAAAAAATCCTGCAGCATGGATAAAAGTTGCAGACATAATAGACTCAGATCCTTCAAAAATAGCATCAGGAATTAAAAATCCAACAAATGAAATATCTATTGGAGATAACCAAGCAGCACTGAGAATCTCCTCTTTTGGAAATTCTCAGATTATGATTGGCAAAAATTTAACATTAAATGATTACTTTGCAAATACAGCATCAAATATAGCAATAAAAGGACAAATTTCAGAAATCACAAAAGAAAGCCAATCTCAAATATTAAAAGATTTAACAGAACTAAGAATGTCTATTTCTGGAGTAAACAAAGATGAAGAGCTTGCAAACATGATCGAATTTCAACAAGCATTTATTGCAGCAAGTAAATTTATCACTGTTTCTGTTGAACTAATAGACACGATAATAAATAAAATGGGAGTATAAGCATGATAAATAGAGTAAGTCATCCATTAACATATGAAAATTTCAAAACCTCTTCAGCAGAGCAAGAGTCTAAAATTACAAAACTTTTAGAAAACTTATACAAAGGCGGCAAAAGAATTGTAAAACTAAGAAACGATCCAACAGGCGTTACTCACGCAATAAGACTAGATAACGACATATTTAAGCTTAATGTATACATAAAAAATATTAGCACTTCTAAAAGCAACCTGAGGTATGCGGAAGGATATTTACAATCTCTTACAAATATTTTAACACGAGCTAAAGAAATTGCAATTCAAGGAGCAAGCGGAACTTATGAATCAGATGACAAAAAAATGATATCAAAAGAAGTAAATGCCTTGCTTGAAGATGTAGTTGCAATAGCAAACGCCAAAGGGCCTGATGGATACAGCATATTCTCGGGGACTAAAATTGATAGCGAGGCGTTTAAGGTAACTAGAGAGAATAAAATAAGCAAAACAAGCAAAGATGGTGCAGGCCCCCAAATAATCAAAGTAGAATACAATGGCAACCAAGCTGAAAAAAAAACAGAAGTATACAATGATATTCATATGTCAAATAATTATCCTGGAAATGTAATATTTTTCTTACAAAACCAAAATATTATATCATCAATAAACACTAATGGATTTGCCGTAAAAGAAAATACAAAAATTTATATTGACAATATTGAGATAGGACTAACAGCAGGAGATACTGCTCTTGACATTGTTGCAAAAATCAATGAATCTTCAGCGCCTGTTGAAGCAAGCATTGATCCCGTTTTAAACTCATTGTCTATTAAAACCACAACTCCACACCAAATTTGGATAACAGAAGAAAAAGAATCAAATGTTTTACAAACACTTGGAATACTTACCAAAAACAATGATACCAAATTACCTCCTTACAACCTTTCTAGCAGCACAGAAGTTAGAAGTAGATCTATTTTCGATGCGCTTATTGAGCTTAGAGACACACTTTACAATAACAAAGAAGAGCTTGTTGGAAGTAGAAGCCTGGCAGAAATTGACGAAAGCTTAAAAAGATTACTTATATCCGTTGCAGATCTTGGAGCAAAAGAAAATAGACTTGATAGAAGCTATGAAAGAATAAGCAAAGAAGCTGCAGATATGAAAGAAGATATGGTTCAATATACAGATCTTGATGTAACAAAAGCAATAACTAATTTAAATATGGCAAGCTTAGCTTATCAAGTGTCTATAGGAATATCTGCTAAAATAATGCAAACGACTTTATTAGATTTTATAAAATAGAATGATAGATGAAAAAAGTATAGAATTTGATTTTCCCGAGGGAATACTTGGATTTGAAAACATTAAAAAATTTATAATAAAAGACTCTAAGTATAAGCCTTTTTCTATTATGCAATCCATCAATAAAGACGTAAGTTTTTTGGTGACATCTCCTTTCAATTTTTTAAGCGAATACTTACCAAATATCCAGGAAAAAGATTGGTCAGACATTAAAGCAAAAGAAGAAGATGAAAAAGTTATACTATGCATAATCAATATGCATGTCAATGATTATAAAGACATTACAGCTAACCTAAAGGCACCAATTATAATAAACAAAAAAAAATTACTTGGAAAACAAGCTATATGCACAAATGAAAAATACTCACTATACCATAAAGTTTTCAAGGAATAAAGATGCTAGTATTGTCAAGAAAAGTAAATGAAAGCATTAAAATAAATTCTGATATTGAGGTTTTAATATTAGAAATAAAAAAGGATGCTGTTAAAATAGCAATTAAAGCCCCTGAAAACATTAAAATATTTAGATCTGAAATTTATGAATTTATTATAGAAGAAAATAAAAAATCACTACTAAAAGACAAACACAATATAAGCAAAATTAAAAGCCTTTTTAATCATTATTTCAAGAATGAAAATTAACCTTTGCATCACTTTGTCTTATGTAAAGAGGTCCTGACAAAATATCATCACCTTTGCGATTTTTTAAGTATTTAGCTACCCCAAGTTCTGTTAAAATTTTTCCAAACGAACTTAAATTTTCAATGATTTTAAATTTATAATTGAACTCTTTGCAAACATCTTCAAGATTGTTCCCAATAAGCACTGAATTTGGATCAATCTGATTCAAATATTCAAGCAAATCTTCCTTAGAAAAACTCAAAATCTTCCCTATCAATTTGCAATTTTTATAATTCCCAATAAAATATTTACCTGCAGTAAAAGTTAATACAATTACACTGGGGTTATTTTTAACTAAATTCGCAAAAACATCTAATGTGGAAATATTGACAAAAGGAATAGAAAGACCTAAAGCAAGACCTTTGACAAAACTTAAACTAATTCTAAGACCAGTAAAAGAACCAGGACCACAAGAATTTATAATTAATTCAATTTGATTAAGATCAATATTATTTTTAATTACAAAATCATTGAAAATTTTTGGAACACTAAAATTTAAATTTGATTTAAGTTCAACCAACGAAAAATTATTATTATTAATTCTACAATAAATTATTAATGCTTTATATGAATATTCAAATGCAAGTGTATTAACCATTAAGTTCTACAACCCTGCCTGAACCGACTATTTTAAAAGTTAAAGAAAATAATCTATCTTTTGGAACAATGTTCAAAGCAATTTGTGGCCATTCAATAGCAATAATTGAGTCAAGATCCATAAGTATTTCCAATCCCCCAACAAGCTCAAATTCTTCCAAAGAAGAAACCCGATATAAATCAATATGATAAAATTTAAAATTTACAAAATCATAAACATTAACAATATTATAAGTTGGACTTGTAAAATAAGAAATTCCAAGGTTAAGGGCAAGTCCCTTTAAAAAACTAGTTTTTCCAGATCCCATATCACCACTTAAAACAAATATTTTGCCAATTGGCAAAGGATAAAAAAAAGATTTGGAAAAATTTATCATTTTTTTTTCTGACTTAAATTCTAAAATCAAGGAAGCTTACCTTTAAACTCCAAATCGATTACACGCCTTTTAATTGCAACCATTAGTTTTAAAACAGGATAATTTAAAAGATCTATAAAATCAATAGTGACATGCTTTTCTCCTAAGGGTGTAGCTTCAATTACAAACTTGACTTTTTTGATTTCTAAGATGTCATTATACTTATAAATAACATCAGCAAAATATACATTTCTATAGTATATAAAACTCTCTTGCTTTTCAATATTATTAAGAGAAATAAGCTGCACAATAATAATCCTTAAAATAAATTAAACTCCCAAAAAGCCAACATAAGAACATTTTTATTTAGCGCTATTTTTCAAGGCGGAATTTTTATTCTTAACCTCTGAATTGCTTTTGGCTATCATCGACTAAAAATATTCAAATTCCTAAATTTTATGAGATGTCGCAAAAAAATAACTCTAATTCTTAAAATTAAACCTCCCAGGAGCTTTGATTTTTCATCTTCTTATTTCTAAAACAATTTTTTTAAAAGCTTCAACATCCTCAATTGCCAAATTAGACAAAATTTTTCTATTAATTTTTATATTAGATTTCAATAAACCCTCAATAAATCTTGAATAAGTAATCCCCGTATCACTTAAAGCAGCCGAAATTCTTGAAATCCACAAGCGCCTAAAATCTCTTTTTCTAACCTTTCTATCTCTTGTGGCATACATCATGCCTTTTCTCAAGGTATCCTTAGCTTTTTTATAATTGCTCTTTTTTGTACCCCAAAATCCTTTTGTTTTTTTTAAAATTCGCTTACGCCTTGCAACGTGAACTGTGCCGTTTTTAGCCCTAGCCATATATATCTCCTAAAATTATTTTAACCATAAGGTAATAAAGTTTTAATTCTTTTAACTTCAAAACAAGAAAGATTGCCCGATTTCCTTAAATTTCTCTTGCGCTTAGAAGATTTTTTTGTCAAAATATGCCTTAAATTTTGTTTTTTATGCTTAACTTTACCGTTTACAGTAAAAGAATACCTTTTTTTTGCACTTTTGCGTGTTTTCATTTTATTTGCCATTTCTTCCCCTTTAATTTAATATTTATTTTTTAAACTTAGGCGCTACAATCAAAAACATTGTTTTGCCTTCCATTTTAGCTGCAGATTCCAAAACATAATTCACATCCCCTACTTTTTCAAGAATGCTATTTAAGATACCATATCCTAAATATGTGTGAGCAAGTTCACGCCCTCTAAATCTTATTGTAACTTTAACCTTATTGCCATCTTTTAAAAAACCTAAAATGTTTTTTGATTTAAAATCAAGGTCATGAGCATCTATCTTGGGCTGCATTCTGACTTCCTTAAGCTTAATTACTTTTTGATTTTTCTTTTGCTCTTTTTGACGCTTTTCTTGATGGAATTTATATTTTCCATAATCAATAATCTTGCAAACCGGAGGAGATACATTAGGAGAAACCTCAACCAAATCAAGTCCAGCTTCTTTTGCTTTTTTAATAGCATCTTCAATTGATAAAACCTCTTGTGTTCCATTTTCAAAAATAACTCTTACTTCGCGAGCCTTAATTCTGTAATTAATTTTTAATTCCTTGTCATTTGATCTGGACCTATCCCTATCTCTATTGGCATTTCTATTTATCATCTAAAAAATATATACTCCTAAATCAATTAATAATTAACATTAATACTTAATTTTATTATACATTCACTAAAAAGTAAATTCTAGAAATAATGTTTACAAAAAGTAATAAAATCAATAACATTGATAAAACAAATATACAAATCACACAAGTTTTTAATCAATCAATTGATTTAAAAAACGTTTAAAAGTAGAATTGTACTTACAATGAGTTTATTTTTATTAACAAGTCTACCACTAATATTAAAAATTTATATAAATATTCGGCTAAAACAAGGTCAAACAAAAAATACCCAAGCCCATGTTTTAGCAATATTTCTTGCAATAACAATGTTTTCTTTTCTTTATTTAACTCAAGAATTTATTCTATACAGATCATTTGAATTAGATTACACATCAAGAATAAGCCTGGGGATTTCAATATTTATTAAAGAACATTTATACTACTATATATTCCCACTATTAATATTTATATTTTTCTTTACTCTAAATGAAAATTCTTTATTTAAAAAAAATTTAACAATTCTTATATATTTCACATTTGGACTAATATTTTCTAAAAACTTAGAAATAATAATTCTAAATAGCAAAATTTTTGGAATTTATGAATATATAGAATTACCAATACTTAATGCAATAGAGCTAATCTTTTCAGCCACAATTTTTGAAAAGAAAATTAAAAAATGCCAAAAATACTCGGCAAAAGAATACAAAATCATTCTTTCTCCTATTCTATTTTTAGGATTATTTATTGCAACTTTAAAAACATTAATTCTAACCAACATGAGCATCTATGCACTAATAATACTTGGCTTGGCTTTAATATCTATGGCTATTAATAATAAATATACTGAGAAATAAAATGTCTGGCCCCAAAAAACTTGCTATAATAGCGCTCTTAGTAATTTCAATACAAGGATGCAAAGAATCTTCTATTATTGAAAAACAATTTAATTATGCAATAATTTTTTCAGATGCAACTGAATATTTTTTTGAAATTCAAAAAACTCCATTCATAAAAAACGAAATACTATTTATAAATGATAAAAATTTAGAAATTATAAAAGACAAGCTTAAAACAACGAAAAAAATAATATTAACTCATAAATCAAATAATGAAATTCTAAATAACGAAATTCTAAAGGAGAAAATTTTTTATCTATCAAAAATAAAATTTTCTCTAAAAAAATCTATTGATTTCCTGCTTAACGAAAAATCAATAGATTTGCAAAAAACATTACTATTTAGAGACAAATCTCTAAATAACGAAGACCTTGAATACTTGGAAAAAAAGGGCAAAGAAAAAAATGTTAATATTACTCTAATAAACGAAAAAAACATATCCTATATTCAAACATTCATTACTTCTCAAATAAAAACAATAATATTATTCTCTTTAAGGGATAATATTATTATTTTAAAAAAGATACTAAATTCGCCTTTTTTTAAAAAAATAAAATTTGTATTAATTGGCAATACAAGAAAAGACTTAAAAATTATTAAGCTAAAATATATAATAACTCTTAAAGAGCCTGATTTGATAAAAATAGCAAAAGATGTTGAAAAAGATTTTCAATATGAATTTAACATTTATAAACAACAAAAATGATTAAATTTAAAACTAATAATAAACCATACAAATGAATAATTATAAATAAAATTTAATACAGCAATAAAAGATCTTTAAAGCTATTGTATACTGCAACAGCAACATCATTAACAGAGCAATTTTTAATCCTTGCAATCTCAAGACATACATATCCTAAAAACAAAGGTGAATTAATTTTGCCTCTCAATGGCACTGGAGCTAAAAAGGGGCTATCCGTTTCTATTAAAAGATCATTGATATTTAATTTGCCAACAAGAATTCTTAAAGGTTGTGCATTTTTAAAAGTTATATTGCCTGAAAAAGAAACTTTAAATCCCAAATCAATAAATTTTTTAGCATGCTCATAAGTTCCTGAATAACAATGCAATATACCCCTATTTAAAAAATTTAAAGACCTTACAATATTATAAACATCATCATAGGCATCTCTTATATGTAAAATAATTGGCTTTTTATATTTATCAGCCAAATACAATTGCTCTTCAAGAGCTTTAATTTGAAATTTCTTGTTATCTGCCTTAAAATAATCAAGGCCCATCTCCCCAACGGCAACAACATTTTCACTAATCAAAATTTTTTCAAGCTGTTTAATATCATCTTTAAAATGATCACTTAAATTTAAAGGATGAATACCTGCTGTTAAAAACACATTAGAATAAGGGCTTAAAAGATCTTTTCTATCATTAAAATCACTAGGGTGCAATCCAACATCAAGAAAATAAGAAAAGCCGTTTTTAAAACATTCATTAATAATGTAATTAACATCCAAAGATCTTTTCTTTAATTCATAAAAATGAACATGAGTATCTATTAATTTGTCAAAAAAAATAGATTTTTCAGTTTCAAGTAAAGAATCCATCATTCCATTTTTTTCCTAAGAGACGCAAGGTAGTCAATAACAACAATATTTTTCATACCAAGCTGCAAAAAGCTTGATAAAATATCAACAGCATTTCCAATCTGCCCTAATGCTTCATAACATTCAGCAGCATTAACATACAATGCTGAATTTTTAGGATTGTTTTTAATTAAACTTTTAATAGCTATTAATGCTTCTTCATATTTACCTTGTTCCTTTTGAATAAGGGCAAGTCCAAGTATGGCAAACATATCAAAATCAACATCAAGAGCCTTTTTATAATAAATTTGAGAATTTTCATAATCATTTAAATAACGATAAGCATCTCCTACTCTTGTAAGAACCAAATTATTTTTGGGATCTTTTTCGATAATATCAAGCCAATATTTTAAAGCCTCTTTGTACTCCTTATTGCCTCTATAACAATCAGCAAGTCCAAAAACAGCATAAAAATTACTAGGTGAAATTTCTAAAGCTTTTTTAAAAAAATAAATTCCTCTGGTAAATTCCCTTAGCTTGCGATAACAATTACCAATTGAAGTTAACACTCTAACATCAACTTTAGATTGATTTAATTCATACATTTTAAGCCAATACTTTAAAGCCTCTTTATATTCTTTAAAGTCATAATACAAATGGCCAATACCCACAAGAGCATAATCATTATCAGGCATTAATTCCATTACCTTAAGATAAGTTTGCTTAGATTTTTGAAAATTTTTTAGCTTCCTGTAAGATGCCGCAACTCTTGTTAAAACCGTTATATTCTCAGGATCATATTTTAAATATTCTTCCCACATGTCTGTGGCTTTTTTATAATTATCTAAATTTCTGTAACAATCTCCAAGTCCAAAAAGAGCATAATTATTGCTTGGATGCTTTACAAGACATTTTTGATAATAAACTATTGCTTTATCGTAATTATTCTTCTTCCTTTCAATATCTCCAAGCCCAACAAGAGCATAATTATTCTCATTATCCTTTTCAAGGATATCAGAAAATAAACTTTCTGCTTCAGAAAGTCTTTCTTCTTTGATCAACTGATACCCTCTTTTTGATTTCTCAGTGACATCAAGAAGTTGATCATCAGAAATGCTCGAGAGATCTCCTAAAGCATCCAAAATTTTTTCATTTAACATAAATACCCCTTTTAAATCGGTTTATCAAAGATATAACTTCAACTACCTCAAACACACCGCAAATAATAATACGCAAAGCTCAATTTATTTATAAATACAACAAAACCTAATTTAACTTTAATATCCAACTTAATAACATTTATTATATAAAAAAACATGAAAAAATATAATTGATTTTTTTTAATCACGCTTATTCTATTTATTTAATAAAAGCAGTTTTAAAAAAAAATGTTAAAATAAAACATAAACATGGGCATCCACACAAAACTTATTAAAAAGTCTAACAAAAAAATCTAAAATTAATATAAACTATTACTATCTTTCAGGAGAAACCATAATGCTTTTAGAAAAATTAAATTCAGCAACAAGCAAGATTAAGTTGATAGAAGAAAAATTGCAAGACATAAATCTAATTAAAGATCAAAAAAAATATTCAAAAATAATAAAAGAATATACATATTTAGAAAAAATAAATACTAAAAAAATTGAATACGAAAAAATACTAAGTCAAATCAATGATACCAAAACCATCTTGGAAAAAGAAGATCAACAAGAAATGAAAGAACTAATAAAACAAGAATTAATTGACCTGGACAAAAAAAAAGAAGATCTTGAACATCAAATAAAAATACTACTTTTGCCTCAAGATGAAAATGATAGCAAAAATATAATAATTGAAATTAGGGCCGGAACGGGTGGAGAAGAAGCTGCTCTTTTTGCAAACAATCTTTATAGTATGTATATAAAATATTCAGAGAAAAAAAAATGGAAAACAGAAATTATAAACTTCAATGAAACAGAACTTGGGGGATTTAAAGAAATAATATTTGAAATTAAAGGAAAAGATGTATTTAAAAAATTAAAATACGAAAGCGGTGTTCATAGGGTGCAAAGAATCCCTATAACAGAGTCTAACGGAAGGCTTCAAACTTCGGCTGCTACTGTAGCAGTGCTACCTAATATTGAAGAAACTGAAATTGATATCAATGAAAAAGATTTAAGAATTGATGTTTACAGGTCATCTGGAGCTGGTGGACAACACGTCAATACAACTGATTCTGCAGTCAGAATAACACACCTACCAACAGGAATTGTTGTACAGTGCCAAAACGAAAGAAGCCAACATAAAAACAAAGATCAAGCAATGAAAATATTAAGAGCAAGGCTTTATGAATTTGAAGATTCCAAAAAACAAGAGCAAAGATCAAGCAATAGAAAACAACAGGTCGGCTCAGGAGATAGATCTGAAAGAATTAGAACCTATAATTTTCCTCAAAATAGAATAACAGATCATAGAGCAAACATCACTCTTTATAAATTAGAAGAATTTATACAAGGAGAACTTGATCCACTTCTTGATCCTTTGATGATAGCACTTCAAGAACAAGAATTAAAAAGCAACAGTATATAGCAATGAATATAAACGAAGTTATAAATTATGCTAAAAGTAAAAATTTAGATACAATAGAAGCGCTACTAATACTTGAATTAATTTTAAAAACCAGAAAAGAATTGCTAATTGCAAATATAAAAAAAAGCTTAACAAAAAAAGAAAAAAAACTTTTTTTTGATCAAATAGATAAAATAGAAAAAGGAACTCCTATTCACTACATACTTCAAAAGAAAGAATTTATGGGGATTAAATTTAGCCTAAACAAGCATGTATTAATTCCAAGATTTGATACAGAATGTTTAGCAGAAGAAGCCTTAATTCAAATCCAACAAAATGGTTTTAAAAAAATATTAGACTTATGCTGCGGTAGTGGATGCATAGGGCTTTCGATTGCCTATTACATTAGAAAAAAAGTAATACTCTCGGATATTTCAACAAAAGCTTTACAAATAGTTGAAAAAAATACAAAAAAGCTCAAACTTGAAAAATTTGTAGAAATAATTCACTCTAATTTGCTAAAATGTATAAAGGGAAAGCTTGATATAATTATTACAAATCCTCCTTATTTAAATAAAGAAGAATTAGAAATAAAAAATAAAATAAAAAAAGAACCCACAAAAGCTCTTTTGGGATTTGGAAAAGATGGGCTTAATATTTCTAGAAAAATATTAAGCCAAGCAAAAGAAAAGCTTAACCCAAATGGACTAATAATAATAGAATCGGCTCCTTGGCAAATAAAAAGCTTGAAAGATTTTGCAATCAAAAAAGGATTTTCACATTTAAAAACAATTTACGATCTTGAAAAGAGAGCAAGGGCGCTGATATTGGGACAAAGAGATGATACAAGCATACGAGATTGCACATTTAATAAAGATAAATGATCTTGAAAAAGCTAGAAATATTTTTAAAAAAACTGTTGAGAATACTTACAAAAATGAATTTGAACGAAAAAGCATATTCAAAGCTCTAGAAATAGCAGAACAGCTCCACTATGGCCAATACAGAGAAAGTGGGGAGCCTTACATTATTCACCCAATAATGGTTTCATTATTTCTTGCCAAATTTCAACTAGACTTTAAAGCAACTATTGCTGGACTACTGCATGACGTACTTGAAGATACAAATGTTGAAAAAGAAGAAATAGTAAAAGAATTTGACGAGGAAATTTTAAGCCTAATCGACGGTGTAACTAAAATTCATGATTTACATAATAAAACAAGAAGCATAAAAGAGGCTAATACTATCTCAAAAATGTTTTTTGCAATGACACATGATATTAGAATAATAATAATAAAACTGGCAGATAAACTTCATAATATGACAACTCTCTCTTATTTGCCCAAAAACAGACAAGACAGGATTGCAAAAGATTGTCTTTCAACTTACGTTCCAATAGCAGAGCGTCTTGGAATCTCATCTCTTAAAACATATCTTGAGGATCTTTCATTTAAGCATCTTTATCCTAAAGATTATAAAGAAATAAAAAATTTTTTATCTGAAACAAAAATAGAAAGAGAAAAAAAATTATACAAAGGCAAATTATCAATAGAAAAAGAACTTCAAAAAAGCGGAATTGAAGCAGAAATTACAGTAAGATCAAAACACTTTTATTCAATATTTAGAAAAATGCAAGCAAGAACAAACAAACTTACTCAAATTTTTGATACTCTAGGAATAAGAATAATTTGCAAAAAACAAAAAGAATGTTATGAGATATTAGAAATTGTTCACCGGGTGTGGAAACCAATCCCGGGAAGACTTAAAGACTATATTGCAAGCCCAAAAGAAAATAAATATCAATCACTACACACTACCGTAAGAATACCTGAGGATAACCAGCTTATTGAAATACAAATTCGAACAGAAGAAATGGATAGAATTGCTAATTATGGGGTTGCAGCCCACTGGATATATAAAGAACAAATTGAACTTAAAGCTGATGATCTTTCATTTATAAACCGAATAAAAAAATGGCAACAAGAATCGGCCAACAAAAGTCAATATTCAATGAATGACATACACAAAGAGTTGTTAAATACATTCATATATGTTTACACCCCAGAAGGAGAAGTAGTAGAGCTTCCTTTTGGATCAAATTCAATTGATTTTGCATACATAATTCACACAGATATTGGAGATCAAGCTCTTTATGCAAAAATAAATGGAAAAATAAGCTCAATCACAAAACCGCTTAAAAACGAACAAATTGTTGAAATATTCACATCAAAAGACTCAAAACCGGATGTAATATGGCTAAACAGCGTAAGAACAAAAAAGGCCCGAACAAAAATTAGATCATGGCTTAACAAAAATGACAACACAATTTTTGTAGACAACAATATTATTGCTTATCTTGTTGGAGCAAACAAAGAGCAAAGAAAGCTTTTTAGCTTATTCAAATCTTATACCAAAACCAAAATAAAAAGAATTGCAATAGACCCTGAATGTAGTCCAACAACAGGTGAAGATATTATTGGAATAATACATAAAGACGAAATAATAGTGCACAATGAAAATTGTCAAAAGCTTAAATCCTATAAAAAAACCCAATTGATTGAAGTTGAGTGGGAAGCAACACCAACTAGAAAAGTGCATCACATTATTTTACTTTTAAAAGAGCTTAAAGGAATATTTAGCTATCTTGAAAACATTTTCACACTCAATGACGTAAGACTTATTAGCGAAAAAATAGAAGACTGCGGAAATGGTCATGGAATAACAAATATAATAGTCTCATCAAATGCTAAAAATATAACAAAAATTATTTCTGCTTTAAAAGAAAACCCAAATATCTTACAAATAATGCAAATAGAAGAAGACATTAAAAATTATGACAATTAATATATTGTTATTATTGTTATTGCTTGGTTCAACAGGCCCTACCATTGTGCCAAATAAAATGGAAAAAAATGCATTCAATTCAAGCAATAAAATTGCAAGCTTAGAAACTGAAAAGAACATAAAAACGCACATTAGAAAAATTCATCAACTAAATGAAAGACAAGAAAAAATAATAAACACTTTTAATTATATAAAAAAATATTTTAATACAAATGAAGTTAAATATATGGAATACTCTTTACAAGAAATTGGATTTATTGGGTATTCACAAAAAATAATACATTCTAAAATAAAAGGGAAAAACGCAAATACTTATAATATAATTGCTCCAATTAAAATACAAAATAATTTAAAAAATAATTTAGCAATTGGAATTGCAATTGAGCTTTTAAATAAACTTAAAAATACTAATCCTGAAAACAACATAAATTTTTTTTTTGTTGAGGATGATTCTTTAGAACAAAATACAATAATTAGTAGCAGAATTTTACTTAGTAATAAATATTTAGGGAAAAATACAAATACAATATACTTAATGTTAAACGAAAATAAAATAAAAAATAAAATTTACCTAGAAAATGAATCTTTCATAACAAATTCAAAAACAAATTTGGGATTTTTAAAAACTATTATAAAAACCTTTGAAAAAAATAAACTTGATTTTAATACAGCAAAAATAACTGAAAAAAAATCAAACAATTTGTACAATCTATATCGTGATGAATCTATACCCCTTTTAATAATAAATAATAATTTAAACCCTATATTAACTCAAAATAAAAATACTATTTTTGAAATTTACAAATCAATCGAAGAAACATTAACTAATGAGTACAAAAGTAAAAATACCGATGAAACACACTATATTGTAATTGATACACCTTTTAAAAAAATAATAATTAATGAAATTACTTTAATAGCATTAATTTACATTTGTTATAACTTAATTATAATTGTATTTATTAGAAAATTTAAAGAAGCCGGACTAGTTATGAAAAAAGTAAAAAATAATTATTACAAATTAGTAAGATTGTTTTTTACTTTATTTTTAAGCACTTACATATCCTTATTGCTTACAAATAAAATATTTGCAGGCTATGAAAATACAACGGTTTACAGCATAACAAATCCCAAACATCTAATAACTTTTTTTGCAACTTTGCTCATACATAATCTTTTGTCTCTTTTTACATATAATTTCACAATATATTTAAATTACAGGCAACTTAAATACCTAGCAATATCAACCTCTATTATTGAACTAATAATATTAATGTTTATTAAAATAGAATTTATCTTAATAATTATCATAAAAAGCATTTTATTATTAATAAAACCAAATAAAAATACTATTATTCGAAAAATAGTGATATTAATCATTTGGATAATCAATTTTGTATTAATAACATTAATACAAAATACTACATCAATCAAAAATACACTTACACTAAGCTATATAATATCAACTTGTCTTTTCTCTATCATATTTATTAATATCTCAGAACATTTAAAATCCAAACTCCCAAAAATTAAACAAAATTTAAAAAAAGCTGAAAACTTTGGTCTTGTAATTTTTTTTTTAATAACCACAATTATAATATCTAGCAATATTGATAAAAAAGAGCATGAAATACAAATAGAACAAACGGTTAGCTTTCCAGAAAAAATAAACAAAATAAAAATTGAATATCCAAAAGATAAAAAACATCCTATCCAAATAATTTCAAACGACTTTAATCTAACTTTACAAGCAAACGAAAAAATATTAAAAACCAACATTGAAGTCGATGATGAGCTAATGAATATTGATTTTAAAAAAATAGATATAGCAGAAAGAGCTGTTTATAGCATCGATTTAGTTACTCAAAAAATTGCAAATCAAATCGAGCTGCATTTTAAAAACGCATCTAAACTAATAATTTATCAAAGCAATACTCCTTATAAAATATTGGCTAATAAAATTATCTTTACACTTAAAAACATTAACTCTAAAAAAACAACAATTGCATTTACTCTTAAATCTCAAGATGATATAGCATATGAAGCATTTGCAAATATTCATATTAAAAAAAATCAAGTTAAAATTTACAATAAAACTAATAATACAGAAGAAAAAAATATAAAAATAAATTATTCTTACAAAATAAAATATTCAGGAATATTGCCTAAAGCAGAAAAATATAAAAATCTTGAATACTTTAAACTAAAAGATGATAAAGAGATTGAAAATCTAAAAAATTTAAAATTAAATTAATCTAATAATCTAAATTAATTTTCAAAATCAATCCTTTTTTTCCTATTAATGTAACTTTGAAAAGCATAATCGATTAAATTATCCACTAGGTCTTTAAACTGAAGACCATCATTACTACACATTTTAGCAAACATAGATATATCGGTAAATCCTGGAATAGTGTTTATTTCATTAAGATAAATGGTTCCTGATTTTTTTTCAACAAAAAAATCAACTCTTGCCATACCTCTGAGTTCTAGATTCTTATAAGCAAGAAAAGCATATTCTTTAATGCTTAACAACTGATTTGTCTCAAGATGTGCAGGAATATTAAAAATAATAGAATTTCCAGGAATAACAGAATATTTAGCATCATAATCATAAAATATAAAATCTTGAACAACAACTTCCCCAGGAGAAAATATTTTCATCTTTTCATTCCCAATAATAGAACATTCGATCTCTCTAGCCTCAATAAACTTCTCTATTACAATAGTAAGGTCATACCTTAAAGCCTCTTTAATAAAAGATTCAATCTGATTTTCACTGTAAGCCACATTTATTCCAATTGAAGACCCTAATACTGCGGGCTTAACAATAACAGGATAGCCTAAAACCTCCTTTACATTTCTTTTTATTTCTTCTTTGTCTAAAAAATAATCATGCTGTCTAAATCCAATAAAAGGAACCAAAGGGATATCAAAACTTTTAAGCAAAAGTTTGCAAAAATACTTATTACTAGAAATAGCGCTCCCTATAATACCAGCACCAACACAAGGAATGTCCACAACCTTTAAAACCCCTTGAATAGCGCCATCCTCACCGGTTCTTCCGTGAACAACGGGAAAAACAACATCAATTTCAAGATTTTTATTGTTTGAAAAAATTCCAAGACCTGGCAATAAACTAACAATAGGCAAAACATCTGTATTAATGGGCTTTGGAGGATCAGAAACAGAATCTAATAAATACCAAACACCTGTACACTTATCAATATAAACAGGGTAAATATTGTATTTATTTAAATCTAAAAGGGCTAAATAAATACTATAAGCGGATTTACAAGAAATTTCATGCTCAAAAGAAACGCCACCAAATATCAACATAAGATTTTTTTTCAAATCACTTCTCCTTTTCTGATTTTTCTAAACTTAAAATAGCATTTTTAACTACCTCTTGTTCATTCCAAAAAACTTCTCTATTTTTATAAATTATTGAACTTTCATGACCTTTGCCCAAAGCTACAACCAAATCTCCTGCCTTTGCAAGACTTATTGCTTTTTCAATAGCCTGCTTTCTATCAGCAATAAAAAATAAATCCTTATTTTCAACTTTATTTACAATTCCTTTTGCAATGTCTTTAATTATACACATACTATTCTCGCCTCTTGGATCTTCATCGCAAAGCACTATTAAATCAGAATAAATATCTGCAATTTGCCCTTGCAAAAATCTTTTTTCAACATCTCTTTCTCCCGCAGAACCAAAAACAGAAATTAATCTATCGGTAGTAAATCTCTTAAAAATAGGAAAAAGCTTGGAAAAAGCACCAGGAGTATGAGCATAATCAATTATTACAGAAAAATTTTGCCCCAAATTAATACTATCCATACGCCCATCAAGACTTTTAATACAGTCAAGTTTATCAACAATATCTTGAATATCGCTATTTAAAATTTGAGAAACTAAAATAAGGGCAGCCATTACATTCTCAACATTAAAACTCCCCAGCAAGTTAACATTAGCAAAATATTTAACCCCCTTGTGATAAAATTCAAATCTAGTAGAATCGGTTTTCTCATCAATAAAACTAACAAAAAAATCTGCTTTACTGCTTTTTAAGCTATAAGTAAAAGATTTCTTAACAGCATTCTTAAAATCAGAAGAATAAAAGTCATCAAGATTAATAACCCCAAAACCAGCATCATCGCTAACAGACCGAAAAAGACCCAGCTTGACATTCAAATAATTTTGAATTGTGCCATGAAATTCAAGATGCTCATGTCCAATATTGGTAAAAACAACTGCAAAATAATTAACATCAATAAGCCTTGCTGTTTCAAGATCAAGCCCATGAGAAGTAGATTCAAGAATTGCATATTGAGCTTCATTTTTAACCATGTTGCTTAAAAATGAATGTATTTCCGTAGACTCGGGAGTTGATTGTCTGTAAGGATTTTTAATCAAGCTCCCACTCCCATCATCAAAAAATACTGTCGATATAAAACCTACTTTAACACCCTTTTTTTTTAAAAGAAGATATATATAATAACAAACAGAACTTTTCCCATCAGTGCCAGTGACTCCAATAACTTTTAATTTTTTTGAAGGCTCATCATAAAAAATATTTGAAAAATTAGACATAAATTTTCTTATGTTAAAGTCATCTACCTTAATATAAGTAACATTAGAACTGTAAAAATCCACATCTCGTGAACACACAATAACATTACTACCCTTTTGAATTGCAATTTCAATAAAATCATGCCCATCAAAATGAATTCCTGGAAGAGCAAAAAACACAAACCTGGGCAAAACCAATTTAGAACTATAAGTAACTCCTGATATTTCTAAATCAAGAGAACCTTTTACACATTTTATTAAATCTTGATCTAACTTTAATAAAACTTCATTAAGTTTTTTATTCATACATTAAAATTTTACATAAAACTAATAAAAATAGCTAAGAAATTCAAAATTATGCTTCAATAGAAAATATATTTACAATTTTCTATTTTTTTAATAAACTAAGCAATGTTACAAGGCGCTGTACCCAAGTGGCTAAGGGAGAAGTCTGCAAAACTTTGATTCGCCGGTTCGATTCCGGTCAGCGCCTTCTAAGGTCAAGTCAAAAATATTTTTATACTTAAGGACATAACTTAAAGCATTTTTATTAAAGATAAATTAAAATAATACATATATGCTAGAATTAATCATAATACTACTATTTATAATATTATCTGCTATTTTCTCAGCATCTGAAACAGCTTATACTTCATTAAGCATAATTCAGATACAAGACATAAGAAAAAAAGGGAAATCGGGAATATCGGTGTACAATTTGGTTCAATCTCCTTCAAAATTAATTACTACTATTCTTATCGGCAACAATATATCAAACATTGTAGCAAGCACACTTACAACAAAATTTGTACTTGAAAAATACGGAAACAGTGCACTTGCAATATCAACGGGCCTAATAACAATAATCGTTCTAATTTTTGCCGAAATACTTCCAAAACAAATTGCAATTCTAAATAATGAAATAATTGCCCTATCTACTTCATTTTTTTTAAAGCCATTAATTTTTATATTTACTCCACTAATATATATAATAAACAAAATCATAAAAAAAAATATTAAATCTCTTTAAAGTTAAGACTAGCTCCCAAATGACTAAAGAGAGCATAAAAAATATGCTCTCTTTAGCAGGAAGTTTGGGAATTTTAAAAAATGACTCTAGAATATTTATGCAAAAAATGTTAGATATAGATCAGGTAAGAGCTTCTGAAATCATGACCCACAGAACAGGGGTTTTTTCACTCTCAAGCTCATCAAAGCTAAAAGATGTAATCAAATTGATCAAAGAAGAAGGATACTCTAGAATTCCTATATACAAAGGACAAAGCAGAGAACAGATAATTGGGATTTTAATAGCCAAAGACCTCATAGAAGTCAATAAAAAAGATATGAATAAAAACGTTTCTCAATTTATTAAACCAGCTGTATTTGTACAACAAAACAAAAGGATAAAAGACATACTGGATATTATGAGGAAAAAACAAAAAATAATGGCAATCGTAATCGATGAGTATGGTGGTTTTTCGGGGATACTTACAATAGAAGACATAGTAGAAAAAATTTTTGGAGCAATATCTGACGAATACGACATTAAAGAAGAAAAGCCTCTGATTACCCAAATCAACGACAATACTTACTCAATACTTGGAGAAACTACTTTTGACGAGATTGAAGAGGCAATTGGGATATCCATTAAACATAAAGAATATACAAATACAATTGGTGGATACTTAATAGATCTGCTTGACAAAATACCAACAAAAAACGAAACCGTAAAAACAAATGATGGAGAATATTTTATTAAGGAAATTCAGAATAATAAAATTGAAACAATAACTTTTATCAAATCTAAAAAGTAGTGACAAAATTCGCTTACTAAAAATAATTTAAAACATTAGGAGAAGCAAATGTTTGACATAAAACAAATTTTTAATAAAACTTATGAATATTTAATAATTATTATTACATTGATACTAATATCAATAATAGTTATTGCAAACATATTCATAGTAGGACCATCAGAAGAGGCAATTGTACTTCGCCTTGGCAAGCTTAACAGAACTCTTGATTCAGGAATACACGTAAAGATTCCATTAATTGAAGAAAAATTTATCGTACCTGTAAAAATAGTCCAAGAAATTAAATTTGGATTTCTAATATCTTCAAGCGATATTAGAGAAAATGATAATGCAAACGACGAAAGCAGGATTATTACTGGGGATTTAAATATCATAAACATCGAATGGTTAGTGCAATACAAAATAAGAGATCCTTATTCGTTCAAATTTAAAGTAGAAGATCCTGAAACAACAATTAAAGATATTGCAAAGTCATCAATGAATAGATTGATTGGGGATAATACTATTTTTGAAATAATAAATGATAACAGAGTGGGAATAACAGAAGGCGTAAAATCTTCTATGAATGAAATAATAGATAATTATAATTTAGGCATCGATGTAGTGCAAGTACAAATTAGAAATGCCCTACCCCCAAAAGGAAAAGTTTACGAAGCTTTCGAAGATGTAAACATTGCAATTCAAGACAAAAATAAATACATAAACGAAGGGAAAAAAGAATTTAACCAAATAGTTCCCAAAATCAAAGGTGAAGCATTAAAGGTTATTGAAGAAGCTAGAGGATACAAAGAAAGCAGAATAAACAATGCATTAGCAGACACAGAAATTTTCAATGCCATATTAGACGCTTACTTAAAAAATCCCGATATCACAAAAGAAAGACTTTACAATGAAACCATGAAAGAAATACTTGAAAACAAAGATAACATTGAATTAATTGACAAAAACTTCAAAAATTTTCTACCATTTAAAGAGGTAAAATAAATGAAATTTATAATAAATCTTTTATTATCTGCTATAAAGATTATAACCTTTACAGTAATAGTTTGCTTGACTATTTTGTCTATTTTCCAACCAATTTATATTTTAAAAGAAAATGAAATTTCAATAACCACTCGACTTGGAAAAATTCAAAGAACTGAAAATTTAGCTGGACTTAAATATAAAATCCCATTAATTGAAAATGTGCAAATATTTCCCAAAATCATTCTTAGATGGGATGGAGAACCTCAAAGAATCCCAACAGGAGGGGAAGAAAAGCAATTAATATGGATTGATACAACTGCTAGATGGAAAATTGCAGACATAAATAAATTTTACACAACAATAAAAACAATGAGTAGAGCTTACATTAGAATTGATGCAGCAATTGAACCTGCTGTTAGAGGGGTTATTGCAAAATACCCTTTGCTTGAAATTATAAGAAGCTCAAACGATCCTATTCAACGTTTGTCTAATGGAATACTCACCCCACAAGAAACAAAAATTAACGGTATTTATAAAATAACAAAAGGACGAAAGATAATCGAAAAAGAAATAATTCGTATAGCAAACAACAATACCAAAGATATTGGAATTGAAATTGTAGACGTACTAATAAGAAAAGTTACTTATGACCCAAGCCTTATTGAATCTGTAAACAACAGAATGATCTCAGAAAGACAACAAATCGCAGAAGAACAAAGAAGCATAGGATTAGCTGAAAAAACAGAAATTCTTGGAAGCATAGAAAAAGAAAAACTGAAAATATTAAGTGGAGCAAAAGCCACTGCTGCAAAAATAAAAGCCGAAGGGGATAGAGAAGCCGCAAAAATTTATTCAAATGCATACGGCAAAAATATTGAATTTTACAAATTCTGGCAGGCATTAGAAAGCTATAAAGCAGTATTAAAAGATAAAAGAAAAATTTTCTCAACAGATATGGATTTCTTTCAATATCTTCACAAAAGAAATTGAAATTTTATTAGCATAAATTTTTTCTTTAAATACCTGTAAAATATATATTATAAATCTGTTATTATAGATTAAACAGTAACGCAAATCTTTATTTAAATTTTAAAAAACAAACAAAAACATTTAAAAAAATACTCAAAAAATATTTTACTACACACCTTGAAAAATTAATTAAATTTTTAGAATTGTCCATTTTAAAGCCTAAAAACTAGCTATAAATCATTTTTTTAGCACTACATTTGAAAGCTAAAATTTAAAAAGAGTTGACAAACATATATACTTATGAAAAAATTAAGGTACTAGAATAAAAATGCTGCTGTAGCTCAGTTGGTAGAGCATAGGACTGAAAATCCTTGTGTCAGGAGTTCGATTCTCCTCGGCAGCATACATTTGTTTAAATTACAATTGTCGCTGTAGCTCAGTTGGTAGAGCATAGGACTGAAAATCCTTGTGTCAGGAGTTCGATTCTCCTCGGCGACATTTATTTAAAGATTAAAAGGATCTCAAAGTGATACTTAAAGAAATAAAGCAAATAAAAGATCTAAGCGAACAAGACATAATTTTTTCAAGAATAGGAAAGTTATCAAAACTTGGCACAAGAATAAATGAAAAAATCATTAAAATACTTTCCAAAGGCAATACGCCATACATTCCTGTACTTAAAAAAGAAGAAGATGAGTCATATGAAGACCTTATAAAAAAAATAAATGAAGAAATTTTAAATGATGATCTTAACTATTTAAGAGAAAAGCTAATAGATAATCTAAAAGATGTATATAAGCCCTTTAAGGAAGACGATCCAATATTTATTACCAAGGGCAAAAAACCGCTCATGAAAATAAATACATTGATGGAGACTGAGCCTAATCAAATTTATTGGAAAGAAATATTGGAAGGAAGCTTTAAAATACTTCCAAGACATAAAATAACATCTTTGCAAAAAATTTTATTAGAAATATATCATTATTTTGATGTTAAAAAGCTTAGAACAAAAGAAAATCTTAAAGATAAAAAAACTTTAAAAAAATTATATTTATATTCTGCTAGAAGAGACTATGAATTTTTTAAAGGAAAAGTCAAAACAGAAGGTGATTCAATACTGCTACATTCAGTCGATACAACAATTTACTTTCTAATTACAATTGCAAATTTAAACAAAATAAGGTCTTTGAAAAATGCACCTCGTTCAACCATTAAATTTTTTCTTGATAAAACTGAATATACCGAATTTACAGAATTTTTTTATGCAGAAGACATGATACTACAAGCCGCACTTGGATCGTTGCTACACTCAATAGGATTAATGCATATAACAATATTGGAAAATATGGGTAATAAAATAAGCCTTAAAGACAAGAATTTTAAAGAACATCACAAATTAAAAATAGAGCACTTGGAAAAAAATATTAACATTGCTAAAAATTTGTTTAGAATAAGAGAAGATATTTCAGCTATTACAAAAATGATAATCAATGGGCAAAAAGACTACCTTGATGCTACTGGGCATCCGCAACTAAAAATCAACAAATTTATTCATGAACTTGTTAGAATTTTTTGTATAGTAGACACTTACGATGAATTGGTAAATCCAATCATAATTAAAGAAAGTGCTAACCCTTTAGAGACTGTTAAATTCTTAATAGAAAATAGTGGGAAATACTACTGGAGCAGAAAAGAGCCAAAAGAGCAAACAAAAAACAAAAAATTCGACATTAAAATGCTTGAAAATTTTTTAACAATACTTGCACCTTTTGATTATGGGCAAATAGTAGATGTAAACAAAAAAAATAATAATGAAAATCTTTTTCAAGCTGCTGTTCTGGAATACAAAATGGGCATTACGCCAAATCTATCTATAATAAACAAAAAAAACCAAACTTACAAAATAGAAGAAATAATAATGGATCTTGAGAACAAAGAAATTTTAATAAAAGATGCAAATGGAAATTATAAAAAAAATCCGTTAAACAATGTGGATGATTTTGTAATAAAAAACAGTATTTCAGAATTAAATAAAAATGAAATTCAACTCATTCCTTTTAGTTATGGAAAAAAATAAATCCTACAATATTCTCAAAAAAATAAGTTTTGATCCCCCATACCTTTTTAAATTATAAACTGAAAATTTTGATGTATTTATCTCCAAATCTTCACTAGAAGGATAATGCATAATGATGTTAACTTTATCATTTAAAATTTTACCCTTTAAAATAATCTCAAGCAGATTAATCTTATTTTTATAATTAAACGGAGGATCAAGATAAATAAAATCATAAAAAAGATCTTTTTTACTCAAAAAATCCTCTGCTCTTTGAAAAAAGAATTTATAAAATTCCTCAACAAAATTAAAATTCTTAACTAATGTAATTTTAATTTTTCTATTACATTCAACAAGATGAGCAAGACTAGCCCCCCTGCTAAGAGCCTCAATAGACATTATACCAGTCCCTGCAAAAACATCCAAAAATTTTGAGTTAACAATATCCTTAAAAATAATAGAAAAAAAGGCTTCTCTAACAAGAGACATCACAGGACGAACAGAGCCATTCTTGGGAAATAAAATCTTTTTACCTTTATATTTACCCGAACTTACATACATAAATAAAAATTTTAAAACAATTTTAAAAAACAATGAATATATAAAATTAAATTTTTGCTATAATCTTATTTTAAGAGAGAAAAATATGAAAGGCATTATTCTGGCAGCTGGGTATGGAACAAGATTTTTACCAATAACAAAAACAATTCCAAAAGAAATGCTACCAATTTTAAACAAGCCAGCCATAGATTATATTATTCAAGAATTCATTGATTCAGGAATAAAAGATATTTTATTTATAAGCTCAAGAAGAAAAAAAGTTCTTGAAGATTATTTTGACAGAGAAATTGAACTTGAAAATATTTTTTTAAAAGAAAATAAAAAAGATGAATTAGAAAAGATTAGAAGCAAAAAAATCAACATAAGCTTCATAAGACAAAAAGAAATGCTAGGAACAGGAAATGCCCTACTTTATGCAAAACCCTGGATAAATAGAGAACCTGTAGTTGTAGCTTACCCTGACGATCTTTGCATTGGAAATCCACCATTAAGCTTGCAATTGATCAAACTTTATGAAAAAACTGGAAAGAACATAATATCTATCATTGAAAATCCAGAAAATATAAATAGATACGGAGTAATAGATCTCTACAAAGACGAAATCCATGTAAAAAACATTGTTGAAAAACCAAAGATTGGAAGTGAGCCTAGCAATAAAGCATCTATTGGAAGATTTTTGTACAATTATGAGTTTTTTGAACATTTAGAAGAAGGATTCAAACTACATAAAGAAGGTGAATACTATCACATTTATGCTTTAAAAAAGCTAATGGATCAAAAAAAAGTATTATATAAAACCATTGAGGGGAAAAGAATTGACATAGGAACTCTTGAGGGTTATCTAGAGGCAATAATAAATTCTGCTAAAAAAGATAAAAATTTAATGGAAATTATCAAAAAAGGAATAAATGAAAACGATTAAAAAGGATTCAGAATTTTATGATTCCCTTGCCACATTAAAAAAGTATATAAACAAATATATAGAAGAAAAAGTTTTAAAATATGGCATTTCTTCCCAGCTTTACAAATTAGAAAAACCTGAAATAATTGAACTTATAAAAATTAGCAATGATTATGAAAAAGAAAAAAATGCATTTAACACTTCACTTGAAGAATACTACTACAAAAACACTAAAAATGAAGCAATTAAAAAATGGATATTAGAAATAGTAAGAAGCAAAAATTTTATTCAAATAAACAAAGAAGCTAATCTCAACACCAAAAAACTAGGAACAACATATAAACTAAAATCTAGCAACTTTTTAAAACTAATTGAAATACAAAATAGCCCTTATTATTCTCAAGAAAAAAAAGACATTTACAAGCAAATTATATTAAATTTTTCCAGCAATATTAACATTGACAGCCTAGAACAAACAATAGATATTCTGGTAGCTGTAAGAAACAGAAATAAAATTAAAATACTAAATATTTTAAATAAAAATTTAAAATATCAACCAGAAAATCAAAAAGTTTTTAAATCAAGCTTAACCAATAAAGAAAGTAGACTAATAAAATTAAAAAGAATGCTAATACTTACATATTGGCCAGTTGGGTGTTTGAGTAAAAACATTTTTATTAAAATTTTAATAAAACATTACAAATACTTGGAAGAAGAAATTCTAGCGCTAAAATACAATGAAATTTTAAACTACTTACGTGCACTAAAAACTTTAAGTCTTAATGAAATTTTTTATAAAGGTTCGAGTAAAAATATTAGCTTTAATTATTTTTTTAGCGATTTCACACAATACACTCCAAAAGATTTTCAAGACACATTAAAGTGTTATTTATATGTAATTGAAAAAACAATAACAAAAAAATATTTAACTTGGTTTTTCAAAGACAAAATATCTAACAATTGGGAATCTTTCATAGATGCGCTTGAGTACATTGAAAAACATAAATTAATTAACATAAAAGAAAAAATAAAAGAAATTATAACTGCAAAATTTCAAACAGAAGATTTTTTTATATCTTTTGACAAAACAAATTTCAACCCATACGAAAGCTCAATCTTTAAAGAAAGATACATTAAGAGTGCATTCTTAGAAATTATTATGCATTATGTCAAAAAAAATTCTCAGAATATAGAAACTTATGGCTGGATTGCATTCTATATTTATGCTGATAATAAGGATAAAAAAATTTTTTGTCAACGCATGAAAGAATTTTTCAAATCTAAAACCTTTGAAATACAAAATCAAATACTTGTATATTTTCTATCCTTTTACCCAAATATTGAATATAAGCATTTCAAATTTATATCAGACATACTACTCTACCTTGACGAAAATAAAATTACAATACCCAAAAAAATAATAAAAATACAAAAAATAAATCCCAGCCAACTAGATTACCAAAAATCATATCTTTTAATAAAATCACTAAAAACAAGATCAAGAATTTTAAAAATTATTCTCAAAAATATAAGATTTAATCTTATTGAAAAACTGGAAGATGAAAATGGAAAAAAATTATTACCTGCAATGTGCTATTTAATATATTGTGAGAATCTGGTAGAATTAAAAAACAATAGAAAGATAAAATCTAATGAAAAAAATAGTTTATTAGAATTTATTTCTTTTTTCAAAACAAAATTGAAGCAAAAAATAAATTTTAAAAAAGAGCTTATGAAAGCTAAAAGCATTTAATCTAAAATAAGTATAATGGGAAAAGAATGAGGATTTATTTATTTTTAAATAAAAATTACAAGATTTTTATTTTATTTTTGATTTTAATATTAAATTCAAAATTGGCATATTCTCAAAGGCTAATTAGAATTGGCAAAGAAGAGATGAAAAACAAAAATTATATTCAAGCAATCGAAACACTAAGTGATGCTATTAAAAAATACCCAAAAGTACAACTCGGCTATTACTTTTTATCAATAGCATACAGAGAAAATAATCAACTAACAGAAGCAGAAGGAGCATTGCTTGATGGAATTGCAGTAGGAGGTGAAATCGACTACATACTATATTACGAATTAGGCAACATAATGTTTAACAGAGGGGAAGGTTACTATCCTTTAGCAATAAAATATTATTCTAATTCTATTAAAAGTAGACCTAATTATGACAGCGCGCTACTAAACAGAGCCAATGCCTATGTTCAACAGGGCAAAATAACTTCTAAAGAAAAAGAATACCAAAAAGCTTGGGACTCTTATACTATGGCTATCCACGACTACTCTCAATTTATTACCCTTAGATCAAAAACAGAAAAAAAAGATAGCATTTTGCTTATAATAAGTTATTTAAGAAATGAAAAAATTAATCTTGAACAACTTGACAAAAGTTTGAAGGGGCGAACCGAGCATATTGTATACGCGAAAGAAAATAAAAATCAAATACTTAAAGATAGTTTTAAAGACAACCTAGAAACGAATTCTTTAATTGAGCTAGAAAAACTTAATTGGCAAGAGGAGTTATACATAGATGAATAAAAAACATACAAATTTTTCGGTATTATTGCTTTTAATTTTCTTACTCATCTTATCATTTGGGGGCTTTGGTTACTATATATATCAAAGTAAATTAAATGACAAAAATCGAGAAATAATGCTAAACGAAGTTAAAAATAGCGTAATAGATCGAAACTATAAAAAAGCATATTCTGTTGCAAAACTTCTGCAAGACAAATACCCCCAAAACGAAGACATTGCAATGCTTACAAATACACTAGCAGAAATTGCCAACAGTAGTCCTTTTGAATCAAAAGACTTGCAAAGAGATTCTGCGAATCAAATCTTAGACAAGATTAAAGGTCAAGACAATACAAAAACAAATGTAAACGAAAATTTTGATATAGCATTTAATAATAGATACATCAAAGACAGCACAATAACAGAAAACTACTCTGACAGAAACGATGATGTTGGCATTGAAGATGAAGACATATCTGAATTTAAAAAAAGTAAAATCCCAGAAAAAATAAAACCAAATACAAACCCAAAAGAAGAAAACCAAATAATACAATCTCCAAATCCCAAATTGAGTGTTAATGACCAAAAAAATTTATTTAATTTGGAAAAACTAAAAAAAAAATTAAGTGAAAAATCAAATAGTGAAAATATTTTAAACAACTCTCAAAAAATAGAAAATGATAAGCAAAACACAAATTTATCCAAAGAAAAAAATTCGGAAAATATTTTAAAAGCTCCAGACAGCAGTAAATATCCAAACAATAACAATGCTACATCTTTAAAAAAAATTCCTTCAAATTTCCAAAAAGAAAGCGAACTTTCTCCGCCCAGTCAAACAATAATAGGGAAAATTTACAGGCCATATAGCTACTTAATAAAAAAAGAGCTCTATGAAATATTAGACGATATTAACACCGGGAGAGTCACACTTGGAAAAAACAGATTAAAAGAATTAATTAAAAAAGGTCTAAGCAACAAATTTCAAAAAGTAAATGAATTGATTGAAAATTCAAAAAATAAAGAAGCTTCAAATTTACTATTAACCTTAATAAAAAAAGATATTGAACCAAATCTCATTAATATACCAAAAGATCCTTACAAAAAAGAAATTTTTCAATTAGATAAAGAAGACAAGAAGCCTCAGCACCTAGAGGACCTTAAATCCAAAGTTCATTCAATAAAACCCACTGATCTTGAAAACACAAAATCACGTCAACAAGCCATTAAGAATCTAAACGAATTCTTAAAAAACAATCCCAATGACGCTCAGGCCTCTAAAACCTTAGCTCAAGCTAATAAAATACAGCACCTGGAGGACCTTAGATCTAAGGTTCATTCAATAAAACCCACTGATCTTGAAAACACAAAATCACGTCAACAAGCCATTAAGAATCTAAACGAATTCTTAAAAAACAATCCCAATGACGCTCAGGCCTCTAAAACCTTAGCTCAAGCTAATAAAATACAGCACCTGGAGGACCTTAGATCTAAGGTTCATTCAATAAGGCCTATTGATCTTGAAAATACAAAATCACGCCAACAAGCCATTAAGGATTTAAAAGAATTCTTAAAAAACAATCCCAATGACGCCTGGGCCTCTAAAACTTTAGCTCAAGCCTATGAAAACAATGGAGATTTGCTAAAAGCAGAAAATGCATACGAAAAAATTACCAAACTCACAAATACCCAAGAAGATCACTATAAGCTTGGAATCATTAGATTTAAGCTTAAAAAGTATGAACACTCAATAGAATCATTTGATCAAACAATAAAGCTCGAACCAAAACATAAAAAAGCATTTCATAACAAAGGAATAGCTTTAATGATGCTAAATAAAAACAAAAAAGCAATAGAATCTTTTGAGAAAGCAATACAAATTGATAAAAATTATGGCACTGCCTACTACCAAAAAGGAATAGCAGAAGAAAAAAATGGTGATATGCAACAAGCATTGGCAAGCTTTAAAAACGCCTACAATCTAAACAAAAACCCCAATTATGCATTAAAAGCAGGAATAGTATCAAATAACTTGGGCAACTTCAAACAAAGTGAAGAATATTTAAATTTTTTTAATGCCAATGCAAAAAAACCTAATGAAATTGCTATTTACAACCTATCAATAGCAAAATTTGAAAACAATAAACTTGAAGAATCTCTTGAAACAATAAACAAAGCCATCGATTTAAATCCAGAAAAAAGTGAATATTTATATTTAAAAGCATCTATAAATCTTAAAAAAGAAAATTACCAAAATGCTATACCACTTTACAGCTTAGTAATTAAAAAAAACCCTGAAAATACTTCAGCCTATATAAACCTAGCAAAAGCATACGAAAAATCAGGAAATAAAAGTCAAGCAATCTCAACTCTTGAAAAGATAATAAACAAAAATAATAAATTAGCCTTAAACAATCTTGGGATACTTTACAAAAAAGAAAAAAATTATCAAAAAGCAATTGAGATTTTTGAAAAAGCAATAATCAATTCAGATATTGAAGCAAAATATAATCTTGCAACCACTTTAATTGAAATTAATGATAACACAAGAGCTAAAGACCTTCTAAGAGAATATACAAAATTAAAACCAAACAATCCAGAGGCCTTACATGCACTAGGAATAATAGAATATAATGAAAATAACAATGATCAAACACTAAGAGAACTTATAAAAAAATTTCCAAATTACAAAAAAAATGAAAATATTAAAAAAATAATAGGAATATAAATTTCAATGAACAAAATAAGATTCTTAGATAAATACTTGGTTCAAAAAATAGCAGCAGGAGAATCAATAGACAGGCCATGTTCAATATTAAGGGAATTGCTAGACAATTCAATAGATTCTGGAGCTACTAAAATTGAGGTTTTTCTTGAAGAAGGGGGAATTCACAAAATCTTAATAATAGATAATGGAAGCGGAATAAGTAAAGAAGATTTAAAAATCTGCTATCTACCACACACTACTTCAAAAATATCATCAGAAGAAGATTTAAGAAAAATAGAAACTCTAGGCTTTAGGGGAGAGGCTCTCTCTAGTATTGCAATTTGCTCCAACATTTCAATAACAAGCTCAACAACTAGCAATGAAAGCTATCAAATAGAAGTAGAAAATGGAATTGAAAAATGCTTTAAAAAACAACCTGCCATAAACGGAACAATAGTAGATGTCACAAAAATATTTCACAACTTCCCAGCAAGGAAAAGATTCTTAAAGCAAGAACCCATTGAAACAAAAATGTGTCTAAAAGTTTTAGAAGAAAAAATAATAACCCACCCCGAAATCAATTTCGAAATTAATTTAAATCAAAAGCTAAGAAAAATTTACTTTAAAGAATCCTTAATTGACAGGGTTCAAAATGTATATGGAAATGTAATAGAAAATAATAAATTTAGGGTCTTAAAAAAAGAACATGACAATATAAAAATAGAAATATTTTTAGCACCAGATAACTTTTCTAAAAAAAGTAAAAGACATATTAAAACATTCGTCAACAGAAGGCCTATCGATCAAAAAGATCTCTTAGAAGCAATAACTAATGGACACAGAAGAATACTTTCTCCTGGCAACTTCCCAATATGTTATTTATTTTTAGAAATAAACCCCGAATATATTGACTTTAATGTACACCCTCAAAAAAAAGAAGTAAGATTTTACAATCTTCCATTTTTATTTAAACTAATATCTGACAATATTAATAATTTTTTTGATAAAAACATAAATAACTACCAAGACATAATAATAAAAAGACAATTAACAGAAGATGATCATTTAATAGAAATGACAAACCAACCAGAAAACTTTAATAAAATCAACACATATGATATAACACAAAACAATAATTTAGAAACAGAGGATAATGTAAACGAGCCAAACAAAAACATAACACAAAGCAATATTGACCTTAGAAGGTACAATTCAATTATACAGAATAGACCAACACTCAGGGAAAACATTGGAAACATTTTCTCTGACAACTTTTTAGAATTTGAAGAACCTCCAAATAAAAATGAAAAAGAAGAAATAAAATTTAACTATATTGGACAAATATTCTCTGAATTTTTAATCGTTGAAAAAATAAATGAAATTTACTTCATAGACCAACACGCAGTTCATGAAAAAATAATATATGAAAAACTTAGAAATTCAAAAAAAATTGTTCAAAAACTTCTAGTACCAATTGAATTCACAGTAGTTGATAAAAACACAGAAGAAATTATAGATAGTGAGATTGAAGAATACAAACAAATGGACATTATAATCTCTAAAATAGGCTCTAAAAAATATCAACTTGAATCTATTCCTAATATTTGTAGTCAATATGAAAATACTCTTATTAATTTTTTTCAATCAAGAAGAAGCAGGACAATAAATTCTCTTGAATCTGACTTATACGCAACTATTGCCTGTAGAAAGGCTGTTAAAAGAAATGACATGCTAAGCGTTGAATTTAGTAAATTTTTAATAAATGAATTTTTTAAACTAGAAATCAAACATTGTCCTCATGGACGAAAAATTTATTACAAAATATCTAAATTTGAGCTTGAAAAAAAAGTTGACAGAGCATAAAATAAAACCAGAGTTCCCATGATAAAAAAAATCAAATCAGAAGTCAACTTGTTAAAGATAGAAAAAGACAAAAATTTAATTGAGCTTGGAAAAATATTAAAAAATAATAATGTAGTAGAATTAAAAAATTTAAACCACTATCCCAATTTAAAATTAGTAGAAAAAGAATTGTATCAAATGAAAAGCAATTTAAGCAAATCAGAAGAAAATGAAAACATATTAAAAAATTTAAACAAAAAAATTTATATTCTTAAAAAAGAATATAAATCTACTAGTAAATCATATAAAAAAAACCTTAAAGAAATTGCTAAAACAATCATCGAAATTTATCCTCAAAATCTAGAATTAATATCCAAATACAATATGAATTTTTCTAAATTGAAACTTGAAAAATATAAAAAAATAGAATTAGCAAGCGATCATAAAACAAAAAATTATTTACAAAGAATAATGATTGAAGCTAGCTCAACAATAAACAATATTATTAATATGATAAATGTATATAAAATATCAAAAGAATTTGAAAAGCAGGTATTCACAAAATATTACCCTTCTGAAAACTTTGAAAGTATAATGAATGAATTTTCATTAAATAAAAAGTTAAACAATGTAATTGTTAAAGAATTTAAAATAATAAATGAAATCAAAATAAATATAAAAAACATAGAAGAAGAAATAAAAGGAATAATATCTACAAGCAAAAAAGAAAAAATATACAAAAAGAATAAAATAAAAAACGAAATCAATGTTATTACAAAAAACAAAGAAAACATTTTAAAAAAAATTGCTGAAGAATTTATTGAAATCACAAAAAAAGATAAAATGACAGCCAAAACCAATGCAATCAGCTCAATAATTCAAAAAATAGAAAAAATAAACCAAAAAATATTAAACTTAAATAATGATTTACTAAAAATAACAAAACAGGAAGAAATAAAAAACATTCAACAAAAGATACAAGCCCTAACAAAAGAAAAAAATAAAATTAATAACAAATTAGACGTATTAACTTCTAAAATAGAAGTTATTCAAAATGAACTTGACAATGAATAAAAAATAAATATAATAAATTAGAGCTAAGGGCCCATAGCTCAGTTGGTTAGAGCACCCGACTCATAATCGGTAGGTCCCAGGTTCAAGTCCTGGTGGGCCCATTTTGATCTTTTCAGCCAACTTTAAAAAAAAGATTTGAATTTTTTTCGACATAATAAAAACCTATGTAATTATCAAATGCTTTATCAATCTCTAGAATATCCATTGAATCGATTTTAATAACTGAAGAAACAGGATGTAGTTTATCTTTATAAGTTTTAACAAAAAATACTTTAGAGTTGCTTAACTTGTTTAACATTTCCATATCTTTAGACTTATATACATAATTGTGAACATCATCTAAATCATATTTTGACATGCCCAAAGAAATAACAAGCTCTCTATTGTATACTCTCATGCCCTTATCAAAAAGGCGAACACATGAGGTAAAATCTTCAAAAGTTTTATCAAAAAAATTAAACCTCAAATCCCTACAATATAGAATATCCTTTCCAAGGCCAGAATCAATAAAAAAAGAGCTATAATTATTATTAATCACTTGAATAAACTCATTAGTGTTCTTATTCTCTATTGATAATTTAAAAACATCTTTTGAATTTATAACTTTAATTGCAAAATCAAAACTCATGGAATAATCTAAGCGATTTTCAGTAAAATAATAATTTATCTTATAATCAAGCTCTTTTATTTCTGGATAATTTATGTCGCAAGAACAAGCAAAACAACAAAAAAACAATATTAATTTAACTTTTAATCCGCTCTGCATACTCTTTGGTTTCAGAATTAATTAAAACCTTATCTCCAACGTTAATAAAAAGTGGAGCTTTTACTACAAGCCCTGTATTAAGAGTAATATTTTTCATTGCATTTGTTACAGTGTCACCTTTAACAGCCGCCTCAACTTCTACAACTTCAAAAGCAATCTTTGGAGCCAGCTTAATGTCAATAACCACATTGTCAAAAGTTACAAGAGAATAGATTTCAGACTCCTGCAAAAAAGGCACTTTATCTTGTAAATTAGCACTTTCTTTTAAGTCCAAACTAACTTGATCATAAGTTTCTAAATCCATAAAAACCAAAACGTCTTTATCTTTGTATAAATACTGAGCACTAACTTCATAAATTTCAATAGCTTCTGCAGTATCTGCCCCTTTTAAAGTTTCTCTAATGACAAATTTGTTTTTTAAGTTCTTAAGCTTTAACCTTACTATCGCCCCCCCCCTACCTGTTTTTGAGAATTCTCTTTCAAGAACAATATGAGGAGCCCCTTTGATAAGCAAAAAAGAACCTTTTTCAATCTCACTAGATTTCACTACTGCCATTTAAATACCTCGCAAAACTTAACATACAAATCTAGTAGTAATTTATACCAAAAAATTAAAATATTTGCTATTATTCCTCAATTATAACTTAATCAATAAGGTTAATTTGTAATTGACTTATTTTAAATTAATGCTATTATATACTTAAACAAAGGAGTTTACTTGATGAAAAAAGTTATTATCTTAATTTTTATGCTATCAACAAGTTTATTATACAACTGTAAAAATCAAGACAATGAAAAAATTGTATCAATTGGAGGATCTACAACTGTAAGCCCAATACTAGACGAAATGATTTTAAGATATAATAAAATAAACAATAATACTAAAGTAACATACGATGCACAAGGAAGTAGTGTTGGCATAAACGGGCTATTTAACAAAATATATAAAATAGCAATATCATCAAGAGATTTAACAAAAGAAGAAATTGAACAAGGGGCAAAAGAAACTGTATTTGCTTATGATGCTTTAATTTTCATTACAAGCCCTGAAATAAAAATTACAAATATTACAGAAGAAAATCTAGCTAAAATACTAAATGGAGAAATTCAAAATTGGAAACAAGTGGGGGGTCCTGATGCTAAAATCAATTTTATCAATCGAGACTCTTCTTCTGGTTCTTATTCGTCTATAAAAGATCTACTTCTTAATAAAATATTCAAAACTCACGAAGAAGCTCAATTTAGACAAGACGGAATAGTGGTAAAATCTAATGGAGAGGTAATTGAAAAAACAAGCCTTACTCCCCACTCAATAGGATATATAGGTCTTGGATACGCAAAAAATTCAATAGAAAAGGGTTTAAATATTCTTTCTGTTAACAGCACATATCCTACAAAAGAAACAATAAATAGCAATAAATACACCATTAAAAGAAATTTAATAATAGTTACAAATAACAAATACGAAGATAAAAGCGTAACTCAATTTATTGATTTCATGACAAGCTCAACCGGACAAGATATTGTTGAAGAACAAGGCTTTTTAGGGATAAAAACATAATTAAATTAAAGAAAAAAAAACTTGACTTAACCTTAAGTCAAGTAATACAATTTAACACTGACATGAGCTTTAAGGGATTCTTTTAAAAAATGCATCTAAGCTTAAAGACAAAAAGAAAAATAATTGAAATTATTTTCAAATCTTTTATTCTTATATCTGCAATAATCAGCTCCCTATCAATATTGTTTTTGGGTTTGTTTATATTAAAAACCGGAATAATGCCATTTCTTAATAACAAAATTAAAATTTTAAACTTTTTATTTAGCACAAATTGGGATCCTGCTAGCAATTTACAAAAATCTTATGGTATTTTGGCATTCATTATTAATTCCCTTTTAACTACACTTTTTTCTATTCTAATTGCTTTACCAATTGGGTTGGGATTTGCGATATATTTACTTGAAAAAGCAAAAGGATTTTATCGACAATTTTTACAAACAGTAATAGAGCTTTTAGCGGGAATCCCCAGTGTAGTTTACGGATTTTTTGGAAGCACATTTATTGCAGCTTTAGTAAAAAACATTTTTAAAAGAGAAGACAATTTGGGATACAATTTAATAAGCTCATCACTCATATTAAGCATAATGATAGTTCCCACAATAATTAGCGTTTGTTATTCATCGCTCAAAGCCGTTCCAAAATCATATAAATTTGCATCTCTTGCATTAGCAGCAACAGACTGGCAAACAATATATAAGATAATAATACCATCAGCTAGTCGAGGTATTTTAGCAGGAACAATATTGGCAATAGGAAGAGCTATTGGAGAAACCGTGGCAGTATTAATGGTAGGAGGAGGCTCTCCTCTTTTTATAAAAAACATATTTTCTCCTATTAGAACACTAACTGTAAACATTGCTATGGACATGGGATACGCCTCGGGTGTTCACAGAGAAGCTCTCTTTTCTACAGCTCTAGTATTATTACTATTTTCAATAATTACAAATTTACTCAAAAATTTTATACTATCTTCCAATAAAGGGTTAAAGAAAAAGTGACTAAAACTCAAATAAATAAATTAATTAATAAGTTCTATTTCTTTATAATCAATTCTATTGCATATTTTTTAACAGCGGTATTAATTTTTCTAATAGCATATGTATTGTACAACTCTTTATTTTATTTCAAAAAAAAACAAACTTTATTTTTAAACAAAACTCAAAGCTTTGTGCCATTTAAAACAGAATACGGCAAAGAAATACAAATTGCTTTTATTGTTAACAAAAATATCAACACAGATAAAATCTCAATAGAAGACATTCACAACATATATAATAATAAAATTTCACACTGGGGAAGCATTTCAGATCAGGGAATTGACATTATACCTATTGGAAGTTCAATTGACAGCATATCTAACAAAGCTATTCTAAAAACACTAATCAAAAATAATGCATTTAATAAAAGATACATAAAAATCGAACCATCTACCAAAAAAATACTTCAAACCATAAACAGCACAATAGGCTCTGTAGGCTATTTAACAAAAGAAGAATTTGAATCCCTAGATTTTAAATTATATCCCAATATTAAAGCTTTAAAAATAAAAACTATGTCTGTCCTAATAAGTAAAAAAACTTTAACAAAAAATGAAAATGAAATAATCAATACATTAGGTGTTGATGAAGTTGAAAAACTTATTAAAGGCAAAGAAAAATGGGTCAATTTAATATCAAAAGATATTAAATTAGAAATAATAAAATATCTTGATCAAGAAAAAAATATAATACAATTTATAGAAAAAACAGAAGGCGCACTAGCAATTGTGCCTTGGCATTATTTTCAAAATTTTAAAGCACCCTTTATTAAAATGCATTATGTTGATAAAAGCAGTCCTTTAAATTTAAATTTCATATTATCTATTCCAAGAGATTCTGGCGCATATGGTGGAATTTCTTATTTAATATTAAATACCTTTTATGTAATACTATTAACAACCGCTATTTCAATATGCATTGGAATAGGAACTGGCATAATGCTTGCCGAATACACTTCTAATAAAATATTTTACAAAATACTGTCTATGAGCGTTGACATTCTCTCCTCAATTCCCGCAATAATTTTTGGACTTTTTGGACTGATTTTTTTTGTGCCAATTTTTGGAATAGGAATACTCTCGGGAGCAATAACAAGCTCCCTAATGATATTGCCAATGATCGTTAAAACAACCGAAGAAGCATTTAAAACAATCCCAAAATCATACAAATACGCTTCATTCGCCTTAGGGGCAAATAAAACAGAAACTATAATTAAGGTTATGGTTCCAGCAGCTATTCCTGGGATACTAACAGGAATAGTTCTTGCAATAGGAAGAGCTTTAGGAGAAACGGCTGTATTGCTTTTTACAATGGGAACAAACTTGGGGCTTGCAACAAATTTAAATGAACCTTCAAGAACATTAACTGTACACTTACTAATGTTATTTCAAGAAGGACACCTGGACAAAGGATTTGGAACAGCCTCAATACTTGTTATTATGGTACTCATAATAAATTTAACATCAAAATTTTTAATAAACAAATTATATAGGATTAAATAAGTGATAAAAGAAAAAGATACACCAAAAAATGAAGTTATAATAGAAACGGAAAATCTAAATCTATTTTATACAGACTTTAAAGCTTTAAATAAAATAAACATGAAAATACTGAAAAATAGTATTACCGCCTTAATAGGCCCATCTGGCTGTGGCAAATCAACATTCTTAAGAACTCTTAATAGAATGAATGACCTTGTTGAGGGAATTAAAATAGAAGGCAATGTAATATATGAAGGGAAAAACATTTATTCAAATAATTTCGATATCCTGGAGCTTAGAAGAAAAATAGGAATGGTATTCCAAACCCCTAACCCATTTTTAATGTCTATCTATGACAATATAAGCTATGGTCCAAAAATTCACGGAACAAAAGATAAAAGAAAGCTAGACGAAATAGTAGAACAATCATTAAAAAAATCTGCACTCTGGAACGAAGTCAAAGACAAACTTAATACAAATGCCTTAAGTCTCTCAGGAGGCCAACAGCAAAGGCTCTGCATTGCAAGAACTCTTGCAATAGAACCCAATGTAATACTAATGGATGAACCCACCTCTGCTCTCGATCCAATATCAACAGGCAAAATTGAGGAGTTAATAATAAACTTAAAAGAAAGTTACACAATAATCATTGTAACTCACAACATGCAACAAGCCGGAAGAATATCTGACAGAACCGCATTTTTCCTTAATGGATGCATTGAAGAAGAAAGTTCAACTGATGAATTATTCTTCAATCCTAAAAATACTAAAACTGAAGAATATATCAGCGGAAAATTTGGATAATTTTAACCTAATGAAACATCGAGAAACATCATTAATGTAAAACCAATAACACCAAATATACTTGGCACTTTATTGTCAATGTCTTTTCTCTTAGCTTCAGGTATTAATTGTTCAATTGACACATAAATCATAGCTCCTGCAGAAAAAGCCAAAGCAAAAGGTAAAATTCGAGTAAAAGAATAAACCGCATAAGCACCCATAAGCCCCCCCACAATTTCTACCAATCCTGACATTTGGCCATAGTTAAAGCATTTTGCCAAAGCAACATTACCTCTTCTTAAAGGTAGAGAAATAGCTGCTCCTTCGGGGATATTTTGAATACCAATACCAAGCGTAAGAAGCATAGCCCCAACTAAAGTTTGAATATCTGGATTAGACGCCAAGGCTCCAAAAGCAACTCCAACAGCTAATCCTTCTGGAAAATTATGTAAAGTAACAGCAGTAAAGAGTAAAAAATCTTTTTTACCATGTTTAGTTAAGTCTTCATCAATAAAAGTAAGTTTATCCAGATCTGGAACAAATACGTCTACAATATATATAAAAAATGCTCCAACAAGAAATCCAAAAACAGCCGGCACCCAAGCAATGTATCCAAGCTCTTCAGCTCTTTCTATAGCAGGCTGAATAAGCGAAAAAAAACTGGCCGCTATCATAATACCAGCTGAAAAACCAAGCATAGCGTCCATTATTTTATTATCTACCTTTCTAAAGAAAAAAACTGCTGCTGCTCCAAAAGCTGTAGTAAACCAAGTGAAAGTAGAACCCAAAAATCCCAATAATACAGGATGCAAAGTTAATAAATAATCTAAAATTGATTTTATCATAAAGCCTCCTATTAAAACAAATCAACAAATAATAAACAATTTTATTCATCAATCAAAATAGCTTTTATTCTTCTTATACCCGAAGATGAGGATTGTTCTTTTTGTATTTTAAAAGTACCAAGTTCATTAGTATTCTCTACATGAGGGCCTCCACAAACTTCAAGCGAAAATCCATCTATCTCATAAACGCTCACCAAATCGTCATATTTTTCTCCAAAAAGAGCCATAGCACCTTTTTCTCGAGCTTCACTTAATTCCATTATAATTTTTTTTACAGACAAAGAATTTTTTATCTGTAAATTAACAATCTCTTCAACTTTTTTTATCTCATCATCCGTCATCTTTTCAGAATGAACAAAATCAAACCTTAATCGCTCAGCAGTAATATTGCTTCCTTTTTGTCTAACATGATCGCCTAGTACTAATTGAAGTGCCTTATGCAGTAAATGGGTCGCTGTATGTAGCTTAGTGGTCTCATAAGTATAATCGGCAAGCCCTCCTTTAAAGACTTTGTCACCCCCTTTCTTTGAAGTTTTTTGATGCTTTTTAAAATGCTCATTAAAACCCAACTTATCAACATTAAAGCCATATTCAATAGCAAGCTCTTCTGTTACTTCGTATGGAAAACCATAAGTATCATATAGTTTAAAAGCGATATCACCAGGAATAGTCTTGGAAGGCAAATTTCTTGTTATTTTAATAAATTCTTGCTCTCCTTGAGATAAAGTTTTAAAAAACTTTTCTTCTTCTTTGCTTAATTCCTTTTTGATAAAATCTTTTTTTTCTGTTAGCTCATTATAAAAAGATCTATAAATAGCTTCTACAGAATCAACAAGATCAGCTAAAAAATGGGATTTTATCCCAAGTTTCTTTGCATATCTGATAGATCGCCTTATTAGTCTTCTTAAAACATATCCTTGCCCCAAATTGGAGGGAAAAACAACAGAACTATCAGCAAAAATAAAGCAAGCTGCTTTAACATGATCAGAAATTATTCTAATACATCTATCATCATCTTCTTTTTGTCCATAAATTTTACCAGAAATATATTCTATTCTCTTTATTATGGGCATAAATGCATCTGTATCATAAACTGAAGATTTGCCCTGCAAAAAAGCAATTGTCCTCTCAAGACCCATTCCCGTGTCAACGCATTTTCGACCCAATTCTATGTAATTGCCATTTTCATCTTTATTGTATTGCATAAAAACATTATTCCAAATTTCAAAATATTTACCACAAGAACACGTAATATTACAGTCAAGAGAACATTTAGACTTTCCAGTATCCACATATATTTCAGTATCTGGTCCACAAGGCCCTTTAGATCCAACAGGCCCCCAAAAATTATGATCCTTAGAAAGATAATGTATTCTATCTTTGGGAATACCCAGACTTTCCCAAACTTTAGCAGTCTCTGTATCACGCGGAATCTCTTGATCCCCTTCAAATACGCTCACATAAAGACTGTCTTTTGGAATATTTAAATAATCAGAAGACGTCAAAAATTCAAAACTACACTTTACAGAATACTCTTTAAAATAAGCTCCAAGAGACCAATTTCCAAGCATTTCAAAAAAAGTTAAATGGCTTAAATCTCCAACTTCATCAATGTCGCCTGTTCTTAGGCATTTTTGAACATTAACAAGCATATCTCCTGATGGATGCACTTCTCCAAGAAGATACGGGATAAGGGGCTGCATGCCGGCTGTATTAAAAAGAACTGTAGGATCATTTTCAGGAACTAATGATTTCCCCATTATTTCAAAATGTTTTTTTGATTTAAAAAAATCAATATATTTTTTACGCAACTTATTAAGTGTCATTAAATAAATTCCTCATTTTTTCTATATATTATTAAATCGCCTTTTAAAGTTAAATTTTTAATATAATTAACAAAAGCTGTTGTCATAGTTTTTAAATCTTTTTTACTTATTTTCCCCAAAAAAGCTTCTTCGTCTAAAATAATTTCTTTGCGCCTTTTTGAAACATTTGAAAGCATTTTATCTCTAACCTCATCAGCTTTATCCTTAATAATAATTGCAATCTCTTTGTCTGTAAACTCTCTTAAAATATTATGAAGGTCATTATCCATTATTCTCAATATTACATTGATATCAAATATTTTTTCTCGAATTTCACTGTCCACAACAGGATTTAAATCCCGCATATTAATATTATTAAGCAAATTTTTCTCTTCATTAGAATCCATATAGCTTAAAATATCAACAAGTATCTTAGATCCATCAAGTTTATCTGTCTTAAGATTCCCCTGCATCTTAAATCTATCCTTAAGCTTATTTGAAATTGCCTCTATTGTCTCCATGCTCAATTGCCTTGGTTTGGCAAGATCTTTTACAAATTTTCTTCTATCTTCTTCTTCTAGCATTGAAAAAACATATTTTTTTTGATCTTTATTTAAATAATTATATAATATAACAAGCGTTTTAATATTCTCATCCTTAATTAATGCCCAAAGTTGTTCATGCTCAATTTTAGACAAATAATCAAAAGGAATAAAAATATCATTACCAGTAACTTTTTTATAAATTGATTTTGCTTTAGATTTTCCTAATGTTTTATTTAATAACTCATAAGCAAAGTTATCATCAACCTTAACATACCTTTTTTGATTTCTTAGTAACTCTTCAAATTCTTTAATAATATGCTCTTTTTCTTCTGGAGCAATATAACTAATCTTTGAAATTTCTCTGGTAATTAAGATTATATCTGAATCATCAAGCTCAGACATAATCTTAGCAGATTTTTCAAGTCCAATAGCCAAAAAATATTTTGCAATCTTTGTGACCTTACTCTCTTTGCGAATAAACCCTGGCTTTAACTCATTAATATTGTTGGATTTAGGCTCGACAGGTGCTTTACTTTTATTACCCTTAATAAGGCTTATCCAAGATCTAAGCATAGAGCCTTGAATCTCTGAATCGGAAAAATTTTTATTTAAACTTAAAGTATTAATTTCTTCAACAGTTTTTTTGCTTAAATTTTTAGCATTTTTATACTTGGAAAGCCTAGGATCCTGCATAACTTTCATCTCTTTTAATGTTTGTAAGAACTAGTAAATTGGGATGCTCTTTGAGAAGTCTGGCTGGACATTCATTAATAGAGCTATTAGAAGCTAAAAAATTTTCTAAAGCACGCTTTTTATCAACACCCATAAATAACAAAACAACAGCCTTTGAACTAAACAAAGATTTCGGCGTTAAGCTTATTCTTTTGCTTGGGAATTTGGGAGAATTGTATTCATACTGATAACCTTCTACATCTGAAAACAACAATTTTCTTGAAGGGAAAAGCGATGCTATGTGGCCATCCTCACCAACAGAAACTATAATAAAATCAAAAATATTAAACCTAGAATTAAATTCAATATTATAGTCATGAATAGCTGTGGCTTCGTCTACTTCGCTATAAACAAACACATGAAATTTGGAAATGCTTATTAAATTTTTATCAACCATTTTGGAAAAAAAATTTTTATTTAAAAGATTATAATTGCTATTCTCATCATTTAACGGAACACACCGTTCATCAACTAAAAAAAAATGCGATCTTCTAAAAGAAAAATTTTGTTTAAGAAAAACGCTTAAAAAACCAACTATACTTCGGCCGCCACAAATTCCAATACTTGTATATTTATCTTTATCTACATTCATATTAAAAAAATCAAAAAATCTATCTTTTAAATAATTCTCTTCATCAGAATATAAAAACTCCATCTAACTTCCCTTAATACATATTAATCTAAATAATAATAAATAGTTGAAGCAATCCTTAATATTTTTTTAGGATAAAGCTTTGGATTGCCAAAGATTATATCAACTAGAAAAAATTTAAAGTATTCTTGATTTGCATTTTTAATTTTATCTAATTTAGAACCAAAATGTCTCGCAAATTCTAAAGCAGAGAGTTCTGCATTTCTTATTGAACCCGCTAGAATTTGAAAATTTGTATAATTAATTCTATTTAAATAATATCTTAAATCTATATTACTGCTAATTGGCAAGCCTTGATTATAAAACTCAATAATATTTTTTTCTAATGTTTTCATTTTTTCAATATCAATTGTATTAGCAATTAAAGCAACATACATACATATTTAATAAAAAAGTTTTAATCTTAGATAAATTTAAATTATTTGCTTTAATGCCGTCATTAATCGAATCACCATTCAAATCATACTGCAAATTACAACTCGAAGATGCCAAAAGGATTTCTTTTTCGCTTATGCCCTTAGCCTTAATACAATTGTCATTTTTGATGACAATTTCTTTTACTCTGCAAGAAATTATAATTGAAAATGACAGAAAAAGTATTAAAAAAAATAAATCTTTTCTTCCAGGCATATAACAATTCCTCCTAAAAAAGAACAAATAATTGTTAAATTGGCTCGTTTATTCTAACATATTATATAATGTTAATGAATCGAAAAATATCAATAGCCCCAATGGTAAACATCACAGACGAGCATTTCAGATATTTAATAAGACTTTTATCAAAAAAAGTTACATTATATACCCCAATGATTTCTGCAAAGTCAATAATTATGGGTGATGTAAAAAAAATTGTAAAGCAAAACCCCTTAGAATCTCCAATTGCAATTCAAATAGCAACAAACTCCAAAAATGATGCCCTTAAAGCTATTCAAATTCTTGAAAAACACTTTAATTTTGACGAATACAATCTTAATGTTGGATGCCCATCTCTAAAAATCCAAAATGCAAATTGTGGAGCTTGTCTAATGAGCAATGCTAATCAAGTAGGTGAAATTTTAAAAACGATGAAAGAAAGCACAAATAAGCCTATTTCAATTAAACATAGATTGGGTATAAGGCCTTTATCTAGTGATTACAAAAATGAAAGTTATTCTGAGGTAAAAAACTTTGTCAAAATAATCTCAGATTTTGGTATCAAAAATTTTATTGTACATGCAAGGATTGCAATATTAAAAAGATTTTCTCCTAAAAATAATAGGAATATTCCAAAATTAAGACATGAATTTGTATATAATCTGAAAAAAGAGAATAAAAATTTGTTTATTGAGATAAATGGAGGAATCAAAAACTCAGAGCAAATTAAAAAACACTTATCTTTTGTTGATTCTGTCATGATTGGGAGAAGTGCGTTTGAAAATCCATACTTTATTGCAAATGCCTCAAGAGAATTTTTAAACGAAACTGATGAAATTCTTACAAGAAAAGATATATTGATGCAAATTGTAGAATACATTAAAGAATACGAAAATTATTTGTCAATAAATATATTATTCAAGCATCTTATGGGAATAGTATTTTCCAAAGAAGGAGCTAAAAAATTTAGACAAAATTTAACAGCACCATTTCCAAAAAACTTAAAAAAGCATGAAATATTGCTAAAAGCTATAGAAACATTGCCAGAAAAAATACTAAATTCTAATTCTTAAAAGGAATATAATCAAAACCTGTATACTTAACCAAACTTTTAGGAATTCTAATTCCTCCCTTTTGATCCTGAAAGTTTTCAAGTATGGAAATAATAACCCTTGTTGTAGCTATTGCTGTTCCATTTACCATGTGTGCAAATTTATTTTGTCCATCTTGATCTTTGTATCTAATCTTAAGCCTTCTTGACTGATAATCTGTACAATTTGAAGTTGAAGTAATCTCCCCGTAACCACCTTTTCCGTCTCTTCCAGGCATCCAAGCTTCAATATCATATTTTTTATAAGCTGGAGAGCCAAGATCAAAAGAGCAAATATTTAAAACCCTATAAGGAATTTCAAGCTCAGTAAAAATTTGCTCTTGAATACTTAAAAATTCATCATGAATAACTCCAGATTCTTCTGCTTTGCAAAAACAAAACATCTCCACCTTGCTAAACTGATGAACTCTATAAAGACCTTTTGAAAGCTGACCATATGCTCCAGCTTCTTTTCGAAAACAATGTGAAAACCCTGCCATTCTTATTGGCAAAGTGAGATCTATTATTTTATTATAATAATAACCACCAAGCGTAATTTCAGAAGTGCCCACAAGATATTTATCTGTATCTTCAATCTTATAAATATTGCTTTCGTTGCCACGAGGATTAAAACCAATTCCATCAACTATAAACTCTCTTGCAACATCAGGAGTAATAAAAACATCAAAACCTTTTTCTCTTAATTTATTTAAAGAGAAATTAATAAGAGCAATTTCTAAAAAAACTGCTTCATTTTTAAGATAATAAAATTTACTCCCGCTAATCTCACGTGCTCTGTCAAAATCTAGAAGATCTAAATCTCTGCCAAGCTCTAAATGATCTTTTGGCTTAAAATCAAACTGCGGAACAACTCCAACCCTTTTTATTTCAAAATTATCTTCTTCACTACTGCCAATAGGCACATCAGGTGACAAAATATTGGGCACTTTCTTATTTTCAAGGTCAAAATCAACAGATACTCTTTCAAGCTCTTCTTCTAGATCAATAAGCTGTTTTTTCAAAATCTTTCCGGTTTCTATTAAAGAGATTTTTAACACCTTATCAAGATTTTCTCGCATTTTAGAAGAATTTTCATTTCTTTTTGCATTAAGCTCACCAATTTTGGTAATTAGTTTTTTTCTCTTATCATCAAGATAAATTAACTTATCAATATCTAAAACAAGGCCTCTTGCTTTAATACTTCTCTTAACAAGATCAAGGTTATCTCTAATAAATTTCAGATCAAGCATCCTATCTCCTAAGATATGTCTTAAGTAAAATTTTTAAACAAAATTACAAATAATATTAATTCATATCAAGGTTATTATATAATATCTTATAACAGGATTAGAATAAATATTGCAGGGAGAAATCATCGCATGCTAAATCCAAGAACAATAAAAACAACTTTTATGTTAATATCTACATTAATGATTTTTAACGGATGTACAAAAAAATTAACCAAGATCAATTTTAAAGATATTAGCTTAAATAGCAACAAAATGAATTCTTTAATAATAAATTCAATAAGCTCAAAAGAAGAATCACAATTTTATGAATACAATATTAGAATACCCAAATTAATAATTGAGGGAAAAGAAAAAGGAAATCTTGAAGAATTGAATAATGAGATTAATGAATATGTGAGCCAAATTGTAGCAAGACTTGACATTGTTAGCAAAGAGCTTAAACCTGAGAATAAAAAATTCAGCTTAAAAATAGACTATGAAATTTACCATGGGCACAATATTTATACAATAATACTTATTGCAACCCAAGAAATTAATGATAGCCCCATTACAAATTACAGAAGTTATTACATTCAAGATAAAGGAAATTATATTCATAATATTGACGACATAATTAAAACAGATGAAGCATTCCCATTTTTTATAAAAAAAATTAAAGAAAAAATTCTACCTAACGAATTATTATTTGATTTACAACAAGCAGTAATTTACTTTGAAAACAAAAAAATTATTATTAAATTCCCAGAATACACATTTAAACTAGATGACACAGAGGAGCTGCCAAACATATTTGAATTTAATGAAAGCGAAATAGCACAATTTGTAAAATAAGGATTAAAGACATAAATGAAAAAGAAAAAAATTTTCACACTAATTTCAAAAACTTATTTAGAAGAACATGATGCAGAAGGATGTTATTTTAAACATGAGAGTGGCCTTGAAGTATTTCACTTAAAAAGTGATTCTTTTAAAGAAAATGCATTTTGCATAGCTTTCAAGACAATACCTTCAAACAATACTGGGGTTGCACATGTTTTAGAGCACACAATTTTTTGCGGCTCTAACAAATATAAAATAAAAGATCCATTTCTTTACCTATTAAAAGGAAGTCTAAACACATTTTTAAATGCAATGACATTCCCAGACAAAACCATCTACCCAGCAGCATCAACAATTGAAAAAGACTATTTTAATTTATTTAATATCTATGCCGACTCTATATTTAACCCATTGCTCAAAAAAGAGTCATTTATGCAAGAAGGATACAATATAAATCCAAAAGATTTTAAAGTATCTGGAATTGTCTTTAATGAAATGAAGGGTAGCTATTCAAATAAAAATTCTCTAATAAATGAAATAGCAAGCAGTTCTCTTTTTGAAGAGGGCACATATAAATACGATTCAGGCGGAATCCCAACAAATATTATTGATCTTACCTATGAAAGTTTTTTAGATTTTTATAAAAAATATTATACACTTGAAAACTGCAAAATATTTTTATGCGGCAACACTCAAACTGAAAAAAATCTAAATTTCATTGAAAAATACATAATAAGGCCTTATAAAAAAGAAAAAAGCAACGTTAATATTGACATAGAAAACGTTAAAAGATGGGAAAAGGGGAAAAAATTAACATATAAAATTCCTAAAGAAAACGATAATTCTCTTGGAGTATACACAATAAATTGGCTTTGCACAGAAATTAATAATATTGAAGACAGCATTGGTCTTGAAGTTCTCTCAGAAATACTCTTAGACGATTCTTGTTCATTCACAATTAATATCTTAAAAAGTGGGATAGGAGAAGACATAGCCCACATTAGCGGAATCAATACAGATTTAAAAGAATCTATTTTTTCATTTGGACTCCAAAATGTCATTGCAAACAAAGAAAAAGAATTTAAAAATTTAGTTTTCAGCGAGCTTAAAAATTTAGTAAAAAATAAAATTCCAAAAGAATTAATAAAAGGAATTCTTTTTGGCTACGAATTCGCTTTAAAAGAAGAAAAAGGACAAAATTTTCCTATCGCTTTAATGATAAAAAGTTTAAAAGGTTGGCTAAATGGACTACATCCAATCAAAACATTACAAACAAGCTACTATATAAATGAAATTACAAATAAATTGGAAAAAGGAATTTATTACTTCGAAAATTTAATTGAAAAATATCTAATACTTAATAATCATTATACATTAATAAGCTTTATTCCATCACACGATACAGAAAAGAAAATGGAAGAAGAAATTGAAAAAAAATTGATGACAAGGGAAATTGAAATTAAACAAAATCCAGAAGAATTTTTACAATTTAAAAAAGACTACAATCAGTTTAAAAAATACCAAAATAAAAAAGATTCTAAAGCAGATATAGCAAAACTTCCCTTACTAAAAATAGAAGATTTGCCAAAACAAATAGAAAAAAGTTTGGATCTTAATGAAATAAAAGAGCTAAATCTACATTCTTTTAAGCTTAAGAGTAACAATATTTTCAATGTAAATTTATTTTTTAAACTAAATTTTTTAGAAAAAGAAGATTACATATACCTATCTTTATTCAAAAGAGCTCTTCAAGATTTATCTACAAAAAATTATTCTTACATAGACATTAACAATAAAATCCAAAATACTTTAGGGCAAATAAATATATCTGAAAGTTACGACGAGGATATTGATGGAAACATTTTAAATTCATTTAACATTGGCTTTAAGTCTTTTAACAATAAAGTTAAAGAATCATTTGAGCTGATAAAAGAAATTTTAATTAATATTAACTTTCATGATTATGAGAGATTAAAAGAAATAACACTAAGCTTGAAAAATGATTTTAAATCCTTATTAATCCCTAAGGGACATCTTTTGGCAATGTTAAGATCCAAATCAAAACTAAAATTAAATGAATATTTAAAAGAATTGCAAAATGGAATAACAGGTAGAGAGTTTTGGCAAAAAGCAAAAACCGATACAGAATCTTTAAAAGAAATCGCAAATAAATTAGACAATTTAAAAAACAAAATAATTTTAAAAAACAATCTATCTGCACTAATAATGGGAAATACTGACGACATTCTTAAAAACTTAGAAAATGAATTTTTCAATCTAAAAGAAAGCCTAGAAGAGAGCACTCATTACAATAGGTTGCTCAATCTTGATACAAACAGCAAAGCATTTAGAGAAATAATAATTATCCAATCAAAAGTAGCTTTTAATGCTATATGTTTCCCTAGTTACAAAATCAACGATGCGAATTATCCAAAAGCAAATTTTCTAGAGCATGTATTAAGAAGTGGAATTTTTTGGGAAAAAATAAGGGTAATGGGGGGTGCATACGGAGCAAGCGCATCAATTACCAATGGAATCTTCTCCTTTGCGTCCTACAGAGATCCTAATTTCACCAAAACTTATCAGGCTTTTGAAAAATCTTTAGAAGAATTAGCTAATAATAAAATGACAGATGAAGAGATTTATACCTATTTGATAGGCTTAATAGGAACTAACATCTATGTAAAAACTAAAGCTACAGAAGCTTTGCAAAGCTATAGAAGAAAAATGCTAAATATTAGTGACAGCTTAAGACAAGATATTCGAAATGCCTACTTTACAATTACACCGCAAGATATTAAAGAAATATCCACAAAGATTCTAACACAAATAAGACAACACAACAGCATTGCATCTTTGGTAAATAACCAAATATACGAAGAAGAAAAAAACAACCTAGAAAAATTAATAGGAAAAGAATATAGCTTAAAAAAAATTTATTAATATTTTCTCAAAATTTCATACAAAAAAGCCAATTTTTAGGACTTTTTATACCTTTTATTAAATTTATCAATTCTTCCTGCTGCATCAACAAACTTTTGTTGGCCGGTATAAAAAGGATGAGATTTGCTTGTAATCTCAACAGTAATCAATGGATATTCCTTTCCATCAATATATTTAATAGTTTCCTTTGAATTCAAAGTAGACCTGGTCAAAAACATTGCTCCATTTGATCCGTCTTTAAATACCACTAAATTATTTTTAGGATGTATATCTTTTCTCATAAAACCTTCCTCTTAATCTTCAATAAAGTTTAATTGACATTAAAAATAATGTCAATTTATTTAATTACCATTGCTCATTGTCTTTAAGAAAATTTCATTGTTTTTGCTTTTTTTCATCTTTTCTATCAGAACTTCAACTCCCTCATAATCATCAACACCTCCAAGTATTCTTCTAATAAGCAAAATCTTAGAACGCTCCTCTTCACTAAGAAGCAATTCTTCTTTTCTGGTACCTGACTTTTTAATATTAATAGCAGGGAAAAGTCTTCTGTCTGCCAAACTTCTATCAAGAATTAATTCCATATTACCAGTACTTTTAAATTCTTCAAAAATAACTTCATCCATTTTACTGCCAGTATCAACCAAAGCAGTAGCTATAATAGTTAAACTTCCCCCTTCTTCTATATTTCTAGCAGACCCAAAAAACCTCTTTGGCTTATGAAGAGCATTAGAATCTACCCCACCCGATAAAATTTTACCAGAAGTTGGCATAGTTTGATTATATGCCCTTGCAAGCCTTGTAATAGAATCAAGCAAAATAACAACATCTTTTTTGTTTTCAACAAGCCTTTTAGCCTTTTCAATAACCATCTCTGCTACCTGAACATGCCTACTAGCCTGCTCATCAAAATTAGATGCAATTACTTCGCCTTTAACACTACGAATCATATCTGTAACTTCTTCTGGCCTCTCATCAATAAGTAGTATCATTAAAATAACATCTGAATAATTAGTAGTTATTGCATTAGCTATTTTTTGAAGCAAGGTAGTCTTTCCTGCTTTTGGAGGAGAAACTATTAAGGCCCTTTGTCCCTTACCTATAGGTGAAAAAAGATTAATAAGCCTTGTAGAAATATTGCAATTTTCATATTCAAGATTCAATTTCACATTGGGATAAAGAGGAGTTAAATTATCAAAAGGTATCCTGTTTTGAGCAAACGTAGGATCTTGATCATTAATAGATTTAATTTTAACCATTGCAAAAAATCTCTCACCATCTCTAGGTGATCTAATTTGGCCATATAAAATATCACCTGTCCTTAAATTAAAAAGTCTAATCTGAGAAGGAGAAACGTAAACATCATTGCCCCCAGAAAGATAAGAATTTGATGCAGTTCTCAAAAACCCATAACCATCACTAAGCACATCAAGCACACCTGTAAATAAAACATCAATATTATTCTCACTTAATATTTTCACCAATAAAAATATTAATTCGGTTTTTTTCATTGTTACAGCAATAGTATGATTGGTCCCAAGACCTTCAACAATTTTCCTAACCTCTGTAATTGGCTTATCATAAAGTTTTTCAATCTCTACATAATCTTTACCATTAAAAAATTTGATGATATTACTTTGCTCTAAAGTTTTAATATTATTTTCTAAACCTGAAGAAGGAATATCATAATCAAAATCAGGAAATATTACCCCGTTTGAATCCTTTACACCACTTAAATCTGCAGATTTTGTCACGTTAGATGCAGAATCCTTTTTAGCAACAACTTTAACTACTTTTTTTTTCAAATTATCTTCAATCTTAAACTCTTTAGAAACATCCAACCGCCTTATTTCACTTTCTAAATCAAATCCACCATTTTTTTTATCCATATTTTCCTCTACGAATTAAATTTTTAAGAAAGGATTTTATAAAAATCTACTTATTATTAATTAATAAAAAACACTGGCTCTATTGCAAAGTATCTTTTATTTGTGAAACGGTGAAAGAAAATAAATCTACAATTTCATTAGATTTTATCATTTCACACTTACCATCAAAAATTATATTATCATTAATAAATATTTTTTTTGTTTTTACATCCCCATATATTTTACAACCGCTGTTTAAATAAACCTTACTAGCAGCATCTACATTACCCTTCAAAATTCCTTCTACTATTAATGTATCACAAATTACCACATTGGTAATAACCTTACTATTCTTGCCAATAAAAAGCACACCCCCTTTTGAAGATATTTCACCCTCAAAAGAAGAATCAAGATACAAAGTTCCTTCAAATTTTAATTTTCCTCTAAAAGTTAAACTGGAGTCCAGCTTACAATCCCATTTATAAGAATCTACAATATTAACCGGCATTTAACCTTTGATACCCCACACTCTCTCTTTCAAATCTTTGCCTGGACGAAAATACGCAACGTGATGATCCAAGACCTTAACATACTCCCCTGTTTGAGGATTGCGAGCATTTAAGCGCCCCTTTCTTTTTCTAACTTCAAATGTACCAAAAGATCTAAACTCAATAACATTATTAGAACAAAGATTACTTTTAAGCTCTTCAAAAAAAGCATCTATTACAAGTCTTATGTATTTTTTTTCTAATTTCAGATTATTATTTTTAATATTCAAAGATATTTGATCAACAATGTCTGACTTAGTAACCTTTGGTCTTCTTGAAAAAGACATAAACTAATTTCCTTACTTTAATAGCAAAACATTTAAACGAGATTTTTTTCTAGCAGCCTTATTTTTATGAATTATTCGCTTTCTAGCAGCAGTGTCTAGTTTTTTTGCAACAAATTTAAAAAATTCAATAGCTTCGTCTTTCTTGCCCGCTTTTATCATCTTGATACAGCGTTTTTCTATTGTTTTTAATTCACTTTTTACACTTACATTTCTAATCTTTCTTTTTAAATTTTGACGAGAGCGCTTCAATGCAGATGCATTTTTTCTCAAGTTATACTCCTTAACAATATTATTAAACAATAGCTTTAATATATCAACTAATTCAAATATAGTCAATCAAAGATTTAAGTTAATTCAGTGCAATAGTTTTGATTAATATATTCAAAAACCTTTTGCATGGAATAAGAAATTTTTTTATTCAAAATATATACCTTTTTTGTCTGATGATTTTCTTTGTATAAAAAGCATAAATAATTTTTATTGTTAAATTCAAATTCTCTGGCAATAAAAATTTTTTCAAAAAATTCATAAAAATAAATTTCACTTTTAAAAATTTTTCTTTCACAGATTGAATCTTTCCTAAACTCATAAAATAACACTATATTGCTAATAACTGAAAAATCCCCCAACAAAACTTTAATATCAATAAAACAAATAAATAAAAAAATAAATATATTGCTTAATGAAATGTAATAAACAAATAAAGCAATCATAATGCGAGCTAAAAACATAAAAAGATAAGTATAAGATAAATAATATCTTATTGGAAAATTTTCCAATTTTGGAACAAACAGATCTTTTCTCTTAATTTTAAGCTCTTTAAATAATTCACTTGAACCATTGCCTGTCCAAAAACAAACCTTAATCTTTTTTTTATTTTTTAATTGCAAAATCAAAACATTGTCTGATAATCTTTTTTCAAACGAAATAATATCACCAAAATCAAAATTATAACTTAAAAAAATGCCCTTATAATAAATCTCAGATCCCTTAAAAGAAATAAAACAAAAATATCTTAAATAAAAAAAAAATACAAAAAAATTTACCAAAAGAAGTGCTAAAACAAAGTAAAAAAAACTTACGTCATAAAAATCCAAATAAAGCAAACAAATCACAACATTAAACACAAACAAACTAATTAATTTTACATTATTGAAAAATAAATCACGCATAATATAAAAATAAATCTACACATTAAATTTAAAAAAGATTACATCTCCATCTCTTACAATATATTCTTTGCCTTCAATTCTAACAAGTCCTTTCTCTTTTAATTTTTGAACACTTTGAAATTTAAATAAATCCTCGCAAGAATAAACTTCTGCTTTAATAAAACCCCTCTCAAAATCACTATGAATTATTCCAGCAGCTTTGGGCGCTCTCATGCCCTGCTTGAATGTCCAAGCTCTAACTTCTTGTAAACCTGCTGTAAAATAGGTTCTAAGGCCCAAAGTATAATAGGCTTTTTTAATTAAATTGCCAAGACCGCTATCATTTATTCCAAATAATTCTAACATTTCATTTTTATAAGATATATCCTTTATTTGGGCAAGTTCAGCTTCAATTTTGGCACATAAGATTAAAAAATCATTTCCTTCTTTCAAGGCAATATTTTTTACAATATTTGTATATTTATTGCCGCTAAGTGAATTTTCATCAACATTACAAACATACAAAACTTTTTTAAAAGTCAAAAGATTTAATGATCTAATAAAGTTGTATTCAAGATCATCAAATTTAAACTCAACAGCAGGATTCATATTGCTTAAATGGTCTTCAAGTCTTTTTAGCATTAAAACAATTGCCTTAGAAGATTCACTAATTTTATTATCAGTGCTTTTGGCATTTTTTTCTTGTTTTTGAAGACTTTTTTGAACAGTTTCAAGATCAGATAGACAAAGCTCAACATTAATTGTAGTTATATCTTTCTCAGGATTAATATCGTCATTAATATGAATAACCTCTTTTTCTTCAAAACATCTTACAACATGAACAATAAGAGAAACTTCGCGAATATTAGCCAAAAATTTATTGCCAAGCCCTTCGCCTGTTGATGCTCCCTTGACAAGGCCTGCAATATCCACAAATTCCATAACAGCAGGAATAATTTTGCGTGGAACAATGCACTCTGAAATTTTTAAAAGCCTTTCATCGGGAATCTCTACTATTCCTATATTTGGCTCAATGGTACAAAAAGGATAATTCGCGATCTCAACATTAGATGATGTCAAAGATGAAAATAAAGTAGATTTACCCACATTGGGAAGTCCCACAATCCCCGCATTAAGTCTCATAGCTTAAACCTCTAATAAAATCAAAAATAAATCTAATTAATAAAATATGCAAACTCCCCTCTTCCTGTCTGTTGATTTATATTTGCTTCAACAGATAAATTAAAATATTTATTAGGTTCTTGAGGGCCTGGATAATAATATTCCAACAAATAAGTGCCCGTTTTTTGTTCTAAAATTAAATCATAAACTTTAGATACACCTTCATAAGATGAAAAAGGAATTATGGCGCCACCGGTTTCATTAACTAAGTACTGAAGCTTGCTATTAATAGGATCATTACCAAATAGTATTAAGTAAAACCTTATATCATTATTTTTATAATAGCTTACTATTGTATCTAAAGAGTACTTTTCAAAAGCTTTACGATTTAAAATACCACCACTAAAATAAACTACTGCTCTTCTTGAGCTTTTTGACATAAGCCCAGAACCTGCCAACTTCAAACTAACGTCTGTTTTTACAGCATCTGTACTATAAGGACCAAGAGAACTTGTATTTCTAATGCTATTTGTCAAGCTTTCAATATTATCTATAATGGGCACACTTGTTGCATTTATAAAACTAAAGTTCTTATTTTTTGACAACTCTATTAAAGAATTTAAACCTACAATTTGATCTAAATCATATTTTTTCATATAAGAAGATTTATCAAAAACAACTGCTATATTAATGTCTTTTGAAGCATTTACATTATATGCTACCTTAGGATTGATAATGTAATAATTTTCATTTGAAATTGAAAAATTTTCACTTTTAAGCCCAACAACTGGTAATCCGCTTTTACTGCTAACATTAAGCTCAACGTAAATTTTAGGCCCTCCAAGCCTAACTATTCTTCTAACATCAACATTTAAACTGTCATAAAGACTTGCATCACTCTTGTAAACTGAAACCTTGGCATTATTAAAATCTGAGACAATCATCTGATTATTGGCATCCAAAATAGATGAAGAAATTTTAGAATTCATTTTATCTGCTTTTAAAATTTTTGTAATTGTCTTTTTAGCAATACTATATTTATAAACACCATCTTTTGAGGATACTATAACATTGTTGCCTACAAAATCACTACTAAGCCCCTCTATTCCCTCAATAGAAGTAAAAACTGAATACAAATGATTACCACTGGTATCAAAAACTTCAATGGTATTTCTCAGAGAATCTGCAACATAAATGTTTTCATTCAAATAAGTAACACCTGTGGGGCCTAAAAGGCCCTTATAACCTGAAGTCCCAGAACCAAAATGCAAAATAAAATCACCCTCAAGTCCAAATTTACTTACTCTTTTATTTCCCCATTCACTTACATAAATATAATTTCTCTTATCAATAGCCATATACTGAGGAGCAAGCAATTCGCCATCTTTTGTGCCTTTCTTTCCAATAGATTTCCTTTTAACTCCAAGAACTTTGTCATAAACACCAATTTCATCACTTGAATAAAGAGTCACATAAAGCAGATTATTAGCTTCAATAACATCATAAGGTGATTTTAAATAACTAAAGCCATCTTTAACTAAAGCATTAACATTATTATTAACATCAAAATACAATATTTCATTGCCTACAAAGTTAGCAGCGTAATATCCGCCGTACTTATCAGCCCTTAAAGATGTAATCTGATACCCATGTGGCCTTTTATAAATAGAATTATCAAGAGAAGCAACTTTTACAAGTTTTTTAAAATTAAGTTCATAATTTGAAAAAATACCTCTCCTTTGCTCAATAGTAGAAATCAAATGTCTAAGATAGGGAACCTTATAGCCTTGATCTTTTAAATTTCTCCATTCCATTAAAGCTTCTTCAACATAACCCAGTCTATAATAAACATTGCCAGTCCAAAAATGATAATCAAGATTATTAGGATCAAAGCTTAAAATTTTTTTAAAAGATAAAAGAGCATCATCGTAAATTCCATTATTATAAGAATTAAGAGCCCATTTAAACTCTTCCTGAGCATCTTTATTAGTAACTATTCCTTGGGCATGCAAACTAAAAATATTTAAAAAAAACAAACCAATAAAACCAAAAATTAACATAATCCCCTTTACTCTTTAAATACCTATTATAAGCATAACTTTTCCAAAAAAAAATACAAAAAAATTAATACTATCATATAAAATTATTAATGATAATGTTAAATATACTACACCATTATGTTACTAATAATAGTAAAAAAGAGGAAAAATGAAAACTAGATGCTTTTGCTTAGCCGCATTTTCAGGAATTCTTACAACACTTGCAATTCCAAATGAGATTAAAGAAACCGGATATTCAATCCTGGGATTTGTTGCTTATGTACCACTTTTTATAGCCTTAAACAAACTAGAAGATAAAAAAACATTAATGGGACTGACGGTATTTTACTTTATAATAGCCAACAGCCTGCAAAATTTTTGGCTTGGGTTTTTTCATGCATTTGGATGGATTACATTCATTGGAGTGATAATAGGGTACATTCCATATTCATTAACTTTAGGCTATTTCCTTTATTATTCTTTAAAAAGCTTTAAAAATAAAACGATGAGCATAACAATGCTTTTTACATTTTATGATTACTCAAGATCAATTGGATTTTTAGCATATCCCTGGGGGCTTGCAGCTTTCACCGTAAATAACTTCAATAATTTAATTCAAGTAGCAGACATTTTTGGTGTATTTTTTGTATCATTTGCAGTCTACTTTTTAAACTCGGGAATTGTAGACTTTCTAATCCACAAAAACAAAACAAATTTGCTAAACATAGCATTTCCAACATTGCTAATAACAACATCTTTTACTTACGGAATGATCAAAAAAATTGAGCTAAAAAACTTATTAACAAAAGAAATAGACAGTCTAAACATTGCAGCTATTCAGCTTAACACTGATCCATGGTTGCCAGGAAATGACAAAAAAGGAATAAGAGATTCTATTGAAATTACAGAGCAAGCCTTAAAAGAAAATCCAAAAATAGAATTTGTAATCTGGAGCGAAGGGGTACTAACCTACCCTTTTAGCAAAGAAGATCAACACTTTAAAAGCTCTGATTTGCATAATGAGCTTAAAAATTTTATAAAAGAACACAAAATCCCATTTGCCATTGGGGCTCCCTCAAATTTGGACAAAGCCATGGGGATTCAACAAAATTCTATTTATATGATAGAGCCAAACCTCAACATTGCAAACATATATTCCAAAATATTCTTAGTCCCTTTTGCAGAAAAAATTCCATTTTACGAATATAAATTTGTAAGAAACTTTTTTTTAAAAAACTTTAGAATCTTGGGACAGATTGAAGGAAATAAAATTGAAATATTAAAATTGAAAAAGTTTAAATTTGCTCCTTTAATATGTTATGATGATGCATTTCCAGAGCTTTCAAGGTTTTACAAAACCCAGGGCGCTAATATATTAGTAAATTTTTCAAACGATTCTTGGTCAAAAACAAATTCAGCAGAATGGCAACACTTTGTTGTGGCTAAATTTAGAAGCATTGAAAATGGAATCAAAACTATTAGAGCTACAAACTCAGGAATTACTGCAACCATCAACGAATATGGAGAAACCATTAAAAAACTGGAAACTTTTAAAAAAGGATACCTATTATCAACCGTAAAACTGTCCCCAACGTTTACAACCATTTATGAAAAAATTGGAGACTCGTTTATACATATATTAGTGATGATGTTTTTAATCACAACACTAAGATTTCAATTTATGGAAGACAAAAACCAATTATTATCATCCTCTGTAGTAAAAATTAAAGTTTGACGTTCTTTCCAAAATGGAAAATTTTTAGTAACATCATTTTTTTTGGCATTAACATTAACAGCAAAAGAAGTATCGTTGGATTTTGAAATTTTTAAAGACTTTAAATCGTAATAATCATCAACTGACAGATACTCTAACTCATCAACATCGGCCTTAGATGAAGCACTTGACAAAGTTGATATAAAATCATTTTTTGATTCAAATTGACCCATAACATTAACTTTATCCGCAATAACTGAATCAAACAAGTCAAAGTTCCTAGAAATTAAAGCTCTTGCAAACTTTCCAAATTGAAACTTAATAATTTTATCTTGATTTTTGCTTCTCTCTCTTTGAGCAATATATTCTATTTTAGGAGCATTTGTAAAATCATTGATTTCTATTTTTTCGTGCACTATTCCAGGTACTTCCTCAAGCTTAATATCCTCAAGCATAACAACCTTAGGATTGTCATCTTTAATCCTAGCATCAAGCTCTTTAACTGCAAGCTTGATATCAAATCCCTTTTTCAAATCTGGATAAATCTTTAAAGCTTTTACTTGAAAAAGCTTTCCTTTTTTAATTTTACCAACGTTTATATATCTTTGACCAACCTCATAATAAAAAATAGCAAGTTCTTTTTGCTTATCAATATAAGAAGAACTACCTTGAGCAAATAAATTCAAAAAAACAAAAGAACATAAAATATATAGAAGAAATAATCTTCTCATAAGAACCTCCATTAACACTCAACCTTAAAATAAAACAAAAGAATGTCAATCTACTATAAATAATTATAGTACAAGTTTATCTCTAATTAAAGAAATCACTTTATTCCTATCTTCTTCGCTAAAAATATTTATATTATCGTAAGAAAATTTTATTTTTGACGACAAGTTGTATTCATCATACCACTTTAAATATTTCCTATTAAGACCCTCAAGATAATCTCTGGGAATATTCATTTCAAAGCTTCTATTTCTATTTTTAATTCTGCGCTCAACTTCATCAATACTACAATCAAGATAAACAAGCAAACTTGGTCGCTGAGAATGTTCAAGCATATTATCAAGAAGATCGATATATATTTTATATTCCTCATCAGAAATATGCCCATCACAATTTAAAAGAGACGCAAACACACAATCACCATAAATAGATCTGTCTAATATGCCCCCTTTTGTTCTAAATACACCTTTTATTAATTTAAATCTCTCATTAAGAAAATTAATTTGAACTGGAAATGCCCATCTGGATTTATCTTTATAAAATTTGTCTAATACAGCTAAAGTAAAATCATTATTCAGTTCACTGTAAAAAGGAACTTCCAACTCCTTTGATAAAATATTTCCAAGAGTAGTTTTTCCTACCCCAATTAAACCTTCTATTACAATCACCAAGTCTACCTCCAAAATAACTTAAATAAATTCAAATATAAGCTAAAAAAAGAATTACTAACGAACAAAACTTCATTAATGAAAAAATCCAATGTAAAAATTTTAATATAAAATAAAAAATCCTTAAACAAATTTTAGAAAAGAAATTCATAATTTAAAAATTAAAATTCCTAAATTATTGACATTAATCTTAATTAAAAATAAGATATTAAATATAATTTTAATAAAGCTTTTATTAGAAAAATTAATTTTTTTTAATAAAAGAGACTAAAATAAAAAAATTCTAACCATCTTGCAAAAAACAAAAATTAAAACTTCTTAATAAAAAATAAAATAGTTATAAAGATAAGGAGATATAATTATGAATTATACAAAATTCCAAGAATTTATATCGGAATTTTTGGGAACATTTATCCTATTGGCTCTAGGAACTGGATCTGTTGCAATGACAGTATTATTTTCCTCAAGTCCCGAAATACCAGGAGAAATAATAAAAGGAGGATATACAAATATAGTATTTGGATGGGGATTGGGTGTAACGTTTGGTATTTACACAGCAGCAAGAATGAGCGGAGCACACCTAAACCCAGCTGTTAGCATAGGATTAGCAAGTGTTGGAAAGTTTCCCGTTTCAAAACTTTTACATTACATTGTAGCGCAAATATTAGGAGCTTTTACAGGTGCATTAATGACACTTGTCGTATTTTATCCTAAATGGATAGAAATGGATCCTGGCTTAGAAAATACTCAAGGAATAATGGCAACTTTCCCTGCTGTTCCTGGATTTTTGCCTGGATTTATTGATCAAATTTTTGGAACTTTTTTGCTAATGTTTTTAATTTCTGTTGTTGGAGATTTTACAAAAAAACACAGCGACAATCCATTTATTCCTTTTATTGTAGGAGCAGTGGTTTTATCAATAGGAATAAGTTTTGGGGGAATGAACGGCTATGCTATTAATCCTGCAAGGGATCTGGGACCAAGAATTTTGCTCTTATTTGCTGGATTTAAAAATCACGGATTTAACGATCTAAGTATAGTTATTGTACCAATAATTGGCCCAATAATTGGAGCAATTTTGGGAGCTACAATTTACGAATTTACACTAAAAAATAACAAAGACTAAAAGAAAAAATATTTATCTTTATTAAAGAAAAAAGGAAAAACTATGAAATACATTTTATCTATTGATCAAGGTACTACTAGCTCGAGAGCAATGGTATTTGATAAAAATGCAAACATAAAAGGGTTTGCTCAAAAAGAATTTACTCAAATTTATCCACAACCAAGTTGGGTGGAACATGATCCTACAGAAATATGGGGCTCACAACTTGGAGTTATAACAGAAGCTATGGCAAATGCAAGAATTTTGCCCAACGAAGTTGATGCTATTGGAATAACTAATCAAAGAGAAACTACGGTTATATGGGAAAAAAATACAGGAAAACCCATCTATAATGCAATAGTATGGCAAGACAGAAGAACTGCAAAAATTTGTGACCAATTAAAAAAAGAAGGAAAAGATAAAATTATTTTGGAAAAAACAGGCTTGGTGCTAGATTCTTATTTTAGTGGAACAAAAATAATGTGGATATTGGATAATGTAGAAGGCGCCAGACAAAGAGCTGAAAATGGCGAATTATGCTTTGGGACAATAGATACATGGATACTGTGGAATCTGACTCAAAAAAAAGAACATGCAACTGACTACTCTAATGCTTCAAGAACATTATTATTAAACATTAAAACATTAGAGTGGGATGATGAGCTTTTAAGCATATTAAATGTTCCAAGAGCAATTTTGCCTGAACTTAAAGAAAGTTCTACAATATATGGCAAAACAGACAAAGCACTATTTGGAGCAGAAATTCCTATTGCAGGAATTGCTGGAGATCAATTTGCAGCAACATTTGGACAAGCCTGCCTTAAAAAGGGTATGGCTAAAAACACTTATGGAACTGGTTGCTTCTTAACGGTCAATATAGGAAAAGAACCAATCATTAGCCACGACAAGCTTTTAACTTCAATTGCATGGGGAAGAAAAAAATCTGTAACTTACGTTCTTGAAGGAAGTGTTTTTATTGGAGGAGCTGTAATCCAGTGGCTAAGAGACGGTCTTGAATTTTTCAGAAAAAGCTCAGATGCAGAAGCTTTAGCAAGCTCTGTCTCAGATAATGGTGGAGTTTATTTTGTGCCAGCATTTGTTGGGCTTGGTGCACCTCACTGGGATTCTTATGCAAGAGGAACAATCATCGGAATAACAAGAGGCTCAACAAAAGCTCACATTACAAGAGCTGCTCTTGAGAGTATCGCATTTCAAAGCTTTGATATACTAAATACCATGAAAAAATCCATTCCCAACTTTGAAATTCAAGAATTAAGAGTAGACGGGGGAGCAAGTCAAAACAATCTATTAATGCAATTTCAAGCTGATCTTTTAGAATGCAAAGTTGTAAGACCAAAAATAACAGAAACAACCGCTCTTGGCGCTGCTTATCTTGCAGGACTTGCAACAGGTTATTGGCAAAGTGCCGAAAAAATCATAAGCCTTTGGCAAGTAGACAAGATATTCGAACCTTCAATGCCAAAAAATCAAAAAGAAAAGCTTCTTGAGAATTGGAACAAAGCAGTTGGAAAAGCAAAATCCTGGATACAGAATTCTCATAGTTCATAAAAGTTCAAAACAGAGCTTTAAGATTATAACAAAAATATACTGGTAACAAAATTATGCATAATTTATTTGATTTTTTAAAACTAAAACAACATATAATAAAAATGTTTGGCAAGCAAATAAATCAATTATACAAACGGCTCTTAATTAAATTTTTTCATCGATATCTATTAATATTGTGCATGTATTCAAAAAATAAACTGTCTAATCCTTTCAAAAAGGTAAAATTCATTGGAACAATACAAAAAATGATTAATAATATATTAAATCTAAAGAAAAATCACAAAAAATTGAAAAATTTACCAGCGCAATTGGTCTATAGTGCTATTCAATAAAATTAAAACAAATGGACTTTTCGAATTTCTTCAATCTAGTATTTAACTAAAAAGAAAAGAAATTAACCAAAATGGAGGAATATTTAAATTTCATGAATAATAACAAAGAAACAAAATTAAAAGATCTTGAAAATCAAGAATTTGATCTTATAATAATTGGAGGAGGCGCAACAGGTCTTGGCATTGCGGTGGACGCAATTACAAGGGGGTATAAAGCAATACTTATAGAAAAATTTGATTATGCAAAAGGAACTTCCTCTAGATCAAGCAAATTAATTCACGGTGGAGTAAGATATTTAGCCCAATGGAATATTTCTTTAGTTAAAGAAGCTTTGCACGAAAAAGCCATTCTTGAGAAAAATGCACCCCATTTAATTAACGAATGTGCACTTATCACGCCTATTTATAATGTTTTAGAAATACCTTATTATTATTTTGGATTAAGTTACTACCACAATCTTATGGGTAAAGAAAAAACTACCAAATACAAAACTAAATTACTATCCAAAAAATCTACCATTGAAAAAGCTCCCAATATTAAAACAGAGGGCCTTAAATGCTCTGTTCTATATTACGATGATTCATTCGATGATGCTAGAATGGCAATAACATTGTTAAGAACCTTTACCGAAAAAGGAGGCATTGCCCTTAACTATACAGAACTTAAAAAATTCAACAAAGAAAACGGAAAGCTTTCGGGGGTTCTAATACAAAATAAATTGTCAAAAGAACAAATTTCATTAAAAAGCAAATGCATAATAAACGCAACAGGAATATTTTCAGATAAAATAAGAAGGTTGGATGATGAAAAAGCCTTAAACATCATTAAACCTTCCCAAGGTAGCCATTTAATAGTCAAAAAAGACAAATTTCCCAAAAATCATGCAATACTAATACCTAAAACTAGTGATAATAGGATTTTATTCGCTATTCCTTGGCATGATAGTGTTGTTTGTGGAAGCACTGATATTCCAATAAAAGAGATAGAAGAAGAACCTAAAAGATTTGAAGAAGAGATTGACTTTATAATAAATAATTTAAATAACTATTTAAATATTAAAATAGAAAAATCAGATGTAAAAAGTGTATATACCGGAATAAGGCCATTAATAATGGATCCAAAAGCTCAAGGAAACACTTCAAAAATCTCAAGAAACGAAAAAATATTTATATCAGATTCAAATCTTATTACAATAGCGGGGGGGAAATATACCACATATAGAAAAATGGCAGAAAAAACCTTGCTTAAGGCCATAGAACAAAATTTAATACCAAATTGTGCACCAACTACAGAAGATTTAAAGTTGCACGGCTATCTTAAAAAAGAAGAGGCAATGAAAATTCCTGAACCTTTTAGAGCTTATGGCAGCGACTTTGAAATTTTAAAAAATATGGAGGGTTTTGACAAAAAAATACACGAAAACTTGGATTTAAATGAAGCTCAAATAGATTTTTCAATTAAATTTGAACAAGCCAAAACTATTGAGGATGTTTTAGCAAGAAGAACAAGATCACTACCTTTAAATCCTCAAGCTACAATTGAGGCTGCTCCAAGAGTTGCTGAAATAATGATGGAAAAATTAAATAAATCTGAAGAGTGGAAAAATGAACAAATAAAAAACTTTTTAGAAATAAGTAAAAAATATTTAATTTAAAATTAATTTTTATATTAAACAAAGGGATTGTTTAACAATCCCTTTTAATTTTAAAACCTAAAACATTAAAAAGTCTTAAACCCAATTCACATTAGCAAATTCACAAGCAAACCCTGAATCTCTTCAATGCTATCCAAAAGTTTAATCTGAGTCATTTGATTTTGTAAAACAGAATAAGCAAGTTTGTCTAACTTGTCGTTAATAATCTTAATAATTCTATACTTGGGACGCTTGGGATCTCCCAAATTTCCCCCTTTTTGCTCTTTCAAACAAACAGAAGATGATATAATAATGGATATAAACTCTGAAATAACTTTTTTGTAAAAAATAACATTTTGTCTGGAAGGCTCACTCAAGAGTCTCTCACCAGTCTCATTAATTCCATCTAACATACTTTTAATTAAATCAAGATTAAATTCTCCATTTTCAAGTAAAATAAAATGCTTATCCTCTTTGACACTTTCAGCCTGAAACATCGAAGAAAAAAGATTGTTCTTATCAAAAGATACCTTTTTGCCACTTTTTTTATAATCTTTTGAATTAAGATTTAATGCCCCAGCAATTAAATTATTTACTTTCATCTATTTTGTTCACAACGCTTGAAAAATATTTATCATCTTTACCTTCTAAAAGTTGAAAAGACTTTTTTTCTTCTTGATGCACCTTATTGATTTCAATTAAAAGATCTTCATTAACCTTGTAAGAACCAGTATAAAAAAATGTATTTCTTTCAGGAGCTCTAAGATACTCAGCGCCAATATCCATATACCCATCAATAATAGCGCCCTCTTCAACTTCAATTGACTTACAAGAAATATTTCCAATAACACACCCTGATGCAAATATTTTAATCTTGCTTTTAGCATAAATATTGCCCACAACCATTCCAGAAATAACAAGTTCATTAGCATCAATGCTAGATTTAACCCTACCACTCTCCCCAATAATTACCCTTTTAGTAGAGCTAATGGTGCCTATAAAATCACCATCAAGCCGAATAAAATTATTTGAAACTAAGTCTCCTTTAAAAAAATCACCAACGCCCACTATTGTTTTTATTTCATCAAAAATAAACAAAGATGGGGCTTTTCTTTCTTTTTTTACAGTCAAAAAATTTAACATCTATTTTGAAGCTCCTGTTGCTAAATTTAAATACATATCGGGATTAATAACTTGAGAGCCTACACGAACCTCATAATGAACATGAGGACCTGTTGCATAACCTGTCTGCCCCATAAATCCAATTATCTGCCCCTTTTTAACATAAGACCCTTTAGAAGTATTAAGCCGCGACATATGCGCATAAAGGGTTGCAAGTCCATACTTATGCTTAATTTGAACAAAATTACCATAGCCTGCTGACTGATAACTTGCCCTAACAACCTCCCCATCAGCAGTTGCAACAATAGGAGTTCCAATTCTAACTCCCCCAAGATCTATGCCTTTGTGAATATACCATTGCCTAGTAAAAGGCTCAATAGCAGGACCAAAATGCAAAGTAATAATTCCAGATCCACCCGCAAGAGGCCAAAGAGAAGGAATATCATTTAAAAGCTTGTCTTGGGCGTGCAAGACTTTAACTATGCTTTTAAGAGGAGGAATTGAACTTTCTATTTTGCTTTTAATATTTTTAAGATCACTAAGCTCTTTTATTGAATTAGCTTCTAAAATTTGCAAATCAATAAAATCAGAAAGATCTCCATCTAGTTTATTTTTATTTAAATCAACACCATTAGAATTGATTTTTAAAGAAGTTTTAAGCTCATCTAAAACTTTAGAAAAATTTTTTGCAACAGAATTAATTTCTACAACTGTATTTCTAAAATCTTCAATCTCAGATTCTGCTAAAGAGTAATTTTTCTCTGTAGACTTCACAATTGATGAGAGAGTAACATAATTAACAGCAAGTAAAACAAACCCTATAAAACCGCCTAAAAAAAAAGTAGAAAAGAAAAATAAAGTCAAAAAAGAAATTTTAATATTTTTAACATTCCCTTTAACATGGGGAATAACAATAAAACTAATATTTTGCTTAAAAAAAGAATGTATAACTTTAAGGGCTATAAACAAAGAATTATAAATAGCTAAAAAAAACTTTAAAATTCCTTTAAAACCCAAAATAATCTTAAATCTAATTCTTTTCTTCATAACAAACCTTACTAAAAATTACCATGATCAAACAAGAAAATTAAAAATTTATTTTAACACCTTAGACAAAAATCCAAATTTTTTCGATAAAAACCTAGCAAAAAAATACTTAACAAATACACAAAATTAAAGAGAATAATACTTAAAACCAATATAATTATACAATTAAACTCATAAATACTTTATTATTATATAGATGAAAACACTATTTTTTGCAACAACAAATGAAAATAAAATAAATGAAGTAAAAAACATATTAGATATACCTAATTTAAACTTAATAGTCCCTCAAAATTTTAACATAAAAGAAACAGGAAAAACATTTAAAGAAAATTCTTTACTTAAAGCAAAAGCACTGTTTGAAATTTTAAATAACAATCAAAATGTTTTCGGAGAAGATTCTGGGCTGTGCATTGAGGCACTAAACTTGGAACCGGGAATTTACTCTAAAAGATATGACACTTATAAGCTATGTAAAAAATTAAGCACTAATGAAAAAAATCAACTAATTTTAGACTTAATGAAAAATGAAAAAACCAGAAAAGCATATTTTATATGCAACATAAGCTATATATCAAAAAATGGGCAAATATTAAATTTTGAAGGAATTATTAAGGGAAAAATTGCCTTAAGCTTAAATGACAAGAAAAACTATGGATTTGGGTATGATTCAATATTTTTAACTAAAAATAATAAAAAGCTTAGTGACCTAACACTTGAAGAAAAAAACAAAATATCCCACAGAGGAATAGCATTTTTAAAATTTAAAAAATTTTTACTAAAATCTTTATTCAATAGTTAAACTTAAAGGCTTTTTATATATAAAGTTTAGACTTTATTGTAAAATAAAAAGCACAATGTTTATAAAATTTCAACTTATTATTTCTTTTCAAACAATAAAAAAAGGAAGGGGAGAATTTAGTGATAAATAGAAATGAAATCAATGAGAATGATAAATGGGATTTATCTTTTCTATTTGCAAATGAAGAAGAATATGCAAAAGCAATCAATGCTATTGAAATTAAAACCAAAGAATTTAAAAAATATGAAAAACTGGAATTAAATTTTGATTTATTTAAAGAAACTTTAAACAAATACTACGAAATCATAGAAGATTTAGAGAAAGTCTCTTACTATGCAATGCTTCAATTAGAAACAGATGTAACCAATAAAGATTCAAATAAAATATATTCTATATGTGTCAATATAGCTACAAAAGTATCTAATACTACATCATACTTTATGCCTAAAATACTAAAAACAGATGAAAAAAAAGTTCAAGCCTGGATAAATGATCCAGAGCTTAAGGATAAAAAAATTGCAATTGAAAAAATACTAAGAGAAAAAAAACATATTTTAAGCGAACAAGAAGAAAAAATACTTGCTAACTACACCCCTCTTTACTCATCTTATCAAAGCATATTCTCAGCATTAACAAATGCTGATATGGAATTTGGAGAAATTAATAAACAGCCTTTAACCAATTCTACCTACACACTATTTTTACAAAACGAAGATCAAAAAATACGAAAAGAAGCCTTTTTAAGATTTTATCAAAAATACAAAAATAATGAAAATACACTTGCTAATCTTATTATTTCAGACTTTAAGAAAAATCACTTTATTGCAAAGACAAGAAAGTTTCAAAATACTTTTTCAATGCAACTCTTTTCAAACAATATTGATAAAAAAGTTTATACAAATTTAATCGAAACTGTCAATGAAAATTTATCTGTGCTTAACGACTATTATGAGTTTAGAAAAAAAGTCTTAAACCAAGAATATTTATATCACTACGATGTTTACGTACCATTAACAAAAGGAATAACATTTAAAAATTCATTTGAAGAAGCTTGTAAGAAAATATTAAAATCTTTAGAGGTACTAGGAAATGAATATACAAAAATCTTAAGAAACGGTCTTTTAAAAGAAAGATGGGTTGATAAATACGAGAATACTGGAAAAAGATCGGGGGCTTTTAGCGCTGGATCATACAACGGAAAGCCTTATATACTTCTTAATTACAAAGACGAATCAATAAGAGATATGTTTACGCTTGCACATGAAGCAGGACATTCAATGCACTCTTACTTTAGTATAAAAAACAACCCATTCCCGCACTATAATTATTCCATTTTTGAAGCAGAAATAGCATCAATAATCAATGAACAAATATTGGCAGAATATTTGCTTAAAAACGAAACCGATACTAACAAAATAAAATATATAAAACTAACACAAATTGATGACATGATTTCAACATTCTTTAGACAAACAATGTTTGCTGAATTTGAGTACATTATTCATGAAATGATTAGTAAAGAAGAGCCTGTAGTAAAAGAAACACTAACAGAAACTTATATGAATTTGTTAAAAAAATACTTTGGACCTAGTCTAAAATTTGATGAATTAAGTCCCCTTGAATGCCTTAGAATTCCCCACTTTTATTCACCCTTTTATGTGTATCAATATGCTACAGGCATTGCAGCTGCTCTGTCAATATATAAAGGCATTAAAGAAAATAAAAAAGATGCAGTAGAAAATTATATAAAATTTTTAAAAACAGGTGGTTCTAAATATCCACTAGATTCCTTAAATATTACCGGAGTAGATTTAACAAAAAAAGCAACAATAGAAAACACTATTAACATTTTCAAATGCAGACTTGAAGAGATAAAGAAAATATTCCAATAAAAGGAGATTTACTGTGAAAAATATCAATTTGATTTTAGCTTGGCTTGTACATATTTTTACAGCATCTGGCTTGATTGTAGGACTTTACTCAATAATTTCAATTGTAAATGGTGATTATTCTCTTCTTTTAAAACTAACAGTAATAGGGCTTATCATAGATGGAATTGACGGAACTATGGCAAGAAAACTTAAAGTTAAAGAATTAATACCTGAAATTGATGGCACTCTGCTTGATAATATTACAGACTATATAAACTATACATTCATACCCGTTATATTTTTTTATTTAGGAGAATTTATTGAAGAAAAATATAAAGTCGCCATTTGCATCGGAATTTTACTCTCATCAGCATACCAATTCTCAAGAACAGACGCCAAAACAAATGACAACTACTTTAGGGGATTTCCTTCTCTATGGAATCTCTTTGTGATATTAAACATAATATTTAAAATGGAACAAATAACAAATCTTATTACAATGTCAATATGCATTATAACAAGCTTTATTCCAATAAAATTTATTTACCCATCAAAAACCAAAGAATTAAGGAAAATTACAATACCAATAACAATAATAAGTTGCCTAATATTTGTTGTATCAATATTTTCAGAGCTGTCCACAACAGCGTTAAAAATGGCAAAAACAGTTCTTATCCTTTACTTTGCATATTTAACTTTAGCAAGCATATATTTAACTTATAAAACAAGAAATAGATGACAAAAATGTATATAAACACAATAATAGAATATATTGATTCAAACATAGCTTATTCCCCAATAGTATTTTTTTCTTTACTAATTTTAGCAGGACTTAATGTTCCTATTTCTGAGGATGCAATAGTGCTAATGGGTGGAATTTTATCTAGTCGAAAAAATGAATATACTGTATTAATATTTTTAGGAATTTTTTGGGGAGCCTATCTTGGAGACATAATATCTTTTTACATTGGAAAATTAATGGGAAATAAATTATTTAAAAACAAAAAAGACAATAACCTTCTTGACAAAATAAATTACTATTATGGTCAATATGGGGTACTAACTTTATTTATAGGAAGGTTTATACCCTTTGGAGTTAGAAACGCAATATTTATATCGGCAGGAATGGGAAATATGAAATCTAATCTATTTATTGTTTCTGACTTTTTTGCAACTTTGCTCTCAATAGTTGTTTATTTTACTCTAAGCTTTAAACTAGGCCAATCATTTGAAATAATATTTTCAAAAATAAAAATAATTATATTTGCAATATTTATCACTGTAATAGCAACAACAATAATAATCTACGTAATTAAAAAAAATAAAAAAGTTGACAAAAATTTAAAATAAAAAATATAATAATTAATAGTGCTGTGGTGGTGGAAGTGGTAGACACGCTAGCTTGAGGGGCTAGTGGGCGCAAGCCCGTGCTGGTTCAAGTCCAGTTCACAGCATCAAAATTGTTAGCAAATTATTAAATAAAATTAACAAAAATGCGATCTAAAAGAATATTAGAGAATAAGTTGTTGTGGGTTAATTTTCAAGAGGATAAATGTCTAAATACGAATTCATAAAAATTGAAAAAAAATGGCAAGAATTTTGGGATAATAATAAAACATACAAAGTAGAAGAAGATCCAAGTATTCCTAAGGAAAAAAGATTGTATATACTTGACATGTTCCCCTATCCTTCTGCCAACGGACTTCATGTTGGTCATCCAGAAGGATACACAGCAACAGACATATTTGGAAGATACAAGCTTTTGAATGGATTTCATGTACTTCACCCAATAGGATTTGATAGCTTTGGACTTCCTGCTGAAAATTACGCAATACAAACAGGAACTCACCCTCAAAAAAGTACAGAAGAAAATATTAATAAGTTTAAAAAACAAATAAAAGCTTTGGGGTTTGCCTATGATTGGGATCGAGAAATTAGAACACATGAGGAAAATTACTATAAATGGACACAGTGGATTTTCCTGCAATTATATAAAAAAGGGCTAGCTTATGTAAAAGAAATGCCTGTATGGTACTGCCCCGAGCTTGGAACGGTACTAGCAAATGAAGAGATTATTCAAACTTCAGATGGACCAAAATCTGAGAGAGGATCTTACAACGTCGAAAAAAAATATTTAAGACAGTGGGTTTTAAAAATTACAAAGTATGCTGAAAGATTGATAGACGACCTTGAAGAATTAGAATGGCCTGAATCTGTAAAAGAAATGCAGCGAAATTGGATTGGCAAATCAACAGGAGTTGAAATTGACTTTGAAATTGAAGGCCACAACGATAAAATTAAAGTCTTTACAACAAGGCCAGACACAATCTTTGGCATCACATATTTAGTGATCGCACCAGAAAATAAACTAATAGAAAAAATAACAAAGAACAACTTTAAACAAAATGTTTTAAAATATGTAAAGCGCGAAGAACTCAAAAGCGATCTCAATAGGACTTCTCTTGAAAAGGATAAATCGGGAGTTTTCACAGGATCTTACGCATTTCATCCAATAACAAATGAAAAAATTCCAATTTGGGTTGGAAGCTACGTACTAGGAACTTACGGAACCGGAGCTGTAATGGGTGTTCCAGCACATGATGAAAGAGACTTTCAATTTGCTACAAAGTATCAATTAGAAATTTTACCCGTAATATCAAAATCGGGGAAAAATGAAATATTAGAAAAAGCATTTGTTGATGATGGAATTTCAATAAATTCTCCCAATGAATTTAATAATCTTAAAAATTCTGAAGTAAAAGACAAAGTAATAAAATGGCTTACTAAAAACAAAAAAGGGAAAGAAAAAGTTACCTACAAGCTTAGAGATTGGATTTTTTCAAGACAAAGATACTGGGGAGAGCCTATACCCATTTTGTTTGATAAGCTTGGGAATGCAATACCTTTGGAGGAAAATAATCTTCCCTTAAAGCTTCCAGAAATTGCAAACTATAAACCTTCTGGAACAGGTGAATCTCCTTTATCAAGAATTAAAGATTGGGTAAACGTAAAAGATATGGACCTTATAAGAGAAACAAACACAATGCCTCAATGGGCAGGCTCTTGTTGGTATTATTTAAGATACTTAGACCCCAAAAACTCAAAAGAGTTTGCAAACAAAAAAAAAATTGAATATTGGATGCCGGTTGATCTATACATAGGTGGAGCTGAACATACAGTATTACATCTGCTTTACTCAAGATTTTGGCACAAAGTTCTTTATGATCTAGGATACGTAAATACCAAAGAACCTTTTAAAAAACTAATAAATCAAGGCATAATAACGTCATTTTCTTATCAAAAAGAAAATGGGGTTTTAATACCCAATGACCAAGTTATAGAAAAAGACAATAAATTTTTTGATAAAAAAGATAACAAAGAAGTAACCCAAGTAATTGCCAAAATGTCAAAATCTTTAAAAAATGTAATAAACCCAGACGACATTATTAAGGAATTTGGAGCAGACTCAATGAGAATTTATGAAATGTTTATGGGGCCACTAACAGATTCTAAACCTTGGAACACTAAAGGAATTATTGGTGTTTTTCGATTTTTAAACAAAATTTGGAACTTAAGAGAAAAAGAACTGTCAAAAGACAATCCTCCAAAGGAAATAATATCTGAACTACATAAAGCAATAAAAAAAGTCACAGAAGACACAGAAAAACTAAATTTTAACACAGCAATCTCCGCAATGATGATATTTATAAATGAACTTCTAAAGTATGAAAAAAATTATTTAAACATATTTAAACCGTTTATCATTATTTTATCTCCCTATGCACCCCATTTAGCAGAAGAGTTGTGGGAATATATTGGAGAGCTTCCTAGTTTATTTAAAAATTCAAAATGGCCAAAATTTGATGAAAGCCTTATCATTAAAGATAAAAAAGAAATCGTCTTGCAAATAAATGGAAAAATAAAAGACAAAATTTTATTAAACAAAGAAACAGACGAAGAAGAACTAAAAGAAATAGCAATGAGAAATAGCAAAATAAAATCAAACTTATTCAATAAAAAAATAGTAAAAATAATTGTAATTAAAAACAAGCTTGTTAACATAGTGATAAAGTAAAAAAGAGGCATTATATGGACTTTGAAGGTCTAAGCATTAGATATAAAGGAATTATATTCACAATATTTATCTTAATTACTATTTTTTTAGGATTTTTTTTAAAAAATCTTAAATTCGATGCAAACATCTTAAAGCTTATACCCAAGACCAAAGAAACTGAAAGCTTAATAGACATTGACAAAAGTAATTCACTTTTATCTACAATAGTAATATTTCAAGATAAAAAAAATATCTTCAATAAAAAAAATTTTGAAACAATAAACAGCGTAATCAATGAAATAACCAAAATTTTAAAAGTATCTCCAAATGCCGTTACAAGCATATTTTCTTATTTCCCACAATTTAAAAAAGAAATCTACACAGATAAAGATATAGAAGAAATAAAAAATAAAATAAAGGCAACTCCATTTGTAAAAAACACATTCTTAGGCAGCTCAGAAAATTTAATATACTTCATAATAATCCCATCAGAAAGTGACCAAATAAACTTCAGTAGAAATTTAAAAACCGAACTTGATGAGATGGAAAAAACAATTAAAAAATATGAAACTGACGATTTAAAGTTGTATCTTACAGGAGATTTAATAGTAAGAGAAAAAATTTTAAACTACATGGTTGAAGACTTCAAAATCTTAGGGCCTCTTGCTACTTTTGTAGTAATAATTTCACTCTATCTTATTATAAAAAATCTAATTGGCGCATTAATTCCTATTTTTATTGCATTATTATCATTGATTTGGACTTTTGGAATTAAAGGACTTGTACAATCCCCTATTACAGTGCCAGAAACTTCAATGATTGTTTTACTTATTTCAATCGGATGCGCCAATGCTGTACATATAATAAATGAAATATTTAAATTAATAAAAAAAGAACAACTCTCAAAAGAATCCATAAAAGAAACAATTAAAAAACTTAAAACACCCATCCTGCTAACATCTTTTACAACTGCATTTGGATTTTTATCTCTTACAACCTCTTCAATTAATGCCTACAAAACAATGGGTATTTTTATGTCAATTGGAGTAATTATCTCAATGATAATTTCATTAACCGTTTTACCTGGAATAATAACATTAATCCCATTTGCAAAAAAAAAGTCTTTTGAAAAAGAAAAAGAAAATAAACAAAATAAAATATTCTTCCTTGAAAGACTTGCCAAACTAAATACACAAATAACAAAATCTATATTAAAAAGAAAATATACATCCTCTATAATGGTCCTCATCATACTGGGAATTTCTTTTGTAGGTCTTTTAAAGATCGAAATCAATTTTGATGAAAAAGATTACTTTAAAGAAAGCACAAGTGTAAAAAAAACATTAAACCTAATGCAAAAAGAAATGGGGGGAATATCGATTTTCAAAATAGAAATTGAAGGCAAGCCCGGTGAATTTAAAAATGCTAAAGCAATGCGAATATTAGACTTAATTACAGATAAGCTTGATGCATTTTCTGCAAAAACTCAATCTAGTTCTATTAATGGCATTTTAAAATTTACAAATTTTAAAATTAAAAAAGAATCCCCACTAGAGTATAAACTGCCTGAGAACAAAATTATACTAAACAAACTGATAAATTTGATAGATAAAAGCGATTGGACTAAGGACAATAAAAGAATGTACATTAACGATGACTGGTCATTAATATCTATCATAGTAAGAATTGAAGACAACTCAACCGAAGGAATAAAAAAATTTGAAAAATATGCTATTAAAACAATTAATGAATATATGAAAAATAATAAATATCATTTCTCAGGTGTTTATGATAAGGTATTAATAGCTAAAACAATGGTAAAAGAACAGGTTATAAACATTATAACAACTCTTGGATCAATAACACTACTACTTATGTTTTTCTTTAAATCTATAAAAATCGGAATAATTATTGCAATCCCAGTAGCATGGTCAGTGTTTTTAAACTTTGCTGTAATGAGATTATTTGGAATAACCTTAAACCCAGCAACGGCAACAATTGCATCTGTAAGCATGGGAGTAGGGGTAGATTATTCAATTCATTTTTTCAATACGTTTATTTTACAATACCAAAAAAATCAAATCTACAAAACCGCACTTCTTGAATCAATACCCAACGTATTTAATGGAATATTTGCAAATTCTATTTCCGTTGGAATAGGATTTTTAACTCTAACATTTTCGTCTTATAAAATAATATCAACTCTTGGAGCAATAATTGCTTTTACAATGCTAACGACATCTCTTGCATCGCTAACTCTTCTTCCATTATTAATTTATTTATTTAAACCTAGAGTAAAACTAGCCTCAAACAACAATTTTAAAAAATTAAAACAATAATTTAATGACCTCGCGCATATTATCTACAAGATAAAAATTAATTCCGCTCTTAATGTTAGTAGGAATCTCTTCTAAATCCACTCTATTTGCCTTAGGAACAATAATATGCTCCACACCACTGCGCTTTGCTGCAATTATTTTTTCTTTAAGGCCCCCTATCATCATTACATTCCCAGTAAGAGAAAGTTCTCCTGTCATAGCCAAATGGGGTCTAACAACCTTATTAAGAGCAAGAGAGATAAAAGCACTAGCTATTGTAATTCCTGCAGAAGGCCCATCTTTTGGGGTAGCTCCTTCTGGAATATGTAAATGAATAATATTTTTTTCAAAAAAAGATTTACTAATACTTAAATCTCCTTTAATACTATTAACATAAGTATAGGCAATATTAGCAGATTCTTTCATAACATCTCCAAGTCTACCTGTTAATTTAATTCCACCTACCTTGGATTCCGTCTTTACAGTCTCAATCATCAAAGTTGAACCTCCATAATTTGTCCAAGCAAGGCCCATTACCATCCCTGAATACATAGCATTAGGCATGCTTTCTTTTCTAAAAACAGGAACACCAACATATTCTTCTAAATTGTCATTGGAAATTTGATAAGATTTAACCTCAGTATTCTCAATAAGCTTTCTAGCAACCTTTCTTACAATTTTGTTTAAATATTTTTCAAAATTTCTCACTCCATTATCTCTTGCATACTCTTGAGCAATTTGAACAAGAGATGAACTTTGAAATTTTAAAGAATCTTTATCAACTCCGTTTTCACTTAAAACTTTGGGAATTAAATACTTTCTTGCAATCTCTATTTTTTCGTTATCAATATATCCAGAAATTTCAATAATCTCCATTCTATTTAACAAAGGTCTTGGTATTGTTTCAACAGAATTAGCAGTTAAAATAAAAAATACATTCGAAATATCAAAAGGAAGATCAAGATAATGATCTCTAAACCTAACATTCTGTTCAGGATCTAAAACTTCAAGAAGAACCGAAAAAGGATCCCCATAACTTGAAGCAGAAATCTTATCCACCTCATCAATTAAAAAAACAGGAGAATTTGTCTTGGTAATTCTTAAGCCCTGAATAATTTTTCCAGGCAAAGCACCAACATAAGTTCTTCTGTGTCCCTTAATCTCCGACTCATCGCGCATTCCACCAACAGAAAACCTAAAAAACTTGGTACGCAAAACCTTTGCAATAGCTGCCCCAATAGAAGTTTTTCCCACACCAGGAGGTCCCACCAAAAGAATAATAGCCCCCTTTTGAGTCTTTCTTAATTTAAGAACAGAAATATATTCAATAATTCTATCCTTAACTTCGTTCATTCCGTAATGAGTTTTATCTAAAATTTTTTTAGATTTTTGCAAATCTAATTTATCAAAATTAATTTTCAAATCTCGCCAAGGAAGCTCAGTAATAAGTTCAAGATAATTTCTAACAACAATGTATTCAGCCGAACTTGTTTCAAGAAGCGAAAATTTTTCTAACTCTTTTTCAACTACCTCCAAAGGCTCACCCTTCAACTCTAAAGCCTTTAGCTTAGTTTTAAGCTTTTCTAAATCGCTGTTTTTTTTATCTCCTATGCCAAGTTCAGCTTTAATAGCCTTAAGCTGTTCTTTTAAAAAAAACTCTTTTTGCTGTTTCTCTAATCTCTCTTGAATGCCCTTGGCAATTTTATTTTGAATTTCAATTAAATTAAGCTCTTCATAAATCAGTTCTAAAACTTTTTTAAGCCTATCTTTTACATTCAAAGTTTCAAGAACTATTTGATGATCATTTTTTGAAGATGAAATAGTGCTGGCCACAATATCACATAGTTTCCCCTTATCCTCAATATTAACCATATTTAATTGAACTTCCGGCATTTTCCTATGTGCAAATATTTCTTTAGTTCTAAGCAAAATACTACCGTAAACTGCCTTTGATTGAATATCATCTTTTCTAACTGGAATTTGCTTTAAATAATCAATCTCAATTATGGGAAACTTATCATTAAGAACAACTTTAACAAATTTGATCCTATCAAAAGTTGAAACAAATATATTGTAACCACCATCCGGAAGATTAATTTTTTTTATTATCTTTCCAGTAACTCCAACAGAATAAATATCTTTACTATAATCAATAATTAATTTCTGTTGAGCATTATTGTTGTTTTTTTCTAAAAATTTATCATTCAAAACAAATAAGGCAATGATCCCATTGCCTTTCATAGCATAATCGATTGCTTTCATATCAGAATCAGAGATTAAAACAATCGGAATAAACATCCCTGGAAAAACTGGATGAGAAGGAACCGCTATTAAAGGCACTCTTGCGGGTTTATTAGAATGGGGTAAAATCCCAGCTACGGCTTTTTCTTTTTTTTTATCTCCTGACCTAGCTTTTTTAGATTCATCCATAAAATTTGAAATCTCCTAAGCTAATTATAACAAAACAAATATTTTATGGAAATTCATTTAATAATAATTTTTTTTATTATAAAATAATAAAATGAGAATTTTAACAGTTAAAATTATGACCATTAATTTGGATTATAGTAAAAATTACAATCCGCTAAAACTATACCATTCGATAATAAACATAATAACTACTACTTAAAATTAATTAATCTATGGTGAAGTTAGTAAAGAATAATCCTTGAAAAATCGATTAAAAATGAATTCTAGAGAAGTAAATGAAAATTTGGAAACAAAAAGAAACTAATATACAGGCCCAAGAATTAACTCGCATTGCTAAGCAATATAATATCAATACCTTTGCGGCAACTTTACTTATAAATCGAGAAATCAAAGAAGAAGATTTTATGTTTTTCCTTGAAGACAGCGTAAATTTATTGCACAACCCATTTTTATTAAAAAATATAGATAAATTTATAAACAGAATTAATAAAGCAATCAAAAATAATGAAAACATATTAATCTTTGGAGATAAAGATGCTGATGGAATCACAGCGACAATAATAATGTACGAAACTCTTAAAGATTTTGGACTTAATGTGAGCTATAAAATACCTTCAAATGGAGAGTTTTATGGACTTTCAAACGAATTAATCGACACAGCTTTAGAAAAAAAAATCTCTTTAATAATAACTGTTGATAATGGGATTTCTAGCATTGAAGAAATAAATTATGCAAATTCAAAAGGAATAGAAATAATAATAACAGACCATCATCTTCCAGGCGAAAATTTTAAAACTGAAAACATAGTTATAAATCCTCACCTAAAAGATGACAAATATCCATTCAAAGAAATAGCAGGATGTTGTGTAAGCTTTAAAGCTTGCCTTGCTCTTAATATGTCCTTTACAGACCTTTATTCTAAAAACCTTGTATTTTTATTTTTAGAAAAAACAAAAAATGAAATTATTCTTCACGCAATAGAAATAAACAACTACATTCTAAAACAATATCTAAGATTAAATAATAAAAATGATCCCTTAATTAACTCAAACAAACTAGAAAAATTTGTACAAAACAAATGTATAATAATCTTTAACAAAGAAGATCAAAATGAATTATTAAATAAACACTTCGCAAAAAGCATAAACATAAACACAATTGATATTAGTGAAAATTTTATAAAAAAATACCCAAACTTTAGAAAAAAAACATTAACGGACTTAATCCAAGCAACCAAATATTTCAAATACAAAGAAGTTGAGATTAAAGACAAGCTTTACTACATATTTTACAACGTAATTTTTGAAACTAACAGAAATTTGCTCCAAAAATGCCTAAAAAGACTTAGCTTTGTTGCAATAGGAACAATAGCAGACAATATGCCCATTATTAATGAAAACAGAATAATCCTAAAAGTAGGACTTAAAGAAATCGCACTAAGAGAGAGAATGTCTATTAATTATCTATTAAAAGATGCAAACATATTAACAAAACCAAATATAACTTCAACAGATATTGCATATAAAATTGCACCAATACTAAACTCAACAGGAAGACTTGAAAAAGCAGATATTGCAATAAATTTTTTACTAACTAATGACATTAATCAAATAGAGAACAAATTTAAAGAAATAAAAGAAATCAACGAACTGAGAAAATACAAAGAAGAAAAAGCTTGGAATTCGCATAATAAAAATACTATTTTTAAAAATGATAAATTCATAGTTTGCTATGATAACAATACTCCAAAAGGAATAAGTTCTAGAATTGCAACTAGACTTTCTTCTTACTACCAAAAAGTTGCTATTTTTTTAACAAAGCAAGATAACATTATTAAAGGATCAATTAGATCAAACAATAAAATCAATTCAAAAACACTAATATCAATAATACCTTCCCATTTAGTAATAAATTCGGGGGGTCATAAAGCTGCAGCTGGATTTACGCTGCATGAAAATTTACTCGAAGACTTTATTAAAGAATTAGAATATGCAACTACAAAAGTTGAATATGAAACTACTAATGAAAACGAATCAATACCAATAGATGCTATTCTTCCAAAGAATTTAACAAAAGATTCTCTTTTCAAAACAATAGAAATATTTGAACCTTATGGCTATGAATTTAGAGAGCCAATATTATTGATGAAAAATACTTACCTTCAAGAACTCAAAATAATTGACAAAAATCATAGCTCAAAACATATAAATATGCGAATTAAATCACAAAACGAATACTATAAAGCTATTTTTTTTAACGGAACAAAAAAAATAGAAGAATTGGATATAAAAGAAGATCAATACTTAGATATCATTTTTACAGTTAATGAAGATTTTTATTATCCTAGAGAAAAAATTTTGAAAATCATAGACATAAAAAAGAATGCTCAAATCAATGTATAAAATACAAAAAGTCCTACTTATACTGTGTATCCTAGGAATAGAAAATATAAATTCAGAAATAATAAATACTATTCCTAAAGTCCAATATAAAAAAGAGGCATTTCAAGGAGATTACATATACTTTGCAAGTAATCAAAACTTCAAAAGTTTATCACTTTTAAGCACAAATAAAAACCCAATCATAAGCTCTTCTCCGTTTAAATTTACAGTAGGAAGTAAAATTTACTACATAGCATTTATGGGAATTACACCAATGATAAAAGAAGGTAAAAGAAAAATTCAAATAGAATTTGAAAATAAAAGCTACATCAAGGAAATAGAAATAAAAAAATTTCACTTCAAAAGAACAAAAATTAGTTTTAATAAAGAAAAAGCCAAGCTTATCACCCAAAAAAAATCAACAAAACAAAAAGAACAGGCTTTGGTTTTGTGGAATATTATTGGCAATGCTGGAGACACAACAATATACCACTACGATGCTTTAGTCAAACCAATAAAAGATCAATACATTGTAACAAGCCTATACGGAGATTTAAGGCTTTACATGCAAGGTGACAAAAAAATTTCAAATTATACAATGCACAATGGAATTGATTATGCCCCATTCAAAAGAGAAAATACTCCGATTTTTGCTGCCGGCAAAGGAAAAGTTGTATTTGCACAAAATAGAGAGCTAACGGGCAACACCCTTATAATACAACATTTACCGGGAATATTTACAATTTATCTTCACCTCTCAAAATTGGGAATAAGTGAAAATAAAATAGTTAGTGCTGGGGAATATATTGGACATACTGGAAATACAGGCCTTTCAACAGGCCCTCATTTACACTTTGAAGCAAGAATTAATGGCATAGCAATAAATCCAGATTTCCTTTTAAATGGCATGCTTATTGACAAAAATAAAATAATAAATAATATTAAAAGAATAGAATAAAAGGGGGTGATTTTTTGGTAACAGTAACTGTGGACAAAAATGAAAATCTTGAAAAAGCATTGAAACGTTTTAAAAGAATGATTGAAAAAGAAGCAATTATTCGCGAATGGAAAAGAAGAGAATACTATGAAAAACCATCCACAATACGTGTAAAAAAGGAAAAAGCTTTTAAAAGAAAACAGGCAAAAAAAGTAAGAAAATTAAAACAAAAAACTAATAGATAGATCGCACAAGAGATGTTCAAATGGACATCTCTTTATTTTAAATTAACACCTCTCTTGGTTTTGATCCATTAACAGGTCCTACATATCCCATATCTTCCATAATTTCAATAATTCTAGCTGCTCTATTGTAACCTATCTTCAACCTTCTTTGCAGATAAGATGCTGAGGCTTTTCTTGTGGTTTTAACAATCTCAAGAGCTTCATCAAACATTGGCTCATCAGAAGGTCCAAGAGCAACCAAATCTGGCTCTTTTACACTATCAATAAATATTTCATCATCAATATAATTTGGAGAACCAAATTTTTTAACCTCTTCAACAAGCCTGTAAACTTCTCTTTCCTTTAAAAATCCACCCTGAATTCTTTGAGGAAAAGGATTTAAAGAGCTAATATAAAGCATATCCCCCTTTCCTAAAAGTTTTTCAGCACCAGAAGATCCAAGAATTATTCTCGAATCCATAGAACTGGCCACCATGAAAGAAATCCTTGAAGGAAAATTGGCTTTTATTACCCCCGTAATAACATCAACTGAAGGTCTTTGGGTCGCAAGAACCAAATGAATCCCCACAGCTCTAGCCATTGCAGCAAGTCTAGAAATTAAATTTTCCAAATCCTTTCTTGCAGAAAGAATAAGATCTGCAAATTCATCAATAATTATTACAAGATATGGCAAAATCATTAAATTCAAATTCTCATCTTTTATTTTTTTATTATAAGAAGAAATATCTCTTACCAATAAATTATCAAGAAGCACATACCTTCTCTCCATTTCATCAAGACACCATCTAAGAGCCTCTAAGGCTCTCTTTACATCTGTAATAACTGGAGTTAATAAATGAGGAATATCATTAAAAAGTTTAAGCTCAACTATTTTGGGATCTACCATAATTAATTTCACTTCATCTGGAGATTTTGAAAAAATAATTGAAGCAATTAAAGAATTCACACAAACAGATTTACCTGCCCCAGTTGCACCAGCTATTAATAAATGCGGAGAATTAACAAGGTCAAAAACAATATTTTCGCCACTAATCTCTTTTCCAAGAGCAAAAGGAATTCTAAAATCACCTCTGAATTCCTTACTGTCTATTATCTCTGAAATTAAAATAAACTCACGCCTTTTATTAGGGATTTCGATTCCTACAGCTTCTCTGCCAGGAATTGGAGCAATAATCCTAACCCTAATAGCCGCAAGCCTTAAGGCAATATTATCAGAAATAGAAGTGATCTTAGAAAGCTTAATTCCCTTATCCGGACGAACAGCATACATTGTCACAACAGGGCCTTTAATAATATCAATTAATTTGGCATTAATATTAAACTCTTTTAATGTCTCCTGGAGAATCATTGATTGCCTTTGGATTTCTTTATCATATTCAATATCCTCTACATCATTTTTAATCTCTTTCTGGTCAAAAACTGAAATATCAATAACGTAAGAATCACTTTTTTTATTCAAAGCTACACTTTCATTATAAGCATGAGAAATAGCGACCTGACTAATTATACCTTTAGCCCTTATCTCACAGGCTTTAACCTTTCCACTAATAATTAACTTATTATCCTCAAGATTGTCTAAATATTTATACTCACAAGACTCATTAATTTCATCTACATTTTCATCTGAATTTAAAGCATTCTCATTTAAAATGTCCTTATTTAAACAGCTTGCTTCTTTGAGATCTGAGCCTTCAAAAACAGTTTTGTCTAAATTAATATTGGAAGGCTTTTTATTGTTTCTTAAAAAAGCACTAAATGACCATAAAGCCTGATATTCTTCATCATTAATAATATTCTTTTTCTCATCAAAAACTTGAGAATCTTTAAGATCATCTACAGAATCCCCATAAACTTTAATATCTTTTTTTACATCCAATGAATTTGAAAAGGGAAAATAACTTAATATATTTTCAAACAAAATTTTAATCTTAAACTCTAAAAATTTAAAAGTATCTAAAATAAAATTAACATCCTTGAAAAAAACATAATTCAAGTAAATCCACACAACAAATTCTAAAATTAAAAGAGTAAAAATAAAAAAATTCCCCAATACTATGCCAAAATTAATAAGAAATATCTTAATAAAATAAGATTTTTCAACATTAGAATTAATTTTTATTAAAAATATTAAAGTAAAAAACAATATTACGGTATAATTCCAATTAAATATAAATCGTTTAGTAAAAATATGTTTTTTATAGGCGTACCAATTAACAATTGGATATACTATTAAATAAAATGACAAAAATGAAAAAACATTAAGAAGTATTTGTCCTAGTAAATTGAAAACAAAAAATACAAATACATTGCTCAAAGGGGTTAATGCTACAAAAAGAGAAAAAGAAATAACCGAAAGCATGAAAAAAAACAAAAATTGAAAATACTGATAAAAATCTTTCATATTCTAAAAAAATAACAAACTATAATTGAAAGTGCAAATAAATATATCGAAAAATAATACAGTTTTTTGTTATTAAGCATTTTAAAAAAGAAATTTATTGAGAAAATACCAACAACAAAAGCAACCAATGCTCCTAAGTTTATTTCAAAAAAATTTAAAACCATAAAAATATCATAAAATTCTTTATGTTTTAACAAAATCGCTCCAAAAACTATTGGAATTAAAGATAAAAATGAAATTTCAAATGCACTTTTTCTATTAAATCCAATAACCGAAGCCGAAAAGATTGTAATTCCTGAACGAGAGATTCCTGGAAGCGCACCCAAGCCTTGCATCAGACCCATAAAAATTCCTGCTAACAAAATATTACCTTTAAAATCAATTTTTAAAAAATTAAATTCTAGCATCAAGATTAAAATCCCTGTTATAATAAAATTAATTAAAACAAAAGGCAATGTAAAAATTCTCTCGTATTTTGAAATAAAAGTCCCAACAACTCCGGTAACAATGGTTATTATTAATATTAGCAATATTAATTTTAAGTTTGTTAAATCAGATTTAACAGTTTTTCTTAAAGAAAATCTAATAAAAGTTAAAAAAAGCTCTAAAATCCTTTTACGATAGTAAATAATAATCACCAAAACTGTTGCAAGATGTAAATAAATATCAAATATTATTGAGAGCTTTAAATTTATAAAATGCCTAAAAAGTAATAAATGTCCCGAACTAGATATTGGTAAAAACTCTGTAATGCCTTGAATAATGCCCAAAATAATTGCACTTAAAATATTTGTCATTAAATGCTCCAATATTAATTTTTGGGAAATTCGCCCATAATTTTAACTATTACCGAATCTATTCCCTTCTTTTCATACAAAGCATCATAAAATACCGAATAAACTAATATTTTTTTAATATAATTTCTAGTTTGACTAAAAGGAATTGCCTCAATAAAAAGCTCTTTTGACAAATGTCCGTAACTTTTCTCCCACTTTCTAACATTACCAATACCCCCATTGTAGGACGCAAGAGCCTTATAAAGACTGCCGGTTGTAGATATTCTTTTTTTTAAATAATATGTTCCAATTATTATATTATCTTTTGGGATCTTTAAATCATAGTTAAAATACTTAAGTTCTTTGGAAATATCATTTGCTGTTGATGGCATAACCTGCATAAGGCCAACAGCACCCGGTTTTGAGACAGCATTTTTCTCAAAGCTGCTCTCTGCTTTTATTAAAGAAAATACAACACTAGCTTCAAGCCCTCTCCTTTTAGCCCAATATTCTACCAAAGATCCATACAAATAAGGATAAAGTCTTTTATAGTCATTCTCCATTAAAGCAGATTCATCTTGGTTTACAAGATAATTAATCACAAGGGTTGCATCGTAATAATTTTCACTCTTTAAAAGTTCATCGTATACTTTTCGATAAAAATCGAGTGAAAATTTATATCCATTCCTAAAATCCTCAGAAATAAACCCTCTAACATAATTACAAAGATTGAATTTTAAAAACCCTTCCAAAAAAATCTCATAATCGGATTGCTCATACTTAATATCAGACCCACCTGTAAAAAATTCATCAATATTTTGATCTAATAAATACCTACTCATAAATGAAGAATAAGACCATTTATCATAATTAACAGCAGAATGCAAAAGACTCTTGTATTCTCCGCTTACGTTAGGTTTAATTAATTTATGATATATAAGCCTTGCATTAATAAAAGCAAGCTTAGATAAAACAGAATTAGAAATAACTTTTTGAGCATTAGAATAAAGCTTATAAAGATTACCATAGTCTTCAAGCTGAATTGATTCTAAAATATACTCTTCTAAAATCTTAATAAAAGTAGAATTTTTTTTATCGCTCTCAGTATAAAACTTGGCCACACTTTCTGCAAAATAATCCCTTGCGCTCTTAGTAAAAATTAAATTGCTAAAAGCAGTATTAAGCAAATCTAGCCTGTTAATCTCATTGTTAAGATTTAAACCTTCAAAATATTCTTTTAAAAGAAGAAGTCCTAAATTATTTTTTTCTCTAAGGTTTAGAATGCCTAAATAATAATTTTTATATTTGCTCTTTATTTTGCTAAAAAATGTTAAAGCACTTGAAACTTTGCCAGAACTAATAAAAGCCTTATAAACATCACTTAATACAATATTATTATCATAATAATCATTTAAACCATTTTTATTTAATATATTTATTGCACCATTAAAATTACCATTTGCCACTTCATACTTAAATCTAACAAGATTTAAAAAATTTGCACCAAAATACTTAGACTTATTTTCAATAATAAAATAATCATAAGCTCTTACATGTAAATAATTTGCAGGTAAATTCTCAAAAAGTTCATTAAAATAAATTTTTGACTCACTTACATTAGAAAGATTAAGATAAAGAGCTGCTTTTAATAAAATATTTTCATTTTCCTGATAATCGGAAAATTTCATCTTATCAAGCTTATTTAAAAGACTAAGTGCCTTATCGTTTTTCTTTTGCCAATAAAGACTTTTAAAGTACCCCAGTATAATAAATTTATTATTTTCGTATTTTTTATAAAGCCCCTCTCCAATCAATTCAGATGCAAAATACTCTTTTATTGAGTTAAAATATTCAATAAGCTTAATCCCAGCAAACTGGGATGCAATGCTATCTCCATTAGCTATGGCCTTTTTCATATACTCTACAAATTTCTCTTCAAATCCTATTTTTTTAAATAAATAAGCAACATATATGTAAGAACTTGGATCTATGTTAAAATGCTTATCAAAATTTTTTTTTGAATAATCAAAATTCCATAACCAATTTAAATTATTTAAATCAAACTCTTTTGAATGCGCCTTAATAAAATCATTGCCTGAGATTTCTTTTTTTGCAAAGCAAGAAACTAAACTTAAAAATAAAAAAAGAAAAAGAAAATTTTGTAATACACAAGAACTTCTATTAAACATATTGATCTTTTTCATATCTCTTAATTCTATCTTTATCATATTCAAAGTAATATGAAACAAAACCTCTAGGTTTTAAAATTTTTGAAAAAACTAAAAACAAAGAAAAAAATATCAAAAGAAAAAGAGAAATAAGACTCAAATACAACATAGGAGAATGAACCATCCCCTCACTTGAATTTAATTTAAAATTGTTTTTTACCATATCATTCTCAAAATCTTCTCTAAGATCTAGTTCAACATCTTCATCTGAAGTATCTATTAACTCTTTATCAATATCTGCAATAATGTCTTCAACGCTTAAATCATGCAAATCTTCTTCTTCTAAAGAAGATTCTTCTAATTTTTGAAGCTCAAAATTATTAAGATTTAAAGACTTCTCGTCAATATACTCAACTTTTTTATTTTCTAAATTAAGCTTTTTAGAATCAACATAGCTATCGTCATAATTATCATCAAAATCTGAAGCATTTGTCTCAATTTTTTGGTCTTCTTCGGTTTTTAAATCTAAAGAATTAATAGTAGGCATACTTATATCAGAAACATCTTTTTTGACAAAATCATCTTTTTCTTTAAAATTTAAATCAAATTCAGAACCCAAATTTTCAACAGACAAATCACTGCCAATGCCACTTTTAAAATCATTTAAAGGGTTGCCCCTATTAGATCCTTTAAAATTTTGATTAAAATCTACAAGGCCTAAATCAAACTTCGATTTATCTTTAATCCCATCAGATTCACCATAAACATAAAGTATTTCATCCACAACTTTAAAATAAACATTGACACTCAAGCTTTCCTTTTTTAAATTATCTAAGAAAAAAGAACCAACCAAAAAAGGATCTAAAAAATCTTCATATTCACTAACATAAAAATTCAACTTAATGCTGGTATCACCTGCAACCTTGCCCAATATTATTCTCTTAACAGAACTATCATCTAAATTTAAAACCGAATAATACTCATTATTAGATAATTTTATCGCTAAAAACCCTTTCAAAAATCATAACCTCTTTGCTTTGCTAATTTTATTGAAACCAAGCTTACGCACTAATTATAGTTATCATTATTATTATAACTATAATATAATATAAATAATGTGATATTCAACTTACAAATTACTTTTATTTTAAGTAAATAACTTTTATTAAAAGTAACTATGATGATGCAAATTAATGGGATATTTTTAATTTAGGAGCAATACGAGTGTTGTCACTATTTATAGTAATCTCTTCATTGACAGTATTTATTTTAGTGTTTTTATTTTTTAAAATAGCATTAAAACTTACAATAGGTAAAAATATAGGGAAAATCAAAAAAGATGATGAGAGAACGCGAAAATTAATCGAAAGAGCAATTTCCCTATTAAAAACAAACCCAAACGAAATAGGCGCCCTTGAAATTTTAAATAATTACTACTATAAAAACAAAGACTATGAAAATGGCATAAAATATGCAAAAAAATTATGCCAATTAATAGAAGATAACCCAATAAGTCAAGAAATAAACACATTTAAAGCTTTTTTAAGTTATGGATTTTATAATCTTAAAAGAAATTTTAACAGAGAAGCCTTAGAATATTTAAGAAAAGCTTTTCTGATTAAAAAAACAGATGAAGATGCAAATTATTATCTTGGTATAGCATTCTTAAAAAACGAAATGTATAAAGAGGCTCTATACTATCTTAAAAAAGTCCACAATTTTAATAAAAATAATAAAGATATCCTAAAACACCTGGGAATAACTTTATTTAATTTAGAAAGCTACAGACAAGCTGTTATAATATTTAACAATATAAAAAAAAATATACAAGGCGACATTGAAGCTCTTTTGGCATATGCTAAGTCTTTGTCAAAAATGAATCAAGATCATCTAGCACTAGAGATTGCCAACAAAATAAAACAAAAAGATGGAATGATTTATGAGGCTTTATTGATTACATCTGAGATTCATTCAAAAAATAAAGAATTAGAAAAATTAGAACAAAATATTAAAGAAATAATAAAAGTAAAGCCCGACTTGCCTAAAAAAACTTTCCTTGAATTATTTTATAATCTTGGAGAACTTCAAATCTCTGCTGAAAATTATCAAAAAGCTACAGAAGCTTTTACCAAGGTTGAAGAGATTGATCCAAATTACAAAAATATTAAAGAAAAATTGGAATTCAGCAAAAGGTTAAATGAAAACATAGCCCTAAGAATATATTTGCGCAGTTCAAAAGAAAATTTTGAAAAAATATCAAATGAAATTATTTTAAAACTATATTTAAATAAATTTCAAATAAGAGATTCTAAAATAAACGAAGTAACAACACAATTTATTGATATAAACTTTCACTTAGCTAACAATCAGTGGGAAGAAAATTTAATAGTGCGTTTTGTAAGAACTGAACAAGATACTTTTGGTGAATTATTCTTAAAAGATTTCATTTCAAAAATAAAAGAAAATAAAATAAAAGGACTCTGTATTGCTCCATCAAAATTCTCTTTAAAGGCTAAACAAATGATTGAAGGAAGACTTATTGATCTAGTAGAAGGCAAAAAACTAACTCAAATACTTAAAAAAATTAACATATCCAAATACACATGAAAAACATTATCTTAAATATTTCATAGGATTTTCAGTTTTACCATTTTTAAAAATGGTAAAATGCAGATGATTGCCCGTACTATAACCAGTACTTCCCATATAACCTATTACCGCTCCCCTTGAAACTTTTTTTCCAACCTTAACGGCAAAAGAATTCAAATGCGCATATAAAGTTTGGAATCCATTGCTGTGAGAAATGACAATATATTTTCCATACCCCCCCGCATTAAATCCCGCAGTTACAACAACACCTTCTCTTGAGGCTTTAATAGGGGTATTAGCTAAATTTGCAATATCTATTCCATTGTGAAAACTAATAACTCCTGTAAACGGATCTGGTCGATAGCCATACCCCGAAGTAATAACGCCCTGCACAGGATAAATAAAAGTCTCACCTAATACCTCTTTTAAAAAATCTTTGGGCAATCTTCCCCCGGGAATAAACAACTTTTGCCCTAAAAATAAAACTTCATTATCAAGATTATTAGAATCTAAAATATCAACCTTGGGAACATTATAAGCACTAGCTATAGATGAAATAGAGTCATTTTTTTTAACAACATAAACAATTCCTTTCATATTGGGAACTTTAATAACTGAATTTGGCTTAATATTTCTCACATCTTTAATTTCATTAAAAGAAATTAAAGTTTCACTGGTTATTTGATATCTAGCTGCAACATGCGAAAGCGTTTCTCCAGGCTTAATTTTATGATCAAATACCTTTAATACAAAATTTTTTTTAAATCCAGGAACATTTGCAGAAATATTAGATTCAGGTAAATAACTACTAATTTGAGCTATATCTTGATCACTATAATATAAAAATGTATCAATAAAATAATCTTTGGGCAAAGAAAGCCTATTTAAAAAAACATACGAACCATAATAAGAAAAAATGTTAATATAAAATGTTAATATAAAAATAAAGATTATTGCATTAAGCTTAAAAACAAATTTATAATCTAATCTTACACTAAAGATATCAAAAACTTTATCTCTCAAGCTCTTGTAATAATATTTATATTCATAATGATTAATATTTTGTATTTTAAGCTTATAGAAAAATAAAGAAACTTTTTTAAAAAAATTGATTTTTTTTTTAAAGAAGTTCTTAATCTTAAAAACTTTTTTTCTTCTTTTACCAATATTAGAAATATTTGCAAAATCTTTTAATTCAAAATTAACACTCTTTTTGCTATTGAATAAAAAATTTTTTTTACGTTTTTCTACCCTTTGCTTTTTTTTTGGTATAATCATAACATGCTATTTCATTATACAATAGAAAATTGCATTTGAATGAAAGCATCGTTTAAAAGTTATGAGAATATTTAAAGCTCACAAATATGAACTAGCGTCGATTTTAGCCGCTTGCTTATTTTTAATAACCTTAATAAAACTATTCTTATCATTTTACATAGTAAAAGGCGAATCAATGACTCCAGCAATATTTGAAAAAAATTGGATTGTAAATAACAAGTTTGCATATGGACTTAGGATTAAAAATCAGCAAAAATACCTTTTATTATGGAAAAACCCCAAAAAAAATGAAATGGTGCTTATTAAAGATCCCATAACAAACAAAATTGCCATTAAAAAAATTTTTGCAATTCCAGGAGAAAAATTTAAACAAATAGAAAAAAATAAAATATGCATACATAATTTAAACTTTAAAATAGATGAAAATATTTTAAAAAAAAATACTAAAAAAATTCCCGAAGACCACTATTTAGTTATAGGAGAAAACAAACGGATCTCATTAGACTCAAGAGATTACGGATTTATAAAAATTGATAATATATTGGGAAAAATAATTTATTACTTTTAAAAAATATTTTTGCTTCTTTGAGTTTTTAATCAATAATACTTGTAAAAGTGTTTGAAAGACTCTCTTTTGCTACATTGTCAGATGAACTTGTAATTTTTATTTCAATAAAATTAGAAGAATTGGTCTCTAAATCTTTAGCATTAACACTCAAAATACCACTTTCATTTAAAGTAAAAAGTACCTCTATTTTGGGAATTCCTTTTAAAGCTTTTTGAATATTGCCAAAGGAAAACCTACCTATAGAATAATTCAAAGAGGCTTTTTTATATTCGCCTTGAAGTATGTGAATCTCAATTTCATCTTGATAATCATTGGTAGTCGTAAATAGTTTGCTCCTAGAAATTGGCAAAGAAGTATTTCTCTTTATTAGAGTAAAAAATTCATTATCCTTTATCTCAAGTCCAAGAGAATAAGGAGTCACATCCTTAAACTTGATAACAGGGACATTTCTAGAAAGACTAAAAGCATGAATACCTGCACCAATAGCTACAACTTCATCTTGATTTAAAGCATCTAAAATTGTAGCAGAAGGAAAGGATTCCTTTAAAACTTTTTCAATCAAGGGTATCCTTGTTGAACCACCAGAAAGTATGATTTTTGAAACACTACTAATATTAACCCCAGAATCAGCAACACATTCCATAGATAACTGAATAGTTTTGTCAATATATTCACTTATCATTGAATTAAATTCATCCCTTTTAAGATTATAATTTAAATGCTTACCATCAAGAAAAAGCAAAGTAATGTCGACCTCTTCCATAACAGATAGATTTTTTTTACCCTCTTCAATTCGCTCTCTTAACTGCTCTAGAAGAAAAATATCTTCTAGATTAAAATCAGGATATTTATTTTTAAAACTATCTAAAACATGCTTTTCAATGATTTTATTAAAGTCATTACCTCCAAGTCGACTTTGCCCTTTAACCGAAAGAACAGTATAGGTGTCGCCTTGTTTTTCCATAAGAGTTACATCAAAAGTTCCACCCCCAAGATCATAAATAAGAAAAATTCCATCAATCCGTCTTTCAAAGGCATAAGCAATGGCAGCTGCGGTTGGTTCATTAAGTATGGCCTTACAATTCAAACCAGCAAAATTTGCAGCCTCAACAACACATCTTCTTTGAATCTCAGAAAAATAGGCAGGGACTGTTATTACAGCATTTTCAATCTCTTCATCTAAAAATTTTTCAGCGTTCCTTTTAACACTAGCAAGCAAATGTGCTGAAATATATTCTGCTTTATAAAATTCACCATCTACTTTATAAAAATTATTAGAGCCTATATTGGTCTTAAAATTATAAAATGTTTTTTGAGGGTTAACTAATATTTGATTTTTAGCGGCACTTCCAACAAGAACATCCTTATCTGAGAAAGAAACAATAGAAGGAGTTATTCGCTCACCCCTTTCATTTAATATTATCTTAGAACTAACATCAAAATACGATGCAACAGTATTTGTGGTTCCAAGATCAATACCTATCCATTTTTTCATGAATACCTCCCCTATGTATTGAAATAATCAACTCAACCTCACCTAAATCTAACTTAAACTTTTTAGCAATAGCTTCAAAAGACATACCTTGTTCATGAAGTAAAATAATCTGATTGCGAACATTATAACTTTCTTTTATTATATTTTTTTCAATAGTAGGCATAGAATAATCCAAATTACTTTTATAAATTCCATCACTTTTCGATCCAAAACTAGAAGGACTATTGCCAGGAATAGAGTTGTTGTTAAACCCTAACAACCTCTGGTCAAGAATTTCAATTCTCTCATCAACCTCTTTGATGATTCTATTTAAACTTTCAATTTTTATTTCAATAATATTTACATTTCTATCCGTAGCCTGATTAATTTCAATAATTGTTTTATCTACCTCACTTTTAAACTTTCTAAGTATGCTATTAGATTTTATTTTAAAATTAATATACACATGAAAATATATAAAAATAAATATAATTAAAATAAGATAAAAAACAATAAACATATAAAAGCCCTAAAACATTTTATCTCTTAATATTAACATTTTTACCAATTTTAGGATCTTCAAACTTATCAGAATATAAACTAAGCATTACCTTCTCTTCATTCTTGTTTTTTTTAACTGGAAACGAAAGTAAATAATTATCCTCGACTTTATTAACTACACATACATTACCAACCTCAGAATCAGTATGACAATCTCTTAAAAATCTAAATCTAGCATTTTGATTAATTTTTAATCTTTTGCGCTTTTCACTTTCACTTAAAAATTGTCTAGCTTTAAAAGATCCAACAACAGACATTTTAAAAACTTCAAATGTATCCATATACAAATCCTTATATTAAAGATCATTCACCTAGACTTAAAAGGAATATAGGTCATAACTTTAATATAATTATCATCCTCTATAAAAGTAACGTTGTTATAATCTTTTGAAAGCTCATAGAAAGCATTCTTAATATAAAGCTTAACGCCTGAACAAGCTATATTTTCAACAGAAATTTTACCCTCTATCTTAGTATTTTCAAGATCATTTTGCAAATTAATTCGCTTGGCCTCTATCATTTTTATTTCCATTCTAAGAATTTTACTCTCATTAACAAATTCATTGTAACTATCAATCTTTAAGGATTTTTCTGCCTTATCTGTAATGAGCACAATATTCTTTTTTAAAGCAACAATATCTTTAGTTAAAACTTCTAATCGCTTTTCAATCTTTTCAAGATGACTAGTAAACCTAGTTAGTAAATCTTTAATTTCAGGATCATAGCCAACATCAATGCAGGTTTCACAACTTCTATCAGAGCCTATAGAATAAGCCCTAACCTCTTCTTTTGCACAAACATTAGAACCAACTATTTTTGATTTTTTACCAATACAAAGAACTCTCTTTTTAGAAGAAACTGAAGAATTAACAATACCCCTTAAAACTTCAACTTCCCCACCACAATTTAAGGTGACATTTTCTAAAAACTTAGCCCTAACATTACCCCGCGCATAAATTTTAGAATCGCCCTTACCATTCACACCACTATGAAAAATAATAGACCCATCCGTTTTTAAATTGCACCGCCCCACCAATCCTTTCACCTCTATTCCACTTTTAGCCATAATATTGTATCCATCCAAAACATTGCCCTGCACAAGAACCATTCCATTGTTTACTATATCTCCAGTAGCAGGTCCAACATCACCTTTGACCAAATAAATATTATAAACGGATATTACACCATCTGAAACAGACATATACCCATTACATTTTGCCCGAATTTTATAACCATCTCTAAAAGTATTCTCGCCCAAAATAAAATCAATATCCTGCCCACTCTCTGATTTTAACACTTTGCCAAAAACGGTATAACCATCTACACCTTTGCCAAAAGGAATAATTCTGGCCAATTCCTCGCCTTCAATTACATTTCTAAATCCTATGCTTGAAACCTCATACTCATCAAACCTATTATTTTCATCAACAATAAAATCAATATAAGAATCCTTGCCCTTTACTGGCTCTAGACCCCTTGCAAGTTCAACAGGCTCGCCATAAACAGGATAATCCACAAATTTTGCTACTTTATCCTTAAGTATTGCAATATCTATTACTCCATATTTTCTAAGAATATTGAAAATATCTTGTGCAAAAATTTCAGCTCCATTAATTCCAGGCGCGGTAAATTCAATGGTAACTGACATTGAATTTTCTGATATTTGAACCATCATTGTAACATTTTCAGAAGGATCAGATTCAAAATCAGCAATTTTTTCATAATATCCACTAGCATTCTCAACTATACCTTTCACAATATCTTTGTTGAAATTTTCAATATTGCTATGCAATTCTAATTTAAAAATAACATCTTGATACTTAATAGGAATTCCTTGTCCTTTTGGTGAGATAACCTTTAGAAATACGCCTTTTGAAGATTTCCTGATAAAAAATTCACCATCTGATGAAATAACTTCTTTTTCTCCTGAATCATTTTTTGAATCAAGAGACACTTTAGGCTTGCTAGAAGAATTCCTATAGGCAACTATTTTCCATTTTTTCTTCCCATATCCCAATATACCATTACTACCTTTTAACAAAATCTCATAGTCTAATTCTTTATAAGGCACCGAAAGCTCCAAAGAAGCATCATTTAAGGCCTCTTCAAGAGTATCGGCTTCTATTTCCATCAAGTCAACATGACTTTCTCTTTCTAAGTAAGATCGCATCTTATCACAAAGTTCAGAAAAATTTATAGCCCTGTCATCCATATTTATTCCTTCTTGCTCATTAAAGTTTTAATAGCATCTGCAACAACTTTTGGATCATTATCTTCAATAAATGACATTTTTTTATTTTTGTCACTCCCCCCAATCATGTCTTCCGTCTCAAATTTATACTTTTTAACTTCTTCTATAAAATCAACACTACTACTGATATTTTGAGAATTCTCATAAAGAGAATTTTTATTTTGAAAATCAAGATTCTCTTTAAAATCTTTATCACTCTTCTTATCATCTTGAAGCTTATTTTCCATATTGCCAGACAATTCTGTTGAAAAAAGATTCGACAAATATTTCTTAAAGATATATTCAATTAAAAGTCCAATAACAAAAAAAAATAAAAACTGTAACAAAGATCTCATTAAGATTGTAAAAAATGATAAACCACAAAACAATCCTAAAACTGCTGAAATAAACAGTGCTGACACACTAGCTAATAAAATATACTTCAATTCTCTGCTTACAAACATAATGTCTTATTCCACACCAAAAAATCTTAATATAAAACCTATAACCCCTCTTCTTTTTCTATTATCTAGAGAAACCTCCTCAAGGGTGGCAACAATAGAATCAAGACAATAGCTAGCTTTGCTATTTGGATTTACCAAAACAAAAGGTTTTTGCTTAAAAACAGAGCTTCTAATGTTTTGATCCTCATAAATATGACCCAAATAATCAATATTTAAATTTAAAAATTGCCCTGAAATATCTATAACCTTTTTAGCAACTCCCTTGGCCTCACTAACATTAGCTACTCTATTAACAATAAGCCTTAAATTTTTCAAATTCTCCATCTTATAAGACAAAACCTTTATTATTCCATAAGCATCAGTAATCGAAGTGGGTTCTGGAGTAGTAACAATAACAACATCGTCACTAGAAAGCAAAAACGAAATAACCTGTCTTGAAATTCCGGCACTAGTATCTATTACAACTATATCATATTCATATATTTTTAATAATTCTTTTATAAATTTATTAACATCAACATCAGAGAGATCTAAAAGCTCCATTGTACCAGAAGCACCGGCCAAAAGATCAATATTGTACTCGGTCTTTGTTATTACTTCTCTGATGTCACGACTTTGAGCAATCATATGATATATACTATACTTGGGAATAACTCCAAGCAAAATATTAACATTAGCCATTCCAATATCAGCATCAAGTATTAACACCTTTTTACCAAGCTCAGAATATTTAAGAGCAAGTCCAATTGCAATATTACTTTTACCAACACCACCTTTGCCACTACTAACAGCAATAAATCTTGTTTTGCTGTTTTGAACTTTCTCATCAACTGAAAAATTAAATTTACCATTTAATCTCATCATATCTCTTAAACTTTGAGCTTGATCTTCCATTATAACTTTCCTTAATAATAAGATTTACTTTTTATCTTCTTAATAAACTCTGAATCATCGCTTATTCTGTAGCCATTTATTCTTCTAATAAAAGTAAGTGGTTCTGCAACGCTGATATTATGAGGAACAATTTGCCCATCCGTAACATAAGAAACTACCTTCTTCATTTCATAAATCAAACTTATCAAATTTCCAACACAAGTGGTTTCATCCACTTTGGTAAAAATCACAGTTTTATAATTAAAAGGAGAGAATTGGTGAAATATTTCTTTGACATCTGATGTTTTTGTAGTAGAACTGACAGCCAAATGAAATTCGGCATCCCTTCCACAAGCATTAAGAAGCTCCTTCATCTCAGCAAGCTTCATGAAATCTTTGGGACTTTTACCAATTGTATCAACAAGTATAAGATCAAAATCCTTTGAATCAGTAATTTCATCTTTTAAATCTTTAAAAGACTCAATTGCTCTAACCGGAATACCCATAATATCACCATAAGTTTGAATTTGTTTTTTAGCTCCAATACGATAATTATCAATAGTAATAATTTTAATATTTAAGCTCTTAGATTCTCCATTAATACCATAAATTGCTGCAAGTTTTGCAATTGTGGTAGTTTTTCCAACACCTGTTGGACCAACTAAAATAAAAACCCTTTTCTTAAGATTATCAATAATAGATCCTGAACATTTAATTGTCTTTGCAATATATAAAACAACATCCTCTCTAACCCTCTCATAATCATCAAGATCTGACAAGCTAAATTCTCTCTTAATAAACTCATTAATGTCTTTAATATAATTTTCAGAAAAATCATTTTCTCTTAAAATGTCTTCAATTTTTGTAATTGTTGGATGATTAATATTTTCTTTTTTATGAGCAAGTTCTGTTTTAAGAGACTTAACTTCTTTAAGCACATCTTCAATTGAAGAATTTTCTTCTCTTTTAATGCTTTGAAGAATCTTTCGCTTTTCATCTTCAACATTAATTTGTTGATTGCCAATGTCATATCTAACATAACCTGAAACTTCAACCCAATCTTTGCTAAATAAACCTAAAATCCCCCCATGGGGAACAGTTTTATAAGTCATAACCCTAGCATTCTTACCATATTTTTTCTTAATTATTTCTATGACTTCATTATAAGTTGGACCTTTTTCTGTAAAATATTGAACCATATATTATTCTTCAACCTCTACTGTTTTAAGAACATTAACTTTAATATTTTGGGGAACCTCTAAAACAGACATAACAACAAGATCTGGAATCTCTCTACTTGTTATCACTTTTATTATAGGTCTTGACGATTCGCTTGAGAGAACAACTGGATAAAACCCTTCTGCTTGAACTTCGTTTACAATTTTGAAAAGTTCATAAATAAATTTAGTTTTTAAATTAGGATCAATTGAACTTATAATATCATGATTGGATTCTACACGAGAATCAATTATCATTTGCTCAAAACTGGGGTTTAAAGTTATTACATTAAGCTCAGAATTTAAATCTAAATATCCACTAGTTATTTGCCTGCCAACCGATTGCCTACATTTCTCAATCAAGAAAAATATATCCTTAGTAATACTTGTGAAATCTGCAATTGTTTCAAAAATTGTAACCAAATTGCGAATTGAAACCTGTTCTTTTAAAAGACCTTGTAAAACCCTTTGAATCTCACCAACCGAAAAATTCTTAAGAACCTCTTCAACAATAGCTCCATAATCTTTTTTAAAAACATCAAGAGTATTTTGAACATCTTGACGAGTCAAAATTTCATAAGAATGTCTTTTAATAAGTTCTGTCATATGAGTAGCAATAATTGAAGGAGGATCTACAACTGTATATCCTAATTTTTCAGCAGTTTCTCGCCCATCATCATTTACCCAAAGAGAAGGAAGTCCAAACGAAGGATCTTTAACAAGATCTCCATCTATTCCAGAATCAATTCCAACATTTATCACTAAAAATTTGCCAAGCTTAATCTCGCCCCGCCCAACTTCAACTCCTCTTAGCTTAAAAGAATAAGCATTGGGCTCAAGTCGCATATTATCAACTATTCTAATCTTGGGCACAACTATTCCAAATTCAAATGCAATCTCACGCCTTATCTTAACAATACGATCAAGCAGCTCAGAAGTTTTTGTATCATCAACTATTGGAACAAGATTATATCCAATCTCAAGAGCTAATGGATCAAGCGGAACAACAGGAGCAACATCTTTGTCTGAATAAATTGACGCCTGCTCTTCTTCAAGTTTCATTTTTTTTTCTATTTCTTCTTTTTGTCTTATTCCTGAAAGAGAATAAGCTAAAAATGCAATTGACAAACTTAAAAACATAAGAATTAGGGTTGGAAATCCTGGAAGAAAAGCTAAAAAAAACAAAAACCCGGAAACAATCCAATAAATTCCTAAATGATTTGTGAATTGCTCAAAAATCTCGCCACCAAAACTATTTTTTGAAATCGACCTAGTAACAATCAAGCCTGTAGCCGTTGAAATTAAAAGAGATGGCAATTGAGACACAAGCCCATCACCAACTGTCAATGAAACATAATTGTTAAGAGCTTCGTTAAAGTTAAGACCTTGCAAAGTTATTCCCACTAACAAGCCACCAAGAATATTTATAAGAGTTATTAAAAATCCAACCTTAACATTTCCTGATACAAATTTAGAAGCTCCATCCATTGCACCATAAAAATTGACTTCTGATTGTAAATCGTTTTTTTGCCTTGTAGCCTCTTCTTCTGTCAAATTTCCAGAACTGTAGGCAGAATCAATCGCCATTTGCTTACCAGGAAGTGCATCAAGAGCAAACCGAGCTGCAACTTCAGCTACCCTTGTTGCTCCCTTGGTAATTACAATAAATTGAACAGCAATGATTATTATAAATATTATAAATCCAATAACAAGTCCTTGAATTCCAGAACTACCCACAACAAATGTCCCAAATGTTCTTATCATTTGTCCATCAAAATTTATACCTTTGGTTAAAATTAACCTAGTAGAAGAAATATTAAGAACGAGTCCAAAAATAGTCATCACAAGCAGCAATGTAGGAAAAACAGAGAAATCTAGAGATCTCTTAGAATAAAGAACAATTAAAATAATTAAAAGGCTTATTACTAAATTAACCGTAATCAAAACATCCAAAATAACTGCAGGAAGAGGCAAAATAAATCCGGCAACAACAAATATCAAACCGACCGAAATTATTAAATCAGACTTATTATTAAGCCCCAAATACCCTAATATAGAATTTTTTCTAGCATCCAACAATAGAACCTCTAATTAAACTTTTTAGTAATAGAATATACTCTCACAAGAATTTTTGAAACAATCTCCCAATATTCTCTTGGAATCTCTTCGTTAACCTTAACATTAGCATAAAGAGCTCTTGCAAGGAGCTTATTTTCCATTAAAGGAACATTATTTTCTCTTGCAATTTTTTTAATTGTGAGAGCTATTTCATCTTGACCTTTTGCAAGCACCCTTGGAGCTAGCATTGTTTCGCTATCCCATTTAATAGCAACTGCAAAATGTTCTGGATTTGTAATTACTACATCTGCTTGAGGAATAGCTACTCTTAAATTGGTACTTAAAATAACCCTCATTCTCTCTTTTATTCTAGATCGAAGCAAAGGATCACCTTCCATTTCCTTTCTTTCCTGCTTTACTTCTTCTTTTGTCATTTTCAAACTCTCAATGTACTGAGATCTTTGAAACAAATAATCAAACACCCCTACAATTGCCAAAAACATTACTGAAAAAAAACATATCTTATAGGCAAGCACTAACACAATAGAAATTCCAGACTGAAGTGTATACTCCGAAAGCTTAGAAATTTTGCCTATATTGTTTTCTATAATAAAATAATATATCAAGCATATTATAACAACTTTTAACAAACTTTTAAACAAATTGAAAAAAGCCCCTGCTGAAAAAAAAGAATTTTTTGCCCATCTGGAAAAATTAAAACTAATTTTATCCCACCTTGGCTCCAAAGATTTAAAAGTAATAAAAAAGCCTACTTGAATAATATTGACAAAAAAATTAACAGCTAAAGATGCTAAAAAAAACAAAACGACATACCCCATGATAGATCTAATATATGCAAAACCCATAGTATAAACACTCATACGCATAACTTCAGGAAGCTTGATGGCCTGCTCTTTAAAAACAGCTATTAAATCTAAAGCAAAATAAGAAAGCATGAAAAAAAACAATGCAAATAACAATAAAAGACTAACGGCAGTATTAATTTCAGTAGACTTTAATACCCGTCCTTCTTCTCTTGCTTTTTGCTTTTTCTGGTCAGTAGGTAATTCAGTTCTTCCCTCATCATCTGCAGAAAAAAAATCAAGGGGAATATACCAACTTTTAATCAAAAATTCATCTTTTATCATTATTTTAAAACTCTAGAAAACAATTTTAAAAAACTATCAAGAGAATCTAGTGAAAGTTCAATCACTCTTTTTGAAGATATTGCTAAGCTTGGAAATCCAATATATAAAATTAACAACCCTAAAAATAGCGAGGTTGAAAAACTAATTATTAATAAATTAATCTGAGGCGATGACTTTGAAAGTATTCCCAATACCAGATAAAAAAGTAAAAGCAAAGACAATATTGGAAACGAAATTAATAAAGCTTTTTCAAAAAGAAAACCAAAAGACATAAGCAAAAGCTTGACAAATTCTGAATTTCTCATATTGACCAAATGTTCAACCCTAATGTTCAAAACAGAATCATGTATGCCAATCACAAAAAACCGAAGTAAAAAATCGCTTGATAAGAACAAAAGCAAAAACAAATAAGCAAAAATTTGTGAAATAATCATGCTATCTTCTTCTGAAAAAACATCAAAAATATTTGCATAAGCAAGCCCAATTTGATTAGAAAAGAAAAATCCAACTAAATGAAAAACATTAAAAATTATATTAACAAAAAATGCCTGAATAAGGCCTAAAATAGCTTCTCCTAATAAAATTAACGCAAAAGAAAGCATATTGTCTAAAGGATAAATAATTTTAATCTTTTCAACAACAATTACGGAGAGAATCAAAGAAAAGAAAAAATTAAAATATCCAATTTTTATTGTTGAAAAAAATGGAGAAAATTTTAAAAACATAAAAATTCTAACCAACACAGGTAAAATTGTAAAAGATTTTAAAACCAAAAAATTTAAATTCAAAATTTCATCCCAATAGTACAATTAGTCATAAATTAAACATTTTGCAATTGACTAAAAATAATATAGGTAAACTGCATAAGCTTATTCAAAATCCAAGGACCAAAAATCACAATAGTTAAAAGTATAACAATAATCTTTGGAATAAAACTCAAAGTTTGATCTTGAATTGAAGTAATAGCCTGAAAAATTGAAATCAAAAGACCAACTATAAGAGCTATAATCAACATTGGAGCTGATAAAATAATAATGTTTTCAATAGAAATTCTAATCAAATAAAGAATGTGTCCTGCAGTCATATATAACCTTACATAAAACTTTTAATAAGACCACTAGTAACTAAAGTCCAGCCATCTACCATTACAAAAAGAATAAGCTTAAAGGGCAAAGATATCATCACAGGGGGCAACATTATCATACCCATAGCCATTAAAACAGAAGCAACAATAATATCTAAAACTATAAAAGGCAAAAATATTAAAATTCCCATCTTGAAAGCCACTTTAAGCTCATGTAAAATAAAGGCTGCAATTAAAACATGCGTTGGCACTTCGCTAAAATTTTTTGGTCGATCATAATTACTCATACTCATAAATAATCTAATCTCTTCATGACGCCCATCAGACATCTGCTTATACATAAAAATTCTAAGAGGAGCAATTCCTTTGTTATAAAATTCATTAAAATTTATTTTTGACTCTTTAAGGGGCAAATAAGCTTGTTCATACATAGAATTAAAAGTTGGCCACATAGTAAAAATGGTTAAAAATAAAGCTAATCCCATTACTATCTGAGTAGGAGGAGATTGTTGAAGAGATAAAGCACGCCTAATAAAATCCAAAACTATGGATATTCGCAAAAACGAAGTCATTAAAACTAAAAAAGCTGGAGAAAGGGTAATAATGGTTAATAGAATCAAAAGCTGCAAAGAAAAAGCTATCTCTGAACCACCAATACTGTCAAAATTTAAAAACGGAAAATTAAGACCATTAGTAGTCTGCAAAGATTTTGTTTGAGCAAAAGATAAACTTGTTACACTAAAAAATAAAAAAAAATTAAAACACTTTCTCAAAATAAACCCTCTAAAATTTTTTTAATCTATCTTGTTTATCCTTAAGTGAAGTCTCAATTTTCTCCTCAAGTTTAACATAATCATTCCCAGAAAAAGGAATCTCTTCTTTTTTGAGCAACATTTTCTTAAAGATTGACTGGAAAGAATCTTTCTTGACAGAATCATTAATTTTGCTAAGCCTAAGTTTTAAATCTTCCAACTCTTCTTCCGATTTAATCTCTTTGAGTAAAGTAAAAGAATTACTAGAAACTAAAAATATATAAACATTCTCTAATATGTTTATGATTCTTATTGAGTTTTTAACATCTATCTCGTAAAAAACAAGCTCCTTAATTAAATTAGAATTTTGTTCATATTTGCTTTTTTTTGAATAAAAAATTAACTTCTTTAATAAGAAAAAGATAAAAAAAGCAATAAGTAAAAATAAAACTATCTTAAGCAAATCCGAAATATTGAAAAGAGAAACTGGCTGAGTACTATCATTGTTAGCAAAATTTGCCTTATCCTCTTCAAAGATTGGCAAGTTAGATTCATTTCCTAAATCGGTAGATACTGAATTTACCTGCTCTTGTGAATTAGCATATGTAAAAACATTAAAAAACGCTAAAAAAACTAAAAATAAAAATTTATTATTCATTTTTAGTTTTAATTATCTCAGTAATTCTAACTCCAAAATTTTCATCAATTACAACTACTTCTCCCTTGGCAACTATTTTACCGTTTACTAAAATATCCACAGGCTCACCGGCAAGTTTGTCAAGAGTAATAATAGTCCCTTCAGACATGCCAAGTATGTCTTTTATCTTGCGCTCTGTTCTTCCAAGTTCTACAGTAAGCTGCATAGAAACATCCATTAAAAGCCCAAAATTACTAGGATCAACCCCCTCTGGTAAAGTATCAATTAAATCGGGAAGCTTAACCCCCTTTATTTCTGGCTTTTCTCCATTATCACTTTTTTCATCTACGCTCATAATTCAACCTCTTAATAATTTAAGTTTTAATAAATAAAATAACTATCACTCAACCTCTTCTGTAAGCTCTTTTAATAAATCAAAACCTTTTATATCTCCAATTTTTTCTGTAATTTGCACTGAAACTTTATTTCCCATTAAACCCATTCTACATTTAAACTTTTCTTTGGTGCCAACTTTCAAAGTTAAATCTTTATTTATTAGAGAAGATTCAAGATTTAAAACATCACCTTTGTCAAGCGATAAAATTTCTCTTACTTTAAGTTTAACTTCCCCTATTTCTGCTACCAAAGGCATCGCTGTATTTTCCAACTTTTCACGCAAAGCATCAAGATTCTCGCTAGTAGTTCCAACCCCAATCAAAGAATGCCAATATCTTGTTGATAATTTTGAAACAATAGGCTCTATGGTAATATACGGTAAACAAAAATTCATAAGCCCTTCTACTTTTCCTATTTTAACCTCAAGAGTTACTAAAATAATCATTTCTGTGGGGGGAACTATTTGAGCAAACTGTGGATTGACCTCAATATGACCAAATCTTGGTCTTAAATCAACCACTTGAGACCAAGCCTCTCTCATATTAGCAAGTATACGAATAATAACACTTTCCATAACAGACTGCTCAATTTCTGTTAAATCTCTACTTTTATCTTTAATCGTATCTCCATCACCCCCAAAAAGCCTATCAACAATAGCAAATGCTATTGTTGGATCAACTTCAAAAATAGCAGATCCTTTAAGAGGGTCCATATTTATTATTGCTAAAGTTGTGGGGTTGGGTATTGACCTAATAAACTCTTCATAGGTTAATTGATCAACTGAGGCTACGTGAACATGAACCATTTTTCTTAAAAGAGCAGAAAGTGAAGTTGTAGTATACCTGGCAAATGCCTCATGAAAACTTGAAACTGTTCTAACCTGCTCTTTTGAAAATTTATCTGGCCTTTTAAAGTCATAAACCTTAACTTTCTGCTTTTTGCCTGTAGGGCTAGAGATAACATTAGAAAGAGATTCGTCTAAGGATAAACTTTCAGACGAGTTAATAGACTCTAAAAGACTATCTATATCATCTTGAGATAAAGCTCCTGGATTGTTTGCCATTTAAAATTCCTTTAAATTTAAAATTCTTTTAAATTTATTACATATCAAAAATATCAATTTGGGTTAATGCTATTTCTTTTATTTCTCCATTTCTAAGAATGCTATTAATTCTTGCCTTAATTTCTGCTTTTATTTGACTTTCATTCTTTATTTCTTGACCAGTTCTTTGGCTAAAATATTCTCTAATAATGTCTTTTAAGCGCACCTTCTGTCTTCCAAGCTCATTAAGAATATTAACATTATTCTCTGCATACCCTAAAGCAAGCTTTACAACAAAAGTTTTTGGAGGAACATCTAAGGTGTTACCTCTAATCTCATCTATACTTTCATACCATATAAGCATAGGTGGCTTTCCTAAGTATTCATTAGAAAAAACTGGAAAATCACTAGGAGCTCCACTTTGACTTACCACCATTTTAGACACAAAATAAGAAACAATTATCATTATTGCAACAGTAAATATTCCTATTGCAAGTATTTGTAAAATTTTTATTATAATATCAGGCAATAAACCGCCTTTTCTACTAACATTGGAATCCCCCATATCTAAATTGTCATCGTCTTTATTAGGCATAATAAAATTCCTCCCATTAATTTCTTTTTTAAAGTTAAAAAGAATTACTTACTGCTTAATTTCCTTAGGGAAACTTAAAGATGCATCTGTAGTAATTAATATATCAATTCTTCTATTATAAGCCCTACCCTCAGGGGTATCGTCTGTTGCAATAGGCCTACTTCCACCAAAACCAGATACTTCAAAATTATTTTCAATTCTTTTAACATTAGATTGATCTAAATAGTTCAAAATATGCTCCAGCATATTAACAGATCTAGCAACCGAAAGTTCCCAATTGCTTTTCCAAGGTCCATTTATATCAGTATCAATATTATCTGTATGCCCTTCTATTTTAAAATTATAGCCTCTAGGGCTTAAAAAGCCAATAAAAGATGCTATTTTTTGAATAGAATCTCTATTCTCTTCAAGCTTAACATCTGCACTAGCAGAATCAAAAAATGCATCTGCTGCAAGAGATATTACAATACCTCTTTCTTCTTGCCTAACTACAATATTTTTAGACTGAATCTTCTCAATAAATTCAATCATAGATTTATTTTTAGCAGTCTGAGATGCTTGTTTATTGCGCACAGTAGAAGGTAAAGACATAAAACTATTACTCAAATAAGATAATTTACTAAAATCTAAAGTTTTACCGCCCTTGAAAAATCCCGCACCCGTGAAAGAAGCAGACATTATTCTTATCACATTTTCTTGAAAAATAATATCATTTAATGAAAACATTGTAACAAAAAACACCAGCAGCAAAGTAACCATGTCTCCATAAGTCAACATATAATCTGGAGACCCTTCATCACATTTTGAAGGTTTCTTAATTCGCAAAGCCATTATTCACCACCAATACTGCTATTAAGCTGACTTCGATCTTTGGGGGTTAAAAACGTCATTAATTTTTGCTCTAAAATTCTAGGATTATCTCCAGACTGAATTGATAAAACACCCTCAATTATCATTGTCTTTACTGCAGCCTCTTCAGTATTAATTTTTTCCAACTTAAGTTGAACAGGAGTAAACATTAAATTTGCCATTATAGTTCCATAAAGAGTTGTAATAAGAGCAACAGCCATAGAAGAACCAAGCGCAGATTTATCCTCTAGATTGCCAAGAAGAGCTACAAGCCCAATAAGAGTACCCGTCATACCAAAAGCTGGAGCAAGCTTTGCCCAAGTTTTAAAAAGATCTGAACCAACCTTATGCCTTTCTTGCATTTGATCAAGCTCTAAATAAAGCATAGTTCTAATTACCTCAGGATCTGCACCATCAACAACAAGCCTCATTCCTGACTTAAAAAATGGATCATTAATTTGTTCAAGCTCATCATCAAGAGATAAAAGACCTTCTTTTCTAGCCTTTTCAGAAAGCTCTACTAATATTTTTATAATAGAAACCTTAGCATATGAATTTCTTCTAAAGAAAAATCCCAAATACGTTGGAATTTTTTTTACAGCAACAACTTCTGAAGAAGCCATAAGAGCAGAAAAAGATCCAACAACAGTAATAAAAACAGAGCTTAAATCCCAAAAAACACCAAGTCCTGTAGGAGTAAATGCCATAGAAATTAAAATAGCTCCAAATCCAACTCCCCACCCAATTATACTAGCTAAATTCATAATTCAACGCCCCCATTTCCTTCTCCTAAAATTTTTTCTAAAGAAGCAACTTCTTTCCTATACAACTTAATCCTACTGACCACCTCTTCAACTTTTTCTCTAACAATTAACTTCTTACCATTCATAAGAAGAATTGTAGTATCAGGATTAGCCTCAATACTTTCAATATGATAAGGATTTAAATAATATCCATCACCATTAAGCTTAGTTACAAAAATCATATACTAAAAAACAATCTTAGATTAATTTTTCAATCTTACAAGTTCTTGTAATAATTGATCAGAAGTGGTAATGGTTTTGGCATTTGCCTGAAATCCTCTTTGGGTCACTATCATGTCTGTAAACTGCTCTGCAAGATCAACATTAGCCATTTCTAAAACACCAGATCTAATATCACCAAGTCCAGCAAGTCCAGTTTCGCCTATTCTAACTTGACCTGAATTGCTTGTTTCTACAAAATTAGTATCCCCTGATTTTGCAAGTCCTCCGGGATTCATAAAAGAAGCAAGAGCAATCTTGCCAAGTTCTCGTCTTATGCCATTTGAATAAATGCCAACTATAACACCATTTTGATCAATTTCATAATTTTCCATATATCCCATGCCATATCCATCTTGAATAATGGCCTTTGTACTACTAGAATCAGCAAACTGAGTAACTGAATCGGTGTAGCTTCCAACTGTTCCCAATTTTAAATTTACAGTTTGCTGCTCACCAGCTTCACCTACATTTGCGCCCAAAACATTAAATGTTATAGGAATTTGAAGAATATCTCCTTTTTGGCCTGGTTGACCATTTAAAGACGCTAATGCTCCTTCATTGTCAAATCCAAGTGTAAAATTTGAATTTTGCTCACCATTTATTAACACTGTTGCATTCCATAAATTAGGCGTATTTAGATCTTTTACAACTCTAAGCTCAAGAACACTAACATTTCCAAAACTGTCATACAATGATTTATTGACAACCCAAGTTCCACGTGCAATATCTGCAGGACTTGCACCTTCTTGAATTAAGGGCAATCTCTTATCAAGATTACAAGCAAAAGTAACATTTTTGGTAGACCTTGCTCCCTCTTTATCTCCAATCGGAATAATCAGATCCTCAATATCAGAAGCTGTATTTATAACCTTTTTACCTTCTAAATCTCTTGCCATCCAACCTTGAATTCGCATTCCATTTGCAGGATTTACAAGATGTCGATCAGAGTCCACATCAAAAGCGCCGGCTCTTGTATAAAACAAATTTTTACCTTCTTTTAAAATAAAAAATCCGTTGCCGCTAACCCCAAGATCAGATGCTTTTTGGGTGCTTTGAAAAGCTCCTTGAGTGTGAATAGTGTCAATTGAGGCAACATTCATGCCTAATCCAACTTGCCTGGGATTAGTCCCACCACGAGCATCAGTAGGGCGAGAAGCTCCAGAAATAGATTGCGATATCATATCTTGAAAATTTACTCTTCCCTTTTTAAAGCCAATTGTATTTACATTGGCGATATTGTTACCAACAACATCCATTCTTGTTTGATGATTCTGAAGCCCAGAAACACCAGAATATAAAGACCTCATCATATAATTATTCCTCCAAACCTACCGATAATATGTTTTTATATACATAATAATTACCATTAACCATAACTTGAGGTATTGCGCCTGTCTTAATGTTTGTGACACGACCTTCAACAATCTCCCCATCACCATGCTGAAATTTAATTACTTTGCCTAATAAATCCAAATCTTTTCTTATTTCTAAAGAAGATGAAAGTTTTTCAAACGATCTACTCATATTAGCCATTTGCTCAAGAGCCGAAAATTGCGCCATTTGCGCAATAAATTCTTTATCCTTCATTGGATTTGTAGGGTCTTGATACCTAAGTTGAGTAATGAGTAACTTTAAAAAATCATCCTTGCCAAGATTAACCTTATTAGATATATTGTCAACATTAAAATCTGGTTTTTTTTTAACTTTATTACTAATATTTAAATTAAAAACATTTTCAACACCGTTCATTTTATTCATTTAGCTCCACCCTCTAAACAATTAAATTAATATTTTTATCTACATCGTAAGAAAATTCAACTTCTTCTTCAATTTGAAAAAATTTATTATAACCAAAATGAAAATTTTGATTCTTAGGGTCATCTTTAAAATCTCCAGTAAAAGAATTTAAATTCTCACCTGCAAGAAAAAGATTTAAGCTGGCATTAAAACCACTCTCACCAAGCATTTTATTTAATGAATGCATATTTTGGTCAAAAAGCATTTTAACATTTTGATTATCCACTACAATCTTTCCCAATAAATTATTATTTGAATCAAGGTTTAAATTAATTCGTATACTACCAAGCTCTTTGGGCTTTAAAACCAACTTAATCTCTCCTGTATTATTCGATTTTAACACAACTTTAGCTTTATCCACAATATTTTTATTAATCTTAAGATTCCACTCTGGCTTTAAACTGCTGACAAAATCAAAGCCTCCAACATCTTTGGAGCTTTTTATATTATAATTAGCAAATTCTTCAACAAAGCCTTTTAAAGAATTGTTTGATATTTCTTTAACTTTATACCTATCAACAAAATTTTGACCATCAATTGCATTTAAGCTAAACTTTGAAAAAACAAAATCATTATGCTCACTATTATTCTTTTTGAAGTTTTTTACATCAATGTTAATAACATTCTTTTCTTCCTTTTTATCATTCAAGCTTATCTGATTATAATGATCATCAATCAAAGCAGTTAAAAAATCGAAAACCAAAAAAGAACTCAAATCATTAAAAGCTAAACAAAGTTTTTCGATTTTTTCAAAAAATTTTTCTTTACCTAAAAAATCAAAATTGGATGATAAATCTTCTTTAATGCTATTTAAACCTTTAAAATCTAAAAATACATTCATTCTAGCAATTAAGGATTTCAAATCGGAAACAAAATCTTCATTTTCAAGTTTTTTTAAAAAAAAGGATTTATTTAAAGGTGATTTTTTTAAATTTTTAGCAATAAATCCATTGTCTTTAAAAAAATTTAAAAAATCAAATATCATAAATTTTGCTTTAGCTAATTTTTTAGATTCAGAAGACATAACATTTAAAAAAGAGCTCGCATTTCCTTTAGATTCCATCTTAGAAACATTTAAATTTAACCCCTTAATTGTATTCAGGAGATTTAATTTATTCCCATAAGCTTTACTTAAATTTAATAAATTATTCATATACACACTACTCCAATGAACTAACAGACATTTTTCTAATCAATATAGCAGCTTTTTTAGAATCCATAAGAGACAACCAATAAGGAACAATTGATAAACGACCTTCTTTTTTGGAAAGCTCTTCAATTTTCCGCATATAAGATATTGCAAGCTCGGGATTTAAATCTTCAAGCCGCTTAACAGCATCTTCTGGCGGCATATTCATCAAATATACAGCTGTTTGCAAAATATTTGCTTCCTCATCATTATATTTATTTATAATGTCATCTATTACCTTTTGTTTTAAATCTAAATCTTTCTGCTTTTGTTTAAGCTCAAATTCAAGCTTATTTAAGCTGTCTTCTTTTAGCTTTAGATCTTCTTTAAGCTTTTCAATCTGCTGATTCTTAATATCAATAGCTTCTCTTTCCTTAACAAGTCTAGCTTCATCAAGAATTATATTAGAATTATGATCAAAGACCAGAGAAGTTTCTCCTAACAACTTGGTTCTTACAAATTCGGGAAAATATCTTTTAGTATTATACATTCCAATAAAATCAATAAAGAATAATACAAAGAAAAATAAAATAACAATTAAAAATAACAAAAAAAATGCCCTAAAAAAGAACGATAAAAAATTATTCACTTTCATTCCTTAGATTTTGACAAACTTTATAATTTACATGCTCATCTAGCAGCAAGCTTTCCTTTTTTTCTCTATTTTTAATTATAGAATTATTTAAATTTTTTATTAATATCTTAATCTTTTTTTCTTGCCTATATTTATCTACATAAATATCATAACATTTGTTATACTGCTTTCTAAGCTCTTCAAGAATTTTAAAATTTTGGGTTTTTTTATAATTTAAACAGTCTATATAACCTCTTATGTAAAGATCATCAAAACCATTCAAGTTTTTTAAAACATTAGGAATTCCATCTGAAAACTGATTTATTTTTGAAATTTTCTTATTTATATTCATTAAGTCTCTCTCGCTTAGCTTTCGAAAGTAGGTTCTAATCGTCAATATTCTACTAAGCTTTTGCTTTCTAAAGTTTAAATAATTCAAGATAATATTTCCTTTATTTCATCTTCTAAATTTTCAAAATCAAATGTTTCGTTTATTCCTTGAGAAATAAAATCAATAATCTTAGGATACTTGGAAATTGCAAAATCAACATCCTTATTGGATCCTTTGAGATAAATTCCTGTTCTAATAAGATCTTCATAATCTTTATAAATAGACAATAAATTTCTGGCTTTCATTATTAATTTTTGTTTTTCTAGGCTCATTATTCTATGAATAGATCTTGAAGTTGAACTTAAAACATTTATTGAAGGATAAATTCCCCTGTCAAACAAATCTCTGTCTAAAATAATATGACCATCCAAAACAGCTTTAATATTATCGGCTACAGGCTCTGTAAAATCATCCCCCTCAACAAGAACAGTATAAAACCCAGTAACACTTCCCCCATTACCATTAAAGCCCGATCTCTCAAGCAAAATTGGAATTTCAACAAAAACAGAAGGCGGATAACCTTTAGCTACCGGAGGCTCTCCTAAAGAAAGAGACATCTCTCTTTTAGCATTTGCAAACCTGGTAATAGAATCAAAAAGCAAAGCCACATCTTTGCCTTGCTCCCTAAAGTATTCTGCTATCATGGTAGCAACATAAGCTCCCTTATACCTTGAAATGGGAGATTCATCAGAAGTTGAAACAACTAAAACACTTTTTTTTAAACGCTCTTCACCAAGCTCATGTTCAATAAACTCATTAAGCTCTCGGCCCCTTTCCCCAATAAAAGCAATAACGTTTACATCTGCATTTGAATTTTTTGCAATCATGCCAAGCAAAGTAGATTTACCAACACCAGAACCAGAAAAAATACCAACTCTTTGTCCTTTTGCAACTGGCAAAAACCCATCAAGAACTTTAACTCCCGTTAATATTTGATCTTCAAAAATACTTCTATTAATTGGATTAATTTTTTCAAAAATTAACTCTTTATAACTATTGTTCAAAAATGACCCTTTATTATCAATGGGTCTGCCAAGAGAATCAATAACTCTTCCCAAAAGCTCATCACTAAGATTTATTTCTAGCCCTTTGTTTAAAGAATAAACTTTATTTCCAACTTCAATCCCGCTAAATCCTTCATAGGCCATAAGGCTAACATAAGGACCATTAAATCCTAAAACCTCTGCGCACACCTTTTTACCATTTCTTTGATCAATTAAACACAAATCTCCAATAGCACACTGAGGTCCTAAACTCTCAACTAAAAGACCTTTTATTTTTTGCACCCTGCCAACAAAAGAAACAGTTTCAATATTATCTACTTGTCTTAAATAATTTTCAAAAAAATTGCTCACTAAAATTCCTTTAGATACTTAACTTAATAAAGAAAAATTTTTAAACTTTTCCTCTATTTTATCAAGTTGAGAAGAAATGCGCGCATCAATCTCTCCAAAATTAGTTTCAATTATACAACCGCCTTTGCCTATGTTGGGATCTTCTATGATCTCTAAATTTTCTATAATATCAAATCTAGAAATAAAATCACTCTTTTTGTGTCTAACAATATCTAAATCATCAAGATTTACACGAATGGTAATCTGTGTTTTATCTTTTACCCTTTTCAAAACCTCATTAACATTTTCCAAAACAATATCTTTTTGAGAATCTGTAATCCTCTTAATAACCTTAATTGCAATTTGCATAACAAGACTTACTATCTGGCCACTCGAAGATTCAAGAATACCTTTCCTTTCAGCAATCAGAGATGCTATTATAGCATGTAATTTTCTCATAACTTTGTCAAAATCTTCAAAACCACTTTCATAACCTTTGCTATATCCCTCTTCCCTGCCTTTAGCTGTTGCTATCTCAAGATCTGTTTTTAATTTTTCTTCATACTCTCTTGCTAATCTTTCAATCTCGGCATTAGATTCAGTCTCAATAGATTCTTTCTTGTAAATAGCTTCCTTTTGTAAAAGATCTGCTTCTTGTTTGGCTGCTTCTAATACTTCATTAGCCTTTGCCCTAGCCTCTTCAATAAGCCGCTTAGATTCAATTTGAACTTCCTCTTTGGCAAGTTCTTGCCTTTTAGCAAGCTCTTCCTCAAGTCGTAATTTTTCATCTTTTAAAAGCTGCAACTCTTCTTTAAGATTGGAAATTTGATTTTCTATGTCGTAAACCTTGCCTTCCTTCTCCTTGATTTCCAAAGATTCAAAAACAGGCTTTGCTATCTCAACAAACTCAAACTTTACTAAATTATCAACTTCTGATGATTTATATAAAACCTTAGGCAAACAAAACTCCTTTATCAGACAAGCACATCTTCTTCACCACCCCTTGAAATAACTATTTCTCCCTGTTCTTCTAATTTTCTAATAAGAGAAACAATTTTTTGCTGAGATTCCTCAACATCTTTTCGCCTAGTAGGTCCCAAAAATTCCATGTCTTCCTTAAGCATTGAAGCCGCTCTTTTTGACATGTTTTTGAAAATTTTTTCTTGGACAGGAATATCTACAGATTTTAAAGCTTTTGCTAACTCTTGACCATCTATTTCTCTTAAAACTCTTTGTATAGATCTGTCATCAAGCAAAACTATATCCTCAAACACAAACATTTTCTTCTTAATCTCTTCTGCAAGCTCTGGATCTTCTTCTTCAAGAGATTCAATAATAAACTTCTCCGTTTTTCTATCAGCCATATTAATTATCTCAACAACATTGTCAACTCCCCCTGCTGATGTATAATCTTCTGAAGAAAGAGAAGCTAGTTTTTTCTCAAGAACTCTCTCAACCTCTCTTACAACCTCAGGAGAAGTTCTATCCATTAATGCAATTCTTCTTGCAACATTGGTTTGTACCTCTGTGGGCAAACTAGAGAGAATAAAAGAAGCCTTTTGAGGATCAAGATATGAAAGAATTAAAGCAATTGTTTGGGGATGTTCTTGCTGAATAAAGTTTAAAATATTCGCAGGATCTGCTCTTCTTACAAATTCAAAGGGTCTAGACTGTAAAGCAGAACCCAAATTATTAATAATATCAACTGCTTTTTGAGTCCCAAGAGATTTTTCAAGAAGCTCTCTTGCATAATCAATTCCACCTTTTTGAATAAATTCTTGAGCCATCATTAATTCTTTAAACTCTAAAAGAACATTATCTTTAAGCTCAGAAGTAATTGTCTCAAGCTTTGCTATCTCAAATGTCAAAGACTCTATCTCTTCTTGAGAAAGATACTTAAACACTTTAGAAGAGATTTCAGAACCTATTGAAACCAACAAAATAGCAGCCTTTTGCTTGCCTGTTAAAGCAGAAACATCCAGAATCTCCTTTTCTTTTTTTTCTTCCATATCAATTACTACCTTTTACGCGTTTTTCAAAAGCCATGTTCTTATAAGCTTAGCAACATCTTCTGGCTTTTCTCTGGCTAAAAGCTCAGCATTGCTTTGAAGCTCATCGCCTTCTCTAATCCCACCAACAACATCGTCAACGCCAATATCGTCACCACCATCCATTAAGGCTTGTTGACGTCTCAAGTGTGCTTGCTTTGCTAATTCCTCTTCTCTAAGACGTCTTCGTCTCTCAAGTTCTCTAGAAATAGCAAAAAATATCGTAAATACTAAAATTAATAATGAAAATACTATACTTGCAATAAATAAGAAATATTTAAACCTTTCACTTGCAAAATAATTTTCATCTATTTCTCTAAATTCATTCATACGATCAAAAGATATATTTCTAACCGTTATTGAATCGCCTCTTTCTGGCTTATATTCAAAAGAACTTTGCAAAACATCTTCAATATTTTTTATTTCTTCTAATGCCATAGGCTTATATTCTCTTTTTCTCATTCCATTTTCTATTACGAAATCTCCCTTCTCATCGTACACAAAATTCCAAATACCATCTACGAAAATACCAAGAGAAACACCTACAATCCTAGCGGGCTCTTTTTCGCTTGTAGATTTTTTTTCATTCAAAGCAACATTTTTGATCTCTTGAGACTCATTATATTTACCAGTAATATCACTTAAATCCTGATATTCAGGAGGAGTATTGCCTTCCTGCCCAGGAGGTCCCCAGGGGCTATATCCCTGACCCTGATATTCTTTTTTTTGAGTCTGAGAAGATATAATAGTTGAATCGCTTACTTTCCTAGTGTTATAAGAAGCTTTTGGATCTTGAGATTGAAGCTCAATAGGGGCATACTCTTTAGACTCTGTAGTTTCTTTTGAAGTATCAAGCTTTACATTTACTCTTGCTATCATAAATCTATCAACAGACAAAACCTTACTTAATGCAGAATCGATTTCACCCCTAAGCATAGCTTCATACTTAAGCTTTAACTTACGCTCTTTTTCTGCTAAGTCTATTCTATCTATCCCATCCAAATTAGAAAAATCATTTAAAATAGTTCCCCTATTATCAACAATAGCAATATTGTCAGATTCAAGACCTTCAATGGCATACTGAATAAGTTTAACAAGTCCTTCAACTTTTTTTCTATTGGTAATAATATCAGAACCGGGCCTTGGGGTAATTCTAACAGATGCCTTAACAGGCTCTTGAGACTCTTTAAAAAGAGCTTTCTCGGGCATAACAAGATTCACACTAACAGCATCAACATCATCTAAAGCTACAATATGCTGTTCAACCGCTCTTGTAATAGATCTTCTAAGATTAATGCTTCTTTCAAAATCAGTAATAGTCCACCTATCAATATCAAACAAAGCCCATGGATCCATATGAACGGGCACAAGCTCTTCTCTGACAAGAATTGCTCTCATTTTTTTTGCAAGCTTTTCATCATCTAAATAAATTCTTCCATCAGAACTCAAAAAATACTTAACATTTTCTCTATCAAGTCTTTGCGATATCCTATCTAAGAGATATTGATCTTTAATTTCAACCCCAAAAAGAGCAATGCTTTGACTTTTAGTAGAAAACCCTATTAAAAAAACAAGCGCAAGAATCACAAAAAAAATAATCAATCCTAAGGCTATTTTCTGAACCGTACTAGCTTTTTTGAAGATTCCTTTTGCTGAAACAAAAAAATTAGTAAAAAATTTGCTCAAAATCTTATGGCTCCTTAACGAATATTGATTATATCTTGATAAGCCTTCACACCTCTCTCAACAACGGCCTTTAAAATGCTTAAATTCATATTCGCCTTAGACATCGCTATTACAACATCATGAACATCAATGCTACTAGGCTTAAGAATAGCTTGTTCTGTAACCTTAGAAACATTTAATTGGCTTTTGTTGACATCAGTAATCGAATTTATTAAAACATCCTTAAAAGTTTTAATATCATTGTCTTTGGCATTACTTTTAGAACTAAAAAGATTCACATCAAAATGCAAAGGATTTTTTTTAACCAAATTAATATTATTTTCTGTAAAAAAAGCATCTGTTCTCACCAATGATCTCTCCTTTAGCCTTGAAGTATAGCTAACGCACTTCTAAACATAGACTTACTACTATTGATGACAGTAGAATTTGCCTCATAAGCACGAGAAGCTGAAATCATATCTACCATTTCTTCAACTAAATTAACATTGGGAAGCTCCACATAACCTTTTTTATCTCCAGAACTTATTGAATCAGGATGAGTTGGATCATATTTTAACTTTAATGGAGATTTATCTTTTTCAATGCTAGCAACCCTAACTCCTTGACCAATGCCATTATCAAGATAATCCGGAATAAAAGGCCCTTTCCAATAAGGATTATTAACCCTTGGTGCAAAAATAATCCTTTGCCTTCTATAAGGTCCACCATCAGGAGTTCTAGAAGTAGAAACATTTGCAATGTTATTAGAAATAACATCAATCCTTAACCTTTGTGCTGTTAATCCCGTTGAAGCTACATTAATGCTTGAAAACAATCCCATTTTACATTCCTTAAGATATTAATTTATTTTAATACAATATTTATACTTTTAAAATAATGCGCCTGAACATTAGTCATAAGATGATACATCATTTGGTTTTGCACAAGTGCCTTAACCTCAGAATCAATATCAACATTATTGCCATTATTATTCATAGTTGAAAAATGGTCAAGAACTCTGTGAGGCTTGACATCTGAATACTTTAGATTTTTAAACCCAGACAGGTGCTTATCACTAGATTTAATTAAGTTTAAATTATTTTTATCTTCATTTAAAAAAGCCTTTTCAAGCTCTGATTCAAAAGAAATTTTGCTTCTTTTAAAATTTGGAGTATCTACATTTGCTATATTGTCAGAAATAACGCTTTGTCTTAAACTCAAAACATCTAAATACCTATGTGAAAAATCCACAGATCTTTCAAAATCATTCAAATTGAAACCTCCCTCATTTAAAATTGCTTTTAACTAAATTATATAATAATTCAAATCTTTTTGTTCGTTAATTTGTATTTTTTTATTAACATAGTCCAAGTTTATTTCAAATTTTTTCAACTTACTGCCGGGCACTTCAAAAAAAAGATCTGCAAGCACTATTTCCATAACACCATGAAGTCTTCTGGCACCAAGATTTTCACTCTCAAGATTCATATTAAAAGTAAGCTCTGCAATTCTATCTATAGCCTCCTCACTAAACTTTAAATCTAAATCATAAACCTTAAACATCGCAACATATTGTTTTATTAAAGAATTTTTTGTTTGTTTTAAAATTTTTTTCAAATCGTCTATGCTTAAACTCTTAAGTTCAACCTTAATAGGAAATCTTCCTTGAAGCTCGGGTATTAAATCAGAGGGTTTGGCTAAATTAAATGCTCCTGCTGCAATAAATAAAATATGAGAAGTATCAACTATTCCATATTTTGTATTAACTTTAGAACCTTCAATAATTGGCAAAATATCTCTTTGAACACCTTCTCTGGACACATCATTGCCACTCCTATTCTTAGCAGCTATTTTATCGATCTCATCAATAAAAATAATTCCCATATTTTCAACTTTAGATTTTGCAATATCTGAAATGTTTTCGTGATCGACCAATTTCTCAAGCTCTTCTGCCAATATTATTTCCTTTGCTTTTTTAATCTTCAATTCTCTTTTCTTTTTTCTATCAAATATATTGCCCAGCAAACCGCCAATTCCCATATCAATCTCTTCAAAATTACCACCCGTAAATATTTCTATTGTAGAAAATGGCATTTTACTAGAAATTTGTATTTCAATAGTAGTATCATCAAGCTCACCTGCTCTAAGCTTTTTTCTAAGCTTCTCTTTTACCTTTTCTTCCGCCTTTATTTCATTTGGATCCATATTCTCAGAATTACTAGATCCCTTAAAAAGACTATCAACTATTCTCTCCTCTGTTCTTACTAAAGCATCATCTCTTACAGTACTATACATCTCTTCTTTTACCATATTAACTGCAATGCCCATTAAATCTCTAACCATAGATTCAACATCACGACCAACATAACCAACCTCAGTATATTTTGTAGCCTCAACTTTAATAAAAGGAGCTTTAATTAATTTAGAAAGTCTTCTTGCAATCTCAGTCTTCCCAATGCCAGTTGATCCAATCATAATAATGTTTTTAGGCATTACCTCATCTTTTATTTCTCTTGGAAGCCTAGACCTTATATATCTATTAACAAGAGCAATTGATACTAATTTTTTAGCTTCGTCTTGACCTATTATATATTTATCAAGTTCTGCAACTACATCTTTGGGAACTATATAGTGCTCTTCTAATTTATTCATTTTCAATCTCCTCAAGCACAATATTAGAATTAGTATATATACACACTCTTGCTGCTATTTTTAAAGATCTAAGCGCAACCTCAAAAGCACTTAATTTTTTGTTCTCCATGTAAGCAAGAGCTGCTGAATATGCATAATTGCCACCACTGCCAATTGAAATAACATCCTCTTCAGGCTCAACAACATCACCAGTACCAGAAATCAAAAGAATATTGTTAGAATCAGCAACAAGCATCATAGCCTCAAGCTTATGAAGTATTTTGTCAGAACGCCAATCTTTTGCAAGGTCAACAGCCGCCCTTTTAATGTCAATCAAACCATCGCCTTTTGCTTTGATTTTTTCTTCAAATTTTTCAAAAAGAGTAATTGCATCAGATGTTGAACCTGCAAATCCTGCCAAAATTTTCCCATTAAGCAATTTTCGTATTTTAATAGCATTACTCTTTAAAACAGTATGTCCAAAAGTTACTTGTCCATCTGCTGCCACCACAGTCTTACCATTTTTTTTTATTGCAATAACTGTGGTTCCTTTAAAGCTCATATTACCCCCTATTTATATACCTCTTTTAAAAGTTCCCCAATAAGAACATCAGATACATTTTTACAATCACAACACTCTTTAGAATCATCTTCAATATTATTGGAATCTACATATTTAATATTTAATAAAGCATAAAGATCCTTAACGGTTTTTATTTCTTGCGCACCAAAATCATGCAATTTTACAGCTCCATCACCACAAAAATCTAAATCATAAACATAAACATCAAGTCCTAAGTCAAGACCAAGCTCAGCTGTAATTAAAGCTCCTGATTTCAAGGGCGCATATGTTATAAAAATAGCATCTGACAGGCCTGAGACCAATCTATTTCTTTTGGCAAAAAAATAATTTTGAATTTTATCAAATGGCAAAGTCTCAGTAATTATTCCTCCACCTTGTTCTAAAAGCTTGAAAACATATTTTCGATTTTGCTTAGGATAAATATTATCAATATCTGTTGGAATAACAGCAAATGTTCTCTTATTCTCATTTATTGCAGCTATATGAGCCTCAATATCTGCCCCAATTGCAAATCCAGAAATAATCTCTACACCATTTTTTGCAAGATGTGAAGAAAATTCCCTTGTTCTCTCAGCAAGAGTTTTACTAATTTTTCTAGAACCAACAACAGCCCAAGACAATAAAGAACAATCTGGTAAATTGCCCTTGTAGTAAATAGCAAAAGGAGGGTCATAGATTCTTTTAAGCTTATTAGGATAAAACTTAGACCCCAGAATAGCAACTTTGGCCTTGGTCCTTTGAATAACTTTTTCTTGCAACTCTACTAATTTTAGATCGGGCAACCCAAACAATCTTTTAAATGATTTTAGAAAATAAGACTCAATGTCCTTCTGGGTCAATTTAATAACATTATTAAAATCAAAATTATTAAAAAGTTTTAATTTTTCTTTGCCTTTTAAAAATTTCAAATTATCAATATAAAGCAATTTCATCATAAATAATTACTTCAAATTACTCATGATCCTAGAAACACCTTCTTTTTGCTCTTCAGTTGAAGCCTTTTTACTAGCTTTATCATAAAACAATATAGCATTACCAAGATCGCCCAGCGAATAATAATTTGCACCTCTTAACATTAAAAACTCAAAATAGTCCTCACCCATATCACCAAGTTTATTTAAATAATTTTTAGCTTCAAGTTGTTTATCAAGATCATATACGTACATATTAGAAATGGCAAAAAGAGAATCTTTAAAATCATCTCTAATTGAAAGTGATTTTAAAAAAGAATTTTCAGCAAGAATTATGTATTTTTCAACTTCATCTTTTACTCTTAAATTTTTAGCTAAATTATAAGAAGCAACACCTATATAAAAATGAGATAAATAATTATTGGAATTGATTTCTAAATTTTTAGCAAAATATTCAATAGCAGGTCCGTACTGACCAAGCTTAAAAAATTCAAGACCAATTAAATTAAAAAATCTGGCTTTCTTATCAATGGAATTAACTATCTTTAAAATATTTTTATCTTCTTTTTCAATAAATTCTTTATAAACTTCAATCTTAGATTCAGATCCACCACCTGAAATTTCCAAATCTCTTAATCTAAGCCCAAGATTTGATTTTTCTTTAGACTCATTACCACAAGATAAAAATAAATTAACAAGAATTATTAACCACAAAATTTTCACCTAATCATCGCTACTTTTTTTATTTAAATTTCTAAGAAATGTTGGAACATCAATGTCATCATCAAAATAATTAACATTTTTGGACTTTGCCGCAAAAGAAGAATCTTGTTGCTCATAAGATCCAGAAGGAGCATTTTGATTGCCTGACATTAAAGTATCAAACTCTTTGGAACTTAAAGTATTATTTTCTGGTGCACTAGATATTTCTTTTTGCTTTTTAGATGCAAAGCCTGTAGCAACAACTGTAACGTAAATTTCATCTTCAAGATTCGAATTAATAGCATGCCCATATATTACAGTAGCCTCATCATCAACACTAACCGTGATTATCCCCATAATCTCTTCAAGTTCAAGCAATGAAAAATCATCTCCGCCAGTAACATTAACAAGAAGCCCTTTAGACCCTTCAATACGAACTTCCTCAAGTAATGGATTACTAATGGCAGAAGTTGCAGCATCAACAGCTCTATTTTCGCCTTTGCCATATCCTATTCCCATTAAAGCATCGCCCTGGCCTTGCATAATACTTTTAACATCGGCAAAATCAATATTAACCTCTCCATGCTCAATAATAAGCCCTGCAATACCTTGAACGCCCATTCTAAGAACATCGTCTGCACGCTTAAAAGCATCTTTAATGGTGGTTCTTTTGTCAACAACAGTTAAAAGCTTTTGATTTGGAATAATAATCAATGTATCTACAGACTTTCTTAAGTTATTTATTCCCTGCTCAGCAAGTCTCAACTTCTTAGGACCTTCAAACTTAAAAGGCTTTGTTACAACTCCAACTGTTAAAATACCAAGCTCTTTTGCAACTTGCGCAATAACTGGAGCTGCTCCGGTTCCTGTCCCGCCCCCCATACCAGCAGTAATAAACACCATATCGGCACCAGAAAGATGGTTGCGTATAACATCTATGTCTTCCTCTGCTGCAGCTTGCCCAATCTCAGGCTTTCCCCCAGCACCAAGCCCTGCTGTAACTTTTGCTCCAAGGGCAATTTTTATGGGAGCAATAGAGGTTTGGAGAGCCTGAAGATCAGTATTAGCCACAATAAATTCAACATCTCTTACTCCATATTCAATCATACGATTAACAGCATTACTACCTCCTCCGCCCGCACCAATCACCTTAAGAATTGTAGGATTTGTAGTAGAATCAAATCTTCTTGTATGGCTATCAATCATATTATAATCTTTCATTAACGCTTCCTCCATGATTGGTCAAAACCATTCTTTCAAAAACCAACCTTTCAACTTTGAAGATATTTTATTTTTTCTTTTAACTTTACTGCTTACCTTCTTTAATTTATTGAATTTTTGTTGCTCGTGCTTATAAAGAACAAGACCAAGAGCTGAAGAAAACTTGGGGTCTATATGCTCTTCTCCAATTCCATTAATACTCATTGGCAAACCTATTCTTGCAGGATAATTAAATACTTCTTCTATTAAATTAGAAATGCCTGGGAATAAAGCTCCTCCACCTGTTAAAACTATTCCACCATTAATTTTATTATAAAGTCCGCGCTTAAGTATTTCCGCTTTCATCATTTCAAAAATTTCTCTCAGTCTTGAATTAATTATTACAGACAGCTCTTTTCTACTTTTCTCTTGAGGAGGTCGAGTTCCAAGATTTGGAATAATTACAGTTTCCATTTGACTCTCAAGAATAGACGGATGAGCAATGCCAGCTGTTATTTTAATATTTTCAGCAACATCCTCAGGAACCTTCCAAACTTGCGCAATATCAAGAGTCACTCTATTAACACCAATAGGAATTACGCCTGTATAATAAGGAGAACCATCAATATAAAGAATAATATCTGTTGTCCCTTTACCCATATCAATAAATAAAACTCCCATCTCACGCTCTTCTTTGGAAAGAGTTGCATAAGATGAAGCTAGGCTTCCAAGAACAACCTCATCAACGGCAAAGCCAGCTCGATTTACGCATCTGACTAAATTCTGACTAGAAGAACTAGAGCCCGTAATAATGTGTACCTCTCCTTCAAGGCGAATACCCATCATGTCTATTGGATTTTTTATATGGGGTATCCCATCTACAATAAATTCTTGAGGAATAACATGAAGAATTTCTCTATCCATTGGAATAACAATTGCCTTTGCTGCTTCAATCACCCTTTCAACATCTTCTTCGTTAATCTCTCTTGTTTTTGAATTTATTGCAACAACACCGCGTGAATTAGTCCCCTCAACACTGCTTCCAGACATAGAAACTGAAAGTGATGTAATGTCACATCCTGAGATGAGCTCTGCAGCCTCAATAGAATTAGATATTGAATCAAGAGCCGCCTCAATATTTATTAAAACTCCCTTCCTAACTCCTCTTGATATACTAGTGCCTATTCCAACTATTTCTAATTGATCATTTAAATTTACCTCGGCAACAACAGTACAAATTTTTGAAGTTCCAACATCTAAACCTACTATCAAATTCCTAGACACTAACTTTCTCCTAACAAAATGATATCACCGCTTCTTAAATCTATAACGCCGGGCTTTCCTTTAAGTAAATTAACCGCAAGAAACACTTTATGCATCACATCCATTAAATTCATATCAACTGTTATCAATATTTTATTATATATACTTTTAATATACAAAATTACATTATAATCATAGAAATTCAATTTTAAAAAATTGACCTCTGATATTAAATTATACAAATATTTTTGATTTATTTTAAGATAATCAAGGCCTCTTACAATATTAAGCATTCTATCCTCTAGAAAATCTCCTATATTGTTGTCATTTAAAACTAATCCGCTAATTACGGGTAAATCATAAATTAAATGCTTACTCTTTTCCAAAATTACACCATCTGATGCAATACAATAATAAGTAATATTACCATTTACGTTTTCTAAAGCAACAGCAATCGGTATTCTTTTTTCTATTTTAATATTAATTTTATTGGGAAACTTAAGATCAACTTTAACATCCTTTACCCTTAAATCTTTTTTAAGATTCTCTTCATATATTCTAACATTAGCATTATGATAATACGTATTGGGCTTGATTCCTGAAATCTTGATTATATCCTCTTTAGAAAGAGAAATATCATTATTGATACTAATATACCTAATCAAAAAATAAGGAGATGCAAAAATGTTAATTATTATTTCAAAAAAAATTAAAGACGTCAAGAAATATATATACTTAATTAAAAATTTTCTCTCAAAAATCATAACCTAACTCAATTTACACTACTAAAAAAATCCAATCAATTATTACTTAAATTTTTTGAAACATTTGAAATAAGGCCAGACAGTGCCATGGTAACAATAATAGAAGATCCCCCAGATGAAAAAAATGGTAAATTTATCCCTGTGGGAGGCAAAAGACCGATTGCAATTAAAATATTCATCATGCTTTGAAGAAAAATTGCAAGACTTGAAATAAATGCAATAAAAAATTTAAACCTACTATTAGAATGAATAGCTATAAAATAACCAAAGTAAAAAAACAAAAAAAACAAGCTTATGGCAAACAAAACACCCAAAAATCCTAATTCTTCTCCAAGAACTGAAAAAATAAAATCCGAATTAGCCTCTGGTAATTTTCCAAGTTTTACCTCTCCCATTCCAAGCCCTTTACCTAAAATTCCCCCACTTTTTAAAGCATTAAGAGATGCTATTATCTGGTAACCTTTGCCAGAAGGATCATCGTAAGGATTGAGAAAGGCAAAAATTCTAGAAACCCTATAAGGTTCAAGCATCAAGAATATAGCAGAAACTGGTAAAAAAGTAACCACAATAGCAAAAACATAGCTAAATGCCATATTAGAAACAAACAAAACAATAAAAAAAAGAATGGCAAAATAAATAGCTGTTGAATAATCGTTTTGCAAAATTATTAACACCCAAAAAATTGCAAAAATTAACATTGGCTTTATCCAGTATGCAATACCATTGTTTTTTCTTGGGTCAAACTTACTCAAATAAGCTGAAAGATAAATAGTAAAAGATATTTTAAAAATCTCAGAAGGTTGAATGCTAACACCTTGAAAGAATATCCATCTCTTTGCTCCAGAAATACTTGGAGATAAAAAAGTTGCCATAATTAAAAAAAGAGTTATAATCAATACAGGAAATATTGATTTTTTTAAAAAATTTAAAGAAATCCTTTCAAAAACAAGAAAAACTATAAAACTTAAAAAAAGATAATTAAGTCTTGTGAAAAATAAAAAATTTGGATTACCTGTCAATTCTAAGCTTAGGAAAAAGGAAGAAGTATAAAAAACTACAAGGCCATAGGCTACTAATAGCAGCAAAACAAGCAAATAACATGTCCTAAGTGAATTTATCTCTACAACCATAATAAATTATCTGATTTTTATCGTGCTTAAAGCAATTATAGCAAATATTAACCCTACTATCCAAAATCTAATAACAACTTGCATTTCAGACCACCCAAGTTCTTCAAAATGATGGTGAAGTGGAGCCATTTTAAATACTCTTTTTTTGGTTTTTTTGTAAACCAAAACTTGAATAATTACAGACATAGTTTCAATAATAAAAACACCCGCAAGAATTGAAAAAAGTATTTCACTTTTTAAAATCAAAGCTGCCATTCCAAGAATGGCCCCCAAAGCCAGACTACCTGTATCTCCCATCATAATTTTAGCAGGATAGGCATTAAACCATAAAAATCCAAAACTACCCCCAAGCAAGGCCCCAAGAAATATTACAAGCTCTTCAGAACCTTTAATATTTGGAATATGTAAATAAGCTGCAAAATCAGCTCTACTTGTAAGGTAAGCTATTATTATTAAAGCCCCTGTTATAACTATACTCAATCCAATTGCAAGTCCATCAAGCCCATCTGTTAGATTGAAAGAATTAGAAGCAGAAATTAAAATAAACATGCCAAAAGGAATGTAAAATAACCCCAAATCTATTTGAAAAGACTTAATAAAAGGAAAATAGATTACACTAACATGCTCACCACCAAAATAATATAGAATGCCAACAGAAAAAAAAGAAAATATTATTTGTCCATAAATCTTAAATCGAGCTTTAAGTCCATCTGAGGTTTTCTTTTTGATTTTTAAAAAATCATCTATAAAGCCCAAAAAAGCAAATCCCAGCATAACAAAAACCATAATCAAAAAATAAACATTTAAAATATTGCTCCAAAATACTAAAGAGATAAAAACACAAAAAAAAATAAGAATGCCCCCCATGGTAGGAATTCCTGCTTTTTCACTCAAATGTCTTTTAGGGCCATCTTCTCTTAAAATCTGATCAGCTCTTAATTTTTTTAACTTTAAAATAATATAAGGACCCACAATCAAAGAAAGTAAAAATGCAAAAATTGTAGCATAAGCCATTCTAAAGGTAATATATTTGAGCAAACGCAAACCTAAAAGGTAAAACATAAAAACCCCACTATCATCTAAATATAATTTAAAATTCTCTCAAGCCTGTTAAACCTTGAGCCCTTAATGACAATAAAAACTGAAGGTTCCAAGCTTTTTAAAAAAAAATCAATAAATTTATCAAACTCGCTAAAGTAATATAAACACTTTTCAACTAAATTCTCAGAATCCCTAACATCTAAAAATTCTTCGCCAATTAGAAAAATTTTATCAAAATTCATTGAAACAGCCTCTTGGATTAAATCTTTGTGAGTTTTGTATGCCAATTCCCCAAGCTCTTTAAAAGACCCAAGAACTATAAACTTTTTGTTTTGAATATTAAGATCCAAAATCATATTTTTTAAGGCCATAAAAGAACCCATATTACCATTATAAGAGTCGTTTAAAATCAAATATCCATTTTTTGTCAAAATTTCTGCTCTACCTTTTTGAAAAGCAGTTTCAATAAGGCCCTCTTTTATTTCTTTTTCTCTCATTCCTAAAAATAAGGCCAAATTAATACACCCTATTGCATTAAAAATATTATGCCGACCCAGCAATAAAATAGAGTATTCAAACCCTTTGTAAACAAAATCAAAAGAGAATTTCCCCTCCAAAAAAGAAAATGATTTAATACTAAGATTTTCAAAATCAAAATAAACGATTTTAACATTTGGATTTGCGATTTTTGCTCTTTTTTCAAGATAAACACAATAATCATTCATTTCATTTACAACAAAGATTTCAATGTTTTTGCCAATTATTTTGCTTTTTTCAAAAGCAATAGTTTGTAACTCCTTGAAAGCTTGCATATGTGCACAGCTTATATTAGTAATAATAACAATTTCTGGTTTTAAAATTTGGGATAAAAGATCCATTTCTCCAACATAACTAACTCCAACTTCAAAAACAGCATATTCTTCATTACCCTCTACCCTTAAAATACTAAGAGGAAGCCCAATGTCAGAATTTAAATTGCCCCAAGTTTTGTAAGTTTTGTATTTCTTTGAAAGTATACTATAAAGCATCTCTTTAGTTGTGGTTTTGCCATTGCTACCCGTAATAGCAATTCTTTTAAAGCTTGTTTTTTCAATTAAAAACGATGCCAAAGTTTGAAGAAGTTTTATTACATTACTTGTAAGCAAAAAAACTAACTCTTCATTGTCATTTAAATATTTAATACACTCAGATTCATGCTCTCTTGAACATACAAAACATTTAACACCCAGATCAATTAAATATTTAACAAAAGAAAATCCATCTACTTTATTTCCCTTATACGCAAAATAAAGACTATCATTGATATTATCATCCTTTATTTCGCGACTATCTAACGAATAAAAAGACACTACTCTTTCAATATTTTTTATATTCCCCACAAATTTCACATCTTTAGAAGAGATTAAAATATCCTTAATCTTTATACGCACTCAAACCTCATTCTAAAATCTTTTACTCAACAAAAATATTTATATCTTCATTAGCTTTTTTTTCCAAATTTAATTCTCCAAAACAAAAACTCTCTATTCTATCAATATTTTCAAGCTCATATATTACCGTCAGCAACCTTAAATTATCATCAATAATATTTTCCTGTTCATTGTCTAAGCGATTAAATTCCCTAAGCTTTACAACATATCTGAAATTTAAATAAATATTAAAACACAATATAACTGTTAGTATCAAAACTAAAATACAATAAACTTTAAATTCAATCTTACTTATGCTGTTCATAATTTTTTTATAACTCTAAGTTTTGCACTCCTTGAAGGTTTGTTTTTTTTAATCTCATCAAAACTTGGCATAATGGGCTTTTTTGAGATCTTAGCATACAAATCACAGCTCAAGCCTCTAAAAAAATCTTTTACAATACGGTCCTCTATTGAATGAAACGTAATAATGGCTAAAATTCCATCTTTGGCTAAATTTTCTACCCAAAAAGGCAAGCTCCTTTTAAGCCGAGCAAGCTCATCATTCACATAAATTCTTAACGCTTGAAAAGTTTTTGTAGCTGGATTTATTTTAACTTTTGAAAAAGGATAAACTTTGCTTATTATGGATTGCAGCTCTTTTGTGGTTTCTATTTTTTTAATTTTTCTATATTCTATAATAGCTTTAGAAATTCTTCTAGAATAATGTTCATTGCTTAAATCATAAATTAAAGCTTCAAGGTCATATTTACTAAAAGTGTTTACAATCTCAGACGCACTAATTTTGCAAGAAGAAGAACAAAGTCTCATATCTAAAGGCTCATCTTCAAGAAAAGAAAATCCTTTTTTACTGCCCTTGTAATGAAACATAGAAATACCAAGATCAACCAAAATAAAATTGGCTTTGACATTTAAAGGATAATTGACGAAAAAATTATCAAACCAATCATTAAAATATGTAATTCTCTCTTCAAAAATAGAAAGAAAATGCTTTGCTCTTTCTAAAATTTGAGGATCTCTTTCAATTCCAACCAAACTTAAAAAGTCATATTTCTCAAGAATAGCTTTTGCATGAACACCTTCTCCAAGAGTAGAATCAATGTATATTAAATCACTTTTTACGGGCAAATCTTCTATAAGCTTACAAATTGCATCAAGAAGCACTGGAAAATGAAAAGCATTATTATTCATTTAATTTAAACCTATAAATTATTTTTTTTTCATTTCCATAAACATCGCCATATTTTATTTTAAGCTCATTCTTACCCTTAACAAAATTAAGATCATTTATCTTAAGGCATCCCCCATCTTTTTTAATATTCAAAATATCTAACCCATAATTTTTCTCTTGAGCTAAGGTATGTGTATTTTTAATCAAAAAAATATTTTGAAAATCTGAACGAAGAATACTTTTATTATTCAAAATAGCTTCAAAATAATAAATTCCTTTAAGAGAATTTTCAAAAGATTCTACTTTTTGAGTATGAAAATATAACAAAAGACTGTATTGACCAGAATCGACATTTAAATTTATATTTTTTGATAATTCCAATCTTTCATCATCACCCTTTCCTTTTAAAAAAACCCTATCCAATGTATAAACTGTCTCAGCAACCACATTATTCCTATTTTTGATAATAAACAAAGGATTGATAATTTTTTTAGCACTAGGATCATTAACTACCAAATCAATAACACTCTTTTCATCTTTTAAAAAAATTTTTCCAAGCTTATAAAAAAAGCTCCCAAAAACCTCTAAATTTAGATTTAAATCATTATCAAAAATAATTAAAATACTGCCATCCCTATTTAAACTATTTTTTGAATATAAAATTTTATAATTATTGGAAAAAACAGATACATTTTTTTCCAAGGGCCTTAACCTTAGGCCAATATTCAATTTATTATTATCCAACACACCAAAATCTTTAATTAAAGCAAACTTTTCATCATTTCTAAATTCCAAAAATGAATATAAATCTAAAATATTAAAGAAAAATATAAAAACAATTAAAATCACTGAGCCAATCCCAAGTATTTTAAATCATTATTACTATTAAAATACAAAAGTCCTTTTCCAAATTCAACAAAAGAGCTTATTTCATCTTTAATAAAAATATTATCAAACAATTTAAAAGAATTTGCAGAATAAGTTTTTATATTAATGATTTTTTCACTCTCAGAATAAAAATATACTCTATAAATATTTTGAAAATAATCATATGACACTCTTAAAATAGAATTTTTATTTTCAACCTTAAATATTTTACCACTTTTAATATTTATCACCGCAAGTGAATTTTTGGCCTCAATAAACAAATTATGATAATCATCTATTTTTATAAAAGTCTCAAAACTATTAATAGTTAAATTGTTTAATTCTAAAATTTTTTTATAATTATTCTCTAAATCAATTATTTCTAAAAAATACTCAGAATTACCTTTTAGTGAAACCAAATATTTATTATCAGAACTTAATTTAACAAAACATGTTGGAAATTTTCTCTCTAAAAAATTTTCCATATAAATTATCTTACCCTGTTTATATATATAAATCTCACCATTAGAAAGTCCCAAAACCAAAATTTCATTATTATAGTCCACACTTAAAATTGAGGACAAAAAATTGAGCATTAGTATATTATTTCCACTAGAATCATAAACTTCTAAAGTTTTATATAAATTGTTGAAAGTAAAAATTAAATTATTTATTGCAAAAACAAAATCCTTTAGCTTGAGTGTAAATAAAAATTTATTGTCTTTAACAGAAAAAACAGAATAATCCTCACCGGAATTAAAAAGAACATAATAATAGTCTGAATAACTTATTAAGTTATCACTTAAAGGGGAATAACAAGATTCCCCTAAATTAAGACTTAAAACCTTATTTGATACAAAAACATTCTTGCTTAAATTTATATTTTTACAATCAGATTTATTTTCAAAATTCTTAAAATCATAAAAATTAGATACATTCATAGTGGATCTTATAAAAAAATCAATCAAAATTATAAATAATAAAAACAAACTTAGAATCAAAAAAAATTTTAATTTTTTGAATTTAATAGTGCCCTCTTCTACATTAAAACTCAATATAACTACTTTTTCCCCCACTTTAATTTATCTATTTTACTTTAATTAAGTCTGAACTAAACTTTGAAGACCAAACTCCATGAAACCTTGAAAATTTTTCAGCAGCTTCTTTTTGAGAGGCTATGGTAGCCAAAGCCCTTCCAGCTTCAAGATAACCAAGAGAATGCAGTCCAAATTCATGAGATCCACTAATCTCATATTTGCCCCTTAAAATAAAAGCTCCTTCTTCTAAAAGCTCCAACACTTTAATAAGGTGTTCAAATTGAAATTTATAATAAGGACTCTCAAGTTTTAAATTCTTAGAAAAATCTCTAAAATCAATAATATTTTTAGAAAAAACAATAAATTTGAGATACATATCCTCAAGAAAAACAAGCGTTTTAGAATCTTTTTTGCTAAAAATTTTAGCCAAATCAATTAAATAGCCTAATTTTTTAATAATTAAAAACCTCTCTTCTGGATTTAAATTAAGAGCCTGAGGCATTTCAATCAACTCTCTTGGAGTAATGCTAAGAACAGGGCTAATAACTAAACTAAAATCAGAAATCAACCCAGACAAAATTTTTTTTATAGAATAATTTACTTTCAATCTAGGCCTAGTATAAAAATAATTTAAAGAAGAAATATAACTTAAAACATTTAAATTGAAATCAATAAGATTAAATGAAAGTTTAGCATTTGATGTAAATTCGCCAGTCTCTTTTATAGCTGCTATATCATTTAAAGTCCTTAAAACAAGATTATTAATGTACACTATTTTTTCATAATTTTCATTATCAATTAAATCCATAAACACCTGCCTAAAACTCATAAAAGGGTGATTTATCAGCTATCTAATATATTGATTTTAGCAAAAAATATATTAAATATTTTAACAAGTTATAAATTTATAAAAAACACCCTTTAAAAATTAACTCTGTGAATCAACAAAACATTAAAATCCTTATAATAAAACATGTAAAATCCTCTAGCCTTATTAAGGATTAGATTAAACCAAACATTCAAATAACAGCCAAGAAAAATTTTTATTAAAAAGAACACTGTTTAAAAAACATTGAACTTACAATAATTTGTTTTTTAATCTCTTAACAAAAGTATCCGTACAAAATGAAACAAAATTCAAGCTTTGAGAAGAAATTTTAAATTCAAAAACAACGTCAACCCCGAAAGAACCAAAATTAATCCCATCCAAAAAAATTGCTGCTGCTGCTATAAAATATTCCTTTGAAAAAGAAATAGAAAGTTTACTTAATTTAGAAAACACAAAAGAACGATTATAAACAGAATGTGGAGAAATAGGCGTAAGTAAAAATCCCTCAAGATCTGCTTCTAAAATAGGCCCCCCCGCTGAGAAAGAATACCCTGTTGAGCCTGTTGGAGTAGACACAATTATCCCATCACTTTTGTATGATAAAAAACTCTCAGAATTAACCATAAGATCTACATAAATCATTTTATTAAGAACGCTTGAGCGAATAATAATATCGTTTAAAGCATATTTAGAAATTAAATCTTTACCATGTTGAGAAACTGCTACATGAAGCAAAAATTTTTTATTAATAACCAAAGAATTGTTAAAAAATCTATCTATGACTTTTTTAAAATCTTCAATCTTAATATCTGCTAAAAATCCCACATTGCCCATATTAATTGAAATAATTGGAATATCAATATTTTCATCTTCAAGAAGCAAATTAACAGCCAAAAGAACTGTACCATCTCCTCCTAAAGTTATCAAAAAAAGAAAATTTTCTTTTGGGAAAGAAAATAAAGGTCTGCTAACATCTACTAACACTACCTCAACAAAATACTTGGTTTCTAAATAAACTTTAACATCATTGCCTAAAATACTAGCTCCCGACTTTAAAGTATTAATGCAAAGAAGAACTTTATTCTTCATGTTGATCTTTATAGGGAATATCGTCAAATTCGCATTTATCAAAAATTTTTGCTATATCAATTAATACTAAGTATTCACTCTCAAGATTATCAGCCTCGTCAAGCTTTACAACTCCAGATATATATTTTCTATCTAAAGTTTGTAAAGTAGCGGGAGGTTCTTGAATCCTAGAATCATCAAAACTAATAACTTTAAGAACTCTATCAACAAAAATGCCTAAAAGCTTATTTTTAATCTTAACTATTAAGTATCCTGTTAAAAGCATATCTTCTTCTGTTACCGAAATAGAAGGAACTCCAAATTTAATATTTAAATTAATTAAAGGAATAATACTGCCTCTAAGATTATAAATACCTATAATATATTCAGGAACATTTGGTATAGCATAAACTCCTTCTGATGGAACTTTAATAATTTCTCTAATGTGCTCTATTGACACCCCATAGCTTTCTTTTCCTATTTTAAAACCTGCAACTTGAAGCTGTGATCTGCTGTCTTTAGAACTTTCTTTTCTAAACATATTTTATACCTTTAAATTTGTTTATAACAATTTGATTAATTTGCTACTTGCCAAAACTTTTGCCTAAAAAATAAATTTCAAAAGAATTTTTCCTTACAGCTTTGGGTCTAATTTTTTTTACAAATTTAAAATATTTTTCAAACTTTTTAAAAATTTGCATCTCGTCTCCTCCCTGAAAAACTTTAACAAGTAAATTCCCTTTTTTAAGTAAAACTTCAAGTGATAAATCTATTATTCTCATGCTTAAATTAAAAGAATTGCTGGTATCTACAAGTCTATTTCCAGTAGTCTTGGGAGCCACATCGCTAATTACAAGACTATAGGGTCTAAACGTATTAATTTTAAAAACTGTATCATCTGAAAAGATATCTCCCTTTATAAAATAAAAATTATCATCATATCTAAGACCAATATCATTAATATCAACAGACACTAGAATTCCTCTTTTAAGCTTTTTATAAGCATACTGAGAAAAGCTGCCAGGTGATGCACCAATATCTAAAACATTGCCAGAAGAAAATAAAGAAAATTTTTCATTAATTTCTATCAACTTGTATACAGACCTTGCCAAATATCCTTCTCTTTTGGCTTTTTTAGAATACTCATCATCCAAGCGATACACATCAATCCCTTTAATACACTTTATTATACTTTTTCATTATAATTCTTATTATGCAAAATAAACTATTTTTAAAAAATATTGAAAAAAATATTAATAAAATCTTTTCAACAACTAATTTTCTAAATTTATTCAAAGATAACGATTTAAAATTTACTTTTAAAATAAAAAAGAAAACCCTTGATTATATTAAAGCACCGGCAATTGAAATTGTTAATAGGGGCGGAAAACGAATAAGACCAATGATAATGATTCTTTTAGCATATGCATTAGGTTTAAAAGAAAAAAATACCAAACTAATATATAAATTAAGCTTGCTGCTTGAACTTCCTCATTCTGGAAGCTTGATTATTGATGACATTGAAGACAATTCACTAAAAAGACGCGGTGAATCAGCAGTACATTTAATCTACGGAATAGATAACAGTATAAATGCTGGCAATTTAATTTATTTTTTACCTGCAAAATTAATAGAAAGATCAAATTTAAAAGAAAATCAAAAATTACTAATTTATGAAAATTTCTTTACAACTCTTTCAAATCTTCACCTAGGACAAGGAATTGATATTAAATTTCACAATGAGTCATACATCCCAAGCATTAAAGAATACATCTCTTTAGTAGAATTAAAAACAGCTTCACTTTTTGGAATGGCCAGCTTTCTAGCTGCAATACTCACAAATAATGAAGACAAGGCGAAAAAAATTTACAGTACATTTTTAAAACTTGGTGTTTATTTCCAAATAATAGATGATATTAAAAACATTAAAAATAAAATTAATGGTAAAGAATTCGGAGATGATTTACTCGAAGGGAAAAAAAGCTTGCCAATAATTTATTTTTTACAAGAAAAAAAGTTTGAACCAAAAATTATTTCAAAATTCAATAAAATAAAAAATACCAAAACTACTAAAGCAAGAAAAGAAATATTTAAACTAACAGAAATGATAAACTCATCAAAATCAATAAAAAATTCAACTATTGTTGCCTTAAAATACTTAAACGAGTTTAAAAACGAACTCAATTTATACCCACTAACAAATAGATATAAAAATCTACTAATAGATACTATTGAGCAAATAAAAGAAGGAATATAATGAAAAAAATAATAATAATGATACTTTTCTATGGCTTGATTATAAATATTTGCCCTACTACAACAACATCAATATTAAAACTTGATGAAAAAGCAAACAAATATACAATAGAAAAACTTTACCAAAAATCAATGTTGCTAAAAGATTCAAAAAAATATAATAAAGCAATAGAAAGTCTAACAAAAATAATTAACATGGATAAAAATCAAGCTGATGCTCATCTTTTGCTCTCAGAATTAGAATATTTAAATAAAAACTGGAAAAAAGCAATTATTAAATCTCAAGATTACTTAAAAATAATAGACTTTAAAGATAAAAAGAACTTTTTAGATATCTCTTGGGCATACTTTTTAATAGGAGAAGTTAAAAATTCAATGGACTATATAATTAAATTTTTCCAAAGCGATAAAGAATTGTTCAGAGAAAACATATTTATAGCAATTGATGCCCTTTTTAAAAAAAGTATTTATCATTTTACAAACAATGAAAATGCAGTATTCAATGCAATATTATCTTCAACGTTTCAATTAGCACTTAATGACGACACATTGTTTATAATTTTTTTAAATAATTTAGAAATAATAAAACAAATACCCTTCTATCATTTTAATAGAAAAAAATTAGAAGAATTATATCTACAAATCAGCACTCTAAAAACAATTCAAAACACAACATGCAGAACTTAAACTAAGATCCATCTTTTCTCTTAATCAACGAAACCAATATATTTATTATTATTGCTACATAAAATTGAAAAGAAAGAGAAAAATAAGAATTTACATACTCTTGAGTACGAAAAAATTGATATTCAAAAAAAACTATCAAAAAAGAAATTGGGAAAATTAATAAAGGATTTGAAAATGCAATATAAAGAATGCAAACAGCAAGCCAACCATTGTTTAATCCTAAATTATAAGAGTAGGCATTAAGACTTACCGCAATAAATGAGCCAGCAAGACTTGCTGTGAAAATTGATACAAAAATTGCAAAAGATTTGAAACGACTGCTTATTTTCTCGCCCAAAATGTCTTCATAATTCCCCGAAGAGATAAATTCAAACACTGCTCTAATTCTTGAATAACTTATAACATAAACAGTAATAAATAAAAAAATGAAAAAAACAGCAATAAAAACAAAAATCTCAAAATTTCCAGATAAATTTAAAGTAAAACTAGGAATAAAATTAAAATTACTCTTCATTAAATAATCAACAAAAAAATAACAAAAAATATTAATGCCTATTCCTGCTATAAAAATATCATAATTTTTTTTTACTACAAAAGATAAAAAAAATCCAAACAAAAAACTAATAAAAAGGGTAAAAATGGTTGACATAAAAATTCCATATCCTAAATAGATGAAAAAAGATGTTAAAAATATTGAAAGATACGAAATGCCCTCAATAGATACATTTAAAAATCCTATTTTCTCTGTATAAAGAACTCCAAGTGCTAAATACGAAAATACAATGGCCTGCTCAAAAATACTAAACATCTACTTTTTCCTAGCTTTAATCAAAAATAAAGAGATAAAAATAGCAATTGATTGACAAAGCCCAATAAATTCATACTTAAAGTCATAATTTATATTAAGAAAATTATTAAATTCAATTAATATCGAAAACAATAGGCTAAAAAATAATACATAAACATAATTAAATCCTGAAATTACAGCAACAATTAGACTACTCCAACCAAGTCCTGAAGTTAGCCCTAAAACCAAATATGGTCTAAAAAACACTACAAACATAGAGCCTGCAAGACCATTTAAAAAAGCACTGCCAAATACAGCGAAAAACTTATATTTAAATTCATTTATATTGAAAAAAATGTCTATCTTTTTTTTATTGCTTAATATTTCAAGCTGAAGACCATAAATAGTTTTTTTGTGAATAAAAACATAAAAAAGCCAAACTGATACACCAAACAAAAATAAGTAAATAAGTGATGAATCTAAAGCAAACAAACTATTAATCCTTTTTGTCTGATTAGAAAAACTACCTGTTTTTAACATATTTAAAATAAATCCATCAACCAATCTTTGATTTCCATAAGATATTAAAAGACCTGTTAAGGCTTTATTTAATCCGAAGAAAAAAGTAATAAAAAAGGGAATAAGCCCTAAAAGTCCTACAAAAAAAGAACTTAAAAGTATCAAAAATACAAAATTAAAATAGGTTAATCCAAAAAAACTTGAAAATATATAAACTAAAAATGCCCCAAAATAAATCTGACCTTCATTCCCAAGATTTAATGAATTACTCTTGGCACAAGTAGCAATCCCCGTAGCCATGATTAAAAATAAAATAAAGCGCCAAGATATCATCTTAATATAAGAAAATTGAAAAAAATCACCGAAAAAATAGCTAATACTTAATATTGAAAAAGAAAAAATTAATGCCATAAAGCTATTTCTAAAAAAGATCATAAAAATAGCAATTCCTTTAATTTTTCTTTACTAATCTTTTCTCTAGATACGTTTAACAAAATTCCTCCCATTTTCATTGCTAAAATGTTATCAGAGAGCAAAAGCAATTCATCTAAATTGGAAGTAATCAAAAGAACTGGCTTTTCTTTTGAATAATTACGAATAGCAACAGACATTTCATTATAAGCTTTGTGATCTAAATTGCTCAAAGGAGAAAAACAAATTAAAAAACTTTTTGCAATATACATCTCTCTATAAAGAGCAAATTTCTTCAAAGTTCCTCCAGAAAATGCCAAAGATTTTGAATAAAGAATTCTATATATTTTCTCTTCGCTATAAAATTCCATTTTTTTTTTAAAAAAATCTTTAATTTGATTAATGTAAGATTGCCTAATAAAAATTTTATTTTCAAAATTCATAAATTTGGCCAAAAAATTATCTAATATGCTGCTATTATCGGGGAATAAATTACCAATACCTAAGGGTAAAAATCCCGCTTTACACTCAAAAATATTTATTCGCTCATATCTAATGCCATCAATTTTTATGCACCCAACAAAAAGAAGCTCTCCTAAGAATAATTTTTCCCAAGTTTTAATTACAGCTTCTTCACCAATTATTCCTAAAACACCCCTTTTATTTAAAGAAAAACTAACATCGTACTTCCAAAAATCTTCAAAAAACAAATTAAATTTAATAGGATCTTTTTCAAATTTGTTGCAATTAATGTTTGCAACAAATGCTTTGTCACTAGAGGATTCAAGTTTACTTAAAATTGATTCTTTGTTTACTGTTCTAAAACACTTTCCATCTTTTAAAATAATAAACTCATCGCTAAATTTTACAGCATCTGTAATCTCACTGTGGGTAATAAAAAGAGACGCAACTCCCGATTTCTTAAGCAATACAAGCAATTTTATAAAAGCTTGCGCTTCTTTTTGAGAAAAATAAGCAGCACTCTCATCAAAAATAATTATTTTTGCATTCTCTTTAAGAGCAGCAATAATAAGTAAAAAATAAATCTCTTTAATATTTAAATCTTTAATTTTCTTATCTAAATCAAAAGAAATTTTATAAAATTGCATAAGCCATCTATAATATTTGTAGGTCTTAGATTTATTCATCGGCATGAAAAATTCATAACCAAACCAATAGATACTCAAATATTCCCATACTCTTAAATTCATTTTCAAATTAGGAACTTGAGAAACAAGATAAATACCATTATTTTTAGCTTTATCTACATTCCAATTTTTTTGCTTAATACTATTTACTAATATTTCACCCTCATCAAATTCAATAAGTCCGGCAATAATCTTGGCTAGAGTGCTCTTCCCTTCTCCATTTTTACCAACTACTGTAAAAATTTTAACTTCCCCAATTTTTAAATTAATACTGTCCAAAATAGGCTTGTCAATATCTGGAAAATACTTAACTATGTTTTTAAACTCTACCATTAATTTTGTTCCAAATTAATTTTTATACCATTTGCACTAACTTCTTCTATTTTTTTAAAAAGATCTTCTTTTAACTTTTGACTGGTTTGCTCTAAATAAAAAACATTCGAAACATTAAACAAAACTCCTTTATGTTTTATACCAAAAATATCAGAATTTCCATAGTTAATCTCTGACTTAAGGGCTTTATCTAAAATATGTGAAACATAATATTTTTGATTTGTAATTCCTGAACCAATAATATTTTCTTTATTATCCAAATAATCTTCGCTATCAAAAAGAACCGCAGAGATATTATTCTCTCTAACAGAAGAAAGCACTCCTTCAACAGCAGGCCCCACAATAGGAAGTATTACCAAAGCCCCCGAATCCTTAATCAAAGAGTCTGATAACAATTTAGCTAAATTGCTATCATACCAATTGCCCAAAACTCGATAATAAACTTCAGATCTCATACCAGTATCAAGAATGCCTTTCTTGAAATAACGATAAATATAATCATTCATAACAGGATAATTTTGACCTGCAATCAAAGCAGCATTTCCAAAGCCAGATTTAATAAATTCCTTTAAAAAAAGTCCTACATAATATCCTAAAATATATGCCTCTTCTGCTACATTATAAGAAACTGAATAAACCTGCTTATTGGTATTTTTAACCAAAGAATCAAAAATGAGAAACTTAGTATTAGGATAATTACTTGAAACACTGTCAACAATGTCTTGCATAGCATTATTTGTAGTTATTAAAAAATCATATTTTTTTGAAGTTAATAGTTTTTCAAGCATTTCTATCCACTCGCTTTGATTAAATCCAGCTTCTAAAACTTTAATTTCAAGATTTTCGTGATTTTTTTTAAATTCAAACAAAGAATCATACATTTCTTTATAAGATGGAGATCCTGAAATAACCCCGGGAATAAATAAAGCAATATTAGTTTTGTTAGAAATATCAACCTTTCGCTTCTTGAAAAAAATTAAATAAACAAATAAATATAAATGAAATATCGTAAATAAAATCCAAAACCCTTTAAAAAACGCCTTTTTACTCATAAAAATAAAACATCCTTTTATTAATTATTATTAAATTCACTTTAATGCCATAAAAGTCAAATAAAAAATCAATAACAAGCTATAAAAAATAAAACCGCCAAAACTAATTAAAAAATTAATTGTCCGAACAACTGAAGAAAGCATTTTTCCCCCTTACGATAAAATTTTGGCAAAAAAATTCTCAACCCAAATTTAATAAAATATTAAGCAAATTATGAATGTGAATTTTAAATTCCGCTGAATAATATAATAAAACTTGAAAATTTTTCATTTTTTTTAAAAATGGCTGATATTAATAGTTTTAAACAGCTAATAAAAACAAATATGTTAATTTCTTCTTCAATTTGAATTTTCAAAGAATATATCATGTCATCTAACAAATAACTTTAACATAAAGCTAAATATATAAAAATCAAAACTCTCTAGGGCGCAATAAATACAATTCATCAACATTTAAATTACTAGTAATATCATCATTTGAGCGTCTTAAATACATCTTTAGAGAATGGATTGTTTTAAAAAACTTATTTTTTAAAAGATTTTTATTAGCTTTGTAATCTTTTAAAAATTTTGAAATGGGCCCGTTAACAGTTATTGAATTGTCGAAAAAAGCGGGAAAATATTTCAAAACATCATCTACAAAATAAAACCTATTAGCCAAATCAACAAAATTATTAAAAAGCACTCCGATTCTACCCTTTAAATAATTAACATTTTTAATCATATCAACCCTGTTACCAAATTTATAATTTTTATCTTCCAGGCTCCATTTTGAATATATAGAATTAAATTTAAAATCTTTCATTAAATAATTATACATAAAGTTGAATCTAAAACTATCCTCAATATATTTTAAAATAAAAAAATATAAAAACCCCTTATTTAAAGACATAAAATTATCTTTAGCCATCCTTATAAAATTTTGATTAACACCCTTTAAAGTGCCTTCATTAACTTTGTGTAAAAAAGAATTTCCATTAAAAAGCAAAAGACTGGTATTGGGAAAAATTAAATATTCAGTTTTATTAATATGCCTGATGCTACCCTTGTAAACATTAATAAAACAATTATTAAAATAATCGCTATTGACATAAAATTTTGAAGTATTTTCGGCTTTAAACAGGTTATTATCTATTATAACAGAAAATGAAGATCCTTTAACAATGTTATGAACTATAGCATCAACACTTCCTCTAAATAAATATATTTTTGCGTCTTGCAAATCTTTAAGAGAAGAATAAAACACAAAACTATTTGTATTGGAATAAAAAATTAAATCTGCAGAAATACCATTTATTTCATATAAATTTATTTTAAGCTTTGAATTTTCTCCAACCTCAATAAAATCATATTCAAAAATTTCGTCATCTAAATCTAACTTAACAAGAAATGTATTTCTAACAACACTAACTCTACCTTCTATTTCTTTTACAACTGCCACTTGAGAAAATAAAGCTCTACTTGAAAGCAATATTAAAAGTATAAAATGATATATTCTAAAAATATAGTTCTCCTGATCTTTGAAAAACTCATAAATTTAATTATACCTTGTTTTACATAAATTTATTACACTTTGAACAATGATAAAAAAGAAGTATAATTTAATTTAAGAATTAAAAATATTAAGTTTTTATTGACATACTATAATTGCTATACTAATAAAAATAGTAAAAGTAAGAACTTTAATATTTATAGGTTCTTACTTTAAAGATTAATAGAAGCCAAGTTATTAGAAGGGTGTATTTATGAATATAAAGAATAAATTAATATCGCTGCTGCTAATTGCAGTAGCAATCTCTTTTATCGCATGCAAAACGCCTCCAGAATCAAGAGAGAGTAAAAATGCTAAAATTGCACAACCAGATAACAAAAATTTTCAATTAAGAGATATAAAAGACATTAAAAATGAACTAATAAGAGAACGGGGACATCTTTTTTATTCTAAAGAGTTTAATGAAGCTGAAAGATTAGAAGAAGCAATGAAACAAAGTTTTTCCAAAAAAAAAGCAATAGAGGGAAATGAAATTGCTCTAAAAGTACTTGAAAGATACAAAACAATAATAAGAGAAACGAGGGAAAAAAAAGAAAAAACAAATTACCTTAAAGAAAATATTGAAAAGTATCTAAACGATGCAGAAGCAAATGAAGCATACATATGGATCCCGCTGGAAATTGACGAAGTAAATAATTTATATTTTGAAGCAACAAGAAAATATAAAAATTACGATCTTGACAATGCCCTTGACATGTATAGCAAGGCCTTTAACAGAGCACAACAAGCAGCAAAAAATGCCAAAGAAGCTAAAGCTTTAAAAGAAACTGATGAGAGAATGTACAAACAATTAAAAGCACTTGAAGCGGCTTCCAACTTGCCAATTTATAGCAATAATAAACTTATAAAGCCATCCCCATGGAATGGTAGAGCATTCATTAAAGAAAGAAACAGTCACTTAAACCTTTTAAATACCAATAAAGACACTTATCTTCTTGGAGAAGCAGAAGCTTCAATTCCAATAGTACTCGCATACGAAGAAAAGATAGAAATAGCAAAAAACTCCAAACCTCAAGAACAATTCAAAACACTAGAACTTATTGAGCGATCTAGAACATTGTGGGAAAAAGGGGTTGAGGCTAAAAATGTAAAAAACTTTAGACTTGCCAATGAACTATTTTTAGAATCTGCAAGATACCTTGAAGCTTATCAAAGCAATGCAAGCAGCGAGCTTTACGTAATAAAAATAGGCAATACCCTATGGGGCATTTCCAAAAAATTATACAACGATCCTTACTTGTGGCCAAAAATTTGGTTTGCCAACAGACAAAAAATACAAAATCCGGATCTAATTCATTCTAACTGGAAGATAATAATTCCTGCCAAATAAGCAAAAACAATCATAAAGCAAGGCTTTTAAGCCTTGCTTTCTTATTTTATATCTAATAAAATTAAATAATAAAAACATTCTAAAAGAGACAGAAATGAAAAAGCTGATATTACTAAACTTAATATTTATTTCCTGCTATACGATCAACTTAGAAAAATTAACAAAAGAAACTCCTTATGGAGTTTATCTCAGAGAAGCTCAAAAAGCTGTCAATGTTAATGATTATAACTCTGCTTTAAAAGCATACGAAAAAATGATTCAAAATTTTGCTCACAATTCAAATATAGTTGCTACTGGTAAATATGAAATTGCATTCATATACTATACAACAAAGAAAACAGAAAAAGCAAAAAAAATCTTTGAAGAGTTAATAGGAAATAATATGGAAATGCCTAAATGGATTAAGCCTTTAGCTAAAAAAATATTAAATAAAATAGAAAATAATAAAAAATAATAATTTAAGAAATAAAAATTTTTACTGGAATATTATTCCATAAATTGTAATATCTTTTTCCTTTGCAGAATTGATAACATCTTTATAAACAACAGACCCTCTTGGATACTCATGAGGAGGCGCATCTCCTATAACAATAATAAATCTTCTTTCTGCCCGCCAATCAAACTGGGTCACAGCAGCATCAATCCCCTCAAAGACAGCTTCTGGATAATCCCCACCGCCACCAACATTAACATACTTAAGAATATTATTTAAATAAGGAATAGTATTAAAATCAAAAGCTTTGGTTAAAAAATCTTCAAGATAGTCTTTATAAAAAACAAGACCTATTCTGTAGGATTTAAACTTTTGAAGTTGAGGTTCTATTATTGAAAACAAATGCTCTTTTAGAATCTCAATATTGCTTTTCATACTATCAGTAACGTCAACAACAAGAACTAAATCTAAATCATAAACTGAATCTTCTGAGTTTTTTAAAATTTTGTTTATTTTATCAACAATATCAATGCCATTATTAGCAATAACAACCTCATCTGAAAATTTTGTAAAAGTATCTTTTAATTCATTAAATTCAATTTTTCCCTGATTTTGATCATCCTTGAAAAGCAATTCATAAGCATTGTCTTGATACCTGCCCAAATAATCATTATATTTTTTCTCAAAAGATCTTATAGAAAACCAAAAGGGCTCTTTTTTGTTTTTTAATACTTCTAAGTCAATATCACCACTTCTTGTTGAAAAATTTGGAAATCCATATTTTAATTTTTTTGGAATCAATATATGAAAAGCTTCTCCAAACTTTTTATTAGGAACAGGGGTGGAAGATGTCAATGATAAAAGTTCTTTATTCTTAATAACTCTTCCATTTAAAATACGAATTTCATCTCCATTAACCTTATTATAACTTAACGTACGAAATGAATAAGTGGCCACATCTTTTTTCTTATCAGGAATTTCAAAAGACTCTGTCAATATTACTGATTTGATTGCAGGTTTTTTTCTAATAAAAAGATGAAATCCCTCTTCATGAGCCTCAACATAAACATCATCAATGCCTATTTTCAAAGAACTATCTTCAAATCCAAACAAATAAAAGCTAATAAAAAGAAATAAAAAAATTTTCTTCATAAGGAAACCACCCTCATAAATAACTCAAAAACAATGAATAAGATCTATAATTAAAGTTTTTCGGATAAATTTTCATAAAATAAAACATTGGATTTAGAAAAACTATTCTTAAAAATATTCCTGAGATTTAAACTAGCAAGATCTTTTTTAACACTTTTCACCATATCTTCATCCCTATTTAATATATCAAAAATCTTGGCTGACTCGCTTAAATTGCTAACCCCAGAATTAAAAAGTTTAGTGTCTCTTATAGATGAAAAAGAAGCCATCACTTCTACAACCCCCAGATTATTATAAGTCTCAACTTCTTTTAATAAAAGAGTTTTATGATAATCATTTTCTTTGGGATTAAAATTCAAAACATTAGCCTTCTCTAGTTCTAAATTTTGCATAACCCTTAAATAATAGCTTCTAGAAGCTAAAAAATCACCTATTTTATAAAGGGTTAGGGCAATAGTATTTAAAACTTCGTTACTACTTGAAAACCCCGCCATACTCTCTACTTTAAATAAATATTTCAATGCATCATCATAATTATTTTCTCTGTAACTAAGTAGTCCAACTTTATAGCAAACATCTGGATAATCAACGCCCTCATTTATTGCCAATTTGTAAGAAGATATCGCAGACTTAAAGTCATTTAAAGATCTAAGAATATCTCCTTGCTTTTCATAAATTGAAGAAATCTCCTTAGATCCTTTTATAAGATTATGTTTTTTATAAAAAGAATAATCACTCAAGGCTAAACCAATAATATTACTAGCCCTAAGAGAATCTCGAGATTTTTCATAAATGTCCGCTAAAATTTTATAAGCCAATATCTTGTCCCCAGCATCTTCAATTGAATTTTTATGCCTAAAACTATTTAACGCTTTAAGCAAATAAACTTCGGCCTTCTTAAAATCTCCTATGTAATACGAATATCTTCCACTTTCAAAAAGTGCCTTGTCGTAATTGGGATTTTTATTCAATATTTTTCTGAGAATGTATTCAATCTCTGAATTCATATTAACATTATTGTCAAGCTTAAAAATAGTTCTGCCATCATTTCTTTTAAAATCAGAAAATTCCTTATTCAATAAATTTGTTTGCCCATTAAGATAATTTAAATTTATAGCAAGATTATTTGCTCTTTGATTATAAGTCACAAAAGAGACATACTTATCTACAAGCTTTTTAGCATATTTTGTGTAAACAACTTCATCAATATCTAGAATTTCATTTGACTTAATAAAATTATTAACATTGTCGGACTCGGTATCTAAATTAGCTTCAATATAAGCATTGAAAAGCTTAAATAAAATTTCCTTCTTTTGTCCATATTTAGAAAGCACGACCGTATAGCTATTAATACTATCTTTATAGTAGTTAGAATTTGTTTTAGCCCATTTAAAATAATTATCTCCCTTTAATACTAAAGCATCATAATCGTAAAGATCATAAGATATAACCTCATCAAGTATTGAATTAGCCTCAGAGTGCTCTCCAAGACCAATTTTCATGGCAGCATATGAAATATATCCTTCCTTATTAAACTTTTTTCGTCTTCTGTTTGTAGAATTTTTAGAAAAAGGCTCAATAGTAAACAATTCCTCATACTTCTCTTCAGCACTATCAAAATCTCTAACGTCTTCAAACGCCTTAGCATAATTAATAAACCATTTATCATCAGGCCTAATATAATAAGCATCTCTAAAGATAGATTTGGCAAGATCTCTTTTATTTGCATATATAGATTCTATACCCTCTTTATACTTGCTCTCAGAGGCAACATAAAAAAATATTACATCTACTATAAGGTATAAAGAAACTAAAACTAAAACAACAAAAATAGAGGCTATTTTTATCAAAGGTAGCAAAGCCCTTGAAACTCTGTAGCTCAACTTTTGCTGAAGCTTGCTAAATTCTTCCGCCTTGAAATAAATTACAGGCAATTTAATAGATCGCCCAACAATATCTCCTACAAATTTAGCAATAAATTTCAACCTTTTTTTATTTTTTTCAACAAGATCAATTAGCGCTTCAAGCTTAAACCTTGAAACATTTTCCTTAGTTAAAGCTTCAGCAATTGCAATTCTTAAATTTCTAGGATAGGAATTTAAATGCTTTAAAAATAATGGGTAATTAACCTTAAATTCAAAACGTTTAAAATTTGCATTTTGCTCATACTCTAAAAATTTAAAATCATCTACAACGTTTTCAAAATCATCCTCATCGGCACTTAAATTTAAACTGTCTCCAACAAACATCTCTGATTGTTCATCTGTTTGGTTTTTGCCATTTACCGCATCATCAATATTAAATTCATTAGATTCATTAAATTCATTAGACTGTAAAAAATTACTATCCCCTGAAACAGAAGAATCATTATTGGCTTCAAAAAAATTATTATTGCCTTGATTATTAATCAATTCCTCAGAACTTAATTCTGGGGAATTGATTAAATTATCAAAATCAAGCTTAGAAGCAATTTCTAAATCAATAGAATTATCATCAAGAACTTTGTCAATATTATTCTCAAAAGAATCGCTAGAAGAAACGTCAAAATCATTATTTAAAGTTGAAAGCTCTGAATCCACATCAACCCTCAAGTCAGAACCACTTAAAGGCAAATTGTCATTAAAAATGTCAGAATAGGACAATTTATCCTCATTCTCAAGAGCATCAAGCATAAAATTTAAATCAAGTTCATCATCGGTTTCACCTAAGGCAAGATCTTCGCCTATCCAAGGAACAATACTCTCTCCAGGCTCAGGGAGCTTAACATCCATGCTTACGCCAAAAGATTCTTTAGATAATCTTTCATTAGAAAGATTATCTAATATTTCTCTTTTAAATTGTATTATCTTATCTACATCAGGCATATTGTAATCAAGTTCCTAGCTCATAAAAAGCTTTTTTTATAAAATTCATGACCTTCTGCATGAAGAACATTAAAGCGATTTTCTAAATCTTCAGCAATTTTTAACCCCAAAACTTCCTTTGTAATCTCAGCCTGAGAATCTTTCAAGGTGTTTAAAATTTCATCCCTATACTCAGCAATACTTATAACCTTGTCAGCATTATATATAAGTGAATCTCTTTTAAAAACATCGTGAGACATATCTCCATCCTCAGAAACTTCTAAAACATTTCCATTGACTCCAATCATCAAATAATAATCAAAAATTTTAAAATAATTGCCAATTTCTAAAATTATTTTTTTTGTTTCAGGTCTTCCTTTTCTATACCTAGTAGCAGTAGGAAAAATAAGTATAATGTACCCACTATTTTTCTTTTCATAAATATACTTCATAGAATTAGCATTAAAAACACGCCTTTGCCTAGCATGTTCTAAACCAACCCCAACAAATGCGTGCGGTGGATACACTAATATTGCATTGTATCCCAAAGAAAGAGTCTTAACAAATAAATTATCCCTGAAAAGCTTAACTCCAGCTATTGGAATAATATGATCTGCAATATCATGATAACCCATTTTGTAAAGTAAAAATTGGAAACAAGGAAAATCAAAATTACTATAATGCTCCATTAATATAATTGAAGACTTGCCAGATTTAGTCTTTTGGTAAAGTTCTAAAATATTTTGTATACCAACAATGGTAGATCCACTCTCAAGAAGTCTCTCTATCATTCTATCTGCCAATCTTCTACTATTAGAATCTGCATTTCGATAAGACTTATCCAAATAATTAACATTTTCAACAGACTTAAATTGACTTACAAAGTCGCTTTCCATGTCTTTAAAATATTTATCAAAACTTTCATTTTGTACAAACATAAAACCAGCACCCTTTAAAGCATTCTATGTTGCCACTTAACCATTAGTTATATTTTATTTACTAAAGACAAAAAGCTCTATAAGACTAACAATAAATAACTAATATTAAACAAGCATACATTTTTGAAAACATTTCACACCATTATACCTTATTTACTATACAAATTAAAGTAAAATTTTAGCTTGCAACAATAGACAAATAATACTAAAAACTATTTAAAATTATTAGACTTTTTTTATTGCAAGAATTAAAGTAAAATTTAAATACAAGACAAATCAAAGCAAGACAAATCAAAGTACTGGAGGCATACATATTTAAAATTAAAACAAAATAAATATTCTTTATTAAAATTTATTAAAAAAGATTAATAAAGAATGAGAACAAAAAATATATAAAATATTGAAAAAGGAAAATCCCATGAAATATACAAAAATAGCCTTAATGCTAATAATTTTTTCTTTAATAGCATGTATTAGTAATGCTAAAAAAGAAAAAATAGTTTTCAGAGTATCAAACTTAAGCGAGCCATCATCACTTGATCCTCAACTCTCAACAGACCTTTACGGTAGCAACATTATTACAAACCTATTCTTAGGCCTAGCGGTAAAAGATTCTCAAACTGGAAAATATAAACCAGGACTTGCGAAAAGTTGGAATATTTCTGAAGATGGAATTATTTACACATTTAACCTAAGAGAAGATATAGTTTGGAGCGATGGAATTGCCATTACTGCTGAGGAGATAAAAAAATCATATCTAAGAATTTTAAATAAAAAAACAGCTGCAATGTATGCTAATTTAATAAAATCTACAATAAAAAATGCACAAGAATATTTCGATGAGACAGTGCCTGAATCTGAGCTTGGCATAAAGGCTATTGACAGCAAAACCCTAGAGATAACATTAACATCTCCAAAGCCTTATTTTCCCGATATGCTAACAAACACAGCATACATACCAGTTCCTATGCATATTGTTGAAAAATATGGAAAAAATTGGACAAATCCTGAAAATATAGTTGTTAGTGGCGCATACAAACTTAAAGAAAGATCAATTAACGATAAAATCGTAATAGAAAAAAATGATAAATACTATAATGCAAAAAATGTAGAAATTGATGAAGTAATATTTTACCCAACAGAAGGTAACGTGGCCTACAATATGTACATAAACGGTGAAATCGATTTTCTACAAGGAGCAGAAAAGAATAACTTGGAAGAAATTAAAATAAGAGATGATTATTACTCCGGATTAAAAAACGGAATGGCATACATAGCATTCAATACAACAATAAAACCACTAGATAATTTAAAAGTTAGACAAGCCATCTCCCTTGCTATTGACAGAGAAACTTTAACTAAAGTAGTTTTAAAGGGAAGTTCAGATCCAACAAGAAACCTAACTCCAAAATTTGATGATTATTCTTATGGGAAAAATTTAATACTATTTGATCCTGAGAATGCAAAAAAACTTTTGGCTGAAGCTGGATATCCGGATGGAAAAGGATTTCCCACATTAAAATTTAAAATATCAGGGGGAAGACCAACAACAGCAGAATTCTTACAAGAACAATTTAAAAAAATACTAAACATTAACTTAGAAATCGAAAATGAAGAATGGACAACATTTTTAGGAAGCAGAAGAACTGGAAATTACCAAATGTCAAGCGTGGGGTGGATAGGAGACTATTTTGATCCCTTAACATTCTTAGACAGCTTATTTACAACAGAAAATCATTTTTTCGGAGCGTACAAATATTCAAACAAAGAGTATGATGCTTTAATAAAAAAATCTAATTTTGAACTTGATCCAATAAAAAGACAAGACATTTTAAGACAAGCTGAAGAAATAATAGCAGAAAAAGACTTTCCTATGGCACCTTTATATATACCCAAATCTCATTATCTTTTCAGAAATGATAAATGGACGGGGTGGGTACCAAATATCGCAGAAAGCTATTTATATGAAGATATTAAAACTAAAAAATAATAAAATTAAGTAAAATAAGTAATTTTAAAATTAAGATTTAAAATTAATATCTACGGAAGGAAAATTATGAAATTAAAGTTAAATTTTAAAACAAACTTTAAAATGGAGGTATAAAAAATTATGAAATTACAAAAGTCATTATTTTTAATAATATTTTTTCTAACTTTTCTTTGTTGTAATAACGAGGAAAGAAAAGAAGGAGTATCATTTAAAATAAGTTTGGGGGCAGAGCCAAGCAGTCTTGACCCCCAATTAGCAGACGATAATGTCGCATCAAAAATGCTAGACACAATGTTTAGAGGGATTGTCACAGGAGATCCTAATACAGGGGGAAATAAACCAGGACTTGCAAAAGGGTGGGATATTTCTTCTGACGGAACAGTTTACACATTTAATCTAAGAGAAAAAATCACTTGGAGTGACGGAGTTGCGATCACTGCAGAAGGAATTAGAAAATCTTATCTTAGAATTTTAAATAAAGAAACTGGCTCAAAGTACGTTGAAATGGTTAAATCGGTAATTAAAAATGGTCAAAAATATTTTGATGGACAAGTGTCTGACTCTGAACTTGGAATTAGAGCGATTGATGAAAAAACATTAGAAATAACACTAGAATCACCAAAACCTTATTTTATTGATATGTTAGTACACCAATCATTTATTCCAGTACCAGTTCATGTTACCGAAAAGTACGGACAAAGTTGGACAAGCCCTGAAAACATGGTGACAAGTGGTCCTTTTAAATTAAAAGAAAGAATTCCTAACGAAAAATATGTCTTTGAAAAAAATAACAAATACTACGACTCAAATGAAGTAGAATTAGAAGAGATTACATTTTACACAACAAATGACAACTCAACAGCGTATAAAATGTATGAAAATGAAGAGCTAGATGCAATTTTTGGTTCCATACCTCCAGATCTAATCAAAGATCTAAAATTAAGAAGCGACTATTACTCATCAGCTGTTAATGCCATATACTTTTACGCATTCAATACACACATTAAACCACTTGACAACGTTAAAATTAGAAAAGCCTTAACTCTTGCTATTGACAGAGAAACGCTTACATATAAAGTTCTTGACAACGGGACTACCCCTACAAGAAGAGCAACTCCCAACTTTAGTTCATATTCTTATGCAAAAAGTTTAGAATTATTTAATCCTGAAATTGCAAAAACTCTTCTAGCTGAAGCTGGGTATCCTAATGGCAATGGATTTCCAATTTTAAAATTAAAATACAATACAAACGAAGCAAATAAAAAAATTTGTGAATTTATTCAAAACCAATGGAAAAAAAATTTAAATATTGATGTGGAGCTTGAAAACGAAGAATGGACAACATACTTAAACACTAAGGCAAATGGAAATTATGAAATAGCAAGAGCAGGATGGATAGGCGATTATGCTGATCCTTTGACATTTTTAAGCATATTCACACAAGGATACACACAATTCTCATCTCATAATTACTCAAACCCAGAATACAACGAACTTATAAAGAAATCCGACCTTGAGCTTGATCCAATAAAAAGACAAGACATTTTAAGACAAGCAGAAGAGATAATTATTGAAAAAGATTTTCCAATAGCACCAATATACATATATGGGAACAGTTACCTTTTCAGAAATGACAAATGGACAGGATGGAATACCAATATTTTAGAAAGATTTGATTTATCTCAACTAAAATTAAAAAATAAATAATTAATATTTAATTTAATCAAATAAAAATCGTCTATTATTTTATTCCTTATGGACGATTTTTATTGACTTTCTTATAAAGAAAAGATAGCTTAAAACTTATAAATAAATAATTTTAATTTGGGGAAAAGGTTAATATGAATTTTAATAAAACTAAAAAAATCGGTAAAAAAATTAAAATAGTAACACTGCTTATGCTTGCTGTGTCTTTAATTGCATGTAATAATAATTCAGAAAAAGAAAAATTAGCATTTAAAGTATACATAGGGGGAGCGCCCTCATCGCTTGACCCTCATTTGGTAGATGAGACAATAGGAGCAAGAATTTTAGAACAAATATTCTCAGGGCTTTTGACATTAAATACCAAAACAGGAAAGCTAAAGCCCGGACTTGCTAAAAATTGGGAAGCCTCAAAAGATAAAAAAACATATCAATTTTATCTAAGAGACAACCTTTTTTGGAGCGATGGAGTTGAAATTACTGCTGAAGGGATAAGAAAATCTTTTTTAAGAATTCTAAATAAAGAAACAGGATCTACAAACGTTGACATGCTCAAATCAACAATAAAGAATGGACAAGAGTATTTTGACGGAAAAGTATCCGATTCTGAACTTGGAATCAAGGCAATTGATAGTAAAACGCTGGAAATAACACTTACAGCTCCAAAGCCATATTTTCTTGAGCTGCTTCTACATTACGCATTCATGCCAGTACCTATTCATGTGATTGAAAAGTATAAGGGAAATTGGACAAGCCCTGAAAACATGGTTACTAGCGGTCCTTTTAAATTAAAAAAAAGATTACCTAATGAAAAAATTATCTTTGAAAAAAACGAACGTTATTATAATGCAAAAGAAGTAGAACTTGATGAGCTTGTCTACATTACGTCTGACAATGATCTTACTGTGTACAATATGTACAAAAACAACGAAATTGATGCTATTTTTAACAGCATCCCGCCGGACATTGTAAATGAAATAAAACTACAAAAGGACTATTACCAACACAAAAGCAATGCAATTTATTTATATTCATTTAATACAAAAATAAAACCCCTTGATGATGCTAGAGTTAGAGAAGCTTTAACCTTGGCTATTGACAGAGAAACTTTAACTTACAAAGTGCTAAATGATGGCACAGTTCCTACAAGAGAAATAACTCCTGATCTTGAAAATTACAATTATGGTAAAAAATTGGCTTTATTTGATCCTGAAAAATCTAAAAAGCTTTTGGCGGATGCAGGGTATCCTAATGGGAAAGGATTCCCAATGCTAACACTAAAATATAATACAAACGAAACTCACAAAAAAATTGCTGCATTTATTCAAAACCAATGGAAAAAAATTCTAAATATCAATCTTATGCTTACTAACGAAAATTGGCCTGTTCTTACCAACAGCAGAAATACTGGCAATTTTGAAATAATAAGAGTTGGGCGAATTGGGGAATATTTAGATCCACACACATACTTTACTATATTCACAAAAGAAAATTCACAACTTGCATCATACGGATATTCAAACCTAGAATTTGACAAACTCATCAGAGAATCAGATCTTGAAAAAGATCCTATAAAAAGAAAACAATTGCTCAGAAAAGCAGAATCAATAATAATTGAAAAAGATTTTCCTGCTGCACCAATATACATATATTCTGGGCATTATCTTTTTAGAAACGATAAATGGACTGGATGGAGTCCTAATGTATCAGAGGTTTATTATCTTTCTGAATTAAAACCAATTAAAAATGCAAAACATAATTAATTTTAAAAGGATTTTAATATAAATCAAAAACAATATTTAAGTCTAAAAGCAAAGCTGACTAAGCTTAAGACAGTATCTTTATTTAAAACAAAAATACATAAATAATGTGTAAGATTCTATGATAATTTTACTTAGAATCTTACACAAAAAAATTCTTCTCAAATCAAGACAATAAAATTTTAAATAAAAAATTAAAAACAAAAAATACATTTTATTAAAAATTAAATTAATCATTATAATACAAAAAACCCCCTATTCTATCAAAAATTATCAACCATAGCTTGAAAAACAATAAAGACTATATGATATAATTGACTAATACGTAAGTTATCAATATCTATTTACAAAGGAGCAAAAATGTTAAAGTTTACTTTAAAGAAAATATTAGGAATAATACCAACTTTACTGGTAATAATTTTTTTATGCTTTTTTGTAATGAGAATGGCTCCTGGAAGTCCATTTGATTCTGAAAAACCTATTGATCCTCAAGTAAAAGCAAGATTGATGGAAAAATATCACCTTGACAAACCTTTTTATATTCAAGCTTTTTATTACATTTCAAATGCTCTCAAAGGAGACTTGGGGCCTTCTTTAAAAAAGAAAGACCTTACAGTCAATCAATACATAAAATTAGGATTTCCAAAATCACTTACACTAGGAGTAATATCCCTTATTATATCACTATCAATAGGAATACCAATAGGTATATTAGCTGCCATTTATAAAAATACTTATGTGGATTATATAATAACATCAATAGCAATATTGGGGATTTCAATACCATTATTCGTAATAGGGCCAATTTTGCAATACTTTTTTGCAATTAAATGGGGCTTGCTTTATACCTCTGGATGGATTACAGAAAGAGGAGGATTTTCAAATTTAATTCTACCCATAATAACTCTTAGCATGCCTAATGTAGCTATTTTCGCAAGAATAATCAGAGGATCAATGCTAGAAATAATACAGAGTGACTTTATAAGAACTGCACGTGCAAAAGGGCTAAGCTTCAAAACAATAGTTATAAAGCACATGTTAAGAGGAGCAATGTTGCCTGTAGTAAGCTATATAGGCCCAGCATTTGCTGCTATAATATCTGGAAGCGTAGTTATTGAAAAAATATTTAGAATTGCTGGAATGGGAATGTTTATAACAGAATCCGCACTAAACAGAGATTATCCCGTATTAATGGGAGGACTATTAGTATATTCAATAATCCTGCTTATTTCCATATTAATATCAGATATTATATACAAAATGTTAGATCCAAGAGTATAAGGGGAAATCAAAATGAATAGCCTTAAAAAACAAAACGAAGAAAACAATTCTAAACTTGAAAGAAGAGCTTGGTCAAGATTTAAAGAAAATAAGCTTGCATTTGGCAGTCTTTTTGTAATTGGATTTTATATCTTAATTGCCATTTTACAACCAATATTGCCAATATATAAATACCATACTCAAATAGTAGAGCATTCTGATTTGCCACCATCTTTCCAGGCCGCTGGAGAACTCTGGTACAATAAAGAAAAAAAATTTATTGAAAAATTAGCAAAAAAAGAAAAAAGAGAAATAAACGAAGAAGAACTAAAAAAACTCGAAGACATAAAAAGAAAAATAGAAAATGAAGTTCAAATAATAGATAAAAGGGAAGTAAAAATACATAAAAGAGTATATTTGCTTGGTACAGACAATCTTGGAAGAGATTTGCTTGCAAGATTAATACAAGGTAGTCAAATTTCTCTTTCTGTAGGATTTATTGGGGCTTTTTTGTCTATGATAATAGGAACTATCCTGGGATCCATAGCGGGATTTTTTGGGGGATTGCCTGATAAAATAATAACTAAAATAATCGAAATTCTTTACGTACTACCCTATCTGCTTATTGTAATAATACTAATGGCAATAATGGAAAGAAGTATAATAGGATTATTCATAGCACTTGCATTTGTGTCGTGGCTAACAGTAGCTCGAGTTGTACGAGGTCAAGTACAATCACTATCAAGTTCAGAATTTATACAAGCAGCCAAAACGCTTGGCGCAACAAATCAAAGAATAATCTTAAAACACCTAATCCCTAATAGCATTGGAATGATCGTTATATTCACAACAATAAGGGTTCCAAGCTTCATTATGGCTGAAGCATTTTTATCCTTTTTAGGACTTGGAATTTCAGCTCCAATGACAAGCTGGGGAGAATTAGTGCAAAATGGAATTGCTGCATTTGTTGAATATCCATGGAAAGTTTTTATTCCAGCTATAGTTATGACAATATTTCTATTATTTATGAACTTTTTAGGTGACGGGCTAAGAGATGCTTTTGATCCAAAAGATAGCATCTAAGGAGAAATTGAATGGAAAAAGAAAATATATTGGAAATAAAAAATTTAACAGTTGAATTTAGATTAAAACATACGACAATTCATCCCGTAAGCAATGTTAACCTATCTGTAAAAAGAGGAGAAATTAGAGCTATTGTTGGAGAATCCGGAAGTGGAAAATCCGTAACAAGTATGGCTATTTTAAAATTATTACCAGAACTTACAACGGTATATAAAAGTGGAGAAATACTATTTGAAAATCAAGATTTGCTAAAACTTAGCGAAAAAGAACTTTTAAAAATCAGAGGGAATAAAATATCAATGATATTTCAAGACCCAATGACTTCATTAAACCCATTTTTAAGAATATCAACTCAACTTGAAGAAACAATAATCTTGCACCAAGGATTAGGGAAAAAAGAAGCCAAAGAAAAAGCAATAGAAATGTTAAAAACTGTTGGCGTTGTAAATGCAGAAGAGAGAATAAAACATTTCCCACATCAATTTTCAGGAGGAATGAGACAAAGAGTTATGATTGCCATGGCTCTTAGCTGTCATCCATCCTTATTAATAGCAGATGAACCGACAACAGCACTTGATGTTACAATCCAAGAGCAAATATTATTATTAATCAAAAACCTATCTAAAAAATTCAATACCTCTACCATATTTATAACTCATGATCTTGCAGTTGTTGCTGAAATTTGTGATACGGTATCTGTAATGTATCAAGGAAAAATTGTAGAAGAAGGAACAGTAGAGGAAATATTTAACAATCCTAAGCATCCTTACACCATTGGGCTTTTAAAATCAATTCTTACGCTAGAACACGATCCAAATAAAAAGCTTTATTCAATAAAAGAAAACCCTATAAAGATCACAAAAACCAGCACCGAGGAGTTTTAAATGAGCAGTAAAAAAGAAATAATTCTTAAAGTAGAAAACTTAATGCAAACATTCACAACAGGAGAAGATTTTTTATTCTGGAAAAACAAACAAAAAGTAAATGCGGTAAACAATGTTAGCTTTGAAGTTGAAAAAAATAAAACTTTAGGACTCGTAGGAGAATCTGGTTGCGGCAAATCTACTACTCTTCGCTCAATAATGCAGCTTTACACGCCAACTTCTGGAAATATTTACTTTAACGGAAAAAACATAACTAAACTTTCAAAAAAAGAACTCTTAAAAACAAAAAAAGATATGCAAATGGTATTCCAAGATCCTCATACTTCGCTTGACCCAAGAATGACAATAAAAGAAATAATAGCAGAACCACTAGAAATATATAATGAAAACAAAATTCTTCCAAAAACAAAACAAGAAATAGAAAAAAGGGTAAACGAACTAACAGATATTGTTGGACTACATAAAAATATGTTAACCAGATATCCTCATGAATTTTCAGGAGGACAAAGACAAAGAATAGGAATTGCTAGAGCACTAGCTTTAAATCCTAAGCTTTTGCTTTTAGACGAAGCCGTTTCTGCGCTTGATGTATCAATCAGAGCTCAAATTTTAAATCTTCTAAAAGCTCTGCAAAAAGAATTCAATTTGTCTTATTTATTTATTTCTCACGATCTTGCCGTAGTAAAATATATGAGTGATAAAATTGCTGTAATGTACCTTGGAGTTATCCTGGAACTTGCACCTAGAGAAACGCTATTTTCAAACCCAATTCATCCATATACTAAAATGCTAATAGCATCAATTCCTGAAATCAACCCCGAAAAAAGAAAAAATAAAAATATAAAACTAGACGAGCAAACTCTAGCAAACATTAGAAAAATTCATTTATCAACCCAAGTACATCCAAAGCTCGAAGAAGTAGAAAAAGATCACTTTGTATCTAAATATCTTTTTGATGAGATGAATAGATAAATAATTAAAAGCTTACTTATGATCAAAATAGGAAACTTCGAAATCTATTTTATTATCAATTCCCTCAACAAAGTATAAATTAATTCTATTAACATTATTTTTATCTATTACTTTGTTACCAGAATCAATAAAATAATAATAAATTCTATCCTTGGGTAAATTTTTAAGCTTAATAGTATAAATTCCCTTATTGTCCTCTTTCTCAATAAGCCTATTTAAAAAAGGATTAAAATTATTAAAACTACCAACTATTGTAACTATTTGTCCAGGACGACCTATATAAAAAATTTCAATTTCATTGTTATCATATGATTGTATTGGATTTCTTAAAGAAATATAGCTGGACTTCTCTTTAGAGACCTCAATTTTAGAAAATGGGATTAAATCCTCATTATAAACTACATTTTTATTATACTCGTCATTAGTCCAAACACCGTCTACAATAAGCCTATATTTTAGGCTGCTTGTGCCATGAGGAATATTAACTTTAACAAAAAAAACTCCATGCTCATTTTTTTTGAATAAATATTTCTTAGAATACTGATCAAAGTCAAAGGCAGCAAAAATTTTTCTAATTTCCTTATTGGGAGGATAAAACAATAATATACGATTGGAATCAACCATAGGCTCAAGATTGTCTTTTCTTGTTGAAACTTCTAGAAATTCATTCAAACTTAAATCAAAATCATAAATTAAATAATCATCTGAAAAAAGATTGTTAACACATAAAGCTACAAAAACCAATAAATACAAACACCTTTCTTTCATAGATTATACACAAAGCTCACAATAATAATTCTTTTGGCAAAATACTACACATTTAAACTTTTTAACATTATACTAAAAACATACATTAAAGTAAATAATACGAGGAGTACAAAAAATGGGTTTTCACATTTATGAAATCAAAGCCAGACAAATCATTGATTCTAGAGGCAATCCAACAGTTGAAGCTGATGTCATTTTAGAAGATGGAACTTACGGAAGAGCTGCCGTACCATCAGGTGCATCAACAGGAATTAACGAGGCTGTTGAGCTTAGAGATGGTGATAAGTCTGTATATATGGGAAAAGGGGTTTTAAAGGCAATTGAAAATATAAAAAACATAATTGCCCCAGAACTTGAAGGTATGAACGCCTTAAATCAGGTTGCAATCGACAGAAAAATGCTTGAACTTGATGGCACCCCTACAAAAGAAAAGCTTGGTGCTAATGCAATTTTAGCAGTTTCAATAGCTACAGCTAAAGCTGCTGCAAAGTACCTTGGACTTAAGCCTTATCAATATCTTGGAGCGTACAAAGCCAACATTTTGCCTACACCTATGTGCAATATTATTAATGGCGGCGCCCACTCTGACAACTCTGTTGACTTTCAGGAGTTCATGATAATGCCAATAGGAGCAAAAACATTCAGTGAAGCAATAAGAATGGCAGCAGAGGTTTTTCATACGCTAAAGGGCATTCTAAGTGGCAAAGGGTATGCAACTTCTGTTGGAGATGAAGGAGGATTTGCTCCAAATTTGAAATCAAATGAAGAAGCCTGTGAAGTGATTATAGAGGCAATAAAGAAGGCAGGATATGAGCCTGGAAAAGACATTGCAATAGCTCTTGATCCCGCAACATCTGAGCTTTATGATCCAAAAATAAAAAAATACGTACTTAAATGGTCAACAAAAGAAGAACTTACTTCCGAACAAATGGTTGAATATTGGGCAAAGTGGGTAGAAAAATATCCAATTATTTCAATTGAAGATGGAATGGCTGAAGAAGATTGGGATGGATGGAAAAAACTTACAGACAAAATTGGAAACAAAATACAACTTGTTGGAGATGATTTGTTTGTAACAAATACCTCGTTTCTTAAAAAAGGAATTGAAATGGGAGTTGCTAATTCAATCCTTATTAAGGTCAATCAAATTGGAACACTAACAGAAACATTTGAAGCTGTAGAAATGGCTAAAAAAGCAGGTTACACGGCAATAGTCTCTCACAGATCGGGAGAAACAGAAGATACAACAATAGCTGATCTTGTAGTAGCTCTTGGAACAGGACAAATCAAAACTGGTTCACTCTCAAGAACAGACAGAATAGCAAAATACAATCAACTCATAAGAATAGAGGAAGAATTGGAAACAACTGCTGAATACCACGGTAAAAGCGTCTTTTACTCCATTAAACAAAAATAAATCAAATCCCTTTTACAGGGATTTTTTTAATTAAATAAAAATGTAAAATGTATAAAAAAAATAAAATTATCTTTTGGAAAATTGGAAACTTTTTCGTGCTTTTTTCTGCCCAAATTTTTTACGTTCAACCTTCCTTGAATCTCTTGTTAAAAAACCATTAGATCTCAAAATCATCTTATTAGATTCATCAAGTTCAAAAAGAGCTCTTGAAATGCCGTGCTTTATTGCCCCTGATTGACCTGAAATCCCTCCCCCATAAACATTAATATAAAGGTCATATTTCCCAAGTGTGTTTGTCAAAACCAAAGGCGATAAAGCCATTGTTCTTAAATTTTCAAGTTGGATGTAAGAGTCAAAGTCTCTATTATTTACTTTGATATTGCCAATACCCTCTCTAATGTAAACTCTAGCAACAGAAGATTTTCTCCTACCAGTTCCCATTGATAAATTAACATTGCTAAAATTTGATTTTTTCATTTTACCTCTCTAAATTAGCTTACAGCTTTATAGGATTTTGAGCTTTAAGAGTATGCTCTGAACCAGAAAAGACTTTTAAATTTCTAAAAAGATTACGCCCCAAAGGGCCTTTTGGCAACATACCCTTAATAGCAATTTCAAGAGGAGCACAAGGCTTTCTCTCTGACAATGTTCTAAAAGTGTCAGAATAAAGACCTCCAGGATATCTTGAATGCCTATAATAAAGTTTTTGTTGATATTTTTTTCCCGTCAGCTTAACTTTAGAAGCATTAATAATAATAACATTGTCACCTAAATCTTGATGGGGAGTATAATAAGCCTTATGTTTGCCTCTTAAAATTTTAACAACATCCACAGCAACTTTACCTAAAATTCTATCTGCTGCATCAATTACATACCATTTTTTCTCAACAGTCTTTGGCTTGATCCAAATCGTATCATTATTGGTTATTTTATTCATAATAGCGCTATACCCTTTATAATTTTATGTATAAATCTCATTCATTGTATTATTTGTAAGGTTCACTGTCAAGTCCATCAATAAACTTATTTTTAAGAGCAAAACAAAGTTTTTTAAAATTATCCAGATCTCCTTTAGAGAACTTCAAGGGAACAATAGATGGAATACTAAAATTTGGACTAATTAAATACCCAAATTTGAGAAATTCATTAAAAATTTCAGCATGATAACAAGCATCATAAAGAGGAAGCATATACCTATCGGTTATTCTAAACAAAGGTGTGGCAAAAGAATTAAAATCAATATCGATATTTTTCTTATAAAATAAAAGCTTGCTTAACGTATGTCTAGCTAAAGATAAAGTTACAGCATCAAAATTATCTTTAAATTCTATTTTTCTAGAAAGATTATCCATAACAACAATGCTAACAGACATAAAATCGGGCAAAGGAATATTAAAAATCATAGGATATTTAATATTGCTAAATCCTACTCTAAACTCATATATTCCTTCTTCTTTTTCCCAGGGCATAAAAAATTTATTTTTACCAGTTAAAGATAATAAAAATTCTTTTGCATCTTTTTCTAGCTTAAAAATATAAACAGCCCCAGCCTCTTTAAAAAAAGTAAATACCAAATTGATAAACTGATTTTTAAAAACAGAAGGATAAGGAGATATCAAACCCCTTGACATAGTTTGTTTAAAAAGACGATTTAAACCTTGAACCCTATAACCTAAAAAATTTTTTCCACCATTTAAATATAAATCCAAATATCTCTTACCATGAATATCGTAAAGATAAAAAAATCTTGCCCTTTTAATCACTGGTAAATTGTCTATTAAAGGCAAATCATACATTTGATAAACTTTCTAAAAGAATTTCATTTGCAAGTATAGGATTAATCTTTCCTGAAGATTTTTTCATTATTTGCCCCATCATAAATTTGATAGCATGATCTTTGCCCTTTTTGTAAAGTTCAATTGATTTAGGATTTTCATCTAAAACTTTAAGCACAATCTGCTTAATAACAAACTTATCACTTACTTGCTCTAATTGATTTTCACTTATAACAACAGAGGCAGAAACTCCTCTGGTCATCATCTCTGAAAATACCCTTTTTGCCATTTTGCCACTTATTTTGCCAGCAACAATAAATTCAACAAGCTCTGTAATATAGCTTGGAAGCAAATTAAATTCAAGAACACTAATTCCTTTATCATTAAGAACGCTTAAAACTTCAGACAATATCCAATTGGCTACTTTTTTAGGATCGCTTGAATTAATAACAGCCTCTTCAAAATATTTAAGCAGGTGCTTATCTGCTGTTAAAGTAATAACATCAAAATCACTTAACCCATATTGGCCCTTAAGCCTAATTCTTGCATGAAATGGAAGTTCAATTAACTTTAAATTTTTAATATTATCAATATAAGAATCATCAATCTCTATTAAAGGCAGGTCGGGCTCTTGAAAATAGCGATAATCAGATACTGTCTCTTTATTTCTTTGAATAACCGTTGCTCCACTCTTATAATCAAATCCTCTAGTGTGCTTACCACAACTATCAAGAGTTTTCTTAAATTGAACCCACTCCTGTTGCTGCCTTAATTCTTCATATTCAATGGCCACTTTAATAGATTTAAAAGAATTTAAATTCTTTATTTCAGCTATAGGAGTTTTATACTCAACACCATTCTCTTTAACAATTAAATTAACATTTACATCACATCTAAAAGAACCATTCTCCATATTACATTCAGACAAATCAAGATACCTAAAAATTTCTCTTAAAGAGCTTAAAAAAGCAACTGCCTCATCCCCACTGCTAATATCTGGAGCAGAAACAATCTCAAGCAAAGGAGCACCCGAACGATTAAAATCAACATAGCTTTGATTTTCACTGTCCAGTAAATGTAGGCTCTTGCCAGAATCTTCTTCCATATGAATTCTAATAATGTTAATCTTTTTGGGCCCAGAAGGGGTTTCAATCAATAAGCTTCCCCCCTCACAAATTGGCTTATCATTTTGCGAGATTTGATATCCTTTTGGCAAATCTGGATAATAATAATGCTTTCTATCAAATTTAACAACATTTCTAATCTTTGAATTTGTGGCATGCCCCGCTAAAATTGCACTATTAATAAGCTCTACATTCACACTTGGTAATGAACCCGGCAATCCAAGACAAATTGGACAAACACGAGAGTTGGGAACTCCTCCAAACTCATTTTTACATCCACAAAAAGCCTTTGTTTTTAAACCCAGTTGAACATGAATTTCTAATCCAATAACTAATTTATATTCCATTAAGTCCTAATTCCCTAATCACATTTTTTGAAAAACTTAAAAGTTCAAAATCCTTCTTGCTACGCCCAATAATTTGCATCCCAATTGACAATCCTTCCTCATCCTTAGAATATGGAAGCGAAATAGCAGGAGCTCCAATAAGATTTGCAATAACAGTACAAATATCTGAATAATACATTTTAACAGGATCATCAAAATCCAAACCAAGTCTAAAAGGCTTAACAAAGCTTGTTGGGGTAATAATAAAATCACAACTTTCAAAAAGCTTGTTAAATTTAGGAATAATCAAATTTTGAAGAATTTCACAAGCTTTTGCATAATATTTAGAATCATACCCTTCTGATAACAGATAATTTCCAAGAACAATACGCCTTTTAACTTCTTCTGAAAAGAAATTGCTCCTATGTTTAAAATAAAAATCATTAAGACTCAAGCTTTCAGAGATTCTCTTGCCATAACAAAGTCCAGTATAACGAGCAAGATTGGAGGATGCTTCAACAGGAGAAATTGTATAATAAATTGATAAAATAAAATTAATCTCTTCTATTGAAACTTCTTTTATATTAATGCCTTTTGACAAAAGGTCTAATTTAAACTTTGCAAAACTATTTGCAACATTTTTGTCCATTAGATCTTCGCCAAGCTCTTTGATTACAGCTAAATTTTTACTTTGCAACGATTCAATTTTTAAAGGATAAAAATCATCAAAAATGTCTACGCTAGTAAAATCCATTTTATCAGATCCACAAGTATGCTTTAAAATCAAAGCAATATCTTCAATAGAATGAGAAAAAAATCCTATTTGATCAAAAGACGAAGCATAAGATGCAAGCCCATAGCGAGAAAGACCTCCATAAGAAGGTTTAAAGCCCAAAATTCCTGAAAAAGATGCGGGCAGCCTAACAGAACCCCCAGTATCACTACCAAGCGAAAAAGGCGCTTGAAAAGCTGCAACTACAGCTGCAGAGCCTCCAGAACTACCACCTATAACATATTCTCTATTTAAAGGATTTAAAGTTGCGCCGTAATAAGAAAATTCACAAGTAGAGCCCATGGCAAATTCATCCATATTGGTTCTACCAATTAAAATTGCTCCTTTATTCTTAAGCCTTTTAATCACAGTCGCATCATAAGGAGAAATATAACCTTTTAAAATCTCAGAAGCACAAGTTAAAGATTTATCTTGAATTGAAATATTATCTTTAACTGCAATAAGCATACCAATTAACGGCAAATCTTCTAATTCACAATTTTTTAAACAATCGTCATACCTTTTTGCAATCTCTAAAGAATCATCAAAAAATTCAATATATCCATTGATATCTTTATTTAGCTCATAATTATTTTTATAAGCAAGCAAAATATCATAAATTTTACATTTTCTAGTTAAAACTAATTCTTGAATTTTGGTTAAAGTTAAATTACTTAAGTCCAACACCTTATCCTTACTCCAATATTTTAGGAGATGAAAAATATCCATCTAAAAACGAATTACTAAGTTTTTTAATTGATTCAATAGAAAGAGAAAATTCTATTTTATCCTCGCGCAACGTAGAAATCTTTTTCTTATTAGCATTAAAATTAATTTGAACCTCAAAATTTGAAATTTCATTAACCAATTTAATAACTTTCTCAAATTTTGAAATAAATTGATCTTCACTCTCTCTATTAAGTGTCACTAAGCTTAATTTTAAGCTATTTTTTAAATGTATATCTTTCAAAATAAACCTCTAAACTTTGATAATTTTTTTAATATACTCAGGACTCAAAATAGCTTTCTTACCATTTCTCAAGCTAATTTTAACAAACTGCAAGTTGCTTTGGTACCAGCTATCAACAACTATTCCCTTTTCTCCATTATAAATTATATAGTCTCCAATATTAAATCCAATATCCCTTTTATTATTAATAAAAAAATTATTAAAATTCTCTTTTAAATACTCAGGGATAAAGATAATGTCATAAGAGTTTTTGTCAATATCTTGGAAAAAAACAGAAGGCAAAGTGCCCTTATAAGAACCTCTAAAAGCTCGCCTTAAGTTTAAGGTAACAATAAGCTCTGATTTAGCTCTTGTGATTGCAACATAAAAAAGCCTTCTCTCCTCTTCAAGTCTATCTTCTGTTAATTCTTCAATTTCAGCAGGTAAAAGACCTTTCTCAAGCCCAGAAATTACAACTCTATCAAATTCAAGCCCCTTAACACCGTGAATTGAAGACAAAAGTATATTGGACTTAAAATCTCCAGAAATTAAAGGAGAAAGTGAAGAATTTTCTAAAAATATAGCAAGACCTTCAAACGTGCCTGAATATTCAATTCCACTATTAATAAGTTCATCAATATTTCTTAATTTTTCATCCTTATCAAATTTTTTATAATAATCTAAAAGACCAAACCTAATTACGACATCCTCAATAAAAGTAGATAAATTAATATAATTATCTTCAAAAAGTTTTTTACCCAGCTCATCATAAACATTTAAAAATAATAAAAGGGACTCTTTGGCTCTATTTTTAAGCAAACCTAAAGTCTTTTTACTAGCACAAAACAAATTGAAATTAACATCTTCATCGTTTAATGAACTAATTATTTTGTCTAGAGTAGTTTTTCCAATTCCTCTAGAAGGCTTGTTTATCATTCTCAAGAAAGATATTTTATCTTTCTTGTTTATAAAAAGCCTAAGCAAACAAATAATATCTTTTATTTCCTCTCTATCATAAAATTTAATTGATCCTAAAACCTTGTATGGGATATTCTTCTTTAAAAAAGATGTTTCAAAATGAAAAGATTGAGAATTAAATCTATAAAGTATTGCTGTCTGAATATCATTGGAAATAAGCAAATTAGAAAAATATTCAGCTTCATCTGAAGTGCTTTGAAAAACTAAAAATTTCATCCTTTTATTAGAACTATTTTGAGTTGTTATTTGCTTTTCGTATCTATTTTTATTTTTTGAAATAACCTCATTTGCAATGCCCACTATATTTGAATTTGAACGATAGTTTTGAACTAAATAAAATTTAATAACATTGTCAAAAGTTTTTTCAAATTCAAGAATATTTTCAATTCTAGCTCCCCTAAAAGAATATATTGACTGATCTTCATCTCCTACGACCATAAAATACATACCATCTAAATAAAGTTCTTTTAAAAATAAAAATTGTGAATAATTTGTATCTTGATATTCATCTACAAAAATAACTTTAAATCTAGATTGAATAGACTCTTTTAAAGATTTAGATTGCCTCAGCATTAAAATAGGCTTAATAATAAGATCTGAGAAATCAAAAGCATTATTTTTGGCTTTCTCTTCCTCATAAATTTTAATATACTCATATTCCTTTTCTGTAAATTCAATAAATTTTTCTAAGAAAAAATTTTCTTTGTCTTTTAAAATCAAAGCTGCAATATGTTTTGCCATTTCAAGATTTGGAGCAAGATCAATTTGTTTAATAAATTTAACAACATCATTAGTATCCCAAATTGTAAAATTTGAATCATAATTTTTGTTAAAATCCTTATAGTAAACTCTCAAAAGCCAAGACCCAAAAGAATGAAAAGTTTGAATATGAAGTTTTTTATCAAATTTTAAAAGATCATTTATCCTATCATTCATTTCATTTGCAGCTTTATTGGTAAAAGTTAAAGCCAAAATTTCATTAGGATCTATATTCATATGTTTGATTAAATACACAATTTTTGCAATTATAACTCTTGTTTTACCACTTCCAGGCCCTGCTAAAACAAGCATTGGATTTTTACTTTTATTAAAAACAATTTTTTCTTGAGAAGTATTTAAACTAGAAAAAAATTTTTTTATTTTATCCATCACTAATAAACTTCAGAAACCTTAAGATCAAACCCTGAGGGGGTCTTTACCCAAAAAAATTGAACAGCAAAAATTTCTTTTCCCTGCTCTTTTAAAAAAGGAGTAATGTCTCTGTCATTAAGAATGATATTAACATCAGAAAGTCTTGAAAAAAATAGTATCAAAGATTTTTCAAAAGCTAAATTAATAGGAATACCTTTGGATGCAAAAAGAGACTTGCCATAAAGATTGTTTTCATCGGCATATCTAAAAAATGTATCATTTAGAAAATCGATTTTCAAATCAACATTTGAAAGTTTTTGAGAAGAATATAGGGTAAGATAATTGCTGCTCGGCAATTTTTCAGTTCCCTTAACATCAAACTGCCAATTTAAAATATTAAATCTATTGTCAATATTAGTTTCAGATACATATTTAACATTTAAGGCAAAAGACTCTAAACTTACATGAGCTATTTTCAACTTATCATAATAATAATTCTCATAAATAATTTTGACTCTAATATTATCATCAAGATTTATCTCTTTAAACTCTCCTAAATTTAAAATATTCTTACTTTTTTTAAACTCATCAACAATAACTAAATCATCGCCAATAAACGATGCTCTATATTTTGCAATATCATCACTATACGTTAAAGATAAAAAATCTCCCTCTTTAAGAGAAACGTTCCAAAAATTCTTTTTATCAAAAGACACTTCATGAATATTTGAAATTATCTTTTCATCCTGGCTAAGATTGAAAAATTTTTTAAAATAGCCTTCCACTTCTCTAAAATATACAAACACAAATAATAATAAAAGAACACCAACAATGCCTAAAAAGACTTTAAAAATACTTAAAGACTCTAAACTAAAAAAAAACAATTTTTTTTCTGAAACTTTATTGTCGCTTAAAAACCCTAAATTTGAAATTTTATCTTCAGATTTAATCCCAATATAACTATTATTAAGTCTACTTTTATAATCCTTAAAAAGTGTTGATATCAATCTAGAATCAATGTCTAAATATTCGCTATAAGTTCTTAAAAATCCAACAGCCAAAACTTCGTTTGGGAAAATTTCAATATTAGAATCTTCAAGGGCCTTAAGATACTTAATAGAAATTTTAATATCCTCAGCTACCATTTCAAGAGTAAAATTTTTACTATCTCTAACTTTTCTCAAGTAACTCCCAAATTTAATAAAATCATTTTCTTCCATAGATTTAAACCTTAATTTTTTTTAATATCATATAAAAAATTGTCTACCTTATTTGAAGATTTTGGAGGATCATATTTAAATTTGCTATCAAGAATTCCAACATTGAACTTCACAGCAGTCAAATCAATAACTATTTCGCGCCCACCACTAGTAGGAAAAGCAGTAATTCTTCTAATTATTCCATCCGGAGCAAAAGCAATAATAAAAGAATTAATAGTAGCAGCCCCCTTGTAAAGCTTTCTAGAAAAAGTTAATTTAATATATTTTCCAGGCTCAGATGAATCGAGATCTTCTAAATTTGGAGAATTGGTATAAGATACGCTGTACTCACTATTTAAAACTTTCATAAGACCTCCTCCACTACTACCCTTTAATAATTGCTGATTAAAAGAAGTCCCAAGAGATGGAACATAAACTGTCAAAAATTCACCATCACTTACAAAAACTTGATTATTTGAATCTAAATTAATAATAAACTTGTCTGGAAACTTATAAAGCAAAACACCTGTTTGCTTTAACCCCTTTAAAGTAAAATTAATTGTTGCTTGCATATCCTCTATATTTTGATATTTAGCATAAATTCCTTCAAAATATTGATTTGCAGATATTTGAGAAAACACAGCAACAGGATACAAAACTAATAAAAGCATTGTTTTTATCATTCTATGAACTCTTATTATTAAGCTTAAGCTATTAACAAAACTACATTTAAACTATTTATTGTCAATAAACTTTATTTCCATAATACTACATATCATGGAAATAAACTATTATTAATAGTACTAGTTTAATACATAAAATAAAAATTTAAAGCTTGGGTATAAACACCTTGAAAGAATTAGGATTTGATAAAAATGTCTTTGAATTACACTGAAATAAATACTTTAATTAAAGAAATTCCTTTCACAAACTCTTTAATAACAAAAATAATACAACCAGATTACAAGAGTTTAATTTTAGAGATTTACAATAAAATTGACAATAAAAAATTTAAAATACTAATCTGCTTAAATCCAAACACTACAAGATTCCATATAACAAAAAAAAATTTCAAAAAGAATGCTTTAAAATTAAGATTTTCTGACTTCTTAAAATCAAAAATTCAAAATGGAAAAATTATAAAAGCTTTCCAAATGAAAAATGAAAGAATCATTTCTCTTGAGATTTTACAAAAGGACATAATTATCTTATTTATTAAATTGTGGCCATCCTCGCCCAATATAATAGCTACAAATTCAAACTTTAAAATACTAGATGCATATTACAGAAGGCCAAAAATAAAAGAAACAACAGGTGAAATCTTTTTAAAAGCCAAAGAAATACATGAAAGCAATAAAATGTCTGATAAAAAAATTATGGGACTAAAGGAAGAATATAATAATACTAGCTATACATCTTATTCTGAATTTCTTGAAAATTACTACGAATCGCTTAATGATCAAATTAAAAAAAACAATACAAAAGAATTGCTTATTGAAAAATATAAAAAAGAGTTAATTGTTTTAGAAAAAAGAATAGACTCTTTAAAACAACAAATTAAACTGCTTGAAAACATTGAAAACGAAAAGGAAAAAGGCGAATTGATTTTATTAAATATTAATAAAATACAAAAAGGGATTAAAAAAATAAACCTATTAAATTATAAAGAAGAAAAAATTAAAATATCCTTAAACCAATCATTATCACCAAAAGAAAATGCCTTACAATATTTTAAAGCATATAAAAAGGGTAAAAATTCTTTTAAAACCATACAAAATCAATTAAAAGATAATCTAGATAAATTTAATTTAATTCAATCAAAAATAACAATGTTAAAAGTCGAAAATTTAATTCCGGAAGAAGAATATAATAAAGAAAAAACTGCTAAAGAAAAAGAAAAAACGCCAAAAATAGGCTTGCATTTTACCTATTGTGGATTTGAAATTCTTATTGGAAGACACGCAAAAGAAAACGATGAACTTTTAAGACATTGCGTTAAAGGAAATGACTATTGGCTTCATACAAGAGATTATCCTGGAGCTTATGTTTTTATTAAAAATCAAAAAAATAAAACTCCTAGCCTTGATGTCCTTTTGAGTGCTGGTAATTTATGCGTATTTTACACAAAATTAGCAAAAAAATCGGGAAAAGCCGATCTTTACTATACTCAAGTTAAAAATTTAAGAAGAGTTAAAAATAAAAAGCTGGGCCTTGTAATTCCAAAAGCAGAAAAAAATTTACATATTAAGCTAGATGAAAATCTAATAAAAAAAATAAAAAATCAAACCTAAACACTGCTTATAACAAAGTAAAGTTTTGAATTTTTTGCAAAATATTGTTATTCAATGACAAAAAGCATAAAATTTATAAAAGTGGAGGAAGAACTTTATGATTTCAAAGTTAACAAAAATTGTAGCAACAATATCTGATCTTAGATGCGAACCAGAACATATAAAAGATTTGCACGATGCGGGGGTAAATGTTATAAGGCTAAATACTGCCCATCAATCACACGAAGATACAATAAAAGTAATAGACAATGTTAGAAAAATTTCAAATAAAATAGCTTTAATGATTGATACAAAAGGACCAGAAGTTAGAACAGCAAATATTGAAAATCCTATTATTGTAAAAACTGGAGACAAGGTAATCATTTCAACCTCGCCTATTAATGAGCCTAATAACTTTCAAACCAATTATGATGGATTTGTTAAAGAAGTACCCCAAGGATCTAAAGTGCTAATTGATGACGGTGAGCTTGAAATGACTGTTGTTACCAAATTGCCTGACAGATTAATTTGTGAAATTAAAAATGACGGCCAAATTAAAAATAAAAAATCAATCAACACCCCCGGAATTTCTCTTAAGCTACAATCAGTAACCGAAAAAGACAAAGGATTTATTGAGCTTGCAGCAAAATATAATGTTGATTTTATTGCCCATTCGTTTGTAAGACATTCCAAAGACGTTCAAGATGTTCAAGAAATTTTAACTGCCTCTGGAAATCCTGATGTAAAAATTATATCCAAAATCGAAAATCAAGAAGGAATTGATAACATTGAAGAAATTGCAAAAGCTTCTTACGGAATAATGGTTGCAAGGGGAGACATGGGAGTTGAAATTCCTGCAGAAGATGTACCCATTGCTCAACTCAAAATAACACAAACCTGCATAAAGTATGGAATACCCGTGATTACAGCAACTCAAATGCTTCATACAATGATTGAAAATCCAAGACCTACTAGAGCAGAGGTGTCTGACATCGCTAACGCTATTTTAAACGGCACAGACGCAATTATGTTATCCGGAGAAACCGCCTACGGGAAATATCCAATTGAAGCTGTAAAAATGATGACAAGCATTGCTAAAAAAGTTGAAAAACACAGAAAAATGACCTTATATAAGGATGAACTTTTTTACGATAAAAGCATCACAAGAAACTATATTATCAAATGTGCAATTGATGCCACAAAACTTATGGACGTAAAAGCAATTATTGTAGATTCTCTAAAAGGTAAAACCGCAAGAATAATGGCAACCTACAGAGCAAGTGTTCCATTATTCATTACAACAAATAGCGAGAGACTAGCAAGAGAATTAGCATTATCTTACGGAGTTTATTCTAATCTTGTAGACAATAATTTCAAAAGAACTACCGAATTTGTAGTAACTTCTCTTAAAATGTTAAAAGAACAAGGTATTGTTAATGACAAAGATACTGTAATAATTATTTCTGGAAATCCAAATAGAAATATTGAAAAAGGAACAGAATTTATGGAAATAAACACAGTAGAAGATGCAATCAAAGGACGAAATATATAAAGCAAGCTAGAAACTCCTTGGTTGAAAACATATTTTATTTAAATAATACAAACGACTTGTCATTTAAGTTGGAAGAAAAAAAAACTCACAAAGCCCTCCTAACAAGTTATGGAAGCTATGAGTTTTTTTTAAAAAATGAATGCTTGTTTAAAAAAATAATATCAAATCAAACTAATAATGTATTTATAATCTCTGAAGCCAAAAGCAATTTTTTAATTAATATATCTAATCACAATGTGTGGAAAATTTTTAATAAAAATATTAAAGTAAACCTAAAGATATTAAAATCATTAAAAACCTTAAATTTTATTAATATAGACGATAAATTAATCGAAAATGATCATAAAATTGAAATTACATTGAATTTTATTAGCAACATAAAGGAAAACATAAAAATAATTCCAATAATTTTTGGAAAAACTTGCAATAAACATTTACTAAAATTTTGCGAGTTTTTAAAACCTTTTATAAACAGAGAAGAAAATTCATTTATTTTGCTATCTTGCTTTATTTCAAAATCTACAAATATAAAAAAAGCCTTAAAGCTTGAAGAAAATTTAAAGCATATCCTTCTTGAAGAAGAATTGCCTAATCTTAACCTAATACTAGAAAACTATAAATCAAAAAAAATATTTCCGGAAAATATAAATGCGATCATGACCATTTCAAGCCTTTTTAAACATTTCGAATTTACAGACTCAAAAATAACATTTAACTCCCCAGAATACTTAATATCAAGCAGTATTCTAATAAGATAAAATTATCAAAATTAAAATTTATAAAAAGTTTTCTATTTTTTTGCAGTTTTTCTTTAAAAAAGCATCAAGCCCTATCTTTGAAATACTTCTTAGCGCATTAGCAGAAACTTTAATGCTAACACTTCTTCCAAGATTTGGAATAAAAAATTTTTTATTTATTAAATTAACCTTAAAGGTTCTTTTGGTTTTTACTCCAATATGTTGTCCAGCTCCACCTTTTTTCTTGGCAAGCCCCTTCCTTGGAACATTGTTTCCAAACATAGTTTTTTTCCCTGTTATCTCACACTTCCTAGCCATTTTAACACTCCTTCAAATTAAGACTTTTTTTCCAAATATAAATCCATTAACTTTAAAAATAAAGCTAAACTACCCAAAATATTTTTCATTATACCTCCAAAGTTTAAATTGTTTCCATAGCTTTTAGCAAGATCCATATCAAGCTCTTTCCAATTATAAATCAGCTCTCTTTCCAAAGAGACTTTTGAATAGTCTGAAAGACAATCTTGCAAACGCTGCTCAATAGAATATATTTTGGAATAATATTCGCTTGATATAGTAAACGCCTTTTTATTAACATCTGCTATTATATTTAACAACAATTTCTCCGAAGATTTATCCCCCAAAGAAGCTCTGTGCAATAATGCATTTATTCTATTGCCATAACCGCCTTGTTCCCCCAAATTAGAATCAAAATCAATAAGACTTGCATAAATATTAATCAAAGCATGCATGTCGTTAGACATTTCTCTTGAAAGCTCTATAAGCTTCCATTGTCCTTTAATAATAAGCAAATTAATAATATCATTAAGATCTTTTTTAACAAAATAAATAGTATATGTTCTCAAATAAACTAAAAGTTCGCAATAAATATAACCCGTAGTGCTCATAATTTTAGATACAATCTTTTCATTCATTTTTTCATTATAATTATCCAAATTTAAAAAAGATATTCCTGGGAAAAGCTGTTCGGCTAATATTTTAGATTTATTATTTTTTTGCAAAACTTTAATCTTTTCAATTTCAGTGGCAACATGCTTGGTAAGATCATTAAAAAATATTCTTGCTATTGGATTGGGTTTTTGCCCAACAGAAATAGGGAAATAATCTGGATCCCCGCTAACATATCTTATTAGATATAAAATTTCTTTACCCTTATTTATATCCAAAATAGAAGAAATAATCTTAATCCAGACATTAGACTTAATAGGAAAATCTTCTTTATTTCCATAAATTTCTAAAATAATGTCATAAAGGTTTTTCCAAATAGAAATATTCTTAATGCAAGAAATACATTCTAACAAATCTTTAAGATCATCTATAATAACTCCACAACCTATAGAGCTGAATCTAGGCCTATACACAAAATCATCTTCTGGAAGTAAGTTGTCAAAATTTTTAAGAACCAAATGATATTGATATAAGACTAAATCAAAAAAATTATGCAAAGCTTCATAAGTTTCATCTATCAATTTAATTTGCTCTTGAGTTATGTTTTTAAACAAATAAGATAAATTATTATGTAAATTTTTAGGAAGATCTGAAGCAAAATTTATGTTATCGCTTGCAGAAAAAGAATAAATATAATCTAAAGACTTCTTCTGGCTTTCATTTAAGTATTTTTCAACAACAAAATGAACAATTTTATTAGAATTTTTATATCTTTGCGCAAATGGCCTTAAGGGAGAAAAAATTTTATAAAAATTATAAAGAAATCTAGAAAATTGAGGTAAAGCCTGAATTTTTGAAGCATTAAAAAAATTACTTACTCTGCCCAAACTAACTTTAACTTCTTTTAACCTTTTTTGCTTTATTTGCTCAGAAGTAAGTTCTTTATTAATACTAAACATAGAAAGTATAAAATCAAATAAACCCAAATTCATCATCCCCCTAAAAGCTCTTAAGCCGCCTTACTCTAATTTCCAATTAAGCATGGAAATTAATATAACTATAAAAATTATACATAATTTATTGTAAAATAAAAGAAAAAACTTGAATAATTTTATGATAATAAAAAATTTAATACTAACAGCAATTTTATTAATTAGCCCTAGCTGTTCAACAAATAAGAACATCGTTGTACTAACTGACAATAAAACAATACCATTTTATATAAATCAATTTAATATAGAAAATAAAGCAAATTTTATAATTAAGTTTAGAAATAATATTGACCTGCAAACAATAGGAAAAGAAAATGCACAAATAATTATTTCTAAAAACATTGGTAACACAAATATTGCCAACCATTTTAAATCTGTAAAAATCAATTACAATCCAGATTATCCCATCTTAAAGCATATTTTCAAGCAATTTAACTACAAAATTATTCCATTGGGCTTTGACATTCCTATTTTAATCTATAAAAATACACATCATATTAAAAAATACATAAACACTAAATATTTAAAAGAAAAATACGAAAATTTCATTAAAGATGGAAAATTTTTTATATCGCCTTATGTTTCTGAAAATTTATTTTATGTGATTTCTCAAATAAATAATGTGAGATTTTCTTTTGAAAAAAATAAATTAAATTATAATGAGAATCAAATTTTAAAAATGCTAGAATATTTCTCATCATTTTTAAATACAAAACAAATGGACTTGCAAAAAGATTTCTTTAATAAATACGGCTACTTAAAGTTAAATAAAATATTACTTAATAAAAAATCTCTTTTAATAGCAGGATTGAGCGATATAACCTTCTACAATAGCTTAAGCGAACAAGAGAAGTCACAAATAAAATTTTCTTATTTAATAAACGATAACAATGAAATTGTTATCTCAAACCCAAATTTTATTGGCATTTTAGAAACATCTGTTTTAACTAAAAAATTTATCAACTGGATATTGGATAAAAAAACCCAAAAAACCCTAATTGGATTTAACAATCAATCCCAATCAAATATATGTTTTGGATTTGCCGATGGCTTTACTCCTTACAAAGAATTAAATCTAAAAATAAAACATTCAATTGATGGAATATCTCCTTTTATTATTGACGAAACTCAAATCAATAGCCATTCCTATGTATTAAGCAAAAAAACAATTGGAAAAGAAAACTTACTAATAAATGAATGGTTTTTCTCTAAAGCTAATAATCTAAAAAAAAATAAAAATTAAATATGTTTTTCCTTGTAATTCAAAGTAATTATTTTAAAAATAAGAAAAAACAATAATGCAGAAAGAATAGCTAAAGATACGTACACGCCATTAAAAACATATATAAGAAGAGAGGTAAAAACAATTAGAAAATAATTTACAAAAAGACAAGTAATCCCTGAGAAAATAGCTATCATTAATGAAACTAGAAAAATCATAGCCTTGGAATTGAAATTAAATTCTATTTTAGAAAACAAAGAAATAAAAAATGCCCCTATTAAAACTAGCGAAATAGGAGAAATCAGTAAAACCAAACTTAAGGAAAAAGTATTAATTAATTTCAAATTTAATATAGCAACCCTATGAAAAGCGCTTGGCAAATTTTGAATTTTCAAAAAAAATCCAAACTCAGTAAAATTTGAAAATAAAGCTAAATTTTCTACATTCTCATTAATTTTGACAACCTCTAAAACATTTGTATCAAAGCTATCCGTAGACACAAAGACCTTTGTAAGAGTAATTTCGCTCTGCTCATTGTCTTTATCTAAAACATTTTGATACACAGAATTACCCTTCAAAGTAGCAAATGGAATTTTAATATGTAATATAACATTCCCTGTATTATTAAATCTAATAAGTTCAAAATTTTTTATTATTTTAGAATGATTGTTAAAGGCGACAACTTTTTGCATGTAAATATAATCATAAAAACCTCTCTTAGAATCTGGTTGCAGTAAAAATACATCGTTTATTCCGTAATATTCAAAATATTTTTCAATCTCATCAAAAAAAAGATATCTTTTCCTAAGCTTTTCAAGAGATTTATTTTTATAATTCAAAATTTCATTATCACTGGGCAATAACTTATGAAGATTCGAAAACCCGTAATAAGCTAATTTAAATTTTTCAGTATTAAGAAACAAAAAATTTTTTTGTTTTTCTTCGGAAATCAACTGCATTTTTTCTTTTTCAAAATTCCTGTTTTCATTAATAAACTTTAAAGTCAAATTTAAAAGCACAACAAAATTATCGTCTTTTGTTGCAACATAAGCAATATAAGCAAAATAATTGGCTGTATAATAATCATTTTGAGAAATAAATTCATTGACAATATTAAAAAAATCTTGCTTTTTAAGACTTTGTAAAGGATATTTTGAAAAAGTTTTTTTAACCTTTTCTAAATCAACGTCATAACTTGGAATTTTACTATATTCAGATTTCACTAAATAATAATTTGTTAAAAGCTCTTCATTATTTACATAAATAATTCGCATTTTATCATATATTCTAATCAAATTTTCAAGATGCTTTCTCTTTTGCTTCATTGAATCTGCCAAATCAGAAGATAAAAAAAATCTATTTGCAGACAAACTTATATCTATATGTTTGATTTTAAGAGATATTTCATTTGCTTCACTTTCAAGAAGATTATATCTGTCGTAACTAAACTTATACTCATTTCTCTGAGCAATTATATAAGGCAAAATTAAATTAAATATAAAAGTAAAAAAGAGTCCTATAATAAAAAATAATAGTAAAAATGCATAAAGCCTAGAAAATAAATATCCATTATGCGATTTTAAATAAATCTTTATTTCTTGCTGAACAAAAAAAGCAAAGTAAATGCAAACAATAAAAATAAAAAACCCAAAAAAATACTTATAAAAAAGCAAAATAGAATCAAAAAAAGTTGCTATTAACTTATGCTTTTCTAAAAAATTTTCTCCAAAAAAATATGAATAACTAAAGAGCAAACCCAGAAAAAAACACATAAAAATAATAAAATTGCTCAAAAATGCATATATTTCTCTTTTCATAAGCCTTAAGAATTAACTACCCTTATATAAATTATTATCCAAATCTTTGCTGATTTTAATATATTCTGAAACAAAACCAAATAAATAGGTAGAAAAAAAAGTTAAAACACAAAAAATAAAAGGAATAAAATCAGAGATCATACTCTTTCCTATTATTACATTGTAAATCTTGGGAAACTCAATCGAATAGACATTATAAATTTTTAAAAAAAATATAATAAAAATAGGATAAAGAAATATTGCAAAACTATTTGAAAAAATAAGATTAAAAACATAAGAAAAAGCAAATAACAATAAAGAAATTCCCAATATATTAAAAATTAAATTTAAATAATTTAGCGAGAGTAGAAAATTATTTAAAATTTTTAAATCTCTGAAAAGAAAATCAACAAAATTATTATAAATCTTTTGCTCTAAAAAATTATTCTCAACAAAATCAATCTTACTAGAATTAGAAATATTTGATTGGCAAGAAAAACCTTTATCCCCTTTGTCATTCTCTGAAACGATTAAAGCTCCATTAAAACCATAAAATCTAGGCCTATTGCTAGAAAATATTATCCCACCATTTAAAAAATGCACAACCTCATCTTTAAGGATAAAATTATCATTTCTATTGCTATTAATATAGTAAGAATGAAAACTATGACTAACTAAAAATCCTAAATAAGAAAACAATAAAATAAGAACAAAGATAATACAATAAAAATAGAAAGACTCTCTAGATGAATTTAAAACTATTCCATAAAAGGGACAAGATATTCTCATAAAAGTAACAACAAGGGACAAAGGAAAAGAATAAATATAAGCATTGTAATAAATACTATAGCTAAAAATAGAAAAATTAAAATACAAAAACTTATATTTTAAATAAAATGTACATATAAACATTAAAGAAAAAAGGCAAAATATTAAGATAAACCTACAAATTATTAAAAAGATAAATCTTAAAGAATCAAACACAGCAAATCCTCCCCCCTCGAAAATTGAAAAAACTTTAAGCCCTTTTGTTATCGACCAAAATATTTTTAATCTTCTTCTTAGCCTCTTCAAAGCTAATTTGCAAAGCTAAGCTAATCTCGTGCTCCAATATTAACTCAAAATCATTCAAAATCCTTTTTTCGTAAAAAGGAAGTTCTTTTTGGGTAGATTTTTTATATAAAAACTTATATAACTTTGCTGTATCTAAAATATCGCTTTTTTTATAAAATTCATGGCCACCATCTTTTATTTTTTTTGAATCTATTTGACCTTCAAACTCTTTAATAATATCAAAAACTTCTTCTACCTTTTCCCTGCTAACCAAAGCTCTAATTCCAAAATCATCAACTTTAGCAACAGGAACCATAAAAATCATATCATTAAATGGAAAATGTATTTCATAATAATCAATAATCTCACCATTAAACTCTTTGGTCCTAATATCCTTAATCGTCCCTACTCCATGCATTGGATAAACTACTGATTGATTTAGCAAAAATGCCATACTTACCTCATAAAATATAGATAGTTAAAATTTAAAAGTTCATAAAAAAACGCTTAAATTGGTTCTAATATTAAATTTATTTTCATAAAATAAATTTTCAAGATGTCTATCATTACAAAAGCTTATTATTACACTAGGAGTAAGTTTATTAATATTTGCAAAAAACATTTCTTTATTTCTCTTTACAGCTTTTAAATCATAATACCCAATAAAACTAATTTCTTTATGAGATTCTTTCAATCTTAAAAATTTTTTCTTTGAAATCACTTTATCCTTGTCAATAATATAACATGTTTTATGGGCATTTTCTAGTATTTCCATTAAAATGAGAAGAACTGTATTTGAATCATAACAATCAATATTAACTCTTTTAAAAATCTTATAAAAAAATCTTACAATCTTAGAATTTAAAAAAACAAGAGAAGAATTTTTAATATGATTTCTAAACTTTTTAAAAATCAAAGCCTTTAGAAAAGCTTTAAGCCCGATAAAAATTACTATTGAATGATAAGGATGCCCTGAAAGATACACAAATCTGCTTATAAGCTTGCTACGACTATCAAAAACATCTATAGGCACACCTAAAAAATAAAATCTGTCTGGTTTTGAATATATGTCTTTTAAATTAGCCATTATAATCCTCTAACAATGCCTTAAAATAAGCAAGCGAATAAATAATAGCCGTATCTGCTCGTAAAATTGGAGTGTTAAACCTTATAAAATTAAAGCCTTTCTCCTTGAAAAAGACAATTTCGGGCTCCGAAAAGCATCCTTCAGGACCTATTATAATTCCAATTTTGCCAAAATTGTCAAAACTTCCATTCTTGCTTAAAAGCATTCCGCTTGGATGAGCAACATAATATCTGGTAGTACAAAAAGAATAAGGTAAATAAAAAAAATTATTATAAAAATTAACTTTAGGAACAATTTTATTACCACTTTGCTTTAAGGCCTCATCTATTATTTTTGAAAATCTTAAAATTTTGGCAGGTGCATTGTTTATATCTATTTTCGATACAGAACGATCCGCATTAATAATATTGATTTCTGAAACTCCAATCTCAACAACCTGTCTTAACACCAAATCTATTTTTCTGCCCTTTAAACTAGAAATAAAAATACTTATCTCAAAATTATTTTTTTCAATTTTATCTATTTTATTGGTAGTAAACTTAATAAAATTACTACCAATCTTTACTATTTCTGAGGCCCTTAATTCTTTATCTTTTAAAAGAATGTTCAGCTTATCACCCTTTTTAATTCGTCTTACATTAACAAGATGGTGATATATTTTTGCATCTTTAACAATAATAAAATCACCTGCTAAACAATTCTCATCCAAAACAATTTGCTTCACAATTTAATTACCTAATTTAGACAAATACTCACAAGCTGTTTTTAAAACTTTGTCATAATGTAGATTATAAATTGGCAATTCTTTATTATTGTCCTGATAGTAATTAAAAAACACATACTTGCCTAAAAATTCTTTATCAATTTTATATTTTGGATTTTCTTTTACAAGATTCTCAACAAAAAAATCAATCTCTTGTTCGGTAATGGATTTTTTACCCTTCAAAAAATCTTCTATCAGCTTTTTATCAAAAATTTCTTTATATATTAATGCTTCCTCCTCAGAAAAATCTGGAGATTTTATTTCCAAATCAGGCTCAATTCCAACCTTATGAATACTCTTTCCAGATGGAGTATAATACTTTGAGCTTGTAATTTTAAATCCACCAGTATAAAAAGGAACTACATGCTGAATAAGCCCCTTGCCATAAGACTTTTCCCCTATAATGTATGCTCTCTTATTGTCTTTTAAGGCTCCTACAAAAACCTCTGATGCTGAGGCTGATGATCTGTCTATTAAAGCAACAATTTTTATATCTGAAGGCAAAACTTGTTTTGAGCTTGCCTTATAATCAATAGGCTTGCTAGAATTTCTTGATTTTGTGGAAACAATAATTCCTTTAGATAAAATATCATCCGCCATTTTTATAGCTGCCTGAAAATATCCTCCAGTATTAAGCCTTAAATCTAAAATTAAAGATTTAATATTTTTATTCTTAAGATTATCTAAAGCTTTTCTAAAATCTACAGAGGTGTGTGGATTAAAACTTACTATTCTTATATAGCCAACATCTGAATTAATAACGTCATACTTGATTGTTTGTATTTCTATCTTCTCTCTTGTAAGTTCAAAATCCAATGTTAAATTTTTTCCCCTAAGAATAGATACTTTAACTTTTGTGCCTTCTTTACCTTTTAAAAGATCAACAACTTGATCTACTTCCATAGAATAAACACTCTTGCCATCAACAGCGGTAATACAATCTCCAGATTTAATTCCAGCCTTATAAGCCGGACCTCCTTCAAAAGGCGTAACAATAGAAACGCAAGCACTATTAGGATCAAAATCTTTTGCCTTGTCTTGCTTATCTTGGGAATGCATTTTTTTTATTATAGAAATTCCAATGCCAACATAATCTCCTACTGTTGTTTTTGAAATTTCTTCTAAATCTTTTTTTGTCAAATATTGAGAATAAGGATCGCCTAGGGATTGAAATATTCCTTTTAAAGCGCCTTCAAAAATTACTTCATCGCTTACAGGATCAACATAATTTTCTTTTACAAATTCAAAAGCTTGAATCATCATCTGCTCATAATTTGATCTTGATAACTTATTATTAGACTCATCAAAAGCAAAAATAGATTCAACAATTACTAAAGAGCTTATACCCAAAGTCAATAAAAAATATACACATATTAAAAATTTATTTTTCATTTATTCATTCCTAATGCAAAAATTAAAACTTGATTTTATTTCCATAATATAATATTTTAAAACTATGTTAAACTCACATCCTAAAAAAAAACAAAGCCTTTACAGAGCAGGACTTATTGTTTTACAAATTACTGAAAGCCTTTTAATCTTAGCCTTATTATACCAAGCCATTAATAAATTAATTTTCATTAATAATTACTCCATAAAGTTTATGCTAACATTTATCTTATACTCACCTGAATTTTTCATGGCCAATTTAACAATCTATTACTTTATTTACGAAAAATTCAAAATTCTTCACAGCATTATAGTAATAACTAAATTATTCCAAATAATATTAACATTAATATTATTCATCTTGGGATTTATTTTTAAAATATACGTCTATCAAACCTCTCTAGCTATACTTTTAGGAATTACAGTAGTTTACCTAGCATTTAATGTAACAATATTAGCGCTAATTAAAGCAAAAATAAAAAACCTGGAGTAAAGCTTGATTATTATTCCTGTAGCCAGTGGTAAGGGAGGAGTTGGCAAATCCCTTTTTTCAACAAACATAGCAATTTGCCTGGCAAACGAAGGAAAAAGCGTATTGCTTGTTGATCTTGATCTTGGAGCATCTAATTTGCACTCAATGTTAAACATTATACCTAAAAAAAGTATAGGAACATTTTTAAAAACAAGGATTAATTTCTCAGACATTATTATTCAATCTGGAATTAAAAATCTAAACTTCATTGCAGGAGATTCTGACATTCCAGAACTTGCTAATATAGCTGCTTCTCAAAAAAAAATCATAATAAAAAATTTAAAATCTTTAAAATATGATTACTTAGTGATTGATCTTGGAGCAGGAACAGCTTTTAATATTATAGACTTTTTTTTAATGTCAAAAAGAGGAGTAATAGTAACAACACCAACAGTAACAGCTACAATGAATGCATATTTATTTCTTAAAAATATAATATTTAGACTGTTATCAAGTGTGTTTAAAAGAGGGACAAAAGGAAATGAAATTCTCAGAACAATAAAACAAAATTCAATCGATCTTCAAAGGGTTTATATACCTAATTTGCTGTTAAAACTTGAAAGCGAAGATCCTGAAAATTATTCTAAATTTAACAAATTGTTTAAGACAATTAGCCCTTTCATGATATTTAATATGCTCAAAGCTCCCAAAGACATTGAAAAAACCGAAAAAATAATAAAATCAGCAAAAAACTATTTAAGCATAAATTTACAAAGTATTGGAGCAATCTATAAAGATGAAATAGTTGATCAGGCTTTAAACAGCAAAATACCCATCACTATATACAAACCTACAAGCTCAACTTCTAAAAGTATAAAAAAAATTGCAAAAAAATTAATCGAAATTGAAGATTTAACAAATGATGCCGAGCTTTTAAACGAAGAAGATTTAAATGAAAGTTATGATTTTGTACTAAGAGAAGCTCAAGAAGAATATATTGAAAAAATTGAATACCTTGAATCGTTGATAAAAAACAAAACAATAGAAAGTAGTGAAATTATTGATATAATAAAATCTCAGAAAAGAGAAATCGAAACCTTAAGAAAGCAAAATATGCTATTTAAAAAAAAGCTTGTTGAAAAGCTTGAAAAGGCTAAGGAGGTCTAATGCCAAATTACATAAATTACCCAAGTTGGTTGCATCCTGAAGTAATTCAAGGTATACCAATTACATGGTATAGCCTATCTTATATTTTAATCATACTAATCTCTTATAAGTTTATTTGGTATCAAATACAATCAGACAACGTTGATATCAAAAAAGAAGATTATGAAATATTTATGTTCTCACTTGTACTTGGAGCAATTTTAGGAGGCAGATTAGCATCTACCTTAGTTTACGACAAATCGGGAATTTATTATTCTAATCCCTGGCTAATCCTTTTGCCATTCGACCAGCATTGGAATTTTACAGGCTTTAGAGGCATGGCCATCCATGGTGGTTTTTTGGGGGCAATAATTGCTCCTCTAATAACAATAAATACAAAGCTCAAAAATACAAATGTTCAAAAATATTTTCTAAAACTAACAGACTATGGATCAATAGCTTTTTCTTCTGGCTACATACTTGGAAGACTTGCTAATTTCGCAAATGCAGAACTTTATGGAAGAGTAATGAAAGGGGGAATAATATTTCCCAATGCAGAACCATTTGACACAAATATACCAGGTGTAAAAGAATTTGCATCATCAGTAGGGCTTGAAATTTCGCCTCATGACCTGCTAATCAACCTTCCAAGAATACCTTCTCAACTTATTGAAGGATTTTTCGAAGGACCTGTAACTTTTCTGTTGCTATGGTTTTTATTTAAAAAAATTAAAAAATATGATGGATTTATTTTTGGTACATATGTAATGCTTTACGCTTTTTTCAGATTCTTTATTGAATATTTAAGAGAACCGGACAAAGAACTTGGATTTATAATAACCTACAAACCAATTACAAGCCTGTCCGAATTTTCTTTTTTAAACATATCAATGGGACAAATTCTCTCGCTAACGCTGATGCTCTCAGGATTAATCTGGATAATAGTCACCAAAAAAATTGGAGATAAAAAAATAAAAAACAACACCAACTTGGCATACAAAAATTAAAATAAGAGCAAGCCAATAAAATGAACGAAGTCAATAATTATCAAAATATAAATTCAGTTATAATCTCTAAAAAAGAAGTTGAACTTAGAGATCTCATAAAGCTTAAATCTATTTTCAACTTAATTCAAATCGTAAAATCTGAAAAAGCTTTATACAGCGAATATGTAAAACAAAATAATATTAAATTCGCTATTATTTATAATTATGAAAAACCAATAGATTTTTCAATAAACGTTGCAAACGAATTAAAAAATGCAAACAAAATACATTCTATTATAATTAGCAAAGAAAAATTTGATGAGAAATATTTAAAACTTGATCACATAGAAATAATAAAAGATATAAGCGAATTAGAATATAAGCAAAGTTTAATACATCAAAAAAAATTATTTTGCGACAATAAAAACACAACTCTGGATTTCTTTTTAAATTTATCAGAACTCATAAAAGAAATAGTAATCATCACAAACACCAAAAATGAAATTATTTATATCAATGAAAAAGGTAGTAAAAATCTTAATCTTCCAATGAAAACTTCTGGAAATATAATCAAAGTAACCGACATAGATATCAGAGATTGGGAAAAGTTAGAAAAAATAAATTTAAGTTATCACACAAATTCTATTCCTGAATTTAAAAATATATTAATAACTGATTGTCTTTTAATTTTAAAAAATAACAAAAAACTGCATGTGGATATATTTATTAGCACAATTGCTCAAAACAATATCGATAAATTAATAACGATTAAAGAAATATCAAACTCTAATAAAATAGAAAACTATAAATATCTAGAAATTATTGATTCGCAAGACGAGATTCAAAATGCCAAAGAAATTGAAAAATTACTAGTAAACCATATGGATATTTACAAAAAAAAAAGAATATATTTGCTTAATTTAGACGTATCTCTAACAGCAGAATATGAATACAAAGAAGATCAAGAAAAGCTTAATGCAAAAATACTTAAAATAATGTATTCAAAAATAATGTCATTATACTCTGAATATATTTTTAAGTTAAAACACAACAATTTAATAGTAATCATAAGCACAAGTGGCGGAGAAAAGCGAATAATCTCAATTGCCAAAAAAATCAAAAAAACAATTGCTCTGGCATTTAAAAAAGAAGATATTATTATATTCAAATTCAATATTGGAATAATAGAGGTAAATTTAAAAGAAAACTTAGAATTCAAAATCCCTAAATTAATGATGGCTACAAAAATATCATCGGAATACAAAGAATCTAATCCCACTATATACAAAGAAGAACTACCAGAGGCGGTGATTTTAAAAAATCAAAACAAAATTTTTCAATATATACTCAAAGCAATAAAAAATGATTTTTTTACTCTTTATTATCAAAAAATAAATCCTCTTAAAAAGAACTTAAAGCCCAAAATAGAAATCTTGACAAGACTTTTTGACCACATGGGCAAATCAATTCCAAACAATCAAATTTTTAAATTAATAGACAAATATAATTTAACTGTTGAGGTTGATACATTGGTGGTTAAAAAGGCTTTAAGAGAATACAAAAGCTTTGTATCAAAAAATGGAATTCACATTTTCTCAATTAACATATCTCCTTATTCACTAAAATCACAAAACTTTCGAATCTTTTTAAGAGATACTTTATTGAAAAGCCAAATCCCGCTTCAAAATATATGCTTGGAAATAACAGAAACTGGAATTCTTGAAAACTTTGAGATAATAAACAAATATTTTCAAGAATTAAAAAGTTTTGGAATCAAGCTAGCACTTGATGACTTTGGAAGCGGACATACATCACTCTCATATATTAAAACACTACCAATAGACTTACTTAAAATAGACGGATCTTTCATAAAAGCAATAAACTCTAGTGAAATAGATTTTGTAATAATAAAATCTATTAAAAAAATAGCAGATACAAAAAATATAAAAATTATTGCCGAATTTGTGTATAATGAGGAAATATTAAAAAAAATAATTGAACTAGAAATAGACTATGGGCAAAGATTTTTATGGCACAAACCAGAACCAATATAAATTCTAAAAAAGTGAAATCTAAAAATATACTTATGCCTAAATTTTATTAAATTTCAACAAAAATTATTTTACATTGAAAAAGGAATAAAATTAATGGAAAAAAAAATAGCATTAATTGCACATGATAAAAAAAAGGAAGATTTGGTAAATTTTGTCAAACAAAACTATCTATTCTTATCCAAATTCAAGCTTATTGCAACAGGAACAACAGGGTCTAAAATCCAACAAGCTACCGATCTTACGATTTTTAAATATAAATCAGGCCCTATGGGAGGAGATCAGCAAATTGGAGCTGAAGTAGCCGAAGGAAATATTTTAGCTATATTTTTCTTTAGAGATCCCCTAACAAGCCAGCCTCACGAACCAGATGTGTCAGCTCTTATTAGGCTTTGCGATGTACATAAAATACCGCTTGCAACCAACGTAAAAACAGCAGAAATTTTAATAAAAGGACTTGAGAGCTTAATTTTAAAATAGGCTTTAATTTAGATTAAAGCCTATAAAATCAAAAATATAAATTAATTCGTTAACATAGGTGAAATTTTTTCAACACCGTCGATAATGTAATTAACAGATTCAAGGAAAGTCTTGGCATCTGAATTATTCTCATCAACTGTAATTTCCAATTTTGAATTTTTAATATTAAGATCTTTAAAAGTACCAATAAGATCACTTCGAACACCATGTAAATTACTATTTATAATCTTTTTAAAGTCAGGGGTAATCCCAACAAAAATAAAGGCTTCTTTTCCAGAGATACTAATTGGAGCCTCTCCTGCATAAATATTGTCATAAAAATAAACTATTAACTTTGCATTTTCTTTTGAGGGTATTGTTCGAAAATGTCCATCTTCTTCAGAAAAATAAAAAACCTTTATATTTTTCCCCAAACTTTTTCGATCCTTTTTTGAATGAACTACTCCCATAGCATGAAAAACGTGCCCAATAGTATGTTCATCTATTTTAGAATCATCAGGCTTAGAAGAGTTCTCCGCTTCTTGCTCCTCAACATATTCATTTGAGCTGTCTTTTGAAGTACAAGCAATTACTAAAAAAATTAAAAGCAATGACAAATAGTTTTTAAAAAAACCATTTTTATACATAAAAATTCTCCCTTATAATTTATTAATTATATTAAAATTAAAAGTAAGTTTACAATAAATAATTTATTTTGTACACACTTTAAAAACAATTAAAATGTTAAAATGAAACAGGAGGTCTTATTAATATGAAAAAACAAAATCCATGGATATATTTAAATGAAGAAGAAAAAAATCAAATTTTCAATTTTTCTGAAAGTTACAAAAAATTTATAAGCAAATTCAAAACAGAAAGAGAAGTTACAGCCTATGCCCTAGATAAAGCAAAAAAATTGGGGTTTATTAACGCTGAAGAAAAAAAAAATTTAATGCCAGGTGACAAAATTTTTTATACCTGTAGAGAAAAATCTGTTGCTTTTGCTATTATTGGCAAAAATCCCATTGAAGATGGAATGAATTTTATTGTTTCTCACACAGATTCACCAAGACTTGATGCAAAACCCTCACCAATCTCTGAAGAAAATGAACTTACATTTATTAAAACCAACTATTATGGGGGAATAAAAAAGTATCAATGGCTATCTACACCCCTTTCAATAAGAGGTGTGGTATTTTTAAAAAATGGAGAAAAGGTTGAAATCAACATTGGGGACAATGAAAACGATCCTGTATTTGTAATTCCCGACATTTTGCCTCATCTTGATAGAAAAATACAAAGAAATAAAAAATCAGATGAAATTGTTGAGGGGGAAAATCTAAAAATTTTAATTGGAAGCCTACCAATCGAAACAGAAGAAAAAAATAAAGTTAAACTGGCAACTTTGCAAATAATAAAAGAAAAATACAAAATAGAAGAAGAGGATTTTGTATCATCAGAAATTGAAATAGTGCCTGCAGGAACAGCAAAAGACGTTGGATTTGACAAAGCGTTAATTGGGGCTTACGGACAAGATGACAAAATATGCGTTTTCACTTCACTAGAATCCATATTTGATCTTGAAGAGACTCCAAACAAAACAGCCATTTGCTTTCTTGCAGACAAAGAAGAAATTGGTTCAACAGGTTCAACCGGACTAGATTCAAGATATCTTGAATATTTTGTTTCTGACATGATCTTCAAAATTAAAAAATCAGAATACAACAATCTTCACGTCCAAAAAGCTTTGTGGAATTCAAAAAGCATTTCTGCTGATGTTTGCGCAGCAATAAACCCACTATTTAGTTCAGTCCATGACGAACAAAACGCTCCCCAACTTGGCTATGGAATACCTATAATGAAATACACAGGACATGGTGGAAAAAGTATGGCTAGCGATGCTGATGCTGAGCTTGTTTCTTATATTAGACAATTATTAAATAAAAACAATATAGCCTGGCAAGTAGCAACACTCGGAAAAGTAGAAGAAGGAGGAGGAGGAACTGTTGCTAAATTCTTAGCTAGCTATGGAATAAGAACAATAGACATGGGGCCTGCTGTTATAAGTATGCATTCTCCAATGGAAATAACTTCTAAATTTGATTTATACAATGCTTATTTAGCATATAAAGCTTTCTACAGAGAATAAAATTACTATGATAGATTTAGAAAAAACAAATAAAATTAAAGTAGCAGAGCATATTGTAGAATGCTTTGGAGGAATTAAAAATATCAAAAACATAAACAAAGACCTAACAAGAATAAAAATTTTAGTAGACAGCAATTCTTTAGTCAAAAGAGACGATTTAACAAAAAATGACAACATAATAGGAACTATTAAATCTAATGAACTTACAGAAGTTGTAATGAATTTTGAAATAATCGAAGATGTTTACAATAAAATTTTATATATGATGAATGAGCAAAAACAATAAAGCCTCTGCAGAGGCTTTATTTTATTGTCTAACATCTCTCATATACTCAATAATAGATTTGGGCTCCAACTCTTTATTTAAAATTTTATATATAACGCTTAACAAACTATTAGGATTGAGATCACGATTTAATTGTTTAAAAAAGGAAAAAATTGATTTAGCAGCCAAAACTCCCTCTGGCAAATATCCAATTTTTTCAATATTACTTATCAAATCATCTATACTGAAAAAGCTTTCTAAAATGTTTTTGCTAACAATTTCATTGCCAAATCGTCTATTTCTTCCAAACATGCTTCTACAAGTAACATCTAAATCACCAGAACCAGACAAAAATAAAAACGTTTCAATATTTCTTCCCCCAAGCTCCATTGCAATATCTTTTATATTATTTAAGGATATTGAAAATAAAAATGATTCTGTATTATTACCTATTAAATTAGGATAATTCAATTTATAGGCATCCAAAATTCCAAATGCAATGGCAAACACATTTTTTAAAGCTGCTGCTATTTGCACCCCAAAAACATCGTTGCTATAAAATAAAGAAATTGGGGTTTTACTAAATAAATTAATAAACAAATATGCATTTTCTCTGTTATTGCTAGCCGCAACAAGTCCTGTTATCACACCAAGCCCAACTTCCTCAGCATGACTTGGACCAACAATATAAGTAATTTCGTCTTTATATCCTTTCATAACTCTCTCAGCAGCTTCAATAACTGTCTGAGTTTTACCATCAAAAGTAATAAACCCTTTTGTAAGTATTGCTAGCTTTGGTTTTATCTCCAGAGAATGTAAAAATTGATCCATTTTTTTTAAAATTTCAACAGTAAAAAGAGAAGGTGTTGCAATGAAAATATAATCGGACATTGTTACAACTTCAAATAAATCTGAACTTGCAACTAAATTTTTTGGCAATTTAATTCCCTTTAAATATTTAGTATTAAAATTATCATTATTAATATCATTCTTAACATCTTCTTCAAAGACCCATAAAAAAATATTAAAATCAAATTTATCTGCCAAAGACTTTGCAATAGCTGTTCCCCAAGCACCTGCCCCTATTACTGATATTTTCATAAATACTCCCTATAACCTTATAAAAACTCATATTTTATTGTTTCATCTAAATAGATTTTTATTTTACCAGAATTTTCAATTTTCTTAAAAAGAATTTCATCTATCAAAAGCTTTCCCAATTCTTTGAAAATAAATTTTCTAACACTTTTTAAGCTGTACCCCTTTCCATAAATCTTTTCTCGAATATAATCAACAACACTTTTTTCAAAAAAAACATCAAATTTTCTATCTCTTAATATCCTTCCAAAATAATTAAGTTCATTAAAAATGATTTTTTCAAAATCTAACTCATCAATAGATTTAAATACAAACACATGATCTATTAACTCTAAAAACTCATTGGGTAATCTCTTCTTTAATATAAAGTTAAAATCATTTTCCCCCGCCATTTTGTTTTTAAAACCAATGCTATTAAGCTCTTTGCTCTCAGCATTGATACTTATTATTATTAAACTTTCTGATAAACTTACCTTTTTCCCAAGACCATCAAAAAGTTTACCTGTTTTAAACCCCTCTAAAAAAAAATCTAAAACCCTTTTATTACATTTATCAAAATCTGATAAGAAAATAATAGAATTAGAAGATTTGTTCAAAAATTTAAAAAATCTGGTAGATTCATAATATCCTTCATTACTTAAAACAGGCCCAATCAATCTATCAAGAGAATTAAAATCACCATACTCACCCATGTTAAGACTAAATTTCGGAATTTTAAACTCTTCTGATAAAATATCCATCAATTTGCATTTTCCTGACCCAGAAACACCAATAAAGGCAAATATTCCAATAGTACTTCTATTGGCAAGCAAATTAAATTTTAATAATTTAATATTTAATATCAAATCAAGTACCAAGTTATCATGTATAATAAGTTCTTTTTTTATTCTATTTTCTAAATTAATTAGCAATTCATCATCATACTCTTCAAAATTAAAAATATTAGAACCAACAATAGATTTAATCAGATTACAAACATCATCTTTTGTTATAATCCTTTTTATGTTTTCAAGCTTAAACTTAGAGCCTAATTCATCTAAAATATCAAAAGCTTTGTCTGGAAGAAATCTATCTTTAATATATTTTTGAGACATGAGAATGCAAGCTTGTATTGCCTCGTCTGTATATTCCACATTATGATATTTCTCATAATCTTTTTTAATCTCCTGCAAAATATTATAAGCGTCTTCAAAATTAGGCTCTTTGAGCTCTATACTCTGAAACCTTCTCATTAAGGCCTTATCTTTTAAAAAAAATTTTCTATATTCATATTCTGTAGTAGCTCCAATAAATTTAATTTTTCCTAAAGTGAGAATGGGCTTTAACAAATTGGAAATATCCATACTACCAAATGAAGTAGCTCCTGCCCCTACTATCATGTGGATTTCATCAATAAAAAGCATAACTTTTTTTCTTGAGCTTAAAAAATCTAAAACCCTATTCACCCTAATCTCAAGATCCCCCCTATATTTAGTACCAGAAACAAGCCTGCCAATATCAAGAGAATAGATTTCATACCCTATTAAATCCTTTGGAACATTCTCTATTTTTATTTTATATGCAAGACCTTGAATTAATACTGTTTTTCCAACACCAGGCTCTCCAAATAAAATAGGATTACTTTTATGCTTCCTAAGTATCACCTGGATTAACCGAGACAATTCTTGATTTCTACCAATTAAAGGATTGTATTTTAAATCCAAAGTATCAATAACGTTTGTTAAAAAATTGCCAATAGAGCCTTTACTTTCTAAGAAAATATTATTTTGATCCAACTCATCACGCTTATCATCAAAAATATGAAAGCCTCCTTTCATTTTTGGCGCATTATGAATATATTCTGCAATTAATTCACTGTTGCCTAAGGCAGATTTAGTATTTACAGCTAAATAATCATGAACTTCAATAAGTTTGTCAAAAATAGTCAAATTAAAACCCGAACTAAGCAGCGCATCTAAAATACTATTTTTTCTTTTTTTGACAAGCACCCATAATAAATCTTTTTCTTGTATTTTATAAGGTTTTTTATAAAAAAAAAGAACACTAATTATATCGTCATACAAATAATCCATACTAGAAACATAGTCTGGGATATAATTGCCTCTTAAGGGAAGTTTGCTAAAAAATTCTTCTAGCTGTTTATTAAGTTTATAAAAGTCAATTGCACACAAATTAAGCAGTTCTTTAACTTTATCACTTTTAATAAGCCCATAAAAAATGTGCTCTTCTGTAAACACAAGGTGCCTAGATTCCATGAAAAACAAAAAGGCATTAAAAAATAAACAATTTAAAGCTCTTCTATCATACATCCAAAATCAACTATAAAACAATTCGTAAAAATTTTTTTTTACCTACTCTTAATTCAACTTCATTGTTATTAAAATCCTTTTTAGTAAGAAGGTGGCTCTGACTTTCTACCCTTTTACCATTAATATAAACACCTCCAGAATCAATCAATCTTCTGCCTTCTGATTTGCTGGGCACAATTTTTGAATATAGCATTAAATCAACCAATAATATCTCTTCTTTTGGGTTAGAAAAGCTAAATTTAAAAAATGGAATATTGCTCCTATCTCCACTTCCTCTAAACGCAGCAAAAGATGCCTCTTGAACTTTCAAGGCTTCTGCTTCTCCGTGAACAATTTTAGTTATCTCAAAAGCCAAAATCTCTTTGGCCTTATTTAAAGAATTCCCCTTAAAATTTGAAATTAATTCAATCTCACCTTCTTCTAAAAAAGTAAAAAGATATAAAAAGGTTTTCACATCAGAATCTGAAGTATTTCTAAAATACTGATAAAAATCATAAATACTAAAAAGATTTGGAGCAAGATAAACAGCACCTTTTTCTGATTTACCCATCTTTTTTCCATCACTTCTTGTAATTAATGGAAACGTAAGCCCAAAAGTTTCTGATCCATTTTTTTTTCTAATTAGGTCAACCCCTGAAATAATATTCCCCCATTGATCATCACCGCCAATTTGAAGTCGGCAATTTTTAATTTTATTAAGCATAAAATAATCATAAGACTGCAAAAGTTGATAATTAAACTCAATAAATGAAAGTCCAAAATCCAGCCTTCTTTTATAAGTTTCAAAGCTTAACATACGATTAACAGAAAAATGCATGCCAATATCTCTTAAAAATTCAATATAATTGAGATTATCTAACCAATTTGAATTATGAATAAAACATTCTGAAGTAAACTTAGTTATTCTTTGAAGTTGATTTTTTATCAACAAAGCATTATTGCTAATCTCTTCTGAAGATAAAATCTTTCTCATCTCACTTTTTCCAGAAGGATCGCCTATTTTTGCTGTAGAATCTCCAATCAAAACAATTGGGATATGCCCGTGTTGCCTAAGATGCATCATTGCTAAAAAGGGAATCAAATGACCAATATGAAGAGAACTAGATGTTGCATCAACTCCTGCATAAAAAACTATTTTTTCCCTATCCATTAAATCACTTAAAACTTTTAAAGATGTACATTGCTTTAAAAATCCGCGTTTATGTAAAAGACTTAAAGCAAGATTCATTTATTAAAATCCTCTTTGTAATTTAAAATCTCTGTTTTAATGTATGAATATAAATCATTAATAAAAATTCTCTTCTGAGTCATGCTATTTCTTTCTCTAACAGTAACTGTCTCATCCTCAATCGTATTGTAATCTATTGTTACGCAATAAGGAGTTCCTATTTCGTCTTGACGTCTATACCTTTTACCTATTGTTCCACTATCATCGTAAAATATATGAAAATCATCGCAAAGCTCCATATAAATCCTTCTAGCAATCTCAGTAAGCTCAACTTTTTTAACAAGAGGAAATATAGCAATCTTGTAAGGAGCCAGCTTGGGATGTAAGCGCAAAACAATACGCTTATCTCCATCTGAGAGCTCTTCCTCAGAATAAGCATCACAAAGAGTCATTAAAACAGACCTTGTAAGACCAGCAGAAGTCTCAATAACATAAGGCACATATTTCTCTTTTGTCAACAAATCATGATACTCAAATACTTTGGGCTTGTTGGAAAATTTAGCGTGCTGAGTTAAATCATAATTACCTCTATTATGAATGCCTTCTACTTCCTGAAATCCAAACGGAAATTCATACTCAATATCAAATGCAGCTTTTGCATAATGAGCAAGCTGCGTTGGATCATGCGCCTTAAATCTTAATCTATAGGGACTAATTTTAAGAGTTTCTATAAAAAAATTCATTCTATTTTGCTGCCAATAACAAAACCACTCGTCTATTTGCTTGGGATGAACAAAAAACTGCATTTCCATTTGCTCAAACTCACAAGTTCTAAATATAAAATTTTTAGTAACTATCTCATTTCTAAACGCTTTACCTACCTGAGCAATCCCAAAAGGAATCTTAAGCCTTGAAGAATCCAAAACATTTCTAAAATTAACAAAAATTCCTTGTGCTGTCTCAGGCCTTAAATAAACCTCACTAAAACTATCCTCCACTACTCCAATATGGGTCTTAAACATTAAATTAAAACTTCTTGGGGAGGTAAAATTATTTCCAACTTTGCAATTCGGACAATTTTTTGACAAATCAACAAAATCAGCTCTAAATCTACTTTTACAATCTTTGCAATCAACCATAGAATCCGAAAAACCATCAACATGGCCAGATGCTCTCCAAATTTCAGGGCGCATAAAAATAGCACTATCTAAGCCTACAATATTTTCATGCAAGTACACCATGCTCTTCCACCACTCTTTCTTTATATTCTTTTTAAGTTCAACCCCCAAAGGACCATAGTCCCAAGCTCCTGAAAGGCCCCCGTAAACCTCTGAAGACTGAAATATAAATCCTTTTCTTTTTGCAAGAGAAATAATATCTTCCATTCTAACCATAAAAATATCCTTAATAGCTATTCATTTATTCTTAAAAATTCCTGTGCTAATTTTATTCTTTCAAAAACTTTAGACTTGCCTATCAATTTTAAAGAATCAAAAAGCGGCGGAGAGACTTTGCTGCCAAGCGCTGCAATTCTAATAGGAAGAAGAATTTCTCCCAATTTAAAACCATTACTCTCAGCAAAATCATAAAAAATTTTATCATTTTCTTCTGACGATCTTTCTTCAAATCCTTCTAAAATAGGCTTTATTAATTCTAAAATAGAACAAACTTCTTTAGCTGTTTTTTTTCTACTTAAAAACTCATCTAAATTCCAAGATTTAATGTCCTCATAAAAAAATTTAGTCATATTTAAAGCATCACTTAATTTTTTAATTCTAATCTTTATAAGAGGAATTAATAACTTTAATTTTTGATTTTCTTCCAAAGTACTAGGCTTAGAAACATACCCTTTTTTTTGGAAAAAAGGGAGTAAAAGATTAAATAAATCTTCATCTTTTTTTTCTCTAATATAGTAGCTATTGAAAAAATCCAACTTATGATAATCAAAAATAGCAGGGGATTTATTGATCTTCTCAATTGAAAAAAATTGCTCAAGATCATTTTTTGAAAAAAATTCTCTCTTATCATCGTAAGACCAGCCAAGCAAAGTAACATAATTAATAATAGCCTCTGGAAGATACCCATCTTCAATAAACTGTCTTAAAGCTGTTGAGCCATGTCTTTTGCTTAATTTTTGACCATCATTTCCCATAACCATTGGAAGGTGACAATAAATAGGAGGTTTCCATTTAAAAGCCTTATAAAGAAGTACGTGCAATGGACCTGAAGAAACCCATTCTTGAGCCCTTAATACATGGGTAATTTTCATTAAATAATCATCAACAACATTGGCAAGATGATAAGTCGGCAATCCATCTGACTTGAGAATTACGGGATCAGGACTAATGTCTTTATTCGCCCATGTAATCCTTCCAAGCAAAATATCATCAAAGCTGGTATCTCCTTCTAAAGGAATTTTAAATCTGACAACGGGCTTGATTTTTTTAATTAGCGCATTTTCAACCTCTTCATTACTTAAATTCCTGCAATGCCTATCATATCCAGGTGGCATCTTATTAATATTTTGAATTTTCTTAATCCTTTCAAGCCTTTCGGGACTGCAATAACAATAATAAGCATGCCCAGATTCAATCAAATATTTAGCATATTGCTTATATATTGAACTTCTTTGAGACTGAACATAAGGCGCATAATCACCCCCTACAACAGGGCCTTCATCAAAAGAAATGCCAAGCCATTTAAGACTTGAATAAAGATCATTTTCAGCTTCTGGAGAATACCTGCTCTGATCTGTATCCTCAATCCTAAGCAAAAATTTACCTCCGCAAGACTTTGCAAAAAAATAATTAAACAAAGCTGTTCTAATCCCACCAATATGTTGCAAGCCCGTTGGAGAAGGCGCATAACGAACTCTCATACTCAAAACACAACTCCTTTAATAAAAAACATCTTTTTTAGAAAAATCATAAATATAATAAAAAACAACAAAAAATAAATTCGAACCAAGTAGCTTTGTATGCTTAGAATCTATCCTGTTTTTAAATTTATAGTATCGATTTCTAATCTCAATTTTCTTGCTTTCAAGCAAATCAAAAGATGTTTTTGATTTTCGCAATAAATAATAAAAATAAATAGTAAAAATATCATTTTTCAAAAAAAACTTATCTAAAAAATTTACCAACTCTTTTAGCTTTGAGTGCTCTTCAAATGACAACATACTAAGAGCCTCACAATATTTCACCCACTTATTTCTACTGTACTTGTAATTTAAAATTAAACTAGAAGCCTTTTCTTTTTCTCTAAAGCTAATAAGAACAGAATAAAGCTCTATTATTGTTTTATGTCTTAATCTAGTGTCTTTTAAATAAAAATAAAGCTCATCAAGGCTTTTTTTATCTTGTTTTATTAAAATAAACCTAAGAAGAATAGATATTTCAAAAACACTTTTAAGCTTTTTGCGAACCATTTTAAGCTTCAAAAAAGTGAATGTATCTTCCATCCCATTTAAAATAAAATACAATCTTGAAAAAAAATACTGGGAATAAATAACATTAAAAACAATCACTAATAAAAAATAAACTACAATAAATTGGTAATTAAACAAAATGAAGCTTAATTTCATTTGAAATCTTAAAATTGCCAGAAAATAAATAAATAATCCAAGAAAAATAATATTAAAACCTAAGCGTATTTTTTCTACCATAAAAATCTCTTCAAAAAAGCTTAATTCAAAAATTGAGATATAATAAATACATTATACTAATAGATAGACAATTAATAAATAATATGATATACATGGTTAATAGAGCTTAATTTCAAGGGAATAAATGCAAAATTCTGAAAGCATTATCAAAAACATAAAAAATTCATCGTATTTAATAGACAAGGAATTTTTAGTTTGGCCTGAGAATGCATTTATTGGAGACAAAAACATTGAGCTTATTGAAAAATGGAATTTAAAGTCATACATTAAAGAGAGAAAAAATTTTTTCAGTGACGATTCTGTTAAAAGAGAATATGAAGAAATACACAAAAAATTCAACGAAGAGGCTATTTCTAGTTATCATGTAATAATAAGCAATTTAGAAGAAATTTATGAAAATTGCAAAAGAAATAAAAAAATATATTACCAAGATATTATGCCTACTGTAAAAAAAGTAATAGAATTTTACAAGAAACAGAAGAAAATTTTTATCAAATATTTTAGAATTCCCAAGCTTTCTGCAAACTATCACATTATTCATTCAGTAAATACAGCTATCCTAACAGTAGCCCTTGGCAATGAAATGGGACTAAATAACTATAAAACAGTAGAACTTTGCAGTATTGCTCTTTTACATAAAATAGGATTTTTATTTATTCCATCAAAAATCAGCGAAAAAAAAGAAGCATTAACTGAGGAAGAACTAGAAATAATAAAAAAATATCCCATAATAAGCTACAAAATAGCTTCAACAAGCAACTTGTCACGATCAATATGTTTGACACTTTTAACACATAAAGAAAATCTAGACGGAACTGGCTATCCTAAAGGATTAACAAGTGAAAATATCAGCATAGAATCAAATATAATAGGCGCTGCTAGCGCCTATTCTGCTATCATTTTAGATAAGGCATACAAAAAATCTTTTAATTCTGGAGCATCTATTATTGAATTAATCAAAGATGCTGACAAAAAATTTGACAAAAGAGTTTTGAAGCTAATAATCAATGCAATATCTTCTTGTCCTTTAGACTTTATTGTAGAACTTAATGACAATTCTATAGCCAAAATAGTAGATACAGATGAGTCTAACCCAAATCTCCCATACATCAACTACATAATAAAAAATGGAAAAGTTATAGACAAAAATGAACAATCTAGTGTTCAATCTATACCAAATACAAATACAGGAATAAAAAAAATACTCAATCAAAATGAAATAGAGCTAATTAAAAATAAATATTCTTTAATAGATATTATATAAGACGCTTAAAAAGGAGAAAAAATATGATTTTGATAATATCAGCTATGCAAGAAGAATCAGAAGAAATAAATAAAATACTTGACAACAAAGAAGAAATTGTATTAAACGACTACTTAGAAAATAAAAAGATTTATAAAGGAAAAATTCTAGGAAAAGATGTAATATCTTTAACTACAGGAATTGGAAAAGTTAACGCAGCAACTTGGAGTAGTCAAATTATATCTAAGTATAAAATCACTCACATAATAAACTCTGGAAGTTCTGGGGGGATAAAAGAAAACTCTAACCTTAAAATATCAGACATTATAGTATCCTCAGAAACAGCATACTATGACTTTGACTTAACCAAGTTTGGACACAAAATAGGACAAGTCCCTAATTTGCCACAAAAGTTTAAAGCAGATGAAGAGCTACTTAAAAAAGTAGTCAATATTGTTGACAACAAGCTTTTAAACATTGATATCCATATTGGCTTAATACTAACAGGAGATCAATTTGTTGACAATGAAAAAAATCTTGAAACAATTAAAAAAAATTTCAAAGATGCTTTAGCTGTAGATATGGAAGGAGCTGCAATAGCTCAAGTAGCACATATATTTAAAATACCATTCATAATAATTCGTTCAATTTCTGATCTACCAAACAATAAAGACAACCATATAGATTTTAATAAATTTTTAAAAACATCATCAATAAATTCAAGCAAAATGACAAAGGAACTTATTAGGCTAATATGAATAAAATAATAGCAGCGAACCAAACTTTAACTTCTGAGGCTGTATCTGAAGGACATCCAGACAAAATTGCAGATCAAATCTCTGATGCCATCCTTGATGAAATACTAAAAGAAGATAAAAATGCAAAAGTAGCTTGCGAGGTCATAATTGCACAAAATTTAGTAGTAATAGCAGGAGAAATAAATAGTCCTGTAAAAAAAAACATAGATATAAAAGAGGTTGCTAAGAATATCATCAAAGATATAGGCTATACAAATATTGATTATGGGCTTGATTACAAAACAATAACGGTAATAGACACTATTGGCAATCAATCACGTGACATTATAAACGCAATTGAAAAAAAAGGATCCAATGCCCTTGGAGCAGGAGATCAGGGAATAATATTTGGATATGCCTGCGATGAAACAAAAAATTTTTTACCTGCTCCTTATGAATTAGCCAATTCAATTCTAAAAAAAGCTAGCAATCTTAGAAAATCAGGAGCAATAAAATGGTTAAGACCTGACTCAAAATCTCAAGTTACCATAGAATACGATAAAAACAGAAACCCTGTAAAAATAAAAAATATTATAGTCTCTCATCAACATCATCCAAACATCTCCCAAAAACTAATACAACAAACAATAATTGAAGAAATTATCAAGCCCACTGTTCAAGACAAATCAATGCTTGACGAAAATACTGCTTATTGCATTAATCCTTCTGGAAATTTTGTAATTGGAGGCCCTACCGGAGACACTGGGCTTACAGGAAGAAAAATTATTGCAGATAGCTATGGGGGATTTGCAAGACACGGAGGGGGAGCATACAGCGGAAAAGATGCCACAAAAGTAGATAGATCAGCTGCCTACATGGCAAGATATATCGCAAAAAATATGGTGGCAGCTGGAATTTCTAAAGAATTTGAACTACAGCTCGCATATGCAATTGGCATTGAAAACCCAATATCTATTCAAATAACTGGAGGAATAAATGATCCTAAATATGCAAACAAAATATTAAATTTTATTATTAATAACTTCGATTTAACTCCCAACGGTATAATTGAAAAATTAAAACTAAAACAACCCATATATCTTAAAACTTGCACTTATGGTCATTTTGGAAAAAATGAATTTGAATGGGAAAAATTAGATTTTGTAAAAAAAATACAAACGGCGCTAAAAAAATGAAAAAAATAACAAGCTTTACAATAGATCATACAAAACTCAACCCCGGCATATATGTCTCAAGAAAAGATACCTTTGAAAATGTAATATTTACTACAATAGACATTAGAATCAAAGCTCCCAACATCGAACCAATAATTGAAAACGCAGCAATACATACAATAGAGCACATAGGAGCTACTTTACTTAGAAATAATGAAGTTTGGACCGAAAAAATAGTATATTTTGGCCCTATGGGATGCAGAACTGGCTTTTACTTAATAATTTTTGGAGACTATGAAAGTAAAGAGCTTGTTGACTTAGTCTCATGGCTTTTTTCCGAAATCGTAAATTTTTCAGAACCTATCCCAGGCGCAAGTGATAAGGAATGCGGGAATTACAAAGAACATAACCTTGATATGGCTAAATATGAATCTTCTAAATACTTACAAATACTAAACAATATTAAAGAAGAAAATTTAAAATATCCTTAGCTCATAAAATTTACAAAATAGAAAGTATTTCGCTTTCATTTTTTGTTGCTACATCAAACTGAAAAATAAATCCTAATGTTATTTTATGCATTTGATTTAAAAGTAAAGGTTTGTTATAAAAAATTGGAGAGATTGTATATTCCAAAAAAATAAAATCTACATTAATTCTAGCTCCAATGTCTATTCCCAAAACAAAATTATCCAATAACACCCAATCACGCGAATCTACAAAACAAATTTTTGCACCAATGTATGAAAATTTTAAACCTGTAAAAAAGATTAAACTAAACATTGGTGTATAGGGTAAAAAGAAATAATTACCATACATTCTCAGTGAAAATGAAACATCTTTTATTATGAAATAATTTAGAGAATGCTTCAAATATGCTTGATCATCCAACATAAATATAATCTCATTGGTGTAAGGAGTATGGCTTGGTAAAAATTTAATATCTAAATTAAATTCTCCACCAAATGCTAAATTTTGAGAAACATTAACACCAACTCCACTGAAAAATTGATACTTAAGTCTTTCATAAAAGAATAAATCTTGAGTAAAATTGTCAACACCAAACCCAACTCCACTGTATACATTAAGATAGTCAGGAATTCCTGAATAAATTCTAAATGTATTAAGCATAAAAACAAAAAAGAATAAAAAGTTTCTTCTCATAAAGAATCCTTTTGGGCAAAATAAAATTAAATATTCATACTTATTTGCATAGACAACTCTTTAAATTTTTCAACTTCAAGATTAAGTTTATTGCCTCTCTTAAAACCAAAACCATCGTTTTTAAATCTTGGAATTACATGAAAATGAGTATGAAAAACCTCTTGCCCTGCGCCAGCCCCCAAAGCAGAATAAATATTTATTCCACCATAAATGCTTGAGTTTATTCTTTTTAAAGCATTTGAAATTTTTTTACATACCTTTAAAACTCTTTCGTTAAATTTATCATCCATGTTTAATAAACTCTCACTATGTTCTTTGGGAATAACAAGAGTATGCCCAACAGTTAAAGGATTAATATCTAAAAATGCTAAAACTAAATCGTCCTCATAAACTTTATAACTAGGAAGCTCTTTGTTTATTATTTTACAAAAAATACAATCGTACATTAAAAATATCCTATTATAAAAAAATAGCAATCAACATATTTAAACGAAATTTAAACAGCATAGCTAACTAAAACCCATTTTGCTATATTAAAATAAGCTATTAAAGTAATAGCATCTGCAATTGTAGTGATTAAAGGGCCTGCCATAAGTGCTGGATCCAACTTTAAAATTTTAGCAACAATGGGTAAAAGACCTCCCAATATCTTTGCAACTGTCAAACTTACCATCAAGCAAGATGAAACTACAAAAGCTATTTTCATCTTATCAGAATGGTGCGGAGCTACAAAAAATACAATTCTTAAAAAATTAACACCAGCAAGAATTGCTCCCACTAGAATACTAACACATATTTCCTTTAAAAACACTTTAAAAAAATCTTTTACCTTGACAGTACCAAGAGCAAGCTCACGAATTATTAACGCAGATGCCTGAGAGCCGGCATTGCCTGAAGTATCCATTAAAAGGGGGATAAAACTAGCTAAAACCACTAAAGACAACATTAAATTTTGATAATTTGAAATGATTGTAGCTGTAAAAGTAGAAGACACCATAAGAACTAAAAGCCAAATTATCCTATTTTTTGTCATAACTAAAATAGAAGTATCAAGATAAGATGTATCTAAAGGCTTAACAGCTGCAATCATTTGAAAATCTTCAGTATTTACAGATTGAATAACCTCTAAAATGTCATCAATAATAATAACCCCTATCATTCTCCCCTCATTATCAACAACAGGAACACTAGTAATATCATGTTTTTGAAAAAGAAGTGCGACATCTTCTTTCTCATCATTAACCCCCACAATATAAAACCCACTACTTCTCATTATTGACGAGAGAATAACATCATCTTTAGCCAATATTAAATCTTCAATTTTTATAACTCCTTTTAAATGCTTTTCATCATCTGTAATATAATAAGTGTAAATATCTTCTTTGGTTTTAGCCACCCTTCTAATGTAATCAAGAGCTTTGCCAACTGTGAAATCTTCCTTAAGCTCAACATACTCAATTGTTACGATCGAACCTGCAGAGTCATCACTGTAAGACAAAAATTTATTAATAATTTCTCTATTCTCTTCTGTAGAACTTGCCAAAAATCTCTGAACAACATTTGCAGGAACCTCTTCCAAAAGGTCAATAACATCATCAAGATTTAGCTCATCAATCATTTCACTTATTTCTTTATTGGTAAAAGAATTTGCTAATTTATTTTTTGTAGATTGGTCAAAATTAGAAAAAGTTTCAACTGCTATTTTTTTGGGCAAAAATCTGTAGAGTAAAATCAATTCAGTTCCATTAAGTCTTTTAAGAGCCTCAGCAATATCAAAGGAATCATGCTTTAAAAATTTTTCTTTAATTTTAGAATAGCTCTTCTCTTTAAGAAAAATTCTCAACTCATCAATATCTATCATTAAAAGGCCTCCAAAAATTTAAATTTTACAAGACATTTAATGAATCTAATTCATCAAAGCTTATCCAATAACATAGAACATCTTCCTGAAGGAATAGGAAGGGTTTTTTCTTTTTTATTTAATATATTTATTGTAAAATAATAAAGTTTTTCAGATTCCATTTTTATTTCCCAGCCTCTTTTCCCTTTATTGCAAATTATTGTAGTTTGATTCTTTTTAAGAGATAAGCTTTCTATCCCCATAATCTCAAGAGTGGGTATGTTCCAATATACAGTTTTATCAGGCAAACTAATTGTAAGCCCAATAATATTTTCTATCATTAAGCTAATACTAAAAAGTGCAAGATAACAAATAAGACCTTTCTCGGTATAAGTTTTTTTATTAGAATCAAAATATGCAGGTCCTTCTTGCATAGGTCTATAAGCTTCCCAAATGTGCCCCTTAATTTTATTAAAAGGCATTAAAGTGTCTAATATATAATACAAATGTCTTATAGTAAATTCTCTTGCAATATTTGCACGGCCACAATATTCAAGACCTTTAATTACAAAAAAATTCATATAAGTATAAACTGAACCATAATATCCATTGCCATCCTCACTAAAACCCGGCTCACTAACAGAAAGTGTTGGAAAAGGATTTGGAGTCCCAAAATGATTAGTGCTTTTTAAATAAAAAATCATTCTTTCTATTCTGTCCTCACTAGGAATCTCAGAAAGCATTGGAAAAAACCCTACTATTGTCTTAATTTCAAGAATATTTTCATTAACATCAAGATCATAATAAAATCCATCTTTTTCGCTCCACATTAAAGAATTAATTTTCACCTTAAGGGAAAAAAATCGTTTTTTGTACTCAAGCGATAAATTTTTATCATTTAAAATGTCTGCCAATTTAGAAATACAATATGCACTATGAACTTGCAATGAATTAAAATCTATAGGATAGTATGCATCTACTCTTGGAGAATTTTTATAAAAAATTTTATTTACATCAATCGAATAAAGGCCATTTTCCTTTAAAAATTTGCTCTCTATCCATTTATAATACTTATCAAGAATTGGTAAAACTTCAGAAATTCTCTTTTTATTTCCTGTTTTATGATATAAGTTATATTCAGCCCATGCAAAAATAGGAAATCCAATATTTTCTTCATTCTCATCAAGATCAATAATAGCATTGTTATTGTCATATCTAGCCCTGATTGCACCAGATTCTTCCTGCAATTGATAAAATTTATCAATTGCAGATGTAGATGAATATTCCCCATTACTATAGACAAGAAAAAAGCTTGACATACAAGCTTGCATCTGATCTATATAATCGCAATTTTCCGAATAATAATTTTTATCTTTTTTGCCTCTATCAGCAACTTTTTGCAAAATCACCTTATCTTGAATCCAAGATAAACTTTTATTATAAATATCAATAAAGTCTTGATCATAATAGTAAATTTTGGGAAACATTTTTTTATTCAATGCTAAATCCTCTAAAACAACAGAAATGTACTTCTACTTATTATAACACAATAAATATAACATAATTAAAAAATTAAAAACTGGAAAATTAAAATCTTTCTATTTCAAAAGTTTATAACTTTAATATTTGTTTTATAAAAATTTCATATTCCTCCTGATTGCAAGGAACAATGATCTCTTTATTGATTATTTTTCTCTCAAGAACTTTTATGTATTCAAATTCATTTGCATTAGGCAGCCCAATAACACCATCTCTTAATCCCATTTGAACAACTTTTCCACCTTCCCAAGCATTATTATTTTTAATATATTCGCTAGTAATCAAATACAATGCATCCCCAATGTTTTTTATAACAGAAGTAATAAAATTTTTAGGAGCAAGATATGATTGATCCTGATCAGCTCCAATAACATAGTAACCATCGCCAAGATTTTTTGCTGCCTCAATAACACCAATTCCTGCTAAACCAGCTGCAAAATGAATTACATCTATCCCTTTAGAATACATTTTACTAGCTATGGCCCTACCAATATCAACATCGGAAAAAGAATTGGAATATTCACTTATAATCTCTATATCTTTATTAGCATACTTTGCTCCAGCTTCATAACCATAGCGAAATGCATCTACTATATTGCCCTTCACTCCCCCTATAAAACCTATTTTGCCAGAAAAGCTTTTTTTAGCTGCAATATAGCCAGCCAAAAAAGCACCTTGCTCTACTCTGAAAACAACAGCAATCAAATTTTTAGGAATCTGAACATCATCACCATAAATAGGATCTATTATTCCATAGCTAATTTTTGGATTCTCCGATGAAACCAATAAAGATGCGTCCGTAAGCATGTACCCTACAAGCCAAATCAAGTCTGAGCCATTCCTTTTTAAATTATCAAGATCTGAAACATAACTAGAATAAACTCCAGAAATAGCACAAGAAAAAACTTTTTCAATGTTTTCTGAAAAATCTTTTTTCAAGCGTAATAAAGCCTCATTAGCACTAGAATTAAAAGATTTGTCATCAAGAACACCATCTACCAGCATAGATATCTTAATTTTTTTTGAACTAGATTCTATTCCATTTTTACTAAAGCAAGAAGTCAACAAAATACCGAATATAAAAATTACAATTCTCATATAAAGCACTTCTCCATTTCCATTATTTAAACAAAACCAATGTGTTTTCTATACTTAAAAATAAAATATATAAATTGATTCTTTATTTAAATAAATTCTTTAAGAAACTTCTCATAACTTTCTTTATTAGATGGAACAATAATTTCTTTGTTGATTATTTTGCTAGAAAGATTGTCAATTTCTTTTTCAAGTTCAAAGGGAATCATTTTAGGATTTCTTACAAACCCCACAACTCCTTCTTTAAGGCCATAATTTATTAATTTGCCACCTTCGAAAGTATTAGTTTTTAAATAGTTAGATGTAAAAATATTTAAAGCTCTACCAACATCTTTAGTTGTAGATGTTATTACATTGTCAGGAGCAAGATATGATTGATCTTCATCAACTCCAATAATGTAATGCCCAGAACCAAGTTCTTTTGCAACCTCAATAGCCCCAATTCCTCCAAGGCCTGCAGCATGATGAATAATGTCTATCTCATCAGAATACATTCTAGTTGCAACGCTTCTACCAACTTCAATGTCAGCAAAACTACCAATATACTGAGTAGATATCTTTATATCTTTATTAGCATACTTAGCACCAGCCTCATACCCATACCTGAAAGCATCTACTATCTCGCCTTCTATTCCCCCTAAAAATCCAATTTTACCTGTTTTAGAAAGTTTTGCAGCAATATAACCCGTTAAAAATGCGCCCTCTTGAGCTCTAAAGGTCATGCCCACCAAATTTGCAGGAATAGGATCGTTAGAATAAACAGGATCAATAATTGCATATTTCATATCGGAATTTTGAAGAGAAGCTGCTTTGGCCACATCGCTAAATCTATACCCAATAAGCCAAATTAAATTTGAACCCGCATCCTTAAGACCTTCAAGATCAGATAAATAAGAATTTGATGAGGATTCTTTTAAAACAAGATCAATCTTAAATTCTTCTTTAACTTTTTTTACGCCATTTAAAGCACTCTCATTAAAAGATTTATCATCAAAAGTTCCATCAATTATTAAAGACACCTTAGGAATTTCGCTCCCAAGACTACCTTTACCACTACAAGATAAAAAAATAATACTCTCAAGCAAGATCAACAACAATATTTTATTCATAAACTATTCCCCCTTTACAAATAACGCTATACCTAAGTAGTTTATAACTTTGATTTAAATAAATCAAATGCATATTCACTATCAGGAACAATAATTTCTCCACTTATTATTTTATTTTCTAGATCAATAACTTCATCAACTAACCTATTATTTAAAACATCAGGATCCTTAACAATTTCTATTACTCCTTCCTTTAGCCCCCGATCAATAACAATTCCACCCTTAAAAACTCCATTATTAATATACTCTGATGAAATAGAATAAATAACCTTACCAATATCCTTAATTATTGAAGTAATAACATTTTGAGGTGCAATATATGATTGATCTTGATTTAAACCGATAACATAATATTTAGGTCCAAGCTCCTTAGCAGCGTCATAAACTCCAAGACCAGTTATACCGGCTATTGGAAAAATAACGCCTACTTTATCTTCTTTATACATGAATAGAGCCATTGCTTTGCCTTTCTCCTTATCAAAAAGAGAAGGTGCTTTTTTTGAAACTAATCTTAATTTAGGATTAGCATAAAAAATTCCAGCCTTAAAACCAAACTTAAAATCTTTTAAATGCTCACTCATAGGACCTGTTAAAAATCCAATCTTCTCTTTTCTGCTCATCTTAGCAGCAATATACCCAGCCAAAAATGCAACCTCTTCATTTCTAAACTTAATAGCCAAGGAATTCTTGGGAACTTGAATATCACCATAATCAAAAGCATCTATAATACCATAATAAATATCTGGACGTTCATGGGAAAGCTTAACTGACAAGTCAGAAAATTGGTATCCAATCAACCAAAAAAGATTTAAAGGATTTTTTTGAACCCCATAAGCATCCTCAATCATTGCCTCATCAACAGTAAGAAGTCTTTTACCTTCAATAGGATAAGGCCTTAAAGATTTAGTTATAAGCTTTATTCCAAAATTATCCCTAAGTTTTACAACACCATCATGAACGCTTTGATTATAGCCTTTATCATAAAAGCTACCATGAGCCAAAACACCTACAACAACTCTGTCAGATTTAATAGACTTTTTATTAGATTTAAAACAAGCAAATACTAATAAAGATAAAGTAATAAAAATAAACCTTTTAAACAAAATTAATCCTCTCCTTGCAAAATTTATTTAAAAAATTCTAAATTTTTTAAAAATCAAAATATTAACTTTATTTTACTAACAAACAGTATTCTTTATTTATAAAATACAAATTTTAATAATCCCTTTTAAAAAAATACTTCCAGCATTAATAAAACACAGTAGTAGGAAAAATTATTTTTCCTACATCACCATAATATCTAAATTTAAACCCTTTTGCAAGATTAATTTAAATTCAAAACTTACAACAATTAAAAAACCCTTTAAAATATCTTTAAAGAATTAAAAAGATTTTTCACAAATCAGCTCAATAAAAATCAAATTAATTTTCCATTTGCAAAACAAAGTTATCATAAGATGCCTTGTCATAAGGTGCTTTTATTATACCATTAATTATACTTTGCCCGATTTTCAATGATTTGTTATAAATCTCAGAATAATTTGATTTTAAGTTTTCATTTAAAACTAAACCAAGACTATCTTCTTTAAGCCCCAAAAACATGGTCTTGCCACCATCCAAAACTCCAGTTTCTAAATACTTTTTTGTTAAACTATACATCAATGAATCAACTTTCTTTACGGCAGAAACAATAACATTATTAGGGGCAAGATATGATTGATCCTGATCGACTCCAATAATATAATGATCGGGCCCCAACTCTTTTGCGGCCTCAATTACCCCTATACCAGAAAGTCCTGCGGCTGCAAATATGATATCAACCCCATCTCGATACATATTAGATGCCGTTGAACGACCAAGTCCAAAGTCTCCAAATGTACCAACGTATTGAGAGACCACTTTAATATTAGAGTTTGCATACTTAGCACCAGCTTCATATCCGTACATAAAAGATTCTAAAACTTTTCCCCTAACTCCTCCAACAAATCCAATCTTACCCGTTTTAGAAGCCTTTGACGCAAAGTATCCTGCTAAAAAAGCCACCTCTTCGGATCTAAAACTAATATTAAGAAGATTTTTGGGTATTTGAATTTCATCATAAACCCCTTCTATGATTGCATAATTAACAGAAACATTCTCGCTAGCTCTTTGAAAAAGAACGTCTGACAATCTAAACCCAACTCCCCAAATCAAATTTGAATTACCATCTTCTAAGGATGCAATATCTCCTAAATAAGAATTACCTGTAGATGCTTTTTCAATTATATTTATATTTAAATCTGCCTTTAATTTTCTTATCGCCTTAGAAGAACTTTCATTGAATCCTTTATCATCAAAAGCGCCATCAACTATAAGCGAAACTGTTTTTGCCTCCGACTTACCATCATCAAAGCCAGAACAAGCAACAATAAATAAAAAAATTAAAAAATAATAAACTTTTTTTAACACAAAAATATCCTCCTTACTTTTAATAAAAAAATACAAAAAATAGATCTCATAATACACGGTATATAAACAAAAAAAGACACCTTTTTAAGGTGTCTTTTTACCATCTATAATGAGTAAAAGCTTTATTTGCTTCAGCCATTCTATGAGTATCTTCTTTCTTCTTGAAAGCAGCTCCAGTAGAATTATATGCATTTAAAAGTTCGTTTGACAACTTTTCTTTCATAGACCTACCGCTAGACTTTCTAGCAGCAAAAATAATCCACTTCATAGCCAAGGCTTCTCTTCTCTCTTCTCTAACTTCAACAGGAACTTGATATGTAGCACCACCCACTCGCCTACTTCTTACTTCCACCAATGGCTTAATATTATCTAAAGCTTTATAAAAAACAGCCATCTTGTCGCTTTCTTCAAGCTTATCGGCAAGCAAATCAATTGAACTATAAAGTATACTCTCACTTATTGATTTTTTTCCATCATACATCATTCTATTTGCAAACTTTGCAACAATTCTAGAATTATACCTGGTATCAACAAAAACTTTCTTTTTGATTTTTTTATTTTTTCTTGACATATTTAATATTAACCCACCTTTCAGTTAAGCTTTAGGCTTTTTTGTTCCATACTTAGATCTACCCTTTTTCCTATTATTAACACCAAGGGTATCCTTAGCTCCTCTAACAATATGGTACCTTACTCCAGGCAAATCTTTAACTCGACCACCTCTAATTAGAACCACAGAGTGCTCTTGTAAATTGTGTCCAATTCCTGGAATATATGCTGTTACTTCAAATCCATTTGAAAGTCTAACACGCGCTACTTTTCTTAAAGCTGAATTAGGTTTTTTGGGAGTTACGGTCATTACACGTGTACAAATTCCTCTTTTTTGAGGACAATTTTGAAGCGCAGGAGATGCGGTCTTCTCCGTTTGACTTTTTCTAGGCTTTCTAATTAACTGATTAATTGTAGGCATTTATCAACGCTCTCCTTTTCTTGAAACTATTAATAAAATGGTAGCAAATATATCACTTATTTTCAAGTTAAACTTCAGAATCGATATTTTCACTAACTTTAATTTTTTTATAAAGACCCATACCGGTTCCAGTAGGAATTAAATGTCCAATTACAACATTTTCTTTTAATCCCCTAAGATCATCAATTTTTCCAGCAATAGAAGCATCTGTTAATACTTTTGTTGTTTCCTGGAAAGAAGCTGCGGAAATAAAAGAATCTATATTAAGAGACGTTTTAGTTACTCCTATAAGAATTGGACTTGCTATTGCTGGCTCACCGCCTTGTTCGATTACTTTTCTATTTTGCTCATAAAAAGTGTGCTTATCTACCTTTTGCCCATAAACAAAATTAGTATCACCAACTGCAACAATCTTAACTTTTTTCATCATTTGCTTGATTATCACACCAATATGTTTGTCATTAATGCTAACACCCTGTTTTCGATAAACATCCTGGATTTCTGCCAACAGAAATTCTTGTAAACTAATCCCACCTAAAATTTCAAGCACATCATGAGGATTAATTCTACCATCACAAAGCATATCTCCTGCTTTTACAACATCTCCATCTCTAACCAAAAGATGTTTTCCAGCTGGAATATAATGCTTATGTTCAACCCCATACTCATCTAAAATATTAATAAGCCTTTTACCTTTTTGAATTGATTTAAATTGCACAATTCCGCTTACTTTAGCCATTTCAGTTAAATTCTTAGGAATTCTTGTCTCAAAAAGATCATTAACACGGGGCAATCCCCCTGTAATATCTTGTGTTTTTTCAGAACCTTTAGAAAGTTTCGCAATAACATCTCCTATGTTAATACTCTGGCCATCTTCAACTTGAAGATAAGCATCACCTGGTAATACATAAGATGCAATCTCCATGCCACTACTATCAATAATAAAAATTCTAGGATCAAGAGATTCAAAAACATTATCTGTAATTCTTTTTTCAACATTGCCTGTTTCAGTATTTATTTCCTCTTTAAGAGTAGTTCCTAAAATAATATCCTTAAATTTAATTTTACCCTTAACCTCTGCAATAATAGGCTCTGCAAATGGATCAAATGTACCAATAACTTTGCCTGATTCAACATAATCACCAACCTCTATTTCAAGCTTTGTACCCGCTTTCAAGGAAACTTCTTGCTCTTCTGACACTATGAAAAAATTATCGTCTCTTAATTTAACATAACCAATGTAAGAAGAGAGAATCTCTGCACCCTTTTTATCAACAAACAAAGGAATTCCTTTTATTACTCTTTGCGAATCTAAAACTTTAATCTCTTTTATGTTCTTAATTTTTTCCTCATAAAAAACATTGATTATTTTTAAAGTTCCTTTTCTTGTGAAAAGAATTCCATTATCAACTCTAACATTAAAACCTTCTATGCCATTGAGTATGAAAGCATTCTTTAAAGATATTTTATCATCCTCACTGCCAGCCTGAGCAACTCCACCAATATGAAAAGTTCTCATGGTTAATTGAGTACCCGGTTGACCTATGGACTGAGCAGCAATTATTCCCACAGCCTCCCCAATGTTAACAGGTTTGTTCTTAGAAAAGTCTCTACCATAACATTTTTGACAAACGCCATGCTCAGCTTCACACGTTAAAACAGATCTAATCACAAGTTTTTCAATACCAATTTTTTCTAATAATTCTATTTTAGCTTCTGAGATTTCTTCATTTGCATCTAAAACAATCTCACCAGTAATTGGATTTTTTATTCTTTCAATAGAATAACTCCCAACAGCTTTTTCTTTCAAAGATTCTAATATTTCTTCACCATTTTTTACAGTCTCAACTTTTATTCCGTTTATAGTTCCACAATCTTCTATTCTAACAACAACATCTTGAGCAATGTCTACTAATCTTCGAGTTAAATATCCAGCATCGGCGGTCTTAAGGGCAGTATCTGCTAGACCTTTTCTTGCTCCATTTGTAGATATAAAAAACTCTATCACAGAAAGACCTTCTTTAAAGTTAGAAATAATTGGAAGCTCAATAATATCCCCAGAAGTTTTTGCCATCAATCCTCTCATGCCAGCAAGTTGTCTTATTTGATTTCTACTACCCCTAGCACCAGAATCCGCCATCATATATATAACATTAAATCCATCTCTATCTTTCTTTAAAATTTCCATCATCTTATTAGTAAGTTCTTCATTAGTCTTTAACCAAACAGAAACTACATTGTTATAACGCTCTTCGCCAGTAATAACACCTTTGGCATAATCATTTTGAATCTTGGCGATTTCTTTATTAGCCCTTTCTACATAAGTTCTTTTTTCATCAGGAACAATAATATCGCTCATACTAATTGTGCATCCAAACTTAGTGGCATACCTAAAACCAAGCTCCTTGATGATGTCAAGCATTTCAATTACGGTAGAAGAACCATGAACTACATAAACTTTTGATATTAAAATTTGTAGCTCCAAATCACTAAGAGTTTTATTTACAAATTCAATTCCCTTGGGCAAAGCCTCATTAAATATAACCCTACCGGCTGTAGTTTTTTTGTACTCGCCATCAATTTTTACATAAATAGAAGCATTGTAATCCAGACTCTTATTATTTATAGCAAGAATAACATTGCTAAAGTTTAAAAACTTTTTACCCTCTCCAACAACATTCTTTTTTTCCATAGTTAAATAATATAGGCCCAAAACAATATCTTGGGACGGAAAAACAATAGGATGCCCATTGGCAGGATTTAAAAGATTATTTGTTGAAAGCATTAAAGCCCAACTTTCGGCTTGTGCTGCCGGAGTAAGAGGCACATGTACCGCCATTTGATCACCATCAAAATCGGCATTGTATGCATGACAAACAAGAGGATGTAATTTTATTGCCTTACCCTCAACTAACACAGGTTCAAAAGCCTGAATTCCAAGTCTATGAAGAGTGGGCGCCCTATTTAAAAGAATGGGATGCTCTTTAATAACAATATCTAAAATTTGCCACACCTCATCTACTTCTTGCTCTATTAAATTCTTTGCCCTTTTAATATTAAAAACAGCTTCACTCTCAATCAATCTCCTTATCACAAAAGGCTTAAAAAGCTCAAGAGCCATTTTTGCAGGCAATCCACATTGATGTAGCTTAAGCTCAGGTCCAACAACAATAACAGAACGACCAGAATAATCTACTCTTTTACCAAGAAGATTTTGCCTAAACCTTCCCTGCTTACCTTTTAATGCATCGGAAAGCGACTTGAGAGGCCTACTAGACGAACCTTTGACAACCTTTCTTTTATGAGAATTGTCAAAAAGAGAGTCTACTGATTCTTGAAGCATTCTTTTTTCGTTTCTCACAATAATCTCTGGCGCATTAAGAAGAAGCAACTTCCTTAAACGATTATTTCTGTTTATAACTCTTCTGTAAAGATCATTAAGATCAGATGTTGCAAAGCGCCCCCCATCAAGCTGAACCATTGGCCTAATCTCTGGAGGAATAACAGGAAGAACTTCCATAATCATCCATTCTGGCTTATTGCCAGAAATTTTAAAATTCTCAATAATTTCAAGACGTCTTAAGAGTTTCTTATCGGTTTTATCATCTTTATCTATCATTTGAATTCTAAGCTTAGATGAAAGCTCATCAAGATCAAGATTTTCAAGAAGAGTTTTAATAGCCTCAGCTCCCATTGAAGCATTAAAAGACATGCCATATCGCTCTCTAGCTTCTATGTACTCATCTTCATTTAAAAGCTGCATTTTTTTAAGATCAGTATCGCCCGGTTCAATTACTACATATTTTTCATAATAAAGAATAGAATTCAAACTCGATGCTGTAATATCAAGTAAAAGCCCAATCCTAGAGGGTATATATTTGTAATACCAAATATGAGCAACTGGGGCTGCTAGCTCAATATGCCCCATTCTTTCACGTCTAACCTTAAAATGGGTAACCTCTACATTACAACGATCACAAATAATACCTTTATATCTGACCGATTTAAATTTACCACAATAACATTCCCATTCCTTTGTAGTACCAAAAATCCTTTCACAAAAAAGTCCATCTTTTTCGGGTCTTAAAGTTCTATAATTAATAGTCTCGGACTTTTTAACCTCTCCATAAGACCAATTTCTAATTTGGTCGGGAGACGCTATTTTAATTTTTATTCTTTCAAAATCTTTTATCTCTTTCATAAAAACTCCAAAAACCTAGCTTTTATTAATCAATTCTTCTTCTTTTTCTGTCAAAGGAACCTGATTCCCAGCATCATCATAAATTGACAAATCAAGTCCAAGCCCTCTAAGCTCTTGCATTAGCACATTAAAAGACTCGGGGATCCCTGATACATTAGTAGGAACACCTTTTACTATATTTTCATATATTTTGACTCTGCCTGACATATCATCAGATTTAACTGTTAAAAGTTCTTGAAGGGTGTGCGCTGCACCATAAGCTTCAAGAGCCCAAACCTCCATTTCTCCAAGTCTTTGCCCACCAAATTGAGCTTTTCCTCCAAGAGGTTGCTGAGAAACAAGAGAATATGGGCCTGTTGATCTTGCGTGCATTTTATCATCAACAAGGTGGTGTAGTTTAAGCATGTAAATCACCCCAACCATTACTTCATTTTCGAACGGCTCTCCTGTATAACCATCATATAAAATTTCTTTAGAAGTTGGATTAAATCCAGCTTTTTTTAATTTTTCCTGAATTTGTTCATTTGTAGCAGATTCAAAAACAGGAACATTATAAGATTCACCAAGATATTTACCAGCAAGACCCAATTGAGATTCCATTAACTGTCCAATATTCATTCTAGATGGAACTCCCAAAGGATTTAAGCATATATCAAGAGGGGTTCCATCTGCAAGATAAGGCATATCTTCAATAGGAAGAATCTTTGCAACAACACCCTTATTACCATGTCTTCCAGCCATTTTGTCGCCCTCTTTAAGCTTCCTTTTTTTGGCAACATAAACTTTAAGTATCTCCTCAACTCCAGGAGAAAGATTGCCAACATCCTCTTTGGTAATCCTTTGAACATCAATAACTGTACCTTCAGTACCATGAGGAACTTTTAATGAATTATTTTTAACATCTTTTGCTTTTTCTCCAAAAATGGAAGTTAACAGTCTAAATTCAGGAGTAATGTCTCCTTCTGACTTTGGAGTAACTTTACCAACCAGAATATCACCAGGCTTTACATAAGTTCCTATCCGTATAATCCCATTTTCATCCAATTTATTTAGTATCTTTTCGCTAACATTAGGTATATCTCCTGTAACTTTCTCAGGACCAAGTTTAGTTTCTCTTACCTCTATGCTAAATTCTTTGATATGAATAGATGTATAAAGATCTTCCTTTACAATTCTATCAGAAATTAATATAGCATCCTCATAATTAAATCCATTCCAAGGAATAACTCCTAGCAATAAATTATTACCAAGAGCAAGTTCTCCATATCTAGTAGCAGGACCGTCAGCTATTATCTCGCCCCTTTCAACTTTTTGACCCTCTTTAACTAAAACGGATTGATTAAAACAAGTATCTTGATTTGTCCTTTCATACTTAACAATATGATATTCATCTAAATCTTTAGCATTCTCTGCCTCAAAAGGTTTAACAATTATCTTACTACTTGTTGCAAGAATAACTTCCCCACTTCTTTTGGCCTTAACAACTACTCCTGAATCCTTTGCAACAACGCTTTCCATACCCGTACCAACAATAGGAGGCTTAGGGAAAAGCAAAGGTACTGCTTGTCTTTGCATATTAGAACCCATAAGAGCTCGATTTGCATCATTATGCTCAAGAAAAGGAATTAACGCCGAAGACACTGAAATTAACTGCCTAGGAGAAACGTCCATATAGTCTATATTTGTAGGGCTTGTTGTAGTATAATCACCAGAAATTCTAACAGAAACTAAATCTTCAAGATACTTTCCATTAGAATTAAAAGCAGCATTAGCCTGAGCAATACACTTTTTCTCTTCGTCAATAGCAGATAAATATTCTAACTGGTCAGTCACCTCTCCATTAACAACTTTCCTATAAGGAGTTTCTAAAAAACCATAATCATTAACTCTAGAATAAGTAGCCAAAGAAACAATAAGTCCAATATTGGGCCCTTCAGGGGTTTCAATAGGACACATTCTACCATAATGGGTATAATGCACATCTCTTACTTCAAATCCTGCCCTATCTCTTGAAAGTCCTCCTGGGCCAAGAGCATTAAGACGCCTTTTGTGAGTAAGCTCAGCCAAAGGGTTGACCTGATCCATAAACTGTGAAAGCTGGCTGGTTGCAAAAAATTCTTTAACAGCAGATACAATAGGTTTAACGCTTATTAATTCTTGAGGCTTTAGATTAAAAACTTCTTTGTTAGACATTATATCTTTAGCAATTTTTTCAACTCTTGACATCGCGCCTTTATATATATTAGTAAGAAGCTCGCCAACAGAACGAACCCTTCTATTTCCTAAATGGTCAATATCATCAAGAATATCATGGCCTTCATATATTCTTAAAAGATGAGATATGGTGTTAACAATATCATCCATAGTTAAAACCGATGTTGTTAAATCATCAAATCCAAATTTTTTAGAAAGTTTATACCGCCCCACACGTCCAAGATCATATCTTCTTTCAGAAAAGAATATGGTTTTTAAATCGTTTTCAGCATTATCAATTGATATTGGCTCACCAGGAAAAAGAGAGCCATAAACAGCCAGCATAACTGATTCTTTTGGAAGCTCTTTAGAGCCATCCTTTAAAGCAAAAAAAGCATCCTCTTTTTCAAGACAATTTAGAATAACATTCGAACTTACAAAGCGCTTTCCAGAAATATCATCATAACCATCAAAATCAACAAGCTCTATTTCATTTACTCCATTTTGTAAAAAATCTTCAACATCTTGCAGAGTAATTTTATCTCCTGCACGATAATACATATTCTCTCTTATGTTAATACTCTTAGCTAAATATTGCCCTGGAAGATCTCTTTTTGTACCGTCTTCAACTTTAATTTTTTTAATGTTGTAAAAAGTTTCTATTATTTTTTCTCTCGTATCAAACCCCAAAGCTCTTAAAAAAAGAGTTATGAGTATTCTTTTTTTTCTATCTATTTTTACATAAAGATAATCTTTTTTTGAATCAATCTCAAATTCTAACCAAGAACCACGATAAGGAATTATTCTAGCAGAATACAAATCTTTTTCTTTATAAAAAACAACTCCTGGGGATCTGTGAATCTGAGAAACAACAACCCTCTCAGCCCCATTAATAATAAAAGTGCCTCTTTCTGTCATTAAAGGAATAGTTCCCATGTATACGTCTTTTTGCCTTATTTCCCCAGTAGTCAAAAATTGCAAATTCAGTCTTACTTTTAAAACAGCCTCATAACTTTGCCCCTTTCTTTTACATTCTTTTTCTGTAAAATTAAGGACATCATTTTCTATATAGTATCTTTCATATTCAAGAGCAACATCACCATTTCCACTTTTAATGGGAAATATATTTCTAAAAACAGACTCAAGGCCCTCATTAAGTAAAGGTTTTTTACTTTTTAATTTATCAAGTTGTAAAAATTTTTCATAAGAATTTAATTGTATTTCTATCAGGTTAGGTAGGTCTAAAATCTCATCAGCTCTTCCTTGTCCCAGATGAACTCTTTTTATCATTAAAAGACTCCTTTTTTAAGACATAACAAGCCGCACATCATAACGACATGCGGAATAACAACTTTGATATATTTTTAATTTTTTATTTAACTTCAACTTTTGCGCCAACTGCCTCAAGCTTCTTTTTTAATTCTTCAGCATCTGACTTAGAAAGACCTTCTTTAATAGCTTTAGGAGCAGCTTCAACCAACGCCTTAGCTTCTCCAAGACCAAGCCCTGTAATAGCTCTAACTTCTTTTATAACATTTATCTTGCTATCACCAAAAGACATAAGAATTACATCAAATTCAGTTTGTTCTTCAGAATCAGCCGAACCTGCTGAAACAGCCCCCCCTACACCAGCAGCAACAGCGGCAGTTACTCCAAACTTTTCCTCAATAGCTGTTACAAGGTCAACAACTTCCATAGTTTTTGCACCTTCAAGCCAGGTTAAAATATCTTCTTTATTTAGTGCCATATTAACTCCTTATATATTTTCATTTCACAGTGATAGCATGCACTCAAAAATTAAGACTAACACTGCCATGTTAATTTTTAACATCAGCCAAAGCTTTCAATGTTCTTGCAAGCTTAGAAACTGGCGCTTTTAACACGCTAGCAAATAAAGAAATAGACTCTTTTTTGGTAGGAAGTTTGCTGTAAGCTTGAACTTTAGCCTCATCATAAAACTCTCCTAATACAAAACCGCCCTTTACTTTTAAAGTACTACTTTTTACAAAATCATAAAAAATTTTTGCTATTACATTAGCTTCTTCTAATGCAGTAACAACAACTGTGGGGCCAACCAAACAAGAATCAACAACATTAATATTCTTTTCTTTTAAAACCATCTTCATTATATTGTTTTTAACAACTTTTAATGCTCCATGTTCGCCTTCTATTTTATTGCGAAGTTCTGTCAACTGAGCTACATTTAAACCTCTATAATCTAAGAAAAAAAGATTTTGTTTGCTATCTATAAACTGTTTTAATAAATCAAACATTTCCAACTTTTTAGAATTTATCTTTGCGCTCATAATGTTACCTCCAAACAAAATTAACTTTTATAGAAGGCCCCATAGTAGATGAAATATAAATACTATCTATAAAAGCTCCCTTTAAGTCACTCGGCCTTTTTTTAACAACTTCCTTGATAAATTCCTCATAATTTTCTTTTATCTTTTCATTGTCCATAGAAGATTTACCAAAAGAAAAGCTTATTACACCATTTTTATTTGCCCTAAATTCTGTTCGCCCCCTTTTAAGACTATTGATTGCATCTTTAAGATTATTTGTAACTGTTTGAGTCTTTGGATTGGGCATTAAACCCCTTTTTCCTAAAATAGGACCAAGTCTTCCAACATCTTTCATCATATCAGGAGTTGCAACAACAACATCAAATTCATCCCAACCGCTTTTAATCTTATTTATAAGATCATCATCGCCAACATAAGTTGCACCAAAAGCCCTGGCTTCATCTGCTCGATCACCTTTTGCAAAAACAAGTATTCTTTTTGGCTTCATAAACTGATTTGGCAAAACTATAGTGTCTCTAACAGTATGATTCTTTTTTAAATTAAGGTTAATAGATATATCTATAGTTTCATCAAATTTGGCAAATTTAATTTCTTTTAACAGCAAAATTGCATCTTCAATGTTATAAAATTTATTCTTATCCACTTTAGAAAAAGCTTCAATATATTTTTTACCCTTTTTTGACATTATTTCTCCACCTCAACACCCATTGAACGCGCACTTCCTGCAATAATTTTAAACGCTGCCGATTCTGACTTTGCATTTAAATCAGGCATTTTAATTCTTGCTATCTCCATCAACTTTTCTTTTGATATGGTTCCAACTTTGTCTGTATTAGATTTTTTAGATCCTAATTCTATCCCAATAGCCTTTTTAATTAAAATCGAAGCTGGGGGAGTCTTTACAATAAAAGAAAAACTTTTATCACTATAAACAGTAATAATAACAGGAACCACAATGCCGGGATCCATCTTTGCGGTCCTCTCATTAAATTCCTTTACAAACTGAGGACCACTAACTCCATGAGGTCCAAGCGCTTGCCCTATTTTAGCTCCTGGAGCCGCTTGAGCAGCTGGAACCTGCAATTTAATCCAAGAAATTGCTTTTTTTTTTGCCATATAATCTCCTTATGGTAATAACGCCTTAAAAGCTCCCATTAGTATTAAATTTTAAATCTTTTCTATATGTTGGAAATCAACTTCAACAGGCGTTGATCTTCCAAAAATTTGAACTGCAACTTTTAATTTCTTTCTTTCATAATCAATAGAACTAATAAGCCCTTCAAAGGAGTCAAAAGGTCCACCCTTAATTCTAACTCTTTCCCCTTCTTCAAAGTCATAAAGCATAAAAATAGATTTATTTGCTTTAATCTCACCAGTAAGCATAAAAACACTTTTTACTTCTTCATCATTAATAGGAATAGGCCTTTGCCCCTTACTAACACCAACAAAATTAATAACACCTTGAACTTTGATGATATTAGCAACAATATCTTTCCAGCCTACTTCTGGAAGATCTAGCTCAATAAGAATATAGCCTGGCCAAATTTTTCTCTCTCTTATTCTTTTCTTGCCATTTCTTATCTCTTCTACTTTTTCAATAGGAGCCTTAACATCTAATACCACACCACCAAAAACACCTTCATTTATTAAAAGCCTTATGTCCTGCTCTATCTTTTTCTCATATTGAGAATAAGTTTGAACTACATACCAAGCTCTAGACATAATTTATCCTTCTTATAACAAAACTAAAATACATAAGTTACAACAAGAAACATGAGATAATCGACTATACCCAAGAAAATTGAAACAAATAATACCAGCCAAAAAACTTGCTTTCCATTTCCAACAACTTCATTATACTTAGGCCACGTTACCTTCTTAAGCTCCAAGATACTATCTTTGATAAACCTAAACACTTTAAAGCCTCACTTTAATTCTAACAACAGGTCAGGAGGGATTCGAACCCCCAGCATACAGTTTTGGAGACTGTCGTTCTACCGTTGGAACTACTGACCTATTATTTATTATTTTATTTTTCCCTCTTTATGAAGAGTGTGTTTTCGTAATTTTGGACAATATTTCATCAATTCTAACTTTTCTTGCTTATTACGTCTATTCTTAGTAGTGGTATAATTTCTAATTCCTGTCTCTTCACAAATCAAAGATATAAGCTCAACAGCCCCTTTGCCCTTCTTTTTACCCATATAACAAAACTCCTAACTACCAATAAAAGCCCTCAATCGGACTTGAACCGACGACCCCCACCTTACCATGGTGGTGCTCTACCAACTGAGCTATAAGGGCACTAATTCCCTATAAAACTCTTTATTATCTTAGTTGATTGTTTAGAAAAAAACAAGTACTAAATTTAATTTTCTTACTTTATTACAACAAGTTTTCCATCTTGCAGAAGTTTAATGTTGTTACTATTTGAAAACAACTTATTAATAGAATACTCATCAAGTATAATATCTGTATTATTTTTACCATAAATACTTTTGGCAACTAATTTCAAAGGACGATGTCCAACCCTATTTTTATTATTATAAAGAACATCATTGCTATACTCAAGCATTCCCCATTTTTTCAAAGCCTCTGAAGAAACCATTCTCTTATCAAAATATGGCCTAATGTTTTCATCATAAATTTTGATAAAAAAAGAGTCTTCTAATTTTTTAGAACCAGAAGTATTATTGTAGACTTCGCCTACATAAATCACAATTCCTGTATAATCGGTTTTATCAACATCAGAATTTACCAATGGATAAAAAGCTTTATAAGGAGTTTCATGTGAAAAAAATAAATTTATAAAATCGGGAAAAAGACTAAGCTCATACCTAACAGTAAGACTTCTTAAATCTTCTGAATATTTTATATAAGACCTTTTCAAAATACTATTAGGCCCTGAAAAATTAAGTATCAAGCTGGGATTCAGGTCAAAATAATTCTTAAAAGTATTTTCAGAATCCATAATTATCTTAAAAAGAGATTCTCTTATTAACGTATCTTTAAAATCATTAATGGTTGCTATTAATTTAGACGCTGTATTTAAACCCACTGGTCTAAATTCATTTTCATTAATTTGCTTAACAATGTCAAAACAAATAACCTTCCTATCCCAATCGATTATTCTGTGCACACTTGTTTCAGTAGCTTCATCTTTTATTATGGAAACATTAGAATAAAGTAGAAATAAATAACTAAAAAGAAACTTAAGAAAATGCATTATCTCCTTCCTATTATTTTTTACCTAAATACACACCTATCCAAGTCCAACCATTATTAATTTCTGGATCTTTAGGATAAACAATTCTTTTAAAAACAAAATACCATTCACGAATATGGTCCCAGCCCCTTGACTCAAGATAAGATATATCGTCACTAGAATCCGCCTCAAGATGATTTGCAAATTGTATTCCGTTTTTTCTTCTCCCTCCAAGCCTAATCATCGTGGTTAAAAAGCTATTGGTATTAATAGAATTGCTCTTTCCGCCCTTTTGATCCCAGCTTTGAATAAAAAAATTATTCTTATCTCTTATATTAAGCAATTTAGAAGTATTCCCAGAAAGAACAAAATTTTTAACATCCTGAATTAAATCTCCTAAATTTCTATAAACAACAAACTCTGGATTATTAAAGTAATTAATTTTTGTAACAACATTAAAATAGTCTCTAGAATCTATTTTTAAATGTTCCCTTGGAATTGAAAGAAATTTTTTATAATAAAAATAAGATTCATCATAATCTTGAACATCTTCCAAGCTTAGCGCAAGATTATAAAAATAATTACCCTTTTCCTCATTATTTAAATTATCAATCCCCGTATTTAATATAAATTTGTAATAATTGATTTTATCGATTGAATCAATATTTAAATTGACAATCTTTTTAGCCACCCTTGTTTTCATTGAATAGTTTTCATAAACATAATCATCGAAATTATCAACAACACGCTTGTAAATACTAAAAGCTACAAAATCTTCTCCCATGGAATCATAAATATTGCCCATTAAATAAAGATACAAAGGATAATATTCTCTAGATTCATCATCAATAATTCCACTATTTACAATTTCTAAAGCATCTTTATAATTTTTATTTGCAATATATATGTTAACAACCCTATCAATAATAAGAAATTTATCTAATCTATTTTTATTAGAAGATTTTAAAAGATGTGTAAGATTTTGAATCTCGCTTTGCTTTTGGTTGCAAGAAGTAAATAAAAATAAAATCAAAATAAATTTAGCAATTTTGACCAATAGATTCATAAGAGTATTTTACAATATAAACTACACATAATAAAATGCACACCTCAATTTGAAAAGTTGTCAAAATTTTTATAAATACTAACTTAACATGACCACATTTTACATTAACGCCAATCTAAAAATATTAAAACAACAGAACTAAAGCCTAAATTTAAAATTTAATATAAAACTCCAATATTAAAAAATAGTAAAAATCATTTCATACCTGACAATTATGACCACAAAAATGTTGAAAAATAATCTTACAATGACCTATAATAAATGTTAATTTAATACCTATTTAAAAAGCAATCGCCTAAAATTAAACACTTTATTAAAGGAATATAAAACTCACAAAACATGAAAAAAGAATTCATTATGCTTTTACTGTTATTGCAAACAATAATGAATTTAAACTCAATAAATACTAATACAAGTGCTTCAATAGTAAAAGAATTGCAAAAAAATTTATATGTTTTCAATAGCAAAGAATATCAAAAAGATAAAGACACTTTAAATGAATTTATAAATTCAATAAATATAAACGACAAAAAAATCTTACAAAGTTTAGAAAAAATTAAAAATGAACTTTTTATAATATCTGTTTTTTTCAACAATAAAAAGGGGGTTTTAATTGCACTAAATCTTGGAGCAGAAATAAACTTTAAATATAAAATATCTCCAATTTCAATTTCAATAATAAACAATGAATTTGAAATCACAAAAATATTGGTAGATTGCGGAATAAGCCTTAATCAAATAGATGATACTGGTTATTCTCCAATATTTTGGGCAATATATACTAATAACGAAAAAATATTTGAATTTTTAAAAGAAAGCGGAGCTGATTTAAGTTTCACACTTAAAAATAGAAAAACACCAATGCAAGCCGCAATAGAAACAGAAAATATAAAACTAATTAAATCTCTAAAAAAGAAAAAAATTTACATTGACGACAATTTCAAAAAAGAACTTAAAAAGCTTAAAAACAAAGAAATAGTTCGAATTTTCGCAAAATAGAAAATAAATTTAATACCCATCAGATGCTTGGATATTTTTATCTTTATCAATAAGATCCTTGTATATAAAAGATTTTTTAGCAAGCGTCTCTTTTAAATTTTTAGAAAAGGGTAAATTCCTCCACATTATTCCACGTACTAATTTCTCAAGCTTTTGAATTCCTTTACTTTCTTTTTCTATCCAAAGAAAATAATCTTCTAGAAAAAAATTTTTAACATTTCCTTTTTTAATAAATTTAACATAATAATCGTAATATTGACCTGTAATTCCTGTTTCCATCCACCTAAAAGAAGCTTGCTCTTTTGCAAGTTCCCAAACAAAATCACCAATACCCAAAATAACTGCCCTTCTTAAGTTTTTAGCATACATAGGTATTAATATTTTACCCCTGCCATTTGCTCTGTTTTTAACATCAATTGATTCCCAACAAATTCCTTTATCACCATAAGAAGGTATTAATATAAAATAAGGAACTACTCTGAGCAAATCTCCTCTATACGCTTTTTGAAAAAGTCTAGGCTGAATATCTTCGATTTCCCAAACAAGCTGCATAATTCTTTCTCTACTTCCAAAAAATTGAGGGTTAGCAACTACATTATTTTTCAAAAGTATAGGAAAATGATTACCTCTTGGCCCTATTGCAAGTTTATTGGCACTTCTGATAACTTCAACTTCATCATGTGCAATAGTTGATTCAGTAGACATCCCAATATTATTCATTTTATTTTGAATTTCAAAAAGCTCTCTGTTAGCATCTTCAATTTTATTAATAAAAACATTAATATCCCGATTTGATTTAATAAGATCATCAACATAATTACTAGCAAAATTTAAAGGCTTTAGAATCGAATTAGGATAAGAACTCTGCACTCCGTATTCAGTCATATAGGTTAAATCGCTTTGACTATTATTTGAAAATAAAAATTCAAACATGCTTCTTAACTTACTAAGAGCCTCTTCTCTGATCTTATCAGTTCTCTTAAGGCTACTTTTTGCAAAATCAATATTTGCCAAAAGTTTTTCTTTCTTATTAAGTAAAATTTTTTCCATATCTTCTTCTTTAAAATTATCCGTTGGCAAATCGGTTGCTAATCTACTAAGCTTAAAATTATTAACCCCATAAAGCCATTCATCAAAATAAATAAAAGACTCATTATAATGATTGTCCCAAATAGTTTTTGAAATTAATAGCTGAATTTCAGATCCAAGTGCATTTGGAATAAGGGCGGCAAATCTAAATAAAATTTTCTGCTCCATGGTCAATTTTGAAATGTTTTTTGCAATTGATCTGAGAAAAGACCAATAAATGTTAATCACTTGATTATATTTTAAAACCCTATCAACCTCTTCTGACTGTGGATTTAAATAGTCTACCAAAACTTTATGAAGCTTAAAGCCAATTTCTTTACTGCTTGAAATAAGATTTTTATAAAAATCTTTAGTAAAAAATTGCTTATCATGCTCCTCTAAAGTTAAAATATTTGGCAATCTCGAATTTAAATCTGTATCTACAGAATCAGGATACTTATACAAACTACCCCCAAAAACACCCACAAGCAATATAGCGACACAAGTACAATTGTAACTCTAAAGTTTATATTTACAAAAAAATTTAGTACTATTTATTATACACAGTGTACCTTAAATCTCTGAAAGGAGAAGTCATATGAATATAAAAATCAATTTTTTTTTCACTCTGCCTATTGGAATCTTTTTAGGATTGTTTTTCCCTCTTGAAATTTATAGCTCCTTATCACATGCCTTTATACGATTATCATACTTATCTCTTATTCCCTTTTTAATATTTTCAATTCCATTAGGAATTGAAAATATTATTGAAAATAAAAACTTTAAAAAACTTTTTGGAAAAACAATTTATTATGGAATTTTAACTAACCTATCTGGAGTTGCTATATCAATAATAGCCGCAACAATATATCTTCCGCAAAGAATTCCAATACTAGAAAAAACAATACAAAATACATGTTTTTTTGAAAAAGAAGCTTTACTAGAAACATTTTTTCCAAAAAATATTTTCAAAATATTTACATCTAGTAATCCAAATCTACTAAGCATCTACATGATTTCAATAATCATAGGCACAAGCTTTTATTATGCAAAACAAAAAGGCAGAATAGCTAGAGAACTGATGCTAAGTGCATCCAATCTTTTTTATCATGCAAATGGGTTTATTGTAAACATATTAAATGTAGGAATCATTTTTATAACAGCAGATTACGCTACAAACTTAAAAAAGTTCAAAGATTACCCAAATTATACAAACAGCATAACATTCTTTTTGGCATGGACAATTATAATTTTATTTGTAATATTACCAACAATTAGTTATAGATTAACAAAAAATTTTAAAATGATATATAAAGGCATTTTTGTATCATTTCAAAACATAATATTTTCAGGACTTGCAAAAGATTCTTATTCCCCTTATGTGATATTAATAGAAGATATTAAAAATGAAAGAATAAATATAAAAAAATCCATAATTATAAACATACCTTTAATAAATTTTGTATCTAAATTTGGTACTATTTTTGTTTCAGTAATATCATTTTTTATAATTTTAAAATCATATTCTAGCTTACCCATTTCTATTTATGAAATAAGCTATATGAGCACTTTATCGTTTTTTTTTGTCTTTGCATTTCCTCATATACCAAATAGTTTAATTTATATAATTACAATGCTTTGCTCTACATATACAAAAGGAATAGAGCTAAATGTTTCTAACATAACACCAATGCTGCCGATATTAATCTCTTTGGCTTTACTAATCGACTTTGCTTTTAATATTGCAATCATTCATATAATAAACTTCAAAGAATTAAAAGATCAAGAAAAAATTAATTAAAGCTAAACAAATTAATAGGATTTGGCAAATAAAACAAAATATTTGGCTTTAGACGAACAATAAATACAAGTCATACCTGTTAAATCTCTGGCTTTAAAATCATCGGGAATACATCTTATTGTGGCTTTAGTTTCATTTTTAATAATATTTTCACAATTCAAACTGCCACACCAACAAGAAAGCACAAATCCAGAATAATCATTCACATAGGCCTTGAATGTCTCATAACTATCCTTACTGCTTCTAAAAATCTCCTTAGTATTCAAAGTCCTAAAATTTAATGCTCTTTTAAATAAAGCTTTTTGCATCAAATCAAGCTCTACCTTAACCTTGCTTACAAGAGAATCAAGTGATATTTGATACTTAAATTTTCTATCTTTATCTCTTCTTGAAATAGTAACAGAATTTAAAAGGACATCATTTATCCCCACTTCAAGACGTATTGGAATTCCTTTAAACTCGGCAGATGAAAATCTAAATCCTGGAGAGTTTCTAATGTCCTTATCAATTTCAACCCTAAATTCTGCTTTTTTTAAAGTATCCACAACACAATCAGAATAATCTAAAATTTTTTTATTAATCTCATCTTCTTTTTTAAAAATGGGAATAACAATAATTTCTATGGGAGCAATGCGAGGCGGTAAAACTAAACCTTTCTCATCAGAATGAACCATAATCAAAGCACCAATCAATCTGGTAGAAACACCCCAGCTACTAGCAAATACATGCCGCATCTTGCCATCTTTGTCTTGAAATTTTACATCAAATGCCTTTGCAAAATTTAAACCTAAATAATGGGATGTAGCGGCTTGAAGCGCTTTTTTATCTTGCATTAATGCCTCAATTGAATAAGTGGAAACAGCCCCCGCGAATTTTTCCTTTTCAGATTTTTTACCACAAAAAACCGGAATGGCCAAATACTCTTCTATGAATCTTTTATATACATCTAAAATAAGTAAAGTTTCTTCTAATGCCTCCTCTTCGGTAGCATGAGCAGTATGTCCTTCTTGCCATAGAAATTCGGTAGTGCGCAAAAAAGGCCTTGTTCTCTTTTCCCAGCGAACAACATTTGCCCATTGATTAATTTTAAGAGGAAGATCCCTGTAAGAATTAATCCATTTGCTATACATATTCCAAATAATTGTCTCAGAAGTAGGCCTTAAAACCAAAGGCTCTGCCAGACTCTCCCCACCAGCATCCTTAATAATAGCAAACTCGGGTGAAAATCCATCAACATGATCCTTTTCTCTTTCTAAAAAACTATAAGGAATAAGCATAGGAAAATATGCATTCTCGTGTCCTGTCTCTTTAAATTTTTTATCAAGTATACTCTGAATTTTACTCCAAATAGAATACCCATAAGGCATAATTACCATACATCCTTTTACAGGGCTGTAATCAGCAAGTTTTGCTTTCTGAACTATATCTAAATACCATTTAGAATAATCATCTTCTTTTGATGCTATAAAATCACTCATAAATTATCCTTAATAAAGCATTTCACTTCTTTAAAAAACTAAATAATTATATTCAATATTTTTTAACTTCAACCATAAACCGTTTATACCTATTTCCATAAGAATTTAACATGATTTTTTCCAAAACAAAAACAATTCCATCTTCATTTGGGAATAAAACAATCTCTCTTATTCTGTAATCAATAACATTCTTTCTATAATAATTTCCTCTTCCAACAGTCAAATGCTTTTCTAGAGTTGAATTACAATATCTGACAGATAAAAAAATATTAAAAGAAGAAGAAAGTTCTTGAGAATTAATATCCTTATTTATAAAAACTTGATATTCGTTTCCCGTTTTAAAATCAACAAAATTTAAAAAATCTGTTTCTGGAATTTCACTCTTTACATAAAAATAAATTTCGCGCCCTCTTCTTAAATGATTAATTTTAAATTCTTTAACTTTAAAATTAATCATCTTTAAAAGCTCATAAAGACTTTTATCATAGCTGTCTGAATACTCAATATGCTCCTTAAAAGTCTTAGAATGTACTCCAGAGTTTGCAAAATTATTTTTAAAAACATCAACAAAGTACACAGCAGAGTAATAATATCCATTTTCAAAACCATATTCGCCAAACATAAAATACCGATCATTATTAGAAAATCCTAAATTTTTAAAAAAAATATTTTCTGGAAACCCCAATAAAAAAGAAAAAAAATAAAAAAAAACGATATATAGTTTAATCATAAGCTTTGTATAAGTTTAATAACAATAAATTATGTACTAAATCTTATTTATAATTAATTTAGCCTTACTTAAAATAATATCAAAACAGCATTTCAAATTCAAAACTTTGATATACTATTTGTTTATAGATTAAAAACTTAATATTTAAATTTTTGGGATAAATTTTTGAAAAAAAGAATTAATGGCCTAAAGTTAGCTTCAAAAAGCTTGAGGCAAATAAAGTTTTTTTGCCATAGTTTTCTTATAAAACATTGCAAAAAAACTTATTTATTGCAAATTCATGAATTTATATTTCTTTCAAAGGCCAAAAAATCAAAACAAAAATATCTTCCCAAAAATCCTTTACAAACAAACAAGATTAACATCAATATACAGTCAAGTAGTATAATAATAGCTGTATTTGTGATTAAAAATTTTTTGATAACCAAAACCTTGATAAACAAAGCGATAAAAAATTCAACAATAAAGTTTTGCTATCAAAATAAGCAAATAAATATCGATATTTTTAATTTTTTATGCTTTATTAAAAATATTGTAAAAATAATTTCTAAAATTGAAAATAAAAAAGGAGAATTTCAATGAGAATGCTATTAGCAACAATAATACTTATATTAACAACGGGTTTATTAACTGCCCAATCCAAAAGCAAAAGTATGACTGAAGATGACTTTGATTTTGATAAACTTCTTGCAAAAGAAGAGTCTGTGCGCCGTTTATTTGGCATAGGTTTTGGAGTTGGATATCCACTTGCAAACATTACAATATCTGTTCCATATGTAGACATAGACCTTGGGTACGGAGGGTTCGTAGGGCTTAAACCCAACAATTTCTTGCCCTATGTTGTGATGGGTGTAGATCTTCTATTTAAAGATGAAATACACAAAAACACTATGATTTCTGGCGGCATTGGAATAGGTGCAGATTGGTCAAAAGGAAGTCCTGAAAAATCAAATGAAAAACTTGAAGAAGAGGAAGAAAATGAAGCACAACAAGTGGCTTCTCTTCAAAATAGAATAGGGATTGTGATAAGATTGCCTTTGGTAATAGAGTACAGCTTTCTTAAAAATATTGTGATTGGATTTAAAGCTGTTGCTACTATTGGAACAACCATGCTACTTGGCAGCCCAATGTCATTTGAAGGAGCTAGATTTAATTTCTTAGGCACAGGCTTTATAAAAATATATATATAATGGAAAATAAATGATAAAAATTTTTAAAAAAATATACATTTTAACATTAGTATTAGGCATGGCACACCTTTCTTTTGCATCTGACAATTATATGGTCAGATGCAGCAAGGAAGAAGATTCAACCACCTGTATCGCAAAGCTTAAAGAAATAAAAGAAAAGAAAAATTATGACTTATTTTCAATGGGCATTGGAATAGGAGATCCTATTGCAAATATTATGATTACAATTCCTTATGTAAATATTGATTTTGGATATGGAGGTTTTATTGGCCTTAAGTCAAACAATTTTGAAAATTATCTAAATGGTGGAATAGACGTTATTTTTAAAAAGCAAATTGGACAATATATGAAAATTGGAGGCGGCATTGGAATAGGTGCGGATTGGTCAAAAACATCCCTTATACCTCCTAATGAAGAGGAAGAAACTGATTATGAAAGAATAGGTGCTGTTATAAGAATTCCTTTTATAATGGAATATAATTTTGCAAAAAATTTATCCATAGGATTCAAAATTTATCCTGCAGTAGGGCCAACAATATTACTAACAAAACCAAGCATTTTATTTGAAGGAATTAAATTCAATTTTTTTGGATTTGGATTCATAAAATTTGCATTTAACTAACCAAATAATTAAATTGGTAATTAAAATTAAGCTCGCATAAGCAAGCTTAATTTTAATTAAAACCGGCAATAAAAGCTTCACCATCCCCATCAATAAATAAGTTTTCTGCTTTTCTACCTATAAATATGCTCTCACCTTTCTTAAGACTTAAGGATTTATTTACACTCACGCACCCATCTAAAACTAGCAAAACCATTGCACTATTTCTATTAATACAAATGTTCTCATTTATTTTTTTTTGAATCAATTTCAAATTAGTATTTGGAAGTCTAAATACGCTAAAATTATCTTGAATATCGGGATTTAAAAATGATAACTTGCCTTCCTCAAATTGACCAACTCTTAACATCTCGTCTTTATTAATATACTTTGTAGTAAGCCCAGCCCTAATAACATTGTCGGAATTAGTCATAAGCTCAATGCAGTCTCCCTTAAGATATGCATGCACCTCCTGACTATTTGTATAAACAACTTCTCCTGGTTTTAGTTTTAAAATATTCATGCCCAAAAACACTAAAAGGCCCACATCTATACCATAAATATTGTAAATTTCATTAAACCAATAGCCCCTAAAATTATCAATAAGATCCAAATTTTTTAAAATTTTTTCAATAATCTTCTCAAGTTCATACATTTGTAAATCAAAAATAGTCTTTACAAAGTCTTTATGTGATTGAAAGTCGAAATTTAATTCCAGAATTTCACAAATTTTTTTAATCTCATCTAAGGGTAAAAAACCCTTAAGAGCATAAAAATCACTAAGAGCATAAATAAGTTCAATTTTGGGGTTTTTGTCTTTATATGTCCTTTTGGGATCATTAATGTCTATCCCTTTATTATTCTCTGATTCATACCCTTTTAAGGCAATATCTTTAGAAGGATGAATTTGAATAGACAAGGGCTTATTTGCAGACAATACCTTAAACAAAAAAGGAAATTCGTCATTACAGCCTAAAAGCTCTTTATGATCTTCTAAAAAATCGCTTAAAAGCACATATTCATTTTTATACAAAATCTTACTAGAAAATGTCTTGTGTGCTCCAAGCCACATTTCAGCCTTGGGCTTTCCATCAATCTTATCACCCAAAAGATTGGGAATAAAATTAATTCCGCCCCAATCATATTCTTTAATATTATTTTTCATTAAAAAAATATTATCTTCATTATTCATTCAGATTCCTTTAATTTTAAAGATTTCAAAAAAATTACCAAAGCTGTTGCAACTGCAACTCCAACAGCAATTGCAATAATAAACCCAAATTTATTATCAATAACAGGAAGTACTATTGGTCCTCCGTGTGGAGCATGATTGGCAACACCCAAAAAAGCAGCAATAATGCTTGATACAGCTCCTCCTACCACTATCGAAGGGATTACCCTTCCAGGATCACTAGCAGCAAAAGGAATAGCTCCTTCGCTAATACCAATAAATGAAATTAAAAAGGCTATTTTACCAGATTCTTTTTCTTCATTTTCAAATAATTTAGGTGCTAAAAAGGTTGCAAGTCCCATAGCCATAGGAGGAACAGGAATTGCTGCTGCTACCATTCCCATTATTTCTGGCACTTGAGGAATTAGCCCTACACCAAAAAGAAATGCCACTTTATTAAAAGGACCGCCCATATCAACAGTAATCATTGAACCTAGTACTAAGCCTAAGAAAATTTTACCCAACACACCAAAAGTTTCTGAATTACTCTGCAAAGATTTAAGCCCACTCTCAAGCACCCCCATAAATTCTCCAATATAAACACCAAAATACAGCATAAAAAAGCCGACAATAATGGTGCTTATTAGCGGAATTACAAATATAGGCATCACAGGTCTTAACCACTCAGGAACAGATCTTCTTGCTAAAAACCTTGCAACATAACCTGCAAGAAAGCCTGCAAATATTGCGCCCAAGAAACCAGCTTTTACATTCCCAGACATTACTCCACCAACAAGACCAGGGGTAAGACCAGGCTTATCAGCAATTGCCATTGCAATAAAACCAGCAAGCACGGGCAACATCATCCCAAAAGCTATAGAACCAATATCTGCAATCTGCTTATAAAATGGATGCTCAGCAAAATTAGGCCCATCAGGTCCAATTCCAACAAAAGCAATGCTAAGAGCAATTAAAATTCCTCCACTTGCAACAACGGGAATCATTGGAGATACCCCACTCATTAAATATTTATAAAAACTACCTTTGCCTGTTGCAACCGAAGCTTTAGGAGCGCCATTAGCACCGGAGTCTTTGCTTTTAAATACCGGAGCATTAAAAGACTCCTTAATAATATTTTCTGTATTGTTTATAGCTTTTACAGTTGAAACTTTATAAACTCTCTTACCTTCAAATCTCTTTTCATCAATATCCTTATCAACAGCAAGTATTACAACGGACGCATTCTTAATTTCCTCTTCTGTTAAGGCATTTTCAATGCCAATAGATCCTTGAGTTTCTACTCTAATGCTATAACCCTGCTTTTTAGCTTCATTTTCAATTTTCTTTGCTGCAATATACGTATGAGCAACTCCAACAGGACAAGCAGTTACAGCCACTATTTTTTCTGCTTTTGTAGCTCCAAAAACCTCTTCTTTAGCTTTTCTTTGAACATTTTCAATGTAATAATAAATGTCATCGGTAGTAACAAACCCACGTAAAGCATTTTGAAAAGCATCATCTTCAAATAGTTTAGCTATAAACGCAATCGCCTTAAGGTGTTCATTGCCTTGTTGTTTTTTTGACATACAAATCAAAAATATTAAATTAACAGGAGGGTTTTCTTCAGACCACTTAACCCCAGAACCTTTAATGTAAAGCAATGAAATAAAACTAGTCTTAACAACATCTCCTATAAAATGAGGAATTGCAACCCCATTTTCCCAAGAAGTGTCACCTATCTTTTCTCTATCAAGAATTCCTTGAAGAAAATCTTTTTTATTATCTATATATCCCTTATCATTGATTTTTTCAATTAAAAAATCAATTACATCTTCTTTTGAATTTACTTCTGGTAAAACAAATACAAGATCTTTTTTTAAAAAATTAAAAAACATAAATGTGGTCTCCTAGCAATTAAACATATTGTATAATATATAATAAAATAGCATACCACAGCCACCTAATATAAAAAATATTTTTTAAACTAAACAGGGAAATTTTATCTAAATACATATTGTAATATTGAAAAGGTAAAACAATTTTTATATTATTTAAATATAATCAGTTTATGAAAAAAACTCCAAACACTTGTATTTTCTTAACATTGCTTATCATTTCCAATTTAAATGCACTTGCAAATGAAGAAGGCAATACTAATGAAAAAAATGATCAACCTAAACAAATCTCTAATTTTTTTAGCCCAGAAAGAGGATTCACATATTCAACAGGAATTGGGATTGGGGTTGGATTTTTCCTAAATTCAAATATTAAACACCTTATCTTTAGACCTTATTATACATTCTCCAATAATACTTTTGATTTTTTAATCGTTGCTATGATATTAACAAGGGAAAGCCTTAATATCCCCAAAAAAATGCAATACTTTAAATCTTATATTGGAGGAGGAATAAACTGGCACATTGCAAACTTAATTAAAAAAACAAAATATTTTTCCGCCACCATTGGCATAGGTGGTCGTTTTTACCTATCTACAAACTTTATAGGAGACATTCGATTTTATGAAAAATTGCCTTATGTAATAGAGCCTTACATGTTTATTGAAATTTCTTCTAAAAAGGCAATTCCTTTAATGGGACTAGACTTTAAAATTGATTTTTTATTTTTAGATACATTTAACATTTCTTTTAATTTCACTATTAGATATAATTTTAAGGACGAAAACGAGATGGAAACATGAAAAAAAGGTCGAAATTTTTTCTTTACTGCTATATTTTATGCCTAACAGAATTTTTATTTTTTTCCTTAAATCCAAAAGCCCTAAAACAAATTAAACACAAAATTTATGATTATTTAGAAATAATAGAAAATAAATACATTGACATTACAAAATCTATTCCAATAAAAGAATCCCAATTAATCCCAAAAGGATATCTTACTACCCAAATAATAAGCAAAAAACACTATACCTTAGGATATGCTGAAAGCGCAAGACAATCTGAATGGGCTGCTTATCCGCTTAAAAGAGAAATGGTAGAACTAGCATTAACTTTGTTAAAATCAAAAAAAATTAAAAGGAGCACCAAATTCTTTGAAGACACCAACATTAAGGGCGCTTTTCCAAAACTTGAAGATTACTTTAAAAGCGGTTATGACAGAGGACACATAGTAAGTTCTGCAGACATGTCTTTTTCTGAAAATGCAATGAAAGATACATATTTTTTATCAAATATGTCACCTCAAAAAAGCGAATTTAATTCTGGAATTTGGCTAAAACTTGAAAAATTAGTAAGAGAATGGGCAATCTCAAAAAGATATATATATATCATTAGCGCTGGGATTTTAACAGAAAATAAAGGATTCATTGGTAAAAACAAAATTTTGATACCTAAAAATTTTTATAAAATAGTACTGGCAATTAATAATAACAATTATTATGACATAATCTCTTTTATTATCCCAAATGAAAAAGCAAAAGACCCGGATTTGGAAAATTATGTTGTTAGCGTTGACTCAATTGAAAAAAAAACAAAGATAGATTTCTTTGAAAAACTTGATTCAAAAATTAAAAAACATATTAAAAAAATAAAAAACACGCATTCTTGGAAATTTAAATGAAATCAATATTTGCAAAGTTAAACGCTTCTATTAATCTCTTTCTTTTTATAATTTTTATTTTGGCAACAATAGTTATACTGACTTTCTCTTATAAAATAAAATATAATGAAAATTATCAAAATTATATTCTAGAAATTTACAACAATAATTTTATAATATTGGTTAATAAATTAACAATCTTTATTGCTGGGATCATAGGCTCGCTGTGGTCATACATTAACTACAAAAGAACCAACAATATACAATTTATATTTTTCTATTGCTTTATTAGCTCATATACATTAGACCCTATTTTAATCTCTGAAGATTTTTTTTTAAAAAACAATCTAAATTCAAGTTATTATTTATTTACAAAATTTATCCTTTTTGTAAATACTTTTTCATTATTAAATTTATTTTTTCTCAGTTTATATATATGCGATTTCAAAATAAAATCAATACATTATACAATTTACATTATTTTGATCTTTGCCTGCATATATAGTTACACAATGCCTATTAATTCGTACGAAAATAGCCAAAACCACGGAATTCTTAAAATCGAAAATACAAAATTTTACATAGACGCATTCTTGCTACTTATTTTAATAAACTTTATGGTAGCCTTTTTAAGAAAAAAAAGCTTTGACTATTTTTTCCTTTTTGTTTCAATGCTTTTAATATTAAGTGGAATTTACTTGAATTTGCTAAAAATGCCTTATGCCTTTCTCCCAATCTCAATTGGCATACCAATCTACTTAAAAAAATCAGGGAAAATTTTCTTTTACTGGCTATAAAAAAAAAGAAGTTAAAAAATAGGAAGAAGCTGAAACAACAAGCGGTAAAAATAAATTGTCATAATTAGCAGCATCAAAAAGTTCTACCAATACTGCTAAAATTCCAAGAATTAAAGCTACTGTCAAATAAGGAAAAAAATAATAATATGAAAAAAAAGTAACACAAAATACAACAAGACTGCCAGAAATCGTTTTTTCGTTTACAAGCTTAAAAGAAGGAATTAACTTTCCAACAAGACTTGCAAACCCATCACCAAGACATACCGAAAATATTCCAATATAATTAAAAGGATGCATAGATAAACAATATGATATCAATATGCCTAAAAACAAAAAAACAGGTGAAAAAGAAACTTTATTGGGTAATATTTTTCTTGATTTTAATATTATGTTTGAAATGTTTTTAAAGAAAAGTATTTTTTTTTCAGTAATTCTAAAAATTTCAGAACTTAAGTATAAAATCATAAAAAGTATATTAGAAAAAAGCCCTATCAAAAAATTTATTTTATAAAAAACCAAAACTATTAAGCTAAAAATATGAAAAAATTTTCTAAAAATTTCATACTTAATATCTTCTCTAAGAATTGTTCTTTTAAACCCATCAAACATCATTTGCTCTTTTTTAAATACATATTAAATCGACATTTGAAAAAATTTTTTCCAACACTCATTAAATTCCTCATTTATTACTGCAAATAAATTAAAATAAACAAAAACCTTTCTATAAAGATATGTCTTATAATAAAATTACTTATATTAATTTTACAATTTTTTTTCAAAAAAAATATTCTTACCTAGAGATTTATTATAAATAGGCAATACTTATTTATAAAGAGAAGAATTAAGCAGGTTCCTAAAAATGCTAGAAATTGAAGATAAACTATTTTTAAAATTTTGTGATTTTATATATAACAACAGCGGAATTCGTTTTGATGAAAAAAATAAATTTGTTCTTCAAAGCAGAGTGAATGACGCAGTACGAGCTCTTGCTCTTGAAAACCCATCACAACTTTATAATTTAATAATTAGTGAAAAATTAAAAAAAGAATATTTCTTGGATTTAGTCACAACTAATTTAACAAGATTTTTTAGAAATTCGCTACATTTTCAAACTTTTGAAAAATTTGTAATTCCCAATTTAATTAATATTAAAAACATAGAAAAAAAAAATAGGATTATCATCTGGTCTGCAGGATGTTCAACAGGAGAAGAGCCTTATTCATTAGCATTTGTACTCAAATCAAAGCTTCCAAAAGAAATAGATTTTGTTATTATTGCTTCTGATTTAAGCTTAAAATCTTTGATGATAGCAAAAGAAGGATATTACTCATCAAATAAATGTGAAAATATTCCTAAAGAATATCGACACTACATATATTCTCATTCAAGCGGATATAAAATTAAACATGAAATTAAAAATCACATAAGATTTGATTATCATAACCTAAACTTTGAAAGCAATTTTTCAGAAATTGATGTTGTTTTTTGCAGAAATGTTTTGATATACTTTGATGAAAAATCAAAAATTAAAGTACTTAAAAAATTTTACAACAATATGTCTAAAAACAGCTATTTATTTATAGGACACTCAGAATCACTTTTTGGGCTCAACCTTCCTTTTAAATTTTTAAAAACACCTTGGGCAATAATATATGAAAAAAAAGATACTGGCTGTCAAAAAGAAAAATTCAAATCACAAAATAAATATAAGTTATAATTTAACAAGAATAAAATGGGAAAAAAGTAACGGTGGAAACAAAAATTTCTGTACTTATCATAGAATACTTTGCTGTAAAGAGAAAACTTATATCAGACCTTATCAATTCATCTCCAAAACTCCAAGTCATTGCAACTGCTTCTAGCAGCAAATTTGCAACAAATAAACTTAAAAAACATAAACCCGAAGTAATATTAATGAATTTAGAAGAGAACAATATTAAAGATATTCTATTTTTGGAGGAAAAAAACAGCTTAAACAAAACAATACCAATTGTCGTCACATCTTCAAATCAAAACCTAATAAATATTGCTGCTTTAAAAGGCGCCGATGATCTTATATTAGTATCTAAAAACAAAAAATCACATGAAATCAAAAAAGAACAAATTATTAATTCTCTTTTGGCCTATGGATCGATATCTATAAAAAATAAAATTGCCTGCAATAAGGATATGAAAACAAAAAACTACGAAAGAGCTAATTTTATTTTAAATCACAAAAATGACATTTCTTCATTAAATCAACTTGAAGAACATGCAAAAGCAAAAATATTAAATGAAAAAGAAATAAAAAAACTTAAACTGAGAAAATTTGACATAATAGCAATTGGAGTATCAGCGGGGGGGCCTGTAGCCTTGAAATCAATATTACCAGAAATACCTGAAAGCTTTCCCCCAATAATAATTGTTCAACACATGCCTAAAGGATTTACAGAAGAATTTGCCAAAAATCTTAATAATTTATGCAAAATAAGCGTAAAAGAAACCACCAATAACGAAATATTAAAGCAAGGATATGCATACATTAGCTCGGGCGGATATCATACAAAAATCAAAAAAATCGATGGTAACTATCAAATAAAAACTCTCGATGGCAAACATATAAATGGTCACAAACCATCTATTGGAGTATTATTTCAATCTATTGCAGAGATTGCAAAAGATAAAGCAATTGCCATAATAATGACTGGAATGGGAAATGATGGATCAAGAGAAATTGGAGATATAAAAAAAGCTGGAGGACTAACTATTGCACAAGATAAAGAAAGTTCTATGGTTTTTGGAATGCCAAAAATAGCAATAAAGGAAAACAATATAGACTATATAGTTCCACTAAGCCATATGGTAAAATTATTAAAAGCTATACTAATTAATAGCTAAATTTTTTTAAACAAGGAATATTTTTTGGACAATAAAAAAGAAAACACCGAAACAGAAGACTGTTTTTCTCATGTAAGTAAATTTAATATACACAATAAAACAATATACATACTTGGAACTGCTCACGTGTCAAAAAAAAGCTCAGAAGATACTGCAAATTTAATAGAAATCTTAAAACCAGACTATATTGCCGTTGAACTTGATGAAGCTCGCTATCATTCGATCTTAAATACCAATGAAAATGAAAAATGGAGAAACTTAGATATAGATAAAGCATTAAAACAGGGAAAAGCTTTCTTTCTCATAATAAACATAATTCTTAGTAATTTTCAAAAAAAATTAGCAAAAGAACAGGGAATAAAACCTGGTGAAGAAATGAAAACAGCCATTTTAAAAGCTAAAAAACATAATATTCCACTAATTCTTGCTGACAGAAAAATTGAAACAACACTAAAAAGAGCTTGGATATCTATTCCAATATTTGAAAAAGCAAAAATAATCTCAAGCCTTTTTTCCCTAACAGATGCAAAAATTACAAAAGATGAGATTGAAAAACTCAAAGAACAGGACGCTCTTTCAAAAATAATGGAAGAACTTTCCAAAGAAATACCCAAAGTAAAAAAAGTTTTAATTGACGAAAGAGACGAATTCATTGCAAACAAAATACTTGAAGGAACAGGCATTATTCTTGCCGTTGTGGGTGCAGGTCATGTAAGCGGAATAATGAGAACTTTAAAAGAAATAAGTCAAAATAAAAAAATAATAAACGTTGAAGAACTTGAGAAAATACCTAAAAAACATTTTTCATTTAGCAAAGTGCTATCTTACTTGATTACAATTTCAATCATTTTACTAATAGTAAGCTCTTTTTACCTTAAAGGATTTGACTTTGCTTACAAAAATTTAAAGCTTTGGATAATATCTAACTCTCTTTTTTCAGGCATCGCATCGATTTTATTAAAATCTCATCCCTTAACAATTTTAACAGCTATTATAGGCTCTCCAATATTCTCCTTAATACCATTCATAGGAACAGGTATGGTAGCAGGGCTTGTTGAAGCTTATATAAACAAACCAAAAGTCAAAGATTTTGAAAATCTACAAGAAGAATTGTCGACAATAAAAGGATATTTCAAAAATAAAGTTACAAGAATTCTATTAATAGTGCTTTTTGTAAACCTTGGATCTACAATTGGAACAATTGTAGGACTTAAATTTTTATTAAATGTTTTCAAATAAACACTTAAAATAACAAATATTTAAACAGGAGTATATATGGGGCTTGTATTTTTAGGTCCTCCAGGTTCTGGAAAGGGGACTATTTCAAAAATTATTTCTAATGAATTTAAATATCAACACATTTCAACAGGAGACTTATTTAGAGAAAATATTTTAAATTCTACGGCTCTTGGGCAAGAAATAAAAAAAATTGTTGAAAGGGGAGAACTGGTCCCCGACCTAATTACAATCAAAATAGTAGAAGATAAAATTAAAGCTATTAAAAAGAACAAAGATTTTATTTTAGATGGATTTCCGCGCAATATTTGTCAAGCCGAAGCTCTTGACAAATTTTTGCCAAATGTAAAAATAATAAACTTTTTAATTGATGAAGAGTTAGTGATAAAAAGACTCTCGGGAAGAAGAATTTGCAAATCTTGCAATAATATTTTCAATATATATACCCTAGCAACAAAAAAAAATGGTATTTGCGACGTTTGCGGAGGAGATCTTTATCAACGAGAAGATGATAAAGAAGAATGCTTAAAAACAAGACTCAAAGAATATAAATTACAAACAAAACCGCTAATAGAATTTTACTCAAAATGCTCTAGACTTAACAATGTTGATGCATCTGTTAAAATTGATGAAATAAAAAAAAAGATAATTAAAATAATGTTAAAAAAAATTAAATGGAAAAGGTATTTTAAATAAAATGTTAATAAAAAAAATTTGCTTTTGCTTGTTACTTTTGCAAGCGAAAATAATTCTTTCCCAAGATCAACAGAACCTAGAATTTAATAATGAATATTTTTATTTTAATTTTCAATCTGCTTATTATCCTCCCCACGAGCTGGGTACAAATGGAAGCGGCTTTTCACAAAGCTTTAAACATCCTAACTTCCAAAATATTGACCCAAGTTTAAAAATTCCAGTCAATTATTGGGGGGGAATAAAACTAATATCATATTTGGGCTACTATAAAAATTTTAAAGCCCTAAACAATCCCAATTCTATATTTTTTAAAAAAAATGGTATAGACATAGATTTAAATATCGGATTGTCTCCTGTAATTGTCTCATTTAAAAGCACAGTAAGCTTTACTCCTATTGCTTTTTTAAATTTATATGCATCAAATGAACTTGGAATAGGTTGGCAAGCTTTTGGATTTAAAGGAGTAGGCGTACACATTGAAAATGGGAAATATTCAAATGCTGTTGAATTTTATTCAGAAATAACAGTGGGGGGGCGATTCCAATTTGACTTAAACGCTATTTTTCAAGGAGAATGGACACACATTATTACAGTTATTGGAAATGATTTTACATACTTAATCAATCCCCATGCAAAAAAAGATCAACTTTGGAAATATAAAGCAGATGATGGTAAAAATATAAATGGCATGCTAATAAAACCCTACGCTCTTTTGGCTTACAAAATGCCAATACCTCTTAACACCATTGGCATACTTTATGAAGGAAAAACACAAATTGGCAAAGAAAGAAACATAAGCTCTTGGAAAAACAAAGGCTGGGGAAGTGATATTTTTTATCACAACATTTCTATTGTTGCTAATTTTGAAATTATCAAACCTTTAACACTTGGCCTTCAATTTAAATTATCTACAAATCCAACATACACAAGTAACACAGCCGGACTGGCTGATATTTCAAAAAGAATAGCAACTGGCAATTCTTATTTTTATTACGATTCTATTGGAATGTCTATAACTTATAAATACTAAAGTCTATTAAATATAAATTTAATATCTAAACTGATTTCTTCCAGAAACTTTAGCCTCATAAAGCTTGCGATCAGCGAGCTTTATGATATTGGTAAAATTGTTATCAATAGGAACTTCTTGAGCAAGCCCAATTGAAACAGTCACAATGCTAGAAACACTACTGTGCTCATGAACTATTCTTAAGCGTTTTATATCATTAATCATTGTTTTAATAATGCTAATCATTTCATTTAGACTTTTGTTGACAGAAAAAAAAATAAATTCCTCCCCTCCATATCGAGCAACATCTATTTTATATTTTAAGGAAACCTTATATAAGGCTTTAGCAATCAATTTAAGACATTCATCACCATTGGTATGGCCATAATTGTCATTGTAATTTTTAAAATTATCAATATCCAACATCCCAACAATTATTATTTCTTTACTTTCTAAAGCTTTCATCCACGACTTAGAAAATTTATCCATAAAAAATCTTCTGTTTGGAATTTGAGTAAGCCCATCAATTCTAGACAAGCTTTTAAAATAATCTCTTAACCTTTTTAATTCAAGATGCGTCTTAACTCTAGCATCAATTATTCGACTATTAAAAGGCTTTAAAATATAATCTACTCCACCAACGTTAAATCCTTCAAGCTGAGCATCTGTGGAACTTCTTGAACTAATGAAAATTACAGGAATCTCTTTAGTATCAGGATCGCTTTTTAGCTTTCTGCATACCTCATAACCGTTAATATCTGGAAGACCTACGTCAAGAAGTACAAGATCAGGACTATCTTTTTCAACTTGCTTTAAAGCATCAAGTCCATTTGTTGCAACCTCAATCTCGTAAGCACCTTGCAATATATTTACCAATAAATCTAAATTGTTGGGAGTATCATCCACAATTAAAAGCTTCTGATTTTCTGCTTCAAAAACTTTATCTTTAATTATCATTTCCACTGCTAATATCTCTTATTATTAAGCATTTCAATAATCTCTTCAAGAATCTTAGAGCTCTCAGCAAATCTATATAATCTCAAATTTCTGCGAAGATCACTAAATAATACCTGAATATTATCATCTAAAACATATTTATCAATGCTCTCAAGAATTTCTTTGTATTCTCTTGGCTTTCTAGTCTTAATGCCAATTAAAAGTTTATTGAGAAGGTTTAAAAATTGATCATTATTTTTAAAATATAGCTTGTTCTCCCTAACAATCTCAGACTCAAACAAAATATTTTCCTTTATGTCGCTTATTAGTTGAAATAAATCATCTTTTACAAAAGAATACATTTTTTTCAACTCAGAAATTGAATCTTTACTTGTTTCAATTTTTTGAAAATCTTTATATAATTCGCTACGCATATTAGAAAGAGCTCCGGATATTGAATGAGATATATCCTTAATTAAAGACAAATTTCCCTCATCAAAAGCTTTTTCCAAATCAATAATATTAATAGAGATAAAATCAACAAGCCCTCTACATAATTCAGAATATAATGCATATGAAAGATTTAATTCTTTTAAAGCCATATTAACATCTAAATTAGGAAACTTAACAAGTTGATTCAAATCTTCATTCTCCCCAATATCATCAACTTCAAACTGTAAGTATTTCTTTAATATAGTTTTAATTGAACTTATGTGTATTGGTTTTGAGATATAATCATTCATACCACTTGCAAGACACTTATCTTTATACTCTTGCAAAGCATGCGCTGTTACAGCAACCAAAACACAAGGCTTTAAATTCTTTGCCTTTTCAAATTTTCTAATTTCCTTAGCCACCGAAAATCCATCATATCTTGGCATTCGTATATCAATAAAAGAGATAGCATATTTTTTATCTTTTAAAGATTTTAAAGCCTTTACTCCATCATCTACAACATCAATAAAATTTTCATTAATGCCTATTACAACAAGAATATCTTTCAACACTTTTTGATTTACCTGATTATCTTCAGCTATTAAAACATTAATGGGCTCTTTTATCCTTAAAGCACTATCTATTGGAACCAAATCCTCAAAATTCATTTCTGGGTTAAACTTTTTTTTATAAAAAATAGAACATATACCAAGCCCCATTAAAGGCTTTTTAACATAACTATATTTTAAATTTTTTAGAGCTTCATTATCTAAATAATAAAATAAAAAAATAATTTGTACATCAGAATTTAGTCTTTCAATATTATTGGCAAATCGAATACCCTCTTGAATATTATCGTTATTTACATTTACATAAACAAAATTATAAGAAGGGTATTTCTTGAAAACTTTATAAGCATCCTCAAAAGACGCTACATAGCGCACATTAGAAGAGCATCCCAATAAAATCGAACAGCGCTCAAAAATTTTAATAGATTTTTGACTTAAAAGCACATTTAATACTTTATTATCACTATTTATCTGAAATCTATTGATTGACAATTTTTTACCTTTAAGCTCATTACCCAATAAAAAGGGCAACATAAATGAAAAAGTTGTGCCCTCTCCCGCCTTACTATCAACAGCAATGCCAAGACCACCCATTAGTCTTACAAGCTCTCTAGATATTGACAATCCCAATCCTGCACCCTCATGAACCCTTGAAGAAGAATCATCCTCTTGTTTGAATATTTCAAATATCTTGGAAAAATTTTCTTTTTCAATCCCCTTGCCTGTATCTATTACCTTAAATTCAACTGTAACTAAAACCCTATTACCATTAGTTCTTGTCCTACATACTTCTTCATAGTTTAAAACAATAACACCATCATCTGTAAACTTAAAAGCATTTCCTATTAAATTAATTAAAACTTGTTTAATTTTTACAATATCACCCTTTATATAATTCTTAAAAATAGATTTGGAATAAGAGAATAAATCAATATTTTTCTTTGCACATTGAGATTGAAAAGCTTTTAAAACCATTTCCATTTCATTCTCTAAATCAATCTCTTGACTCTCAACATATAATTCATTGACATCTATTTTAGACAAATACAATATATCATCAATTAAAGAAAGCAAAGAATCAGATGAATAATTTATCATCCTAACATAATCTTTTTGAACATCTGTAAGAATAGTTGTATCCAAAAGCTCAGTAGCCGCCATTATTCCGTTAATAGGGGTACGAATATCATGACTGACATTGGCTATAAAAATGGTTTTAGCAGCATTAGCAGCTTCCGCAATCTTTTTTTCATTCATCACAAAAGAATATCTTCTTTTCTGCTCAAATGATAATCTGGACATAAATATAATTACAAATCCTAAAAAAGTAAAATAAAATATAATGAATGTTATCACTAAAAATTTGAAATTTTTAAACCTGATACTTTTGGATTTATAATAAATATCAAATTTCCAATCATTTAAATACATCTGACCGTCAACATTTGAACGCATAACAACTTTTTGAATAATTTCTTTCAAGATATAATCCTGATTATAAATAGCAAGACTCAAATCAAAAGCCAAATCTCTAAAAGTAGGAATTTTTTCAACATCATCAATATTTAATTCCTCAAAAACAGCAGCAGCTGTATACTCATCGCTAATAATCCCATCTACCTTTCCCTTATAAAGAAGAAGCAAAGCTTCTTTAAAGCTGCTTACCAGAATAAGCTTTGATTTAATATTAGAAGCCAAATTTTTACTATATAAGAAATCAGGTATAGCAAACTTTTCTAAAGATCTAGATGGAAGCACCCTTTTCTTATTTGAAAAAATATAAAGTGGAATTCGAGAATTTAATTTTATGTTGAAAACATTATCTAAATTTGAATCGGTTGCATTAGTACTTAGCATATCGATTTTTCCAGATTTGATTAATTTTTTAAGATCTAAACTGCTGTGTGCTTTAATTACGTTAAATCCCAAACCTGAAAACATTCTAATCTTATCAAGCAAAAATTGATTTATTCCTTTATAATTATTTGCTTCAACATAATCTATTGGATACCAATTTTTAACAGCAAGATTTAATTTATTATTTTTTGATAACCAAATTTTTTCTTCTATATTAAATTTAACCTTATTCATAATTTTATAACTATTTATTCTAGAACTATTAATCTCTTCTTTATCCAACCAATTTTTATCTATTTGAAGCAAAGATTCAAATGAAATATCATCAAATATAGAATTGAGAATATATTTAATAACCTTATAAATCCTATTATCAATAGCTAATACTAAAAACCTATTTTTATTAAAAATCGAATCGTAAGATTTTAATCTACCGTTATATCCATTTAATTTTAATAAATATTTTGTTGTTATTGAATTTTCTATAAACCCATATGAATTATTAACAATATCTATAAAGTTATTAACAATATCTTTATTCTTATTTAATTGAATATTATTAAAATTAAAATCAATAAACTGAGAATTTATTGAACCAGTATCATTGTTTAGGCCTTTAGAATAAAATTTAAAATTAAGAGGATATATTGGCTTACTTACTACATAATTAACATTTTCAAATACACTATCATTGCTAATAATTCCTCCAAAAATACCTACTGATTTTCCATCTAATGATTTCTTAATATCCTCTTTGGAAAATCCCTTAAAAATAGGTTTAAAAATATGCTGTCTTGAGAGAAGATTCCATAAATCCACTAAAATGCCAGACAATTTTCCCTGTGAATTAATAAAACTTAAAGGAGGATAATCATTATATAAACCAACATCAACAAAACTTCCCTTAGCATTGCTATCTAAAAAAGAAAAAACAAGTTCCTCAGGCATTTTCATTAAATATGAAAACAAATCTAAATTCAAATTCTTTACTATCTCAGGAGCATTTCTACTAATAGCTACTCTATTTTTGATACTATAAAAAACATCTCCAGTAAAAATCACAAGAACTTCGCTTAAAAAATGATTTGCAATATAATGTAAAGTCTTACAATCACCATATATATAATCAACTTTATCATTTTTTAAAGCCAATACTAACTCTTGAGAATTATCAGCCAAAAAAATGGTGTTAACGCTTTTTAACCTTAAGATATCTTCATATATTGTATTTCTAATAACTCCTATATTAAAATTGGACAAAAATGTTGAATGAGTATTTTTATATTTTTTATTAGAGTTTTTAAAAAATAAAATTGAAATACTCCTAGCAAGCTCACTTTTAAAATAAAAAAAATCATTTAATTTTGCATTATAAGTCAATCCTAAATATATTGCTTCGTCTTCAATTTCACTTTCATTTAAATTATCAATATGTTCAACCCTAATATCAGCATTATTATCTTTTGCCCATTTATCTAAAATAGAAAAAATAAGCCCTTCATATTCTCCTTTATTATTCTTGTAGTAAAAAGGAAAAAACTGATCTACAAGCTTAAACTTGAAAATATCCTTAGAAAATAAATTGACGTTGACAAAACAAACCAAAAGTAAAATTAAAAAATTAGTACTTAAAAAGTTTGCTTTTTTCATGTTATTTTAAAATTCCCTTATTAAAATACAATAGTTTTATCACTGTGTAAAAACAAATATACATAATAAATTTAAGATTTAAAGCATAAAAATAAAAACCCTGGCAATAACCTACTCTCCCGCGAACTCGCAGTACCATCAGCGAATAAGAGCTTAACTTCTGTGTTCGGAATGATAACAGGTGTTTCCTCTTTTCTTTAACCACCAGGGTTTTTACAAGGAAGACAAAAATATGGCCAAAGATATGGGTAATTAGTATTAGTCAGCTCAATATATTACTATACTTACACTTCTAACCTATCAACCTGGTATTCTTCCAGGACCCTTAAAGGATATCTCATCTTGAGGAAGGCTTCCCACTTAGATGCTTTCAGCGGTTATCCTTTCCGAACGTAGCTACCCAGCACTTACCCTTGGCAGGATAACTGGTACACTAGAGGTTCGTCCATCTCGGTCCTCTCGTACTAAAGATAGCTCCTCTCAAATATCCAACGCTTGTGGCAGATAGGGACCAAACTGTCTCACGACGTTCTGAACCCAGCTCGCGTACCGCTTTAAATGGCGAACAGCCATACCCTTAGGACCTGCTCCAGCCCTAGGATGCGATGAGCCGACATCGAGGTGCCAAACCCTTCCGTCGATGTGAACTCTTGGGAAGGATAAGCCTGTTATCCCCGGAGTACCTTTTATTCGTTAAGTGACGGCGCTTCCACTTGCCACCGCCAGATCACTAAGACCTACTTTCGTATCTGTTCGACTTGTCAGTCTTACAGTTAAGCTACCTTATGCCTTTACACTTACAGAGTGATTTCCAACCACTCTAAGGTAACCTTTGCGCACCTCCGTTACTCTTTAGGAGGCGACCGCCCCAGTCAAACTACCCACCTGGCACTCTCCTCATATTTCTATAAGTTAGAAACCTAATTAAACAAGGGTGGTATTTCAAGATTGACTCCACTACCCCTAACGAGATAGCTTCAAAGTCTCCCACCTATCCTACACATATTTAATCAAATCTCAATACCAAGCTATAGTAAAGGTTCACGGGGTCTTTCCGTCTAACCACAAGTAATCGGCATCTTCACCGATACTTCAATTTCACCGAGCTCCACGTTGAGACAGCGTCCAAATCGTTACACCATTCGTGCGGGTCGGAACTTACCCGACAAGGAATTTCGCTACCTTAGGACCGTTATAGTTACGGCCGCCGTTTACTGGGGCTTAAATTCAATGCTTCGCATAAACTAACATCTCCTCTTAACCTTCCAGCACCGGGCAGGTGTCAGTCCCTATACTTCTCTTTACAGATTTGCAGAGACCTGTGTTTTTGGTAAACAGTCGTTTGGACCATTTTTATGCTACCTAATTGCTTAGGTCGTACTTATCCCGAAGTTACGTACGTATTTTGCAGAGTTCCTTAACGTGGATTCTCTCGCGCGCCTTAGAATTTTCATCCCACCTACCTGTGTCGGTTTGCGGTACGGTCCCTTATAGCCTAACCTTAGAAGCTATTTCTTGGCACCTTGACTACCTACATTTCATGCTACCTAAATAGCACTCATCATCACATCTTAGCTCTCTTAACGGATTTTCCTATTAAGATCATCGCCTTAATGCTTAAACTAGGACAACCATCGCCTAGCAGTAGTTAACCTCATGCGTCACTCCATCGAAACTATAAGAGGTACGGGAATATTAACCCGTTTCCCATCGGCTACACTTTTCAGCTTTGCCTTAGGGGCCGACTAACCCTGGGAAGACGACCTTTACCCAGGAAACCTTAGGTTTTCGGCGAATGGGAATCTCACCCATTTTTTCGTTACTCATACCTGCATTCTCACTTCTGATACCTCCATCAAACTTTCCAGTTTAACTTCTCTGGCTTACAGAACGCTCCCCTACCATCTTAACTTTCGTTAAGATCCAAAGCTTCGGTAATGTGTTTAGCCCCGTTACATTATCGGCGCTTAAGTACTCGACCAGTGAGCTATTACGCACTCTTTAAAGGTATGGCTGCTTCTAAGCCAACCTCCTGGCTGTTTACGTACCTAAACCTCCTTTTCCACTTAACACATTTTTGAGACCTTAGCTGTTGGTCTGGGTTGTTTCCCTCTCGACTATGAACCTTATCGCCCATAGTCTCACTCCTATTCATCATTTAATAGCATTCGGAGTTTAACTGAGTTTGGTACCCTTTGACAGGCCCTAGCTCAATTAGTGCTCTACCTCTATTAAACTAAAATAAGGCTGAACTTAAATCCATTTCGGGGAGAACCAGCTATCTCCGAGTTTGTTTAGCCTTTCACTCCTATTCACAGCTCATCCCTGCCTTTTTAAACAGACTAGAGTTCGGCCCTCCACTTGGTTTTACCCAAGCTTCAGCCTGGCCATAAATAGATCACTCGGCTTCGGGTCTACCACATCTAACTAAATCGCCCTTTTAAGACTCGCTTTCGCTTCGACTCCAACACTTCTATGCTTTAATCTTGCTAGACATGATAACTCGCAGGTTCATTATGCAAAAGGCACGCCATCACCGCAATAAATTACGGCTTTGACTGCTTGTAAGTCTACGGCTTCAGTTCTATTTCACTCCCCTCCCGGGGTTCTTTTCACCTTTCCCTCACGGTACTCTTCTCTATCGGTAGCTTTCTAGTATTTAGCCTTGGAGAGTGGTCTCCCCAGCTTCAAACAAGGTTTCTCGTGCCTCGTCCTACTCAGGAACATTTTAAAAAGATATTTACATTTAAATTACAGGACTATCACCTTCTTTGGTTAAACTTTCCAGATTATTCTTCTATATAAATATTTTGTAACTTTTTTGCTTATTACAGACTAAGCTTAAACGTCCTACAACCCCATAAATGCAACGCTCTGCAGCTTGACACATTTAAAGTTTGGGCTACTCCCTTTTCGCTCGCCACTACTAAGGGAATCTCTTTGATTTCTTTTCCTCAGGGTACTTAGATGGTTCACTTCCCCTGGTATCGCCTCTATTATTTAAATAATAGATAGCTAGCATCTTGCTAGCTGGATTACTCCATTCGGTAACCTTGGGATCAATAAATGTTTGCTTCTCCCCCAAGCTTTTCGCAGCTTACCACGACCTTCTTCGCCTTAAAGCTCCTAGGCATTCACCATAGACTCTTATTACTTTGACCATATTTTTATCTTCCATCTCTATTTTGCCAATTTGTTTATACAACATAAAATAATATATATCTTTGTTTAATCCATGTCAATATATATTTTATTTTTTATGTTATTTAAACAACACATTCAAAAACACTAATATTTAAAAAAACATAAAAATAAAATCAAGAATTAAGGCATAAAAATAAAAACCCTGGCAATAACCTACTCTCCCGCGAACTCGCAGTACCATCAGCGAATAAGAGCTTAACTTCTGTGTTCGGAATGATAACAGGTGTTTCCTCTTTTCTTTAACCACCAGGGTTTTTATAAGGAAGACAAAAATATGGCCAAAGATACGGGTAATTAGTATTAGTCAGCTCAATATATTACTATACTTACACTTCTAACCTATCAACCTGGTATTCTTCCAGGACCCTTAAAGGATATCTCATCTTGAGGAAGGCTTCCCACTTAGATGCTTTCAGCGGTTATCCTTTCCGAACGTAGCTACCCAGCACTTACCCTTGGCAGGATAACTGGTACACTAGAGGTTCGTCCATCTCGGTCCTCTCGTACTAAAGATAGCTCCTCTCAAATATCCAACGCTTGTGGCAGATAGGGACCAAACTGTCTCACGACGTTCTGAACCCAGCTCGCGTACCGCTTTAAATGGCGAACAGCCATACCCTTAGGACCTGCTCCAGCCCTAGGATGCGATGAGCCGACATCGAGGTGCCAAACCCTTCCGTCGATGTGAACTCTTGGGAAGGATAAGCCTGTTATCCCCGGAGTACCTTTTATTCGTTAAGTGACGGCGCTTCCACTTGCCACCGCCAGATCACTAAGACCTACTTTCGTATCTGTTCGACTTGTCAGTCTTACAGTTAAGCTACCTTATGCCTTTACACTTACAGAGTGATTTCCAACCACTCTAAGGTAACCTTTGCGCACCTCCGTTACTCTTTAGGAGGCGACCGCCCCAGTCAAACTACCCACCTGGCACTCTCCTCATATTTCTATAAGTTAGAAACCTAATTAAACAAGGGTGGTATTTCAAGATCGACTCCACTACCCCTAACGAGATAGCTTCAAAGTCTCCCACCTATCCTACACATATTTAATCAAATCTCAATACCAAGCTATAGTAAAGGTTCACGGGGTCTTTCCGTCTAACCACAAGTAATCGGCATCTTCACCGATACTTCAATTTCACCGAGCTCCACGTTGAGACAGCGTCCAAATCGTTACACCATTCGTGCGGGTCGGAACTTACCCGACAAGGAATTTCGCTACCTTAGGACCGTTATAGTTACGGCCGCCGTTTACTGGGGCTTAAATTCAATGCTTCGCATAAACTAACATCTCCTCTTAACCTTCCAGCACCGGGCAGGTGTCAGTCCCTATACTTCTCTTTACAGATTTGCAGAGACCTGTGTTTTTGGTAAACAGTCGTTTGGACCATTTTTATGCTACCTAATTGCTTAGGTCGTACTTATCCCGAAGTTACGTACGTATTTTGCAGAGTTCCTTAACGTGGATTCTCTCGCGCGCCTTAGAATTTTCATCCCACCTACCTGTGTCGGTTTGCGGTACGGTCCCTTATAGCCTAACCTTAGAAGCTATTTCTTGGCACCTTGACTACCTACATTTCATGCTACCTAAATAGCACTCATTATCACATCTTAGCTCTCTTAACGGATTTTCCTATTAAGATCATCGCCTTAATGCTTAAACTAGGACAACCATCGCCTAGCAGTAGTTAACCTCATGCGTCACTCCATCGAAACTATAAGAGGTACGGGAATATTAACCCGTTTCCCATCGACTACACTTTTCAGCTTTGCCTTAGGGGCCGACTAACCCTGGGAAGACGACCTTTACCCAGGAAACCTTAGGTTTTCGGCGAATGGGAATCTCACCCATTTTTTCGTTACTCATACCTGCATTCTCACTTCTGATACCTCCATCAAACTTTCCAGCTTAACTTCTCTGGCTTACAGAACGCTCCCCTACCATCTTAACTTTCGTTAAGATCCAAAGCTTCGGTAATGTGTTTAGCCCCGTTACATTATCGGCGCTTAAGTACTCGACCAGTGAGCTATTACGCACTCTTTAAAGGTATGGCTGCTTCTAAGCCAACCTCCTGGCTGTTTACGTACCTAAACCTCCTTTTCCACTTAACACATTTTTGAGACCTTAGCTGTTGGTCTGGGTTGTTTCCCTCTCGACTATGAACCTTATCGCCCATAGTCTCACTCCTATTCATCATTTAATAGCATTCGGAGTTTAACTGAGTTTGGTACCCTTTGACAGGCCCTAGCTCAATTAGTGCTCTACCTCTATTAAACTAAAATAAGGCTGAACTTAAATCCATTTCGGGGAGAACCAGCTATCTCCGAGTTTGTTTAGCCTTTCACTCCTATTCACAGCTCATCCCTGCCTTTTTAAACAGACTAGAGTTCGGCCCTCCACTTGGTTTTACCCAAGCTTCAGCCTGGCCATAAATAGATCACTCGGCTTCGGGTCTACCACATCTAACTAAATCGCCCTTTTAAGACTCGCTTTCGCTTCGACTCCAGCACTTCTATGCCTTAATCTTGCTAGACATGATAACTCGCAGGTTCATTATGCAAAAGGCACGCCATCACCGCAATAAATTACGGCTTTGACTGCTTGTAAGTCTACGGTTTCAGTTCTATTTCACTCCCCTCCCGGGGTTCTTTTCACCTTTCCCTCACGGTACTCTTCTCTATCGGTAGCTTTCTAGTATTTAGCCTTGGAGAGTGGTCTCCCCAGCTTCAAACAAGGTTTCTCGTGCCTCGTCCTACTCAGGAACATTTTAAAAAGATATTTACATTTAAATTACAGGACTATCACCTTCTTTGGTTAAACTTTCCAGATTATTCTTCTATATAAATATTTTGTAACTTTTTTGCTTATTACAGACTAAGCCTAAACGTCCTACAACCCCATAAATGCAACGCTCTGCAGCTTGACACATTTAAAGTTTGGGCTACTCCCTTTTCGCTCGCCACTACTAAGGGAATCTCTTTGATTTCTTTTCCTCAGGGTACTTAGATGGTTCACTTCCCCTGGTATCGCCTCTATTATCTAAATAATAGATAGCTAGCATCTTGCTAACTGGATTACTCCATTCGGTAACCTTGGGATCAATAAATGTTTGCTTCTCCCCCAAGCTTTTCGCAGCTTACCACGACCTTCTTCGCCTTAAAGCTCCTAGGCATTCACCATAGACTCTTATTACTTTGACCATATTTTTATCTTCCATCTCTATTTTGCCAATTTGTTTATGCAACATAAAATAATATATATCTTTGTTTAATCCATGTCAATACTTATTCCAATATTTTAATAAATAAATTTTCAAAAATACATTTTAAGTAAAAAATTTATATTTTAAATAGAAAATCCTGCTAAAAATAAATCAAATGGATTAAACATTTAAATACAAATTATTAGTATTTAATATTAAGCTCAAAAAAATCAATTAAAAACCTAGCAACACCATCCTCATTATTACTAAATCTTGTTATTTCATTCTTTGCTAAATTAATTTTAAGAAATTCATTGGCATTTTTCATTAAAACCCCTTTGCCAAGATTTTTGAGCATTTCATAATCATTATTATTATCTCCAAAAGCTAAAACATCACACAATGGAATGCTTTCAAGAAAAGCAATATTTTTAATAGCATTATATTTATTAGCATTAATATTGGTAACCTCTAATAAATCTTTAGAAGAAAAAAACACTCTTGTGTCCTGAAAATCTTTACTTTTAATCTCATTGTCAAGTTTATTAAGAATTACCAAATCGTCACAATAATAAACAATCTTAGAAACAGAATCAACGTTTAGTTTAGTCAAATCCCCAATAATAACATTTAAGCCCAAATCCTTAATAAAATGTTTCATAATAGGACTTTTAACATCTGCATTAGAATACCAAGTATCAAAAGTATAAAGATTAACATCAACATTATCTGTATGTATCTTGAGAATTTCTTTTGCTAAGTCATAACTCATTGCGTATCTAAAAATTAAATTTTCTTGCAAAAACACTTCAGCCCCATTCGCCGTTACAAGATAATTTTCATTAATACCAATTTCTTTTAATTGGCTCCTTATATTTTTAACTTCACCCAATCTTCTACCGGTTGCAATAATTATTTTAAAATCTTTCTTCAAAGCCAAAAGAACCTCAAGAGTTAAAAAGGCAATCTCATGGTTATTATTCAATAAAGTGCCATCAAGGTCAAAAACCAGCATTTTATATCTTTTATAATTAGAATTCATATATAAATCTCTCTTTCAAAATATACTATCCCAAATAATTTATTATCAATAAATTACTCTTAAAGCATAAAATAATAAAATTTAAAAAAATATAATTAAATGAAAATCAACGCCTTGAAACAAATTTGTTATCTTTGATATAAAACCTCCAAAGCTTGTTTATATCACCCTCTTGTGCATAATCAATATTAATTCTTTTTGAACAAACTATATTAAAATCTAGATTCAAACCTCTTTGTAAAAAAAGCTCATTATTCCCAATAAGATCAACTTTATTAAAAGTTAAATCAATGTTTAAAAATTTTGTAAGTTTTCCAGGACCATTAGTAAGAATGCTTTTCTCTTCCAATAGTGGAGAAATGGGCTCTACACTTCTGATTAAAACAGCTTGAGGATTATTTTTATCTGCAGTCACAATGTTAAACATATAATGCATACCATATATTATATACACATAAGAATATCCTCCTATGCTATACATAGCATTTGTGCGATTTGTTATCTTGCCGCCATAAGAATGACAAGCGCTATCTGTTATCCCCATATAAGCTTCCGTTTCAACAATTCTGGTAACTATTTCCTCTTTATCGATCTTTCTGATCAACAAATTACCAAGCAATAACTTTGCAACGATAGTAGCATCTTATAAAAAAAAATATCGAACCATAAACTCAATTTTAAAACAAGATAATAATAATAATAAAAAAAATTATTACCAAAGCACACATGTAAAACATAAAAACATATTGCCCAGAACAAAAATAAAAATTAAAATCACTTAATCACCCAGTAAATATATAATTTAATAAATTCTTGGTTGATTAATAATTTTTTTAAATTTTTTGATTAAAAATTTAAAAAGTTGAACTGGTTCAACTTAAATCAGCTTATATGAAAATGCTAATCTAAAATATAAAATATCGAGCATTGATAAATATATAAAAAATTATAAACTATATGCAATATCTCTTATATCTTTTCAAGATATAAGAGATATTGACAAAGTCATAAGATTTAAATAAAATTTGTAAAGAATTGATATGCTTAAGGGACCATAGCTCAGGTGGTTAGAGCGCAGGTCTGATAAACCTGAGGTCGGATGTTCAACTCATCCTGGTCCCAATGTATTCCATTGTTTTAAGTACGACAGTACTGCTTTAAGCTATCATTAATAAGAACAACAAAAGTTTATTCAATTTATATATTAAGGTATATACGATTCCAACTTCATAAAGTTAAGTTTCAGACTTCAATCTGAATTGAGACCTGCTTTATGGTATTTTGCTTAGCTTTTTTAGGTTATTACGACAAGCTTGTAACCCAGGACAAGGAACATGACGATTTAATGCAATCTTTGCCTTACTCCAACTTATAACTGACGGTCTTATCCAAATCCCCACTACTAGATGCTGACAGCGATAACAAGGGCTGCGACTCGCTACAATACTTGTCCCTACCTAGACATCACGCTTAGCAATCCACATTATTTTCTAACTAAAAGCTATTTTATAAATGATCTGCATTTATAAAATAGGCCGCTGGAAAATATAATTCTGTTTAATCCTTGTGCTTTAGTGAAACAACCTTGGATTTTATCTAAAGTTTACCTTCGCTTTTAGACATTCTTCTTAATATCAACAGAACCCACCTTTAACCCAGAAATCCTAACTTCCTCTGTTTCACATTCCAATAATTACTTTAACAAAGCTACTTAAAAACATACTTAATCACAATTTAGGGCACAAGCCCAATGGAGGTTAAGGGACTCGAACCCTTGACCCTCGGCTTGCAAAGCCGATGCTCTAGCCAACTGAGCTAAACCCCCAAAATGACCTAAACTCAACAAAGCTCTTTAATATCAAAAATAAAAATTTAATACATAAGCTTCTCTTAAATCTACAGAAATAACACTGGTTTTAAAAACTCTCTTATCAAAAGAAAAGAGCAGGGAAGAGTTAATGGAACCAGCCTTAGTTTATCTTTCTCTTAGAAAGGAGGTGATCCAGCCGCACTTTCCAGTACGGCTACCTTGTTACGACTTCACCCCCCTCACTAAACATACCTTAAATACCTTCCTCCCTTACGGGTTAGAATAATAGCTTCGGGTATCCTCAACTCGGGTGGTGTGACGGGCGGTGTGTACAAGGCCCGAGAACGTATTCACCGTATCATTCTGATATACGATTACTAGCGATTCCAACTTCATGAAGTCGAGTTTCAGACTTCAATCCGGACTGAGACCTGCTTTATGCGTTTTGCTTCACATCACTGCTTCGCTTCGCTTTGTACAGGCCATTGTAGCACGTGTGTAGCCCAGGACATAAGGGCCATGATGATTTGACGTCATCCTCACCTTCCTCCGACTTATCACCGGCAGTCTTATCTGAGTCCCCACCATTACATGCTGGTAACAGATAACAAGGGTTGCGCTCGTTGCGGGACTTAACCCAACACCTCACAGCACGAGCTGACGACAACCATGCAGCACCTGTATATAGGCCCCAAACGGGGAATAATTATCTCTAACTATATCCTATATATGTCAAGCCCTGGTAAGGTTCCTCGCGTATCATCGAATTAAACCACATGCTCCACCGCTTGTGCGGGCCCCCGTCAATTCCTTTGAGTTTCACTCTTGCGAGCATACTCCCCAGGCGGCACACTTAACACGTTAGCTTCGGTACTAACTTTTAGTTAACACCAAGTGTGCATCGTTTACAGCGTAGACTACCAGGGTATCTAATCCTGTTTGCTCCCTACGCTTTCGTGACTCAGCGTCAGTCTTGACCCAGAAGTTCGCCTTCGCCTCCGGTATTCTTTCTGATATCAACAGATTCCACCCTTACACCAGAAATTCTAACTTCCTCTATCAGACTCTAGACATATAGTTTCCAACATAGGTCCACAGTTGAGCTGTGGTATTTTATGCATAGACTTATATATCCGCCTACTCACCCTTTACGCCCAATAATCCCGAACAACGCTCGCCCCTTACGTATTACCGCGGCTGCTGGCACGTAATTAGCCGGGGCTTATTCATAAATTAACGTCATCACTTTGTCATTTCCTACAAAGCTTATTCCTCATTTATAAAAGAATTTTACAATCTTTCGACCTTCTTCATTCACGCAGTGTCGCTCCGTCAGGCTTTCGCCCATTGCGGAAGATTCTTAGCTGCTGCCTCCCGTAGGAGTCTGGACCGTATCTCAGTTCCAGTGTGACCGTTCACCCTCTCAGGCCGGTTACTTATCATCGCCTTGGTAGGCATTTACCCTACCAACTAGCTAATAAGACGCAGACTCATCTACAAGCGAAGCTTTAAAGGCTTCCTTTCATCACTTAACAAATTAATTGACCTTATTCGGTATTAGCTACTATTTCTAATAGTTATCCCCATCTCGTAGGTAGATCATCCACGCGTTACTCACCCGTTCGCCACTGAATGTATTACTACATCCCGTTTGACTTGCATGCTTAAGACGCACTGCCAGCGTTAGTTCTAAGCCAGGATCAAACTCTTCGTTATTTTATTTTTTTATTTAAAAAAATTAACAGGTTTTGTTTATTCTTTTGGCTTTTAACCTTACTTAACTCTTCCCTTCTCTCATCTTCCAATAATCATTTCAACCTTTAATACTTTAACAAAAGAAGAATCATATTGTCAATACCTTTGCATTATTTTTATTAATATAAAATGTAAAAAAATAAATTTTATTAATAAGCCATAATAAAAGCATTAACAGCCACACTTTTCATTAGCAGGCAAAGTTGTAAAAATTTTTTTTAATTTATTCCCCAATTTAGCTTTTAAATAATCAAAAAAAGTTCTGAAATTTTCATTATCTCCTTTAAACTTAATCCACAGTTCTTTAAAGGTTAAAATTCCTTCCCTAAGATCCTTGTAATTGGAAAAAGCAGCAATACAGTCGCTATACATTAAATTATAAAAATCAGAATCTTGTTTATCTTTAAAAAAATCTATACTTGGTATTTTCTTGGCAAAGGCGAATCCTCTCTCATAAGCCGTGCCAGAATCAACATAATTAACCAGGGCTAAAACAATATCGCTACTAACTAACTCTTTTAAATCTATTTCTCTTATCTTCTCCCTTATATCTCTATTTGCAAACTTATAATCAACCTTCTCAAGCAATCCCATCTTTTTGACAGCATGATGCTCTGGAGAAAATACTTCTAAATTAAACTCTTCAAGAAATTTCAAAACCTCATCCCTTAGTTTAATTTCCTTTTCCTTAAAAAATGGAGAGGCTAAATAAATCTTCATAAAAACCCCTATCAAAATTCAAGTATAACACAATAAATCAATCGGGTAAAATCAAGAATAAATAAACATAAAATCAAGGTAAAAACACTATTCTTAAGAACAATTTTCTATATAAGAATTCTCCTAAAATACAAAAATTCAAACAAAAGTACAAAAATTGCTCTTATTTCGGGCTAACACAAAGGTAATTTACAGCTTATTCCTTTTAAGAGATAGACTTATAAAAATTAACAATAATAATGCTCACATTCATCATCTCTTTTGTAGTTTAAAATTTCATTGTCTTTAAACCAAATTGGTATTTCGCGCATCGCATCTGCCTCATTTGCAGATGCATGAATCACATTGTAAATTGAAAAACCTTTTTCATTTGAATACTTAAAACTATGATAAGAAAAATCTCCCCGTATTGTTCCAGGAATAGCCAATTTTGGCTCAGTAGCACCACAAAGCTTCCTCACAACCTCAATGCTTTCAACCCCTTCAACAACAAATGCAAAAACAGGGGAATTTGAAATAAATTTAATTAAAGAATTCCAAACAGCCTCACTATGTCTAAAGACAATATCATTGTATAAATAATGTTTTTTTGCCAAACTCTCATCAACAATAAGCATTTTAGCAGCTACCATCTTTAAACCTGCCCTTTCAAATCTAGAAACTACATCGCCAATTAAACCTCTTCTAACTCCATCTGGCTTAACAATACATAAAGTTTTTTGCAATAACATTGACATAAATCCTCCTAAAATTTAGGATATATATTTAAAAATAATTGAATAAATAAAAATACTTATTCAATACAAAAATTATATCTGATTAATTACATTTATATGGAATAATACAAATTATAAAGCACTTAACATTGTATTGAAAAATTCAAGTATAACTTTTGCAAAATCAAAAACTACATTCCAAAAGGAAGAACTCCAATAGTTTTTAATTTTATCTCTTCTTTAACCTTAGAGACAGCATCATTTAAAGCAGATTTAACCATTTGTTCAAAAGCATCATTGTCTAAATCATCAAAAAATTCCTTATTGATTGAAACTTTTTTAACATTAAATTCGCCATCCATCTCAATAGTAACAATATTGCTACCTGCTTTACCACAAACCGTAATTTTAGAAATTTCCTTTTTAATATTGTCAATATTATCCTTAACACTAGACATATTTTTCAAAAAATCTAACGGATTTACTGCCATATTTTTATCCCTCCAGAACTTCACTTGCTCCAAAAATATTTTTTACAGTTTCTATTTTTTCAAAATCCTTTTCAAGGTTTTTAAAATTTTTCTGAAACACAATGCTTAAATTGGGGAATTCTTTATAAAATTCAGATCTTATCTCACCTTTATAATTTTGAAGCTCATTATATTCAAACTCACTAAAAACCTTATAATAAAGAACATTGTCGTCAATAACAACTTCTCCCGAATGAACTAAAGTTTGAACATATCTTGAAACAATATAAATAAACTTATCTCTTATATCAATAAAATCATTTGAATTACTCGAATTATCATCTTCAATAAAAATCTCATCAATCTCGTCAATACTATTGGTCTCTAAAATATTTTTATCAATTTTTGTTGACAAATTTTCATCACGATCAGCTTCCTCTTTTTCTAAAGATTTGATTTCGGGAAATTCACATTTTAAGTTAGATTTTGATGGAATAAAAGCCAAATCATCTTCGCTCTTATTATTTGATAAAACATCAAAATTGTTTGAATCTGCAACAATATTTTCTAACAAATTGTCTTCAAGATTTTGAATTTGCTTTATTAAAACATGATTTGGAACATAACTTTTAAGTCTTAAAATTTTAATAAAATTAATCTCAAGCTCATATCTTGGATTAACCGAAAATTGCAAATCCCTGTAAGTTTCAAGCAAAACAACAATAATTCTCTCAAGATAGTTCAAATCAAACTCAAGTAATTTCTTTTTCAAATCCTCAGATTTAATTCCAATAAACTCAAAATTTTTAATACCTATCTTTAAAAATAATGCCTCTCTAAAAAATTCGATTGAATCTAAAAGAAATTGCTCATAAGACACTCCAGATGAAAAAATAGAATCAAGAACACAAATTAACTCTTTCACATCTTCACCAAGAATGCTAACTGACAACTTTTCCAAAAATTCATCGTTGGTTAAGCCCATCTTAGATCTTATTTGATCTAATTTAATGTTAGAATCAGTAAAAGAAACTATCTGATCAAAAAGAGTATAAGCATCTCTTACGCTACCACTACTTTTATACGCAATCCATTTTAAAGCTTCATCTTCATATTTAATATCATCCTCTAAACAAACTTTCTTAAGCATATTATAAATCTTTTCTAAAGATAAAAGTTTAAAACTAAAATGTTGACATCTGCTTTTTATTGTCTCTGGAAGCTTGTGTGACTCTGTAGTGGCAAAAATAAAAACAATATAATTTGGAGGCTCTTCAATTGTCTTTAAAAGAGCATTAAAAGCAGAATTGGAAAGCATATGAACTTCATCAATAATATATATTCTATATTTAGAAATTGCAGGAGGAAACATTATCTCTTCTTTAATTTGTCTAATATCTTGAACCGAGGTGTTTGAAGCACCATCAATTTCAACAACATCAAGGCTGCTGTCATTCTCAATAGATTTACAATTGCTGCAATCCCCACATGGCATAACTGTTGGACCATTCCTGCAATTTAAACATCTGGCAAAAGCTCTGGCTGATGAAGTTTTGCCAACACCTCTTGGCCCTGAAAAGATATAAGCATTGGCTATTTTATTTTTCTCTATAGAATGCTTTAGAGTTTCAACAACAAAGTCTTGCCCTTCAAGAGAGTTGAAATCTCTAGGGCGTTTCTTAAGAGCAGTGCCTCTTGAAGACGCCATTAACTTTTTACCTCCCTATGCTTTAATAAGTAAAATATTAGTAAATATATACTATACAACATATTTATATCTCAGAACTATTACTTTAAAAGAATTTTATGAAACATAAAAAATATAATAAAATTGAAAGTTGCAAAAAGACAAATCCATATCTTAACATAAAGCAAAACATTGCATTTGGGTTCAAAATTAAACCTAAGACTTACGTACTCATCAAAAAAATCGCTTACCGCTGCTACTTTCCAGTCCTGACGGGATTCGGCAATACTTGATAGTACGGGCCCTAGGAATCGGAGAGAATGGGATTCGAACCCATGATACATTTTACTGTATACACGCTTTCCAAGCGTGCGCCTTAAGCCACTCGGCCATCTCTCCAAACTAACAAACTTTTCGTGTCCAAGAGGACTTGAACCTCCGACCTTAAGAATCGCAATCTAACGCTCTATCCAACTGAGCTATGGACACAAATAATTAGCTTTTATTGTAATAAAAATTACTATTTATTACAATAAAAACATTCAATAGAAAATGGAGAAATTGTGAAAACTAGAATAATCATTTTTCTTTCAATATTATCTATTCTATCATGCTCTAAATCAGTCTCAAGTAAAGTTAATTCCGAATTTGAAATTAAAACTAAAAATATCAAAGAAAATGAAATACTAAAAAACAATAATATTCTCCACATAGATGCAAAAATTCCTTTTATGGAAAATGCAAACTTTGAATTTGAAAATCTTATAAAAAAATGGAAAAAAGACATCGAAAATAAAATATCAAAACCCGAAAACTCAAAAAATGAATATTTTTATTTTTCCAATTTTACAATATTTAAAAATGAAAATATTGGCATTACATCTATTTTATACAAAGAATCTTTCAGAGAAAAAGAATCAAGCACTTTCTTGAAATATTATTCTTTAAACTTAAAAGGAAACAAAAAAATAGAAATTTCAGAAATAATATCAAAAGATCAGCTAGACTCTCTAATAAACGTATTAAAAGAACAGCTAAATAGTAGAATTAAAGATTTTTATGTTAAAGGCAAACACAGTCAAAAAGAATTGGAAAAAAAATTCACAACAATCTTTCCAAGATATAAATATTATTTTAAAAATAACCAAATTATAGTTTTTTATAATCCATTCTCAAATGATTGTAATGGCTGCGATAAAATTGAGTTTCAATTCCCCATACATGAAAACACAGAAAATGAATATCAACCAAACAAAAACCTTCACCCCCAATCTTAATACTTAAAATTAAATGATAATTACGGAGAGGGTGAGATTCGAACTCACGGTAGGCTTACACCTACAACGGTTTTCAAGACCGTAGCATTAAACCACTCTGCCACCTCTCCAGAGTTAAAACAAATTTTAATAAATAAAATACACGCTGTCAATATTTAAATAATTACGGAGAGAATGGGATTCGAACCCATGGTCCCCTTTTAAAAGGACAACTTCTTAGCAGGAAGCCCCATTCGGCCACTCTGGCATCTCTCCTATAACATTAATACATATTATCTTAGAGATATCATTATTGTCAACCAAATAAATTATAAATTATTAGTAATTTATTCTAAACTCTTTATAAGCTTCTATTAAATTTTGAAAATCCCCAATAGAAATGTCAATTTCAGGCAAAATACATTCTTCATGTAAGATTTCTTGAACCATTTTTTCCTCATTGTTGCTAAACTTTAATTCAATGCACTCATCTTTAATTCTCCAAATATACGTATTTACTCTTGTATTGTGATCAAAAATAAAAATAGGATCTCTCAAATTTAAAGAATTGTCAATAAAAAATAAATACTCTAAATACCAATTTACTCTTAAAGATACTGCAAATTCTTCAAGCAGAGTTTCAATTAACATATCCTCGCTGGACTCAAGCAATTTTAAAAATTTTGAATAAGACCCTGGATTAAGCTCACAAAGTTTTTTCATATAAAAATAGGCATCCTCAAGATCACGATTTCTAAGAAAAAATAAGGTTGCATATAAATATATCAAATCTAAGTTAGAATAATCATTAACCATTCTTTCAATAGACTTTTTAGGAGAAAATTTTAAAAGCTCAACTGTTGCAATATGCATATTGTAGATCGTATAAATATTGGGAAAATTTAAAATGGCTTTAACATAAGATGTTGTGGCTTGAGTCATGTTGCCTATTTTATGGAAAATAGTTGCCCTATTGTGCCAAATATATTTAGAATAATGAGAGTCTGTTAAAAATTTCTCAGAAAGCCTAATTGCTCTGCTTATTTCCCCAATAGAATAGAAATAATACATTAAATAATTAACAACAAGAGCAAGATTGGCATCATAAAAAATTTTATCTACTTTTAAAAAGTTTGCTGCTTGAAGAGATTCACTATTTTTTAAAATCCAAATATTAAGCTTAACTAGAGAATTGTTTTGATCCAAATCTCTAGCCTCAAAAAATAATTTTAAAGCCTCGTCTTTGTTACCCAACATTTCAAATAAAACAGCACTATTGTTTAAAGCTTGTACAAAATCAGATTTTTGCTCTTTAGCTTTTAAAAAACAACTTAAAGCAAGTTCATATTCTTTTAAATTAAAATAAAAAACACCTAAATTATAATTCTCAAAAGGACCTAAATCATCTTTATTTTTTTCAATTTTGCCATAATCTATAAGTTTAACTAAAAAATTATATTCGCTCAAAACAACAGGATAAGTATTTAAAACATATAAAAGAGCCTTATAATCCTTTTTCTTGAAATAAATAAGCGCTTTAAGTGCAAGAGAATCAAAATTCTCATCAAAAACATCTAAATTATCAAGAGAGCTTTTAAAATCACCATTTTTATAAAAATTTAAAGCCTTCTCAAAACTAAAGTTATTCATATTTTTTAAAAATCTCCATAGGCCTTACAGAAATTTCCTTTGAAAAAGAAGTCTTATTAAGACTTTTATCCAAATTGTAAGCAGCAATACTAATATAGTAAAGTCTTCCATCTTCAAGTCCTGTAATCTTAAAAGAAGTTTGATTTCCAACATCAATAGGAGAAGTTAAAACACCGCCGGTTTTTCCATGATAATTACCAGAAACAACACCAATATAAATGTAATACCCCTCAACACTGCTATTAACAACAGGAATCCATTCAATAAAAACTTCCCTGGAGCCTGGAATAACTTTTGTTATCACAGGAGGAAATGGAGCTGCTTCAGGAACGTAAGTAATTGACATACTATAAAGAGAAGGACTGCTTACAGAATCCCCACTGGGATAAAATTCAACTTTTATTTGAATATATTTTGATATCTTTGAATCTGGAAAATCTTTTTTAGGATCAAAATGAATCCATGCCCCAGTTAAATTTTTTTTAATATTCCCATGACTATCTGTATCATAAAATACCTTATTATCTAATCTGTAATAATAAACAATCTCTGTATCCTTAGGAACATTGGAATCAACATCAAAGGATAATACTTGAGAATAATATTTAGAAAGCTTAATAGGCTCTGTAATAATGTATCCCATATTCTTTGAGAAAAAAGCATTACTAACCTCTTCAAAGCTTTTATGTATTTCCAAATTCTCAACCGCACCAGTAAAATAAGTTCCTAAGGTAAAATCAATAAAATTACCAATACTTAATAAATATCCTGATCCTTCCTTCTTATCATCTGTTATATATTCTATTGCCTGAGGTTTAGAATCTATCAAATATTCAAGTATGCCGTCCTTTTGCCTATATCTTAAAGTATGCAAATGCCATTCCTTTGGAATAAAATCATCATTGCTTTTCATTCTAATTTTGATAGGATTTTTATTGTCTTTTAAAAATACATTGTTTAAAACCCAAACAAAATTTCCCTCATCGCTTTCCAATCTAATAGACTGATCTACCCACGAATTATTAATCTTTTTATAACCATCCCAACTAAAAATAATTTCTCCTGTAACAGACGTTGTTCGATATACCCAAAACTTAATAGTAAAATCAGAAACAGTATTGCCTGAAAAAAAGAACGCCTTCTTTGTAAGTGGCTTAAACTTAACAGGATTTTGATTTGAATAAAAAATTAAAGAGCCATTAGAAACATTACGAAATTCATTTGAAACTCTCAAACTTTTTGCACTAACTAAATAATTTGAAGATGTGTCTTTTAATTTATTATCCCTTCCTATTTCTAAGCGCAAATCAATATTATTTAAATCTAAAACAGCTTTATATCTATCCAAATAAATACCAAGCAAACCCCTCATATCCCTTTCAAAAGTAACATTGCTAGAATCTTGAATAAATTTAAAATTTTTTTTCGAATCAAGTATCAACTTCAATTCTTGAGATAACAGAGTAGAAAAGCACAAAAAAGATAGCAAGAGTATTAAAATTAATCTCATTTTTGACCTTTTATTTGTTATTACCCATATTTTTAAATACCCCAAAACATAAAACAAACTGCCTTATGATACAATATTATATCATAAGATGATTTTTAAAATCTAAAAACTGCCTGACATTATGAAAGAGAGCCTAACAAATTTATTCGAAAAAGTAATAAAATTACCAACCACAAGCGGTTGCTATAAGATGCTAAATGAAAATAAAAAAATACTCTATATTGGAAAAGCAAAAAATCTAAGATCAAGAGTAAAAAGTTATTTTTTAGAAAAAAATAGCCTCAAAATCAAAATATTAATGAAAAATGTAAAATCAATAGAAGTCATTACAACAAACAGCGAATACGAAGCATTGCTTCTAGAGTGCAATCTAATTAAAACCCACAAACCTGATTACAATGTAAAATTAAAAGATGGAAAAGGTTATCCCATGGTAAGGATAACCCATGAAAAATATCCAAGAATTTTCAAAACTAGAAAAATAATTAATGACAAAAGCGAATATTTTGGACCATTTACCAATGTAAAAAAATTAGACCAAGTACTAGATTTTATTAACAAAACATTTAAGATTAGAAAGTGTAAAAAAAAATCCAATGCTCCTTGCCTATATTACCATATGGGGCAATGCCTTGGAGTATGCCACAAAGAAAACCTTGAAAAAGAATATCAAAAAGAACTAGATAAGGCAAAATCCATACTAAATGGAAATATATCCGAAATATTAAGTCAAATTGATATCAAATTAAAACTTGCCATACAAAAAGAAGATTTTGAAACCGCTATCAAATTAAAAGAAATTAAAAATTCTTTAATAGAAATCAATCAAATCCAAATCGTTACAAAAACCAACAATTTAAACATAGACTATGTACATGTTCATCCAGGAGAAAATGTAAATACAATAATAGTATTAAAATATAGAAATGGAAAATTAGTTGAAAGAGATGTAAACTTTGATGAGAGTATATGCAAAGAAAATGAGCTGATTTTACAATTTTTGACTCAATATTACACATCTATTAATATGATAGTACCAGACAAAATTCATATTTTTCTCAAAGATATTGACACCAAAAATGTTGAAAAACTAATAAATGAAATTAAAAATACAAAAACAGAAATTATTTACAAAGAAACAGAAGAAATTTTAAAAATAATGGAAATGGCCATATCTAATGCTGAATTATCTTTAAGAGAATATGAAAACAAAAGCAACAAAGCGCTTGAGAGTCTAAAAATTTTGCTAGAAATGGACAAACTTCCCAAAATAATCGAAGGATTTGATATTGCTCATCTTAAAGGTCAAGAAACAGTAGCTTCTATGGTTACTTTTAAAATGGGAATACCTTTTAAAAAAAACTACAGGCTTTACAAACTAAATTCGCTATTAAAAGGAGAAATTGACGACTTTAAGGCAATAAAAGAAGTAATCTCAAGAAGATATTCGGAAATAATTAATAACAATTTAGAACTGCCAAATTTAATTTTAATTGACGGGGGCAAAGGGCAATTAAATGCTGCTATTTCTATCTTAAAGGGCTTAAAAATAGAAAACAAAGTTAAAGTCTGCTCGTTGGCAAAAAAACAAGAAACAATATTCTTAACAACCAACAAAAAGGGAATAAATCTACCCCACGGACATCCTGCCCTTAGGATACTGCAAAATGTAAGAGACGAAGCACACAGAAAGGCCAACGGATTTAACAAAAAAAGAAGAGAAAAAATAACCCTATTGTATACAAAAATACACGGAATTGGAGAAAAAACAGCCCAAAAAATATTAAAATCAATTGGAACCTATAAGGATATATTTCCTTTAAGTGAAAACGAAATTTCAGAAAAAATAAAAGTAAACGTGCAACTTGCAAAAAGAATAAAAGAATTTGCAATAAAAGAAAACTCAATAAAAAATAATAATCAAGATAAATAAATTTTAAACTAGATTATTATTTATTAACATTTTTTAAAATAAAACAATATTTTAAATTCCAGGCGATAAAACCAAAAAAAGATCATTAATAAGCTTATTTCTAGACTGTATATTTAAAACATCTCCCAAAAGCTCTATTTTATAATTTTCAGAAGAACTCTTAACTACTCTAAAAAAATGAACAATCTCGGTGTAATCAAAATCATTCAACTCTCCAATAACTTCATTTATTAAATTGTCAAATATTTTTTTACGCTCTTTTTTTTCTAAATTTTTAATATTTAAAGATCTCCCTTCAATTTTATTTAATTTAACCAAAAATTTTTCTATACCGCTTTGAAAGTTAATATTTTTAATAATAACTTCAAATTCAAAGCCCTTAGAAATATTTTTTCTGCCTATTATCTCATATCTTAGATTGTTAAAAAACAAAGGATAAAAAATGAAATCGTCCTTTGCCTGAGATTTTAAGCCACGAATTTTTGCCTTCAGGTCATCATCACTTGGAATATTTAAATAATTAAAAAACATTTCAGGATTGCTTTGAAAATTTTTAATAGAATCAAAAAACCCTATTAAAACATTTTCAGCCAATCTAGATTCAAATCTACAAGACAAAAAACAAAATAATAAAATCCAACTTAATTTTTGCTTCATACATTAAAAATTAAACTTTGATTCTGTAGAATAATGCATTAAAAAATTATTATTAAGCTTTAAAATTGAGAATATTAAAAAATATGACAAATTTTGATGAATATTTTTAGAATAAATTCTCAAATATAAATCAAATTTATATAAAATTTTCAAAACAATTTTAATTTCTGGAATTGAATAATTTTTAATTCCTGCTCTATAAATTTTATTTAATGAAAAAAAGATTTTATTTTTATTCAATGCACTCTGTAAGCTCCCACATGCATTATAATCTATTTGCACCTTTAATAATCTTTTAAATTGCCAAATAAGACTCATTAAAATATTAAGCAAATCTTCTCCCTGGTCCAAAATAGACTTAATCTTGATCAAAGACTGAGTCATATCTTTTCTCAAAATTGAATTAAATAAGGAAAAGGTGTTTTCAAAGCGAATAAAACTAATCCAAGAAGTTATATCTTCCTCATCAATGGTATTATTCTTCGCAAAAAGCGCAAAAGAATCTATATAAAATTTCAAAATTTTAGTATCTGAATTTAACATTAAAAGCATTAAATTTATTGCAGAATCTGTAATTTTAATATTAAGATTAAAAAAATTTCTTTTTACAAATGTAAATTTATCATCATCAGGAATCTCATAAAAAACTTTTTTTATAAACTTAAGCTTATTCTTAAAATCAATGTTACATGTATTGCTATTAGAAACAAAAATAACAGTTTTATTGTTAGACTTCAAAATTGCATTACACACCAGCTCTAAATCTTTTTCTGCTTTTAAAAGTTCAGACTCATAAACAATAAAAATTTCTTTTTTTGAAAAAAAAGAATTGGAAAATAATTTCTCAGCAAATCCTACAGCTGAGAGTTCTGACAAAAAAATTTTAGTAACTGAAACTTCGGATTTAAAAGCATCCATTTTGATTAAAAGCTCTTTTAAATAAGCTTCTTTTAAACCTTGCTCATCCCCCAACAATAAATAAACCGCTTGCATTAAAGTAAATTATAATCCAAGTAGCAAATATATTATACTTAAGCTAGGAGGAGAATATGAAAGTCGCAATATTTACAGATACGTATATCCCAGAAAAAAATGGAGTAGCAACATCAATAAAACAAATTAAAGAGGGATTTGAAAAAAATGGCTATGAGGTTTACATATTTTGCCCAAAATCCAAAAAATCTTTAAACGAAAAAAACGTTTACAGATGCTCATCTATTCAAATAAATAAAAAACTTGACGCTGTAATAGCTTTTCCCAACAAAAGAAAAATATCCAAAATAATACAAAGCTATAAACCAGACATCATTCATACTCACTCCGAATTTTCTATGGGAAAAATTGGAAAACAAATTGCATTAAAACACAACATACCAATAGTTCATACAAGCCATACAATGTGGGATTATTATTTGCATTACTTAGGAATTTTTAAATATTTTATCAAACCCGACAAAATGATGCGAAAACATTATAATAAAATAAAACATTTTATTTACCCATCAAGTAAAGCAAAAGAGAGGTATTTCCAACTTTCAAATAATTCTTCTAACTATAAAATAATCCCAAATGGAGTTGATAGAAAGCTTTTTATAAAAACTCTAAGCAAAGAAAAAAAAGATGAAATTTTGAAAAAGCACAATATAAAGCAAACAGACAAAATAATAATATTTGTTGGAAGAATAAATAAAGAAAAAAACATAAATTTATTAGTAAAACACTTAAAAGATCTTTTAATACAAAACAATAATTATAAACTTATACTTATTGGTAAAGGAAGTGAAGAAAAGGAAATAAAAAATTTTAGCATCAAACATGGGCTTGAAAAACAAATATTGTTAATAGGAACAATTCCATGGGAAGAAATATACTATTACTACAAAATTTCTGATATCTTTGCTAGCCTATCAAAAAGTGAAGTATATCCAATGACAGTAATAGAAGCATTAACCGCTGGAATACCTGCTATTTTAATAAATGATTATATATATAAAGACGTAATAAAAGAGGGGGTAAACGGATTCTTAATAAAAAAATATGAAAACTTATCTCGGTACATAGACAAAGTAATAAAAGATGATGAAATACTAAAAAAATTTAAAGAAAATGCAAAAAAACACTCCACTAAATTTTCAAGCTATTTTTTCACAAAAAAAATTGAAAACTATTACTCAGAAATTATTGCAAAAAAAAATCATTAATACAGCTTATCAAAAGGCACAAAACAAATTGGAACCTTAATTTTCATATCCAATAAAACATTTTGAATAGACTCCCCAACAAAATATTGAAAATCCCAAAAAACCTCTGTATTAACAAAAAATCGAACTTGCAAAACTATATAATAAGGAGTGTATTTTTTAACAATAAGAGTAGGAGCGCAAAGCTCAACATTAAATTTCTTATTATTAAAAATCATTAAATCCTCTATTTTATCCTTTAATAAACCAATATTCGTATCATAGGGAACTTGAAAAGAAAACACAACTCTTCTTCTAGGGCATGACGAAAAATTAACAACAAAATTGGATGTAAGCTTACTGTTTGGAATTTTAATAATTTCTTTGTTAAATGTTTCAAGTGTAGTAAAAAAAATCTGGACATCCGCAACCAAACCTTCAACATCTCCGCATTGAATATGATCTCCACACTTAAAAAACTTAGAATTCAAAACAATAAATCCACTAACAAAATTAGATAAAATATTCTGAGCAGCAAGCCCAACGGCAAGCCCTAATGATCCAAATACAGCAAGAATAGATGTTGTGGGCACCCCAAGATATGGCAATATTATTAAAACAATAACAAAGTCTGTTAATATTTTAAAAAAAGATTTTAAAAAGTTAAAAACTGTAACTTCTAACTTTTCCTCTAATCTGGACTTTTCTAAAGTTTTAAATAAAATTTTTCCCATTTTATTAACTATTAACTTTAAAAAATACCATAGCACTATAGCAATCGAAACTTTTAGACCATAACCTACCACGCCCTCAATAATATAATTAAAATAATCTTGAAATATAAAAAACTCCTTAAACAAATTAAACTTTCTTTCCAGGCTTCACATAAATTAATTGAATTATAGCACAAAAAACAAACAAGCCTTCCAATAAAAACCCCAATTAAAACAATGGCTCAGTGCTTTAAAGCCACAATAAAGCATGTTTTCATTACTGACACTCAACAACAAAATGAACATTACAACAATATTTGTGATAAAATTAGTATCCAAAGGTTTTTACTAAATTTGACAAAACAAATGTATAAAAAGAAACAAAAAAAAATATGTGAAATTCTGGACTTGTTTTTACTTGTCTTTGAAACAACAACACTTACAATTGGCGGAGGATTAATAATTATATCTGAGCTTAAAAAAATATTTGTAAAAAAAAGAAAAATAATATCTGAGGACGATTTTAACAAAATACTAGCAACATCAAATGTTATTCCTGGAGTTACAGCGATTAATTTTGTGTTCCTAGTAGGAAGAAAATTTGGAGGTTTCCCATGCGCACTTTTGCTCGTTGTTGCAGGAATTTTACCCTCCATTATTGCAATAATAATGGTTTTCCTTTACCTAAAATTAGTACCAGATAGCATACATGTTAAAAAATTTCTCGAAGGTGCAAAAATATCTTCAATTATCATAATGATAACCGTTGTTTTAAAATTTTCCAAAAAAATGTTAAATGATTCTATAATAAAATGGACAATATGTTTTTTTGTAATTTTTGCAATTTTTAAATTAAAAATAAAAATATCATACATATTGTTAATTTTCTTTTTAGTATACACATTTAAATATATAACAATAAAAAAAATATTAACTAAATAGAAAAAGGGTATCGGTTGATTTTAATAAATTTATTCATTACATTCTTAAAAATCGGATTATTAAATTTCGGAGGCGGTAATGGAATTGCAGCAATAATAAACAACGAAATAATTAATAATAAACATTGGATAACAAAAGAAGAATTTGTCAATATGATTACAATATCAAGAATAACCCCTGGGCCTATTGCAACAAACATAGCAACATACGTTGGAATGAAAACTGCAGGAATTGCAGGAGCAATAATTGCTACAGTAGCATTAATAACAGCCCCAATAATAATAATGATTATAATCCTCCTAATACTACATAAAATCGGCTTTTTAAATTATTGCCTAGAAAATCTAAAACCTATTATTGTTGCGCTGTGGATAATTACAATAATCATTCTACTTGAAAATACATATTTAAAAATAGAAAACAACAAAACAGAACTTTTGAGAACTCTGGCTATTGTAGGAATTAATTTTTTTATTTTATTTTTTTATAATAAAATAAGTCCAGCATTAGTAATTATACTTAGTGGATTTTTTTATACATTAATATAAATATGATTAAACAAAAATTAAAAATATCTCAAAATTTAAACTCAATTCAAATACAAACAATAAAAATATTAGGCCTTAATCAAAAAGAATTAACAAAGCTTATACTAGAAGAAATCGAAAATAATGAATGCCTAAAAATAGACTCAAATAAAATATTTTTTGAAACATTGAAAACATATAGGTTTAAAAAAGTTTTTTATAAAGAAGATGATATGATAAAAAATCAACACGACATAGCTCTTGAAAAAACACAAACAAATATTTCTTTAAAAGAACACCTTTTACTGCAACTAAGAATTCAAAGAATAAATGAAGATGAAATTAAAATAGGCGAAATACTAATAAACAATCTAAACAGCAAAGGTTTTCATATAATAAACCCTTACGATCTTTTTAAAAAGGAAGAAAAAGAAAAAGTAAAAAAAATAATTGAACTTATTCAAAAATTTGATCCAATTGGAATTTGTGTCCCCAACATAATAGAATCGTTAATTTTGCAAGCAAAGCATCATAAATTAGAAACTAATATTATTAAAATTCTTGAAAAAGCAGAGCTTCTTGAAAAAACTCAAGAAAAGTTAAAAGAAGAGCTTAAAATAAGAAGCAAAGAATTTAACAAAGCTTTAGAAATTATCAGACAAAAACTTAACCCCAACCCAACACTTGAATTTAAAGACCCAGACGACACTAATTTTTATGTTGATCCAGATATATTAATAATAAATCACAATAATAAATTTAAAATTAAAATCAAAGAAGTTAATATCTTTAAAAAAGAACTTAAAAGGACAAGTGAAAATCCCCAAAAACAAAAAAAAGCAAAGTGGTTAATCGAATCCCTACGATACAGAGACGAAATACTTGCAAAAATAGGGATAGCTATATATACATTGCAAAAAGAATTTCTAAGAAGAGGATTTAAAAGCTTAAGGCCAATGAACTTGAGCATTTTATCAGAAAAAATTAGTGTATCAAAATCAACAATATCAAGAGCAATAAAAAATAAATACTTAAAATGCAAATGGGGTACAATATTAATCAAAGAGCTTTTTAGCTCTGTTGGTGGAGCAAAAACAAATGAATTTTCAAAATTAAGCATCAAAATAACAGTAAAAAAGTTGTTAGAAGCAAATAAAAAGATGTCAGACAAAGCGATTTCTGTTATACTGAAATCCAAAGGAATCTCTATTTCTAGAAGAACAGTAAACAAGTACAGAAATGAATTGAAATCTGAAAAAGGGAGAACATATTATGGAACCTAAAATTCAAACGGTTAATTACAGCTTAAATGAGAATGAAAAAAATTTTATTCTCAAAAAGCTAGAAAAATTTGATACTCATATCAAAAAACATATTGATAATTTAAAAATTACAATTAAAAAAGAACATGAGCTTTTTGAATTAGACGCACATATTCACTTTAATTGGGGGAAAATAATACATATAAGAGAAGATGGGAAAATACTTCTTAATCTTATTGATAGCGCAATAGCAAGACTTTACAAAACAGCAACCAAAGAGAAAGAGAAAAAAAACAACAAATAAGATAAGCAAAAAATGCAAGAAGTAGAAATTGAGATAATAAATAAAGATGGAATACATTCAAGGTCGGCAAACATCATTGCTGAATTCGCAAATAAACATTCTTCCTGCAACATAAAAATAACAACAAAAGATGGTAGAAAAGCTGACGCAAAGTCCATAATAGAAATTATCATATTGGGAATAATATACAAAGAAAAAATAAAAATAACAGTCGTAGGAAAAAAAGAAAAACTAGCAATTAAAAATTTATTAAACTTGCTAAAATATAATTTTTCAAAAGAGCTTTAAAAATGAACAAAAAAATTTTTTACACAACAATACTGCTGCACTTACCTAATCTTCTATTTTCATACTCAACAAGATACGACATTGAGGTAAAAATGTCTGCTTTTGTCATGAGTCTGGCAATCATTGTAATCTCATCTATTTCAATAGGAAATCTAGTAGCTAAAATAGGAATTCCAAAAGTAATAGGGCAAATAACAGCAGGAATAATTCTAAGTCCAAATGCCTTTGGGAAAATTAAAATACCTTTATTATTCCCATTGGGAATAACTCAAATTGGAGAAAATTATTTAATAAATGAAAAAATATTTGCAATCTCTACCATAGCTTCAATAATATTGCTTTTCACAGCAGGACTTGAAACTGACCTAAAATTGTTTATCAAATTTTTGCCACGCGGAGGAATTATTGGAATAACAGAGGTTGTTGGAACCTTCACAAGTTTTGTACTAATGGCAAGCATAATTTTTAACGTTCCCCTAATAAGCCCAACCTCACTTTTTATTGGAATAATTGGAACCCCAACATCAGCGGGAATAGCAGCAAGCATACTCTCGGCAAAGAAAAAAATGAGCACCTCAGAAGGAGTGACAATAATCTCAACTTCAATTATTGATGATGTGCTTTCAATGCTTATGCTTACAAGTGTAATAACTATATCAAGATCTATATCAGATCTTGATATAGCAAGCTCAATAAAAGCCATAGTTCAAAACATAGTAATTTGGCTATGCTTAACTTTCTCTTTAATATATATATCAGAAACACTCTCAAGACTGTTAAAAAAATTAAACAGTGTCACCTTAGCAACCGTAATAACGCTCTCTCTAGCCCTTACTATTGCAAGCATTTTCCAAAATTTAGGAATGTCTTTTGTTGTTGGGGCTTATGTATTTGGACTTGCCATGTCAAAAACAGACATTGTATACGTAATTCAAGACAAACTAACAATCTTTGAAAGATTTTTTATCCCGATCTTTTTTACATCAATCGGACTTATGTCAGATATTAATGAAATACTCTCAAAGGAAGTTCTTATTTTAGGATTAGCAATTAGCGCAATGGCAATAATTACTAAAAGTATATTTTGCTTTATCCCAGCACTCTTTTTAGGATTTAATAAACTTGGAGCCTTAAAAATTGCAACCGGAATGGTTCCAAGAGGAGAAGTTTCACTTATTATGGCAAATGTAGCATTATCTTCAGGATTTATTAGCCAAAAAATATTTGGAATCATAATAATAATGGTGTTTTTGCCAACAATCATTGCAACACCCATAATAAACTTTTTATTTAAAATAAATAAAAGCGGACTTAAAAAAGAACTCCCAATAGAACAAAATACACACATATGCGTATCATTTGAATATGATAATTTAGCCAAAATTCTTATATGGGACTTTAAAAATGAGTTAAGAAAAGAAGGATTTTTTACACAACAAATTAAAAATGATTCTTCACAATATATTAATGCAAGAAAAAACAATATATCCTTCTCAATAAAACGAGAAGGTAGCAAAATCACATTTGAATGCCCAAATAATCATTTAATTATAATACAAGATCTTTTTAGAGAAACAATCTTAAACCTAGAAAAAATAACCAAAGAAGTTGAAACAGTTTCTTTAAGAGCAAAAAAACTAGATTACTCAATAAATTACGATAAAATCCTTAGTAATATCAACCTAAATAAAAGAATAAAAAAGGAAAACATTATTCTAGAATTAAAATCAAGCAATAAGGCTGATGTAATAAGAGAGCTTCTAAGCGTAATAAACATTGAAATTGATAAAGAAAGAATATTCCAAGATTTAATGGAAAGAGAAAAGTTGATTACTACTGCACTAAAAGAAGGCTTTGCCATTCCCCATTTAAAAACAAATTTAATATCAAAAATACATATTGCAATAGGAATAAGCCATGAGGGAATTGACTTTAATGCTCTTGACAAGAACTTAAGTCATGTTTTTATATTAATACTGTGCCCAGCAAAAGATTACGTTAGCTATCCTAGAATTTTAGCATCTGTTGTGGGCAAAGTTGATCTGTACAAAAAAGAAATTTTAAATGCAAAAACAGATAAAGAAATTTATAATATAATAGTGAGCTGAATTATGTTTAAAGTTATCAAATGTAATGAATTGAATGAAAAATTGATAGACAAAAAAGTTGAAATAAATGCTTGGGTAAAAAAAATTAGACACCACGGAAAATTTATCTTTCTAAACATAAGAGACAGATATGAAAAAGCTCAAGTTCTGGTAAATGAAGAAAAGCTTCTAAAGATCGCAGAAAAAATAAAACTTGAATATTGCATTAAAATTCAAGGACTGTTGATCAAAAGACCCCCTAACATGATAAATGCAAATATGAAAACGGGACATTTTGAAATATTGGCAAAAAACATTGAAATTATCTCAAAGTGCAATGAATTGCCATTTATGATAGAAGATAACAATAATGCAAGTGAAAACTCAAAACTCGAATACAGATACTTAGATTTAAGAAGAGATTCCTTGAAAAATAAAATTATTTTAAGATGTCAGGCTACTCATCTTATTAGAAATTTTTTAATAAAAAGAAAATTTTTAGAGCTAGAAACTCCAACTTTTGTAAAATCAACACCAGAAGGTGCAAGAGATTTTGTAGTCCCATCAAGGATTCACAAAGGATCTTTTTATGCACTACCTCAATCTCCACAACTTTACAAACAACTCATAATGATAGCAGGATTTGACAAATACTTTCAAATAGCCCGCTGCTATAGGGACGAAGATTCAAGAGGAGACAGGCAACCAGAGTTCACCCAGCTAGATCTTGAAATGAGCTTTGTCAAAAAAGAAAATATTTTTAAATTAATAGAAAATATGCTTTTTTTAATATTCAAAAATTGCATCAATATTAACTTACCTAAAAAATTCAAAAAAATAACATACAAAAAGGCAATGAACAAATATGGAAGCGACAAACCAGATACTAGATTTGAACTTGAATTACAAGATATAAGTCGCAATCTAAAAAATTCAGAATTTAATATATTCAAAGATACTCTAAAAAACAAAGGTTCAATTAAAATTTTAATAGTAAAAGACAAAGCTGACAAGTTTTCAAGAGCAAAAATAAACAATTTAGAAGGAATTGCAAAGCTTTACAAAGCACAAGGGCTTTATTTTACAAAAATTGAAAACAATAAATTTTCCGGAGGAATTGCAAAATTTTTAAAAACAGAAGAACAGGAATTAATAAAAACCTATTCCTTAGAAAATAATGACATAATTTTCTTCACAGCTAATAATAACTGGGAAACTGCATGTAAAGCAATGGGTCAAATTAGAATAAAAATTGCAAATGATCTTGGACTAATAGATGAAAATAAATTTGAATTTCTATGGGTCTACGATTTTCCACTATTTGAATATGATGAAAATACAAAAACCTATTCACCAGCTCATCACATGTTCTCGCTTCCCAAAAAGCAATATATTGCTAATTTAGAAAAAAATCCAAAAAAAACTATAGGTGAAATTTACGATCTTGTTTTAAATGGTGTAGAACTTGGCTCGGGTTCAATTAGAATACATAAAAAAGAAATTCAACAAAGAATTTTCAACATAATAGGATTTCAAAAAGAAAAATCAGAAGATAGATTTGGATTTTTTCTAAAAGCATTAGAATATGGGGCTCCTAATCATGGTGGCATTGCTATTGGCATTGATAGACTAATAATGCTAATGACAAAATCAACTTCAATAAAAGATGTAATACTGTTTCCTAAGAATTCTTTTGCAGCAAGCCCTCTTGATAATTCCCCCTCTAAAATCTCAAATGAACAACTCAAAGAACTGGGAATCAATATTGTTGATGGAGATATTTAATCCATAATGCAATCTCTAACTATGTACCTTTAAAATTATAAAAATCAGCTAACCCACATTCCTTGGAATTTTTCAAGATAATGCTATTCTTTCAAGAAATTAAGTCTCAAATCTCAAGGTTTAATTTTTCAAAAACAAAAAACACTATAAAAACGCATAAAATCAATCTAAAACAAAATGCTTTTTAAAATTTTAAAAAAAAATCTTATTAATTAATTACTTCTTCAATCAAAACAGCCTCATAAACACAGAATGTAATAATAATTTTAAAAAAAAATTAATCTATTATTCGGGTTTTGAAAAAATAAACAAAAATAACAAAAAAAGATACCCAATAAATAGTAAAAAAAATATATCAAACAATCAATAATTTTATAAATATCTAAAATATAATTAGAATAATAAAAAAGCCGCTCAAAAAGCAGCTTGCAAATAAAAATTAGTGAATTTTTATTTAATTCCTATTAATATTATTAAGGTTTTTGCATGCAATCTTCACACGGTCTTTCATAGAAACCTCAGCTTCTCTTAACCAAACTCTTGGATCATAAAATTTCTTATTTGGAATATCAATATCCTTGCCATCTCCTAATTGACCTTGTAAACGACTTTCATTTTTTTTGTAATAATTTAAAACACCCTCCCAGGCAGCCCACTGTGTGTCTGTATCAATATTCATCTTTACAACGCCATAAGAAAGTGCCTCATTAATCTCATCAATTGTAGATCCAGACCCCCCATGAAAAACATAAGAAACTGGCTTAGCAATATTTACTCCTGTTTTCGATATGACATAATCTTGACCATCTTTTAAAACTTTTGGAGTAAGCTTAACATTCCCCGGTTTATATACTCCATGAACATTTCCAAAAGCTGCTGCAATCTGAAAATTTGGGCTAACTTTTAAAAGTTCTGAATATCCATAATAAATATCCTCAGGAGTAGAAAATAGTTCATGCAAAGCTCTATCTGAATTGTCAACTCCATCCTCTTCCCCGCCCGTAATTCCAAGCTCTATTTCCAAAAACATTTCAATTTTTGCCATTCTTTCTAAGAATTTTTTAGAAATTTCAATATTTTCTTTAATAGGTTCTTCTGATAAATCTAACATATGTGAAGAAAATAATGGTTTTTTGTGCTGACTATAGTATTTCTCTCCATATTCTAAAAGGCCTTCAACCCAAGGGAGCAAATTTTTAGCACAGTGATCAGTATGAAGAACAACAGGAACACCATAATGCTCTGCCATTAAATGAACATGCATAGCACCAGAAATAGCTCCAACTATTGAAACTCCTTGTGGTTTTTCCATCTTTAATCCTTTTCCAGAAATAAAAGCAGAGCCACTATTAGAAAATTGTATCATAATAGGAGAATTAATTTCTTTTGCTGCCTCCAAAACTGCATTAATAGAATTCGTTCCTATACAATTAATAGAAGGAATAGCAAATCCTTCCTTTTTACATATTTCATATAAAAAATGCAGTTCCTTCCCATAAACTACACCTGGTTTAATCTTATCTAAAACACCCATTTATATCACTCCTTTCCATTTTATTTTTTCTTTTATCAAATGCCTATAATAAATTATACACCTAAGAAGTTGAATTGAATTTAAATCAAAAAATAAATAATTATTAAATCAAACCCAAACATAAAATTTATTAAAAATTTATTATTTTGCATAAAAAAGTTTAAAATCAAGCCTTCTTGGTAGACTCTAACATTTTATACCACTGTGAAAATTCTTTTATTCCTTCTTGAATAGAAACTTTAGCCTCATACCCAACATCATTTTTAAGCTTTAAAATATCACAACAACTTTCCACAACATCTGCTTTTTGCATAGGCATATAATTTTTTAAGGCCTTTTTATCAAAATTTGCTTCAAGCTCACTAATAAAATCTAGCAGCTTAGTTGCGTGTCCGGTTCCTATATTATATATTCTGTAAGGAAAAGAAGAAGTTGACGAATTTGGATTTTTAACGTCAAAATTACAATCACTCTTAGCCGGATTTTTCAAAACCTTGTAAACACCGTCTGCAATGTCACTCACATATGTAAAATCTCTAGCCATATTCCCATTATTAAAAATATTAATAGCCTTGCCATTTTTAATTCCATCTGAAAATAAATATAAAGCCATATCGGGTCTTCCATAAGTCCCATAAACTGTGAAAAATCTAAGCCCTGTTGTGGGAATATTAAAAGATGCACTATAAGCATGCGCCATCATCTCATTAGATTTTTTGCTAGCTGCATATAAATTTAAAGGGTGATCCGTAATAGAATCTTCACTAGACGGCATATTTTCATTTATGCCATAAACCGATGAAGTTGAAGCATAAACAAAATGCTCGATGTTTTCTTTATAAACTCTACATACATCTAAAACATTAAAAAACCCAACAATATTTATTGAAACATAGCTATCAGGATTTTCAAGACTATCTCTAATGCCCGCTTGAGCAGCCAAATGGCAAACATGTGTAAACTTATGATCTTTAAAAAGTTCTAGCAGTTTATCCTTATTTAGGATATCAAGATAAGCAAAAGATAAATTATTATATTTTTCACTCTTAATGATCTTATGCGTTTTAACATCCTTAGAACAAAGCCCTAAAGCTTCTAATCTTTCATGCTTAAATTTGAGTTCATAATAATTATTTAATACGTCTATTCCCAAAACTTCATGACCTTTTTCTACAAGCTTTTTAGCTACATGAAATCCAATAAACCCTGCAATTCCGGTTAAAAAAATCTTCATACTATTATTCCTCTTTAAAATTCAATACAAAGCAAGCCCATTAATCTATTTTTTAAAACCAATATCTCTTTTCTGATAACCACGGGAATTGTTGATACCATACCTATTATTTCTAACATAAGAGACTCTTATTCTTTTTATATTTCCATCTCCCTCACTTTCAGTTTTTATGTCACTATAACGATTTAAAGTTGTATGAACAATCCTTCTTTCAAAAGGATTCATTGACGGCAACAAAATAGAGCGCCTGGTTCTTTTGACTTTATGAAAAGAATTTATTGCTAAATTAATAAACCTAGATTTAAACCGTTCTCTATAATCTCCAATATCCAATATAACCCTATTAAAAGCACCATTTTCACCAATAAGCTTAGAAGCATAAACATTTGTTAAAAGCTGCAAAGAATCTAAATTTTTACCCTCTCGTCCAATCAAAATATTTGGACTATCTGTTTCAATAGAAATCTTAACATATCCCCCTTCTTTGGGTTCTATTGTCAAATGTACAGAATATCCCATTTTAATTAGCATTTCTTTTACAAATTCTAAAATTTTATCACAAATTTCATCACCAATTTTAATTTCAAAACCGTCTTTTTTAACCTCCTTTACATGAGGAGAAACCCTTATTTTAATCATTTCTTTCTTAAATAAAAATCCAACCCTTTCTTTATCTAAAATTTCTACATCAAACTCGCCTTCTTTTAATTCTAGATCTCTCATTGCTTTCTTTATTGCTTCTTGTTCGGTTTTTCCATAAAATTCATAGCTCATATTATTCCCCCTTTAAGACAAATGCATCTTTATATAGTATTGCTGCAAAATAGTAAAAATATTTGTTGTAATCCAATATATCAAAAGCCCTGATGGCATATTGTAAAGTATGAAAAAAAACATAATAGGCATTCCAAAATATAAAAACTTCTGCTGCGCCCCAAGATTTTTTAAATCCATATTAGAACTAACAATTGTAGATCCCAATTGAGTAAACATCATAATAAAAGGCAAAATTCTAATATCGGTCCAAGAAACAAAATAAAGCTTATATCCAAAATGATATACACTGTCACCGATAGATAAATCATCAATCCATCCCGGAATAAAACTAGCTCCTCTTAATAAAAATAAATTATTTACAAGTGAATAAAGAGCAAAAAATATAGGAAGCTGCAAAATTACAGGAAGACACCCCCCAAGAGGATTAACTCCTTCTTCTTTATAAAGCCTTCCCATCTCTTCATTTAACTTTTTAGGATCATGCTTAAACTTTACTTGAAGCTCTTTCATTCTAGGTTGAAGCTTGGAAAGCTCCGCAGTAGCTCTAAATCCCTTAAATGTCAAAGGAAAGATAAGTATTCTAACAACAATTGTCAAAAAAATAATTGAAAGCCCCCAATTAGGTATAACGTCATAAAAAACTTGCATTACCATTTGCATAGGAACTTGAATCAAATGCCAAAAACTCTTTTCCACTGACATTCCAAAAAAAATATCAAATAAACCAAAGGTATTGTCACCTCTATTGTCAAAAACGTCTAAATATCTATTATCCTTGGGGCCAGCATAAATAAAAAACTCATCGCTAATATTTTTTTTATTTCTAACATTATTAATAATAAACGATTTAAGAATTCCTCTTTCCTTCTTAAATTCAACCTCCATATTTTCTTTGGAAACTAAAACCCCAAAATACTTAGTACTAGAACCAATCCATCTGGGATTGTTAATTCTTAGACCATCTTTACCATATTTAAGCTTATTATCATAATAAATTATTTGAGACAAATAATTGTTATATTGTAGCTTTGCTTTATCACTCAACCTTTCAATCTCAGAACTAAAAATAATTTCATAAGAATCAATATCAAATAAGTCATAATCCTCAAGACCATTTACAATAACTTTGAATTTCATCAAGTACTCATCTTTTTTCGAAAATGTATACTTCTTCACATATTCATAAGTTTTACCATTATTTTTAAAATAAGCTTTAAATTCATGATTAAAATCATCTATCTTTTTATACAAAAACAAATCATCTACAAAATAGTCAAAACTAACGTCAAAAAAAGTTTCATTTTTTCGATCAATATTAATCAAATCTGTAGGATTTTTTTCCAAATTTAAATGATTTTTAAGCTTTAATGAAACCAAATTTCCTTTAAATGTAGAAAAAGTAGCAACATATATCCCTGTTTCTACAATAATATCTTGAGATTTATTAATCAAATTAAAGCTATTACTCTTAACTGAAAACATCTCATTATCATCAAAACTTTTGTTTAAATCAAACTGCACTTCCCTATCAGAAGACCTGGAACTTAAAATGTTTGAAGAAAAAATATCATTAATAAGCATGAAAAGACCTATTAAAAATAAAGACAAATAAACTGTTCTTAAAATTCTTCTACTTTGATTCACCTATGCCCCTTTCACACCTTAAAACCAAACCTTTCATAAGAAATTCAATGCTAAAATAAGTAAAAGTTAACTTGCCGTAAGAAACTACAAAAATAATATCTAAAGTAATCCCTTCTAACAATTCTAATCTTTTTCTAAAAGCTTCTTTAAAAAGTCTTCTAATGCGATTCCTTTTAACAGATCCCCTAAAGCCTTTAGAAAAGGTAACAAGAATTCTAGAATAAGCCAAATGATTTGATTTATAGAACATTTTAAGATTAAGATTGCTAAATCTAATCAGCTTGCCTTCTTTGAAAATTTTTTGAATTTCTATTTTTGATTTTAAACTAATATTTCTTTTTCTCATCAGAAACAGTTAATTTCATTCTTCCTTTTGCCCTTCGCCTTGAAAGAATAAGTCTTCCACCTTTAGTTTTCATTCTAGCTCTAAACCCAAATTTCCTATTTCTTTTAACACGACTGGGTTGATAAGTCCTTTTCAAAACGCTCCTCCATTAAAAACAATTTTATGCTGCCAAACTACAAATTGAACACTACCATGGTATAGCATATAAATGCAATTGTCAATAATAATTACCTTACTAAAACCTTTATATCTATTATTTTAATACCTGTTAATTCTTTTATTGAATTTATTATCTTCGGCTTATTGATTGATATACTATACAAAATACTTGAATTGCTTACTTCAAGAAAAAGGACCTGCTCATTTTTAAAATCTAAAAATTTTACATCATCTGACAAAGCCTCAAAGATCTGATTCCATTTATCAGCAATCAATAATTTCGAACTTATTTTTTTATTAACAAGCAAATTGGAATCTAAATAATCTTTAAGAATATTGCCTATTTTTTTAAAAGCAGAATCATTCATAGCAATTTTTTATACCACAATGCAAAAAACAATATTAAATAGGCCTAGAAAAGCTTATTTTAATATTCAAAATAGCACTGATAACTCACTTTAACCTAAAGACATCGGCATTATCAAGTGTGTAAAATTAAAATTTTCAGGTTCGCTCAATTTCAATACATTGCCTGAATTAAATTGTATTTCTATCTTCGAAGTTTCAAAAACACTAATAGCTTCAACAAAATATAAAATATTAATAGCCATAACCTCATCTGCTCCATCATACAGATAATTCGGATCTTTAATGAAAAATTCACCTTTTCTTCCAGTAATCAAATCTTCTCCAAGAAGTTTTAATTGCAACTCAGAAAAAGTTAAAACTAACTTTCTTGATTTATCAACATATAAATTGACTCTTGCAAGTCTATCTTTTAGAATGCCTAGCGAAACTAAAGATTTATTTTTCTGTTCTTTAGGTATAATGCTCTTATAATCCGGATAATTACCATTAATTAAGCTGCAAGCTATTTTATAATTATCAAATTCAACATAAAATTTTTTATCCGAAAACTTTATTTTAACAACACCTTCTCCTGACATAAGATGTTTTAAGAAATTAAATATTTTTACAGGAACTATAAAATTCACATCTTCTTCAACCATAACTTCTGTTTTACAAATAGACATTCTGTGACCATTAGTAGAAACAAGTAGCAATTTAGAATCTTCATCTTTTGAAAAGTACACACCATTTAATACATTCTTAGATTCGTCAAGATGCGCTGAAAAAGCTATTCTATTTATTACTTTTTTAAAAGATTTTTGTTTTATTTCAATTTCAAAGGTGTAGTCTTCATTAACCATATCATAATTGTAATTTTCTATTTCTTCGTATGAAAAAGTGGGTTCTTTTAAATGATCTTCATATTTCTCTTTCTCGTCTTTTAACTCACCCATAATTTCTAATTTACTATTATTTTCATTAAAAACTATTTTGATTTTCTTATAAAAACTGAACGCTTTTACTGCATCATAAAAATTTGAAGCATTAATCAATACCTTAAAATTTGTTTCTGAAACAATTGAAATTGTGCTTTCAAAAAATATATTTCTGTCTGTTGATTTGATTATGAGATTAGACTTTTTTACCTCTATTAACAATGCACTCCAAATGTCATTCATATTTCTGTTCAATATTATTCCCTTTGCTTTTTCTATCTCATTTATAATTTGATTTGTTTCGCAAATAAAAAATGTGTTATTTAGCATGATGCCTCCTTATATATTCTATTACATTTTGTCTTTGTAAGATTTTGTATTTTTAGTTTTTATAAATATATGTAGTAATAATAGTAATAAGCCCCTGTTTGATTGTTTAATTGTGTGTAATGCAATGCAATGTAATGAAATATCTTGTTAAATTATAGGTTGTTTTTTGTTGTATTTTTGATAAATTATTTGTTTCAATTGTTTAAAAGAATTTTTGATTCTTCAATTAAGTTTAATTTTTTTTTATTTTGTTCATAAGTTCTGTGATTAAATTGTTAATTTCTTTGTCATTGCTTCTGTCCCTATCTATTTTATTTATCGAATAAAGCACCGTTGAATGGGTTTTCCCTCCAATAATTTTTCCAATTTCAACTGTTGATAGCTCTGTAAAATTCCTCAAAAGGTACGCATAAATATGTCTAGCTTTTGTTATTTCTGGTTTTTTACTATGCCCCTCAATATCCTTGTGTGTGATTTTTAGCTCTCTTAAGAGTATTTTTTTTATATTTTCGATATTAATTTTATTGTTTGGCTCATTGGTTGTTTCTTTTTCGTAAATTATTATTTCTTTGATTATTTTTTCAACAATGCCAATGTCAATTTCTATATTGTCTAAATCTATATATGCTTTCAGTTTTGTTACAGCGGCTTCAAGGTCTCTTACATTGGTTGTAACTTTTTGAGCGACCAGATTTAGTATATTTTTAGGGATATTTATACCATCTTCTTCTGCTTTTTTTTCGACAATAGCTGCTCTGAGTTCAAAATTGGGTTTTGATATATCAACATTTAGCCCCCTTGTGAATCTGCTTTTTAATCGATCTGTAAAATTTGTAAGTTCAGAAGGAGAACGGTCACATGTAAATACTAGTTGCTTGTTGTCTTCATAAAGGGCATTAAATGTGTGAAAAAGCTCTTCTTGTATGCCTTCTTTTTTTTGTAAATCGTGGATATCGTCTATAAGTAGCATGTCTAAGTATCTGTATTTTTTTTTAAATTTTTTTGTTTCGTGAGTCTTTATGCTTTCTACAAATTCATTTAAAAAATTTTCAGCAGTAACATATAATATCTTAAGGCCATGATGCAATTCTTCTGTTTTGTTTCCTATGCTTTGAAGCAAATGTGTTTTTCCAAGTCCAACTCCACCATAAATTAAACACGGATTATATTTTTTCCCAGGATTTTTTGAGATTGACAAGCTGGCATTGTATGCAAGTTTATTATTTGGCCCGATGATAAAATTTTCAAATGTATATTTCTTTTTAAGAAAGGGGTTTTTAAAATTTGTGGGCTCTTCTTCTTTTTTGATATACATTTTTATACGATCTTGAATATTTTGAATTGGTTCTTTGGAGAGTGTTTTTTCTTTGAGCTTGTCGAACTTTAGAAAAGTTTCGTTAAAAGCCAGGTTTTTGGTCTCTTGTTTGTTGGAATGAGTTTTAGGTGGTTGATTTGTAAATGCAATGACTATGTTATTGTAGCCATTTTTTATAAGGATTTCTTTTATTTTTTTTGTAAATCTTTTTTCTATTTGATTTTTATGAAATAAATTTGGAGTAGATATTTTAATATTGTCACCTATTGATTCTAAAAAGCACAAATTTTCAAACCAAACATAAAACTCTTCTTCTGATAGTTCTTTTTTTATTTCTGTTAAAATCAGGCTCCATATATTTTTTGATTTTTCCATTTTTTTGTCCTTGTTGGTTTTAGCACTATACTTTTAACATTATATAGTATAATGTTAAATTAGGATTCTATCTAAATTGTTTGTGAATTTTTAAAAGTTTTTGGTATTTTCTATGTAATAGATATTATTTTTTTTTTAATGTAGAATTTACCTGTGTCTAGATTTTGATTAAATGAATGGAAGGTTTATGAATTATGTTGCTAGTAACATTCAAGTCTTAAAAGGACTTGAGGCTGTTAGGAAAAGGCCTGGCATGTATATAGGCTCTGTTTCTGTTAATGGATTGCACCATTTGGTTTATGAGGTGGTTGATAATAGCATTGATGAGGCTTTAGCTGGGTTTTGTGATAGAATAGATGTTATTATAAATTTAGATAATACTATAACTGTAATTGATAATGGGAGAGGTATTCCTACTGATATTCATGAAGAGGAGGGTATTAGCGCCCTTGAACTTGTTTTAACAAAATTACATTCTGGTGGTAAGTTTAATAAAGGCACCTATAAAGTTTCTGGGGGACTTCATGGCGTTGGAATTTCGGTTGTAAATGCTCTGTCTTCGTTTTTAGAGGTTTATATTAATAGGGATGGAAAAATTTTTAGGCAAACTTTTTCAAAAGGTATTCCAACTTCTAAAGTAGAAGTTGTGGGGGAATCTTCTATTACGGGGACCAAGGTTACTTTTTTAGCGGATTCTGAAATTTTTGAAACTTTAGATTATAATTTTGATGTTCTTGAAAAAAGGCTTAAAGAGCTTGCTTTTTTAAACGATAAAATATACATTTCAATTGAAGATAAAAGAATTGGCAAAGAAAAATCTTCAAAATTTTATTTTGAAGGTGGGATAAAATCTTTTGTAGATTACTTAACTAATGACAGTAAAGCCTTTCAATCACAACCTTATTATATTGATGGTTTTATTAATGATGTTATTGTTAATGTGGGGCTTAAATGGACTGAAAGCTATTCTGACAACATTCTTTCTTTTGTTAATAACATTAATACAAGAGAGGGGGGAACCCATGTTGTGGGATTTAGAAGTGGCCTTACTAAGGCCATGAATGAAGCTTTTAAAAATTCAAAAATAAGTAAAAAAGATATTCCAAATCTTACAGGAGATGATTTTAAAGAGGGGCTTACGGCTGTTATTTCTGTAAAAGTTCCAGAACCTCAATTTGAAGGTCAAACAAAGAGTAAACTTGGCAATTCTGAGATAAGAAAAATAGTTGAAGTTGTTGTATATGAACATTTATTGGAAATTATTAATTTAAATCCCTTAGAGATAGACACTATTCTTGGAAAAGCAATAAAAGCTGCTCGTGCTCGTGAAGCTGCAAGAAAAGCAAGAGAATCAGAAAGAAAAAAAAATGCATTTGAAAGCTTGGCATTGCCTGGAAAATTGGCTGATTGTGCTTCTAAAAATCCTTTGGAAAGAGAAATCTATATTGTAGAAGGTGATTCTGCCGGAGGAAGTGCTAAAATGGGTAGAAATAGATTTTTTCAGGCCATTTTGCCATTATGGGGGAAAATGCTTAATGTTGAGAAAACGAGAGAAGATAAGGTGATTACCAATGATAAGCTTATTCCTATAATTGCATCTCTTGGTGCAGGAGTTGGTAAAACTTTTGATATTACAAAACTTCGTTATCACAAGATCATTATTATGGCAGATGCTGATGTTGATGGATCTCATATTAGAACTTTGCTTTTAGCTTTTTTCTTTAGATATATGAGAGATTTAATTGAGAATGGATATATATATATAGCCATGCCTCCTCTTTATAAAATAAAGTATGACAATCGTATTTATTATTTTTATGAAGAGAAAGAAAAAGAAAAATTTTTAGATTCTATTGAAACTAAAAATCGCAATAGTATTTCTCTTCAAAGATATAAGGGGCTTGGGGAGATGAATCCAACGCAGCTTTGGGAAACAACCATGGATCCTGCTAGAAGAAAAATGAGATTGATGAATATAGATGATGCTATTGAAGCTGAAAAAATTTTTGTTACTCTTATGGGAGATTTAGTTGAGCCCAGAAAAGAATTTATTGAACAGAATGCACTTAATGTAATTAATCTTGATGTGTAATTGGAGCGTTAATGGCAGTTGGAGAAAATAAAGAACAAATATTAAATGTTAAGATAGAAGATGAAATAAAAACGTCTTATTTAAATTATGCAATGTCAGTTATTGTTTCCAGAGCTCTTCCAGATGTAAGAGATGGTCTTAAACCAGTTCACAGGAGAATACTTTATTCTATGTATGAGATGGGACTTCGTTCTGATAAGGCTTTTAAAAAAGCTGGTAGAATAGTGGGGGATGTTCTTGGGAAATATCATCCCCATGGAGATCAATCAATTTATGATGCTCTTGTAAGACTTGCTCAGGATTTTTCGCTTAGATATCCCGTAATACGGGGACAGGGAAATTTTGGATCTATTGACGGAGATCCCCCTGCTGCTATGCGATATACTGAAGCTAAAATGGAAAAAATAACTGAATATATTGTTAAGGATATAGAGAAAGAGACTGTTAATTTTAAGTCTAATTATGACGATTCTTTAAGTGAGCCTGAGATTATGCCGTCATCATTTCCATTTCTTTTGGTAAATGGCTCTAGTGGAATTGCTGTTGGAATGGCTACTAATATGGCACCTCATAATTTAAGGGAAATTTGTGATGCCATTGTTTACATGCTAGATAATGAGAATGCTTCTATATTTGATTTGCTTAAAATAGTTAAAGGGCCTGATTTCCCAACTTTTGGAGAGATTGTTTATAATGATAATTTAATTAAAGCATACAAAACCGGCAAGGGAAGTGTTGTTATTAGGGCAAGATATCATATTGAAGAAAGAGCAGAAGATAGAAATGCTATAATTGTTACAGAAATACCTTATACGGTAAATAAATCTGCACTTCTTATGAAAGTTGCGCTTTTAGCAAAAGAAGAAAAGCTAGAAGGACTTTTAGACATAAGAGATGAATCTGATCGAGAAGGTATTAGGATAGTTCTTGAAGTTAAAAGAGGATTTGATCCTCATGTTATTATGAATTTGCTTTATGAATATACTGAATTTAAAAAGCATTTTAGTATAAATAATTTAGCCCTTGTTAATGGTATTCCCAAACAGTTAAATTTGGAAGAATTATTATTTGAATTTATTGAGCATAGAAAAAATATTATCGAAAGACGTATTGAATTTGACTTAAGAAAGGCAAAAGAGAAAGCACATGTTCTTGAGGGATTAAATATTGCTTTAAATAATATAGATGAGGTTATTAAGATTATTAAATCATCTAAATTAGCAAAAGATGCAAAGGAGAGACTTGTTTCAAATTTTGGTCTTTCAGAGATTCAGGCCAATTCAGTTCTTGATATGAGGTTACAAAAACTTACAGCCCTTGAGATTTTTAAGCTTGAAGAGGAGCTTAATGTACTGTTAAGCTTAATAAAAGATTATGAAGATATTCTCTTGAATCCAGTAAGGATTATTAATATTATAAGAGAAGAAACTATTAATTTAGGTTTGAAATTTGGCGATGAACGTCGAACTAAAATAATTTATGATGAGGAGGTTTTAAAAACTAGTATGTCGGATTTAATGCAAAAAGAAAATATTGTTGTTATGCTTACAAAGAAAGGTTTTCTTAAAAGACTTTCACAAAATGAGTATAAATTGCAAGGTACGGGAGGAAAAGGTCTCAGTTCGTTTGATCTAAATGATGGGGATGAGGTTGTTATTGCTTTGTGTGTCAATACCCATGATTATTTATTTATGATTTCAAATGAAGGAAAGCTTTATTTAATCAATGCTTATGAAATAAAAGATTCTTCAAGAGCTTCAAAAGGCCAAAATATTAGTGAGCTTATTAATTTAGGAGATCAAGAAGAAATATTAACTATTAAGAATAGTAATGATTTAACCGATGATGCTTATTTGCTGCTTACAACTGCAAGTGGAAAGATAGCTAGATTCGAATCTAAAGATTTTAAAGCAGTAAAGTCACGAGGTGTTATTGTTATTAAACTGAATGATAAAGATTTTGTTACAAGTGCAGAGATTGTTTTTAAGGATGAAAAAGTAATTTGTCTTTCTAAAAAGGGTAGTGCATTTATATTTAATTCAAAGGATGTTAGGCTTACTAATAGAGGTACCCAAGGTGTTTGTGGCATGAAATTAAAAGAAGGTGATTTATTTGTTAAAGCTTTAGCGGTTAGAGAAAATCCTTATCTTTTGATTGTTTCTGAGAATGGGTATGGAAAAAGGTTGAGCATGGCTAAAATATCTGAGCTTAAGAGAGGAGCCACTGGTTATACTAGTTATAAAAAATCTGATAAAAAAGCGGGTAGTGTTGTTGATGCTATAGCAGTTTCAGAGGATGATGAAATCTTGCTTGTAAGTAAACGTTCAAAAGTTTTAAGAACAATGGCTGGAAAAGTATCTGAACAAGGCAAAGATGCTAGAGGAATTCAAGTATTATTTCTTGATAATGACAGCTTGGTTTCTGTTTCAAAATTTATTAAATAAAGAATTGGTTTTTCTTATTTAAGAATGTTCCACGTGGAACATTCTTTTTTTTATTCTTAAATTGTAATTCAATATTATAACCTGGTAAAATTTTGTGTTGTAGGAGGTTCTGATAATATGGATGGAGTTTTTAAAATGATAGATATTCATCTTTTAGATATTGATAATGAACAGCCAAGGAAATCTGTTAGTCTTGTTGAATTAGAAGAACTAAGCATTTCTATAAAAGAAAATGGAATTTTGCAACCTTTAATTGTTTGCAAAGCAAATGACAGATATAAAATAATAGTAGGAGAAAGAAGGTTTAGGGCTGCTAAACTTATTCAGATGACAAATATTCCTGTCATCGAGGTTGACATGAAAGAATCCTGTAGAGATTTTATGCCTTTAGTTGAAAATATTCAAAGAGAAAATTTTACTCCTGTTGAAGAGGCTTATGCCTATAAAAATGTAATGAATAAATATTCGTTAACTCAAAAGGATTTATCTGAAAAAATTGGCAAAAGTAGGGTCTATATTTCAAATTTAGTTAGAATTTTAGATCTTGAGCAAGAAATATTAAATGCAGTACATAGAAAAGAAATTTCTTTTGGGCATGCTAAAGTTATTTTATCCTTAAAAGACAGGCAAGACAGGTATAATCTTTATTTAATGATACTTAAAAAAAAATTTTCTGTAAGGGATGCAGAAAAATATGTTAAAAATTTTTCCAAATCCATAGTAAAAAAAAGAGAGCTGGAACAAGATCCTTTTTTAAACAATATAAAAGAATTTTTATTTGATAAAATCCAAACAAAAATAGATATTAAGGGAAATCAAAATAAAGGCAAAATAGAGATAGAGTATTTTACTTCAGGCGATTTAAGAAGGATTGTTTCCTTTTTTGGTCATAGTAGCTAAATTGTTTTTATAATTTAAAGATTGTAAAATATCTTTTCTTAATTTTATGAGCATTTTTATTTCTAGGTATTTGTCACAATATTTTTTAAGCTTATTTTAAAATTGTTTAGTTTCTATAAAGAAATATTGGGTTTTAAAAAAGGGCAAAGTTTATATTTTGTTATTTATAGTTAAATATTAAATAGAATTATTTTTAATATATTTTATTTTTTTCTTTATTTCCAAAATAGAATTAAAAAATAATTTTAAGTTTTCTTGTCTTAATTTGTTAAATTCGATATTTTTAAATTCTTTTATATTTTTTAATATAAAATCTAATACTTCTTTTATGTCGTTTTCATATTTTTCGTTTTTCTTAAGTAATGATTTGCGTGCATCTTTTAAATCAAAACTTTTTTTATAAACAATTTTAAATTCTTTTAAAGAATTTATTTTGCCATTTAGAACCTCGGTTTTTAAAATAGGGGGACAAGATTTTTTAGATATTTCATATGATAATGATAAAGGTAATTTTTCTATAGTGAGCTGCTTGTCGGAATTTTCGACAAGCAGATTGTATCTTGATATTAAAGCGTAAACCTTGTCTTTTTTAAATCCCATGCTTTTGAACCACTGATAAAAAAGCCCGTTATATTGATTGTTTCCTTTTAATTTGTCTTGTGCGTCTTTAAGTATCTTTCCAATTTTTGTATAAGTGTTGTTGAAAATATTGAAAATTTCATATTGTTTTTTTTTTAAAAAATCAGAAATATCTTTATCTAGCTTATTGTAGTCAAAGTTTGTTCTTTCAATCGAAATAATTTCTTTTTTTTCAGTATTTTCTGAATTGTTGGAAGATGTTTCTAATTTTTTACCCATTAGAAACATTAAAGTTTCTAAATTGTCAGACATAGTTATTCCTTAATTTTGTTTATTATCTCTTTTGAGAGCTCTAAAAAATCTCTTGCAGCATTGCTTTCTTTGTCATATTCATATACAGGCATTTTTGCTTCTTGAGATTTTGAAATAGTTATATTTTTCCTTATTTTTGTATTTAAAAGTTTTTCTTTAAAAACTTTTTTTAGCGAGCTTATATATTTTTCTTTACTTTTGTTCCTTATGTCGTATTTATTTATAAAAACACCTGCAATCTCTAGATTTTTATTTATTTGCTTTACAGTATTTATTGTATCTATTAGTTGATTTATGCCTTCAAATGCAAAAAATTCCGTTTCAATTGGTATTAATAAGTAATTGCTTGCAATAAGGGCATTTATAGTTAATATTGAAAGTGTGGGGGGGCAGTCGATAATAATAAAATCATATTTGTCTTTTTCATACAGTGTTAATGCATTTTTTAAAAAATTTTCTCTTGAAAGTTCATTTATTAATTCTTTTTCAAGCAAAGCTAATTTAATACTAGAAGGAATTATGTCTAATCCAAAATGATTTAAAGGTTTGACCTTTATTTTTTTGTTAATAAGTTCATAGCTTGATTTTTCGGCTATATGCTCCGAGGTATTTGTGCCGCTAGTGGAGTTTCCTTGCGAATCAATATCTATTAGAAGAATTTTTTTATTAAGCAGGGTCATTGAATAAGAAATATTAATGGCGCTTGTGGTTTTTCCTACGCCCCCTTTTTGATTGATTACAGATATTATTTTCATATAAATTTTCTCTTTTTATTTGGTTTTGTTTTTATATTTTAAAACATAAATGATAAAAATAATAATATTTTAAATTAGTTTTTAAATATTTGATTATTTGACATACATATTATTCTTTATTAAAATTTAAAATTTATTGAATTAAGCCATTTTCTATAAAAAATTCCGATATTTTTTGTTTATTTTTTGTTTTGAATTTAATTGAAGTGTTTATTTTGTTTGAAAAGTTTGAATCTATTATTTCTATTTCAAGTTTATTTTTCATTTTTAATAATGAATTGTATTGGTTATAAGTTAAATTTAAGCTTAAAATTTCTAATTCTTCTTTTTCCATTGTGGATGTATTATTAATGACTTCTTTGGCAGACTTGTAATATGCTTTGATTAATCCCCCCCTACCAAGTAAAGTGCCTCCAAAATATCGCAATGTGATTATTAAAGTATCAGTTAAATTGTTGTGTATTATGGCATCCAATGTAGGCTTTCCAGCTGTTAAATTGGGCTCTCTATCATCACTCATTCCATTTAGAAATGAGTTTTTATTTCCGATTCTAAATCCATAAACTACATGAGTAGCATTTTTAAATTTTATTTTGTATTTTTTAATAGTTTTATTTATATCGTCTTTTTTTTCAATATTAAAAATATATGAAACAAAGATGGATTTCTTTATTTCAATTTTAGAATTACTATTGTTTTTTGGCACAAATATCATATAACGCAAGTATACCATCTTTTTAGATATTGCAGTATTTATTGTTTATGTATATTATTAATAGTGTTTGTTTTTATTATTGATTTTTATAAATATCCAGAAAAGAGGTAAAAATGATATCAGGCTTGAATCCAACATTAAGGTTGTTTAAAGATCATAAAATACTTTATTCTAATATGGAAAGAGGATTGAAGCCTCTTTTAGAAGTAGATAATTTTATCAATAAGTATATCCAGAATAAAGAAGGACTTGAAATTTATGATAAGGTTGTGGGCAAGGCAGCAGCTGTTATTATTTATAATATAGGGCTTCAAAATGTTCAAGCTGGGGTTGTTTCTCAACCTGCAAAGGATTTTTTAGAAAGTAGGGGAATAAAAGTGGCTTATAAAAAATTGGTAGAAAAAATAAATGACAGGGCAGAAAGCTTGATTGAAAGCTTAGAAAATCCCGAAGAGGTTTATAAGTATATGATTAAAAGAGGTATTATAGTCAATAATTTATAAATTATGAAAATAATTGAGCCATATTTTAGCTAACTATGTGACTTTGAGTAGACAGTGATAATTAGGGCTATGTTGTATATTGATATTATTAAATTTCCCCAATTTAGGTAAAAATTGCTTTTGTCATAGTTAAAGATCCAAATTCCAGCATAAACACCTAAAAATCCTCCTATAGAAGATGTAAACATGATTAAATTGGGTTCAATTGTATGTTGATTAATTTTGCTTTGATTTTTTTTAACATCAGGCTGTTCGGTAAATTTGCTGTCAATAAAAATCATGGCAAAACCTGCAAGAGTAATGCATAGAAAATAGATCACAAATATTTTTCTAATTAATGCAAACATAAATTTTCCCTTTCTTTTAACTTTTTAATCATTAATACTTAATGATATAACTAAATATAATACAAAAGCAAGTATTTTGATAGACATATAAAATATGGCTTATGCCTTATTCTTGTATTTGGTGAGTAAAAGGTTTTAGATTTTTATCATTAAGAAAAATGCTTTTAATATATTTTATTTATTTTTTGTTTTGGAGGAATTAAAAGGAGCTGTGTTATATATTGTTGGTACGCCAATAGGCAATTTAGAAGATATTACCTATAGAGCAATTGATGTTTTAAAATCGGTAAATGTTATCTTTGCGGAAGATACGAGAGTCACTAGCAAACTTTTGTCTCGATATAAAATTAATAAAAAAATGATTTCTTGTAATGCCGTAACAGAAAGCAAAAAGATAAGCTTGCTATTGGATTATTTGGCAAAAGGAAATTCTGTTGCTTTTGTTAGCGATGCTGGTACTCCGGGGCTTAGTGATCCGGGCAGCTTATTAGTTGCTGCTGCCTTTAGAGAGGGATACAAAGTTTGTCCAATTCCTGGAGTAAGTTCTTTTAATGCAATTGTAAGTGTTAATCCTTTTAGAGATAAATCAGTGTTTTTTGAGGGATTTTTGCCTAACAAAGGTCTTAAAAGATTTAAAAGAATTGCTGAGCTATATAAAAGGGGAGATGCTTTTGTTTTGCTTGAATCTGGTCATAGAATTTTGAAATTGCTTGTTGAAATTTCTTCTGTTAGTTTAGATGCAAAGGTTCTTATTGGTCGCGAGATGACAAAAATTTATGAAGAATATCAAATTGGCAAACCTTTAGAATTAAAAAAATATTTTGAATCAAGCAAGGAGAAGGTTAAAGGAGAGTTTACTATTCTAGTCAGCAGAAGTCGTTCATAATAAATGTTTTTTATTTAGATTTTAAAAATTTAACATTATAATTGATTATATAAATAAATTTTGTTTGATAAAGTTTTTGATGTTGTGTTGTTATGTTTGGTAGATTGTCAATTGAAATAGAAAAAATTTCTAGTCTTGTGAAAAATGTTTATGAAAATACTTAGACTTTGTTTGTTGTTTTTGTTTTTTGCTTGTACTTTCGATTATGATGAGTATTCTAGTAGATCTGATGTGGCCAAAAAGTTTCCTTCAATACAAATATTAGGAATCAAGTATTATGATGTTGTATACAATAAAGAGCAAACTGTTTTAAATTCTTTAAGCTTTAGTTATTTCAATGACTATAAAATTTATAAGGCAGAGAATGGAAGGTTTTTATATCATTCCCTAGATAATGAAATTTCAGGGAAGTTTAATAATTTGGAAGGTTCTTATATTACAAAGGATTTGGATATGAGGGATTCTGTAGAATTTAAAATAGAAGATAAAAATAATTATTATTTACTTAATTCAAATAGGCTTTTATGGAAGAATAAAGACAAGAAGTTGCAATCTCCCCCAAATGAGCTAGTATTAATTAGATTTAATGATAGCAAAATAAACGGAAAAGGATTTTCTTATTTTTTAAAGAGCAATGTTTTTTATTTTGATTCTGGAGTTGAAGGAATCATGAATTGAGGGATTTAATTTTAACATGGATTTTTATTATTTTTATTAACAATATTCAAGCAACACAAATAGAATCCAGCCTTAAATCTGGAAGGATTAAGGAAAGTGATGAGAAAAGCACCAATTTTACCTTTAAGTCAGATTTTGCACAAGGAGTAGTGTCTTCTTTTTATAAAAAAATTGTTTTAAAAGGGAATTCAGAGGTTATTTCCTCCGATTTTAATCTTAGAGCAGATGAAATTGAAATTTATGGAGAAAATGGCTCTTATCTTGAAGCTAGAGGCAATGTTTTTTATAAAGATTATAAGAATAAAATGAATGTTAAAGCTCAGTTTTTGTTTTTTAATAGAAAGTTGGATAATTTTTATCTTCAAAAAGGGGTTGAGCTTGAAGACTTAGAAAACAATATGATTGTTAAAGCAGAAAGAATTGAAGGCAGTAATAAAACTAATGTTTATATTATGCAATATTCTGTTAAAATATATAAGGATGATACTTTTGCAAGAGCTGAAAATGGGACTTATAATAAAGAAGAAAAAGAAATGATTCTTGAGGGGGTTCCAGTAATTTACCAGAAAGACAACTATTATTCTGCTTCAAGAATAATTTTCAATACAAAAACCAATAGGTATAAACTTGAGGGAAGTGTTGAAGGAGAATTTACTCAAGTTGAAAATGATGTTTCTGAAGAAAAAAAATAAAATAAAAGAGATTAAGGAAAGCCTTAACCTTGATTCTGTTAATAATGTTGTCTTAAAAGCAGACAACATTATTAAAAAGTATGGTGAAAAGCTTGCTGTTAATGGTATTACAATTGGCATTCATAAAGGTGAGGTTGTGGGGCTTCTTGGTCCAAATGGAGCAGGCAAAACAACAACATTTTATACTATTGTAGGCTTTATTAAGCCTAATGCAGGCAAGGTTTTAATAAATGATTATAACATTTCATCTCTTAATATGTATGAGCGTGCACGAATAGGAATTGTATATCTTCCCCAAGATGCTTCAATTTTTAGAGAACTTACAGTTGAAGAGAATATCATGGTTGCTTTAGAGAGAAGAGAAGATCTATCTAAAGCTGAGCGCAAAATAGAGCTTGTGAATTTGCTTAAAGAATTTGAGATAAAAAGAGTACAAAGCCAAAAAGCATATACTCTTTCTGGTGGAGAGAGAAGGCGAGCAGAGATAGCAAGAGCTTTGGCTGTAAATCCCTATTTTTTACTCTTAGATGAACCTTTTGCTGGTATTGATCCTATTGCGATTGGGGATATAAAGAATATAATAAAAATTTTAAAAGAGAAAAACATAGGAGTTCTTATTACTGATCATAATGTAAGAGATGCTTTTGATATAATCGACAGAGCTTATATTGTTTATCAGGGGCAAGTGCTTGATGAGGGCGATGTTGATTATATAATAAGCAGCGAGAAAGCCAAAAAGCTTTATTTGGGAGAAGAATTTAGATTATGAAAACAATAGATCATGAACTTTATTATGAATTTAGGATAGCTGATGATGTTAAAATGATTTATACTAAAAAACCTTTTAATTTAAAATTAAAAGAACTTAGCAATGATAATTTTAACTTTGTTCCTAGGTCTAAGAAAATAAAATATTTAAAGCAATTGCATACAGATATTATTTATAAAGTTGAAGATGATTTTGTTAATTTTCAAGAAGGAGATGGTCTTATATCTAGCTCTTTAGATGTAGCCCTTGTTGCTTACTTTGCAGATTGTCTTCCAATATACTTTTATGATTCGGTGAAAAAAATTATAGGACTTATTCACAGTGGATATAAGGGAAGCTTTAATTTGATTATTTTAAAAATGTTATTTGTGTTTGAAAAAATGGGATCAACTTTTAAGGATTTGAAAATTGTTTTTGGGCCTTATAATAGATCTTGTTGTTATGAAGTTTCTGAAATTTTCTTAAAAGAAGTAAGTAATAAATTTAGCAAAGATTTATTAAATGCTTCTTTTGTTACAAGAGATGGTAAAATATACTTTGATAATGCTAGTTTTAATTTAAATTTACTTTCTAGTTTTAATTTAAATATTTATAATTCAAAGCTTTGTACGTATTGTTTGAAAAATCTTTATTCTTATAGAAGATTAAGAGAAAGTCAAAGTTATGCTTTAATTTGGAGAATTTAATTTGAATGTAAGAGATTTGTCTTTTAGGCTTAATTCAATTTTTGATATAAATAAGTATGAGCATATTGATAAAAATTTAAATGGGCTTCAAGTGGGGAATATTAATGCTAAGGTTAACAAGGTTGCCTTTGCTGTTGACGCTAGCTTTTCAACCTTAAAAGAAGCAAAAGGAAATGATTTTTTAATTACCCATCACGGTATTTTTTGGTCAAAAAAAGAGAGCATTGTTTCTAATATGTATGATAAAACAAAATTTTTAATTGAAAATAATTTAGCTCTATATTCGGTGCATTTGCCTATGGATGCTCATTCTGTTTATTCGCACAGCAAAGTGTTTTCAGATTTTTTAGGATTAAAAAATCCTTTTGCTTTTGCAAATTATGGAGGGTTTAATCTAGGAATTATTGCTGATTCTGTTTTTAGCTTTTCTGAAATTTTAGAAAAAATCAAAAAGGAAAATAAACATATTCTTTTTTCGAAAAAGTTCAAAGAATCGGTGAATAAGGTTGCAATTGTTAGTGGTTCTGGATACTCTTTTTTTGAAGAAGCTTTATGTCATGATGTAGATTTGTTTATAACCGGCGACACTTCTCATCAAATATATTCTTTGGCAGAAGAATTCGGTGTGAACTTAATTTTTGCAGGTCATTATTTTACTGAAACTTTTGGTTTAATTAAATTAATGGAAGATTTCAAAATTCAAGAAGATTTAGAGGTTAAATTTATTTGTAAAAATACTAATTTATAAGGATTTTTGTATGAGCGCTAAAAGTAAGCAATATTTCAATATTTTTGTATTTATTATTAGTTTGATTTTTTTTGATCAACTTTCTAAGTATTTGGTTGCAAAGTATGTTAAATTAGGCTCAATATATTTTTCCTTTTTTGATGATTTTTTTAGGATAATACATGTAAGAAACACAGGTATTTTATTTTCTATGGGCTCTAATATCCATTATAGCTTGAAAAAAATTTTTTTTCTTGCAATGCCTATTTTCATTTTAATATTTGTTTTTTATCTTTCTTTGAAAGAAAGAAATTGTATTGCCAGAATTTCACTTTTATTAATTTTTTCAGGGGGAGTGGGAAATGTTATTGATAGATTGTTTAGGCCTTCTGGGGTTGTAGATTTTTTAGATTTGAAATTTTATGGAATTTTTGGACTTGATAGATGGCCTACTTTTAATTTTGCAGATAGCTATGTTGTTATAGGTATGATTTTATTTTTAGTTTATGATTTTTTTATAAAAAGAAAAGCGCTTAATAAATGAAAATTTTGAGTTTTATTTTATGTATGTTAATGAACTTGTCATTAATGTTTCTAGTTTTCTTTTTAGAGTTTTTTTTAGTTGTTAAATTTAGCATTATTGTAAAGCCTTATTTGCAATTTATATTGATTTTTATGATGATTGTTTTCGCTGTTTTGGTGGGGTATTTTGTGTCAATTTTTATTGTAAGAAGTTTGCTTATTAAGTTGTTTGAATTAGATCAATAAAAAGAGAGGCTTTGTGTCTTTAAGGATTTTAATTACTGGCGAGGTTGTCGGTAAAGCTGGGATTATTGTTATAAAATCTTTTTTATCATCCTTTAAGGTGGAAAAAAAGATTGATTTTGTAATATCTGGCAATAATTTTACTACAGGCTTAAGAGGTCTTGGAAAAAAGCATGCCTTTTTATTAAAAAAGTATGGAATTGATGTTTTAACTTTAGGTGAAAATGCTTTTGCAAGGCCTGATTTATCTGATGATCTTGATAAGTATAATTTTATTTTAAAACCTTTAAATTGTCCTGCAAAATTAAAGGGATATTCTTATTTTATTTATAATATTAATGGCAAAAAATTGGCTGTGATTAGAATTGTAGGTCAAACAGGAATAACCAAATATAAATTTAATCATCCTTTTTATAGTTTTGATTTTTTTTATCAAAGAATCAAAATGCAAACAAATAATATTATTGTTCTTTTTGATTCAAATACTACAGCTGAGGTTAATGCTTTGTTTTTTTATCTAAAATCAAGAGTTAGTGCTTGTCTTGGAACTGGGAAAAGGATTTTAACAGCTGATTTGAGAATTTTAGATAATACTGCTATTATAACTGATTTGGGGAGAGTTGGGAGTTTAGACAGTGTTATTGGATATTCTCCCGATTTAGAGGTGGATAAATTTTTGAAAGGATTTTTAAATCAGAAATTTAATGAATCTTGGGAAGGCCTTGGTTTTAACGGTGTTTTAATTGATATCGATGAGAATGGCCATTCTTTTTCTGTAGAGACTGTTAGAGAATATATAGATTGTAAATCGAGTTTAAAAGATATGGATATTGTTTGATATTCATATCTTTAGATATTCTTTAAATTTTAATAATCTTATCTGTGTGATTTAATTTTATTAAGTTTTTATATATAGGAGGATGGATTATGCATAGTTATATTGTAGAAGGTGGCTATAAGATAGGTGGTCAAATTACAGCTAGTGGGAATAAGAACGCTGCTTTACCTTGTATTTTGGCTGCTTTGCTTACCGATGAAGAGGTTATTTTAGAAAATATTCCTAATATTAATGATGTAAAAGTTGTTTTAGATATTTTAAATGATATAGGAGCAGATATTGCAAGAGAGGGAAATACTTTAAAAATAAAAGTTTTAAATATTGTAAAAACAGAAATAGATTCTTCTTTTACAGATTTAATTAGGGCTTCCATACTTTTATTAGGACCTTTTGTTTCTAGGTTTGGGGAAATAGATATGGCGCTTCCAGGAGGAGATGTGATTGGAAAGAGGAGGCTTGATACTCATTTTTACGGGCTTTGCAAGCTGGGGGCCAAGTTAGGCACAAAAGATAGAAGGATTGTTTTAAAGGCTAACAAGCTTGTTGGCGCTGAAATGTTTTTAGATGAAGCTTCTGTTACAGCCACAGAAAATATCATTATGGCTGCAGTTCTTGCTGAAGGAAATACTGTTATTATGAACGCTGCTTGTGAGCCACATGTTCAAGATTTATGTAATATGTTGAATTCAATGGGTGCTAATATTTTAGGAATTGGTTCAAATGTTTTAGAAATAAAGGGTGTAAAAAAATTAAGTGGGACCGTATTTAGAATAGGAGCTGATTTCATGCAAGTTGGTTCTTTAATTAGCCTTGCTGCATTAACAGGGGGTGAGTTGGAAATTAAAAAAGCAGACCCCCAGCATTTCAGATTAATTAGGCATGTATATTCAAGACTTGGCATTAATTTTGAATATGACAGGGAAAATGTATATGTAAGAGATAAGCAAGAATTAAAAGTTAAGTTAGATTTTGGTGGGCACATTCCAAAAATTGATGATGGCCCATGGCCAGCCTTTCCAACAGACCTTATGAGTATTATTGTAGTTACTGCAACGCAAGTAGAAGGCACAGTTTTAGTTTTTGAGAAGATGTTTGAATCTAGGATGTTTTTTGTAGATAAATTAATAAAAATGGGTGCTCGAATTGTGCTTTGTGATCCACACCGCGTAGTAGTTACGGGTAAATCTTCTCTTAAAGGCAATGTTTTGTCTTCTCCGGATGTACGAGCGGGAATGTCTCTTCTTATTGCTGCTTTTGTTGCTGAAGGTCGCAGTGAGATTCAAAATGTTTATCAAATTGAAAGAGGATACGAAGATGTAGCTAACAAATTAATTAATTTGGGTGCAAAAATCAAGAAAGTTAAAAGTCAATAGTTTAGTGTTGAGCTTTATTATATGTGTGATTTATGGAAAATGTTTTTAATAGAAGATAAAGATAAGGTATTAAGAGGTTGAATTATGAATGAAAATATATTACATTAATTTTTATTGTTGAGATTTTTTGTTATTTTATTTAGTTGGTCTGTAATTTGAAGTATTATTAGGGTTTTAGTGTTTTTATCTAATATTATTAATTTTTTTATTTTATAGTTTAAAGATCTTAGTGTAAAAAATAATATTGAAAGATTGATAAAAATTTGCAGAGAGGTATTTCTGATTTTGAATTTTTATTTTTATAATATTAATTATTCTTTTAAATAAAGTATTTATTTCTCTGCTTTAATTCGTAAGAATGGTTTTAATTTTATTAATTACTGTTTATTTATGATTAATATCAGAATTATTAAATTTTTATTATTTATTATATCTGGTTTTAATTTTTCTGTTTTTGGTTATGATTTTTTTGTTGTGGCAGATTAATGGATTTTATTTATATCTTGGTCATTTAATGCATAACATGTTGACTATTAATTGTTTTGACATTGTATATTAATTTTTAATTTCAAAAATTAAAAATTAAATACTTGTTTATTACTGATGAATAAATTTGATTTTAGATTTTTTATAAAAAATGTTTTAGATGGAGATAAAATTTTATGTCTACAGATAAGAGCAAGACTAGGGAATTAATATTAAATGGCAATTTATACAAGGTTCTTTTTTTAATAAGTTTTCCTATTGTTATAACCAATATTATTCAAGCTTTTTATGATCTTACTGATATGTTTTATGTTGGCAAACTCGGAGCCATGCCTTTGTCAGCGCTTTCACTTGCTGGTCCTGTAAATTTTTTTATTATAGCTATTGCTATGGGAATGGCTACAGGAAGCATTTCTTTGATGTCAAAATGCATAGGAGAGGGAAATTTTTCTCGTTTTTCAAGATATGCAGGGCAACTTATTGTTTTAAACTTTGTTTTATCCTTATTTGTTACTATTTGTGTTTTTTTTTTATTGATCATCTTTTAGATTTATTGGGTGTAAAAGGAGAGCTTAAAGAACTTTCAAGAGTTTATTTTTATGTGACAATTTTTGCAATACCTATTATGTTTTTAAGTATTTCGATTACATATATTTTAAATGCTCAAGGAGAAACTATCCTTTCAATGACAATAGTTTTATTTGCCAATATTGTTAATTTTATTCTTGATCCAATTTTAATATTTAGTTTTAATATGGGCATTACTGGAGCTGCTTGGGCCACTTTATTTTCAAAATTGTTAACAGTTGTCTTTTATTTATTTTTGACTTACAGGCTAAATTATGGATTAAAAATTCATCTGAAGGATTTAGTGATAGATGTAAGATCTATTAAAGAAATTGTTAATCTGGGATTGCCCTCAACTTTTGGGCAAATAATGGTTTCGTTGTCTTTTTTTATTTTCAATTATATAGTTATTGAGATTAGTCCAAAATTTTTGGCGGCTTATGGACTTACAAACACCATTATTTCTTTTTTATTTCTTCCTGCTATGGGAATTGGTACTGGAATTATTTCAATTGTTGGGCAAAATCTGGGTGCTAAGAAAGTCAATAGGGTGGGAGAAGTTTTGAAAAAAGGGTTTTTTATTTCTTTGGCAATTTTATTGATAATAAATTCGATTGTTATTTTTAATAAACATTTTATACTAAGGTTGTTTACAAATGATTTAGAAGTTTTAAATTATGCTAATAATTATTTATTGTTAACAACTATTGGTACTTTTGGATATGGACTCCAACAAGTATTTTTTGGGGGACTTATTGGGTCTGGTAGGACAAAAATTGCAATGATTGTTATTTTTATTAGGCTTTGGCTTATTCGTCTTCCAGTAGTTTTTATTTTTCAATATTTTGGCATAATCGAAAATTCTTTAGGTTATGCTTTTATAATTTCAAATTATTTGGCAATTATAATTTTAATTGCTTTTACTTTCACTCGTTATTGGGCTAAGCCTATTTTAATTAAAAAATACAAATAGTAATTAAGATTTATTTTATATTTGCATTTTGCTAAAAAATGGCTGATTTGTTTTTAATAAATTTAATGTCTTGGCCTTAAAAATAGATTTTAGATTCTTCGTTAATCTATTTTTAAGTGTAATTGTTTGTTTGCAATAAAGCTTTTTTAAGTAGAATTAATTTTAATAATTTTAGGTTTTAAATCATTTCTATTTGTTATTGTTTTTCAAAAATATATAATGTGTTTTTTCTTTTAGTATTGATTTTAGTTTTTAAATGAAAAGTTTTTGTTTCAAGCCCATTAAGTTTTTCTTTTATTAATTCACCTGTTTTGCTGCCTTCTTTAAAAATTGCCAATGAATTTGCATTTATATCTTCTGAGCTTTTGTTTTTAAGGGTAATTATTAGATTATTTTTGCTGTCGGATTTGTAGTTTATTATTTCTACTTTTTTTTTGGTTTTTATAGTGCTAATAAGATAGATAATTTCTTTTGCATTTTCTTTTGATTTTATTGTGCTTGTTTTCATGCAAGACATAAAAACAATTGAAATGCTAGAAATTGAAAGTATTGGCAATAATTTAAGCTTAAATTTTTGAGCTTTCATCATTTTTATTATATTTTTTTACTAGGGAAAGTGTTAGCCTTTTTGATAAAATAAAGGTTTTTTGATCAATTTTAAATAGTTACTAGATTTCAAAAAGTATTTACTATTGTGTTAAATTTCATTTTTTCTGAATGTGTTGAGTATTGCTTATTTTAAGTGGTTGCTTTTAAAGCTTTGTTTTTCAACATTTTGTGATTTTCTTTAATTAATGTAAAGTTTCTATTAATTTTTAATACTATTATATGTGTAGTGAATTGAGTTTAAAAGTTTAAGCGTATTGACTATATTTTATAAAATGTGTAGAATTTTAAAGCTATTAAAATTTTTTAGAAAAACACGTAGTTCGGGTCAATTTCTAAAAAATTGATTTTTTTATTTTTTTGATTATTTGTAGCTATTTTCTTATTTTAATAAGAATAAATTTGTTAAAATTTTTTAAAGAGATTAAATGTAAGTAGCTATTTAGAATGTGAAATTTAGGAGGTTAGTCATGGCAAAAGAAGTTTTTCAAAGAACAAAGCCGCACATGAATGTTGGAACAATAGGTCATGTTGATCATGGTAAAACAACACTAACAGCGGCTATTAGTATTTATTGTTCAAAATTAAATAAAGATGCAAAAGCATTAAAGTATGAAGATATTGATAATGCACCCGAAGAGAAAGCAAGAGGAATAACAATTAATGCTAGGCATATTGAGTACGAAACAGCTAATAGACATTATGCTCATGTAGATTGTCCAGGCCATGCCGATTATATAAAAAATATGATTACAGGAGCAGCTCAAATGGATGCAGCGATACTTTTAGTTGCTGCTGATAGTGGTGCTGAGCCTCAAACAAAAGAGCATTTGCTTCTTGCTCAAAGAATGGGAATAAAGAAAATAATAGTTTTTTTAAATAAATTGGACTTAGCAGATCCTGAACTTGTTGAGCTTGTTGAAGTTGAAGTTTTGGAACTTGTTGAAAAATATGGCTTTTCAGCTAATACTCCAATAATCAAAGGTTCAGCTTTTGGGGCTATGTCAAATCCAGAGGATCCTGAATCTACAAAATGCGTTAAAGAACTTCTTGAATCTATGGATAATTATTTTGATCTTCCAGAAAGAGATATTGACAAACCATTTTTGCTTGCTGTTGAAGATGTATTTTCTATTTCAGGAAGAGGCACTGTTGCTACTGGGCGTATTGAAAGAGGTATTATTAAAGTTGGTCAAGAAGTTGAAATAGTTGGAATTAAAGAAACTAGAAAAACCACTGTTACTGGTGTTGAAATGTTTCAGAAAATTCTTGAGCAAGGTCAAGCAGGGGATAATGTTGGTCTTCTTTTAAGAGGCGTTGATAAAAAAGACATTGAGCGGGGACAAGTTTTGTCAGCTCCAGGTACAATTACTCCACACAAGAAATTTAAAGCTTCAATTTATTGTTTGACTAAAGAAGAAGGCGGTAGGCACAAGCCATTTTTCCCAGGATATAGACCACAGTTCTTTTTTAGAACAACCGATGTTACTGGAGTTGTTGCTTTAGAGGGCAAAGAAATGGTTATGCCTGGTGATAATGTTGATATTATTGTTGAGCTGATCTCTTCAATAGCTATGGATAAGAATGTAGAATTTGCTGTTCGAGAAGGTGGAAGAACCGTTGCTTCAGGAAGAATTCTTGAGATATTGGAATAGGTTAAGACTTTAAGGATATATTAATACTCTCTAAAGTTTAGGAGAATAAATTGATTGCTAAAGATAAGATACGCGTAAGATTATTTAGTTTTGATGTTAAAATATTAGACCAGAGTGCCGAATCTATTGTTAAAGCTGTTCAGAAGGCTAAGGCTCAGATTAAGGGTCCAATCCCTTTGCCGACAAAAATAAAAAAATATACTGTTTTACGTTCTCCTCATGTCAATAAAAAATCAAGAGAGCAATTTGAGATGAGAACTCATAAAAGGCTTATTGATATCTTAGAGCCTACTTCTGCTTTAATGGACTCTTTAATGAAATTAGAGCTTCCAGCAGGTGTTGAGGTAGATATTAAACAGTAAATGATATTTTAAGTATATGAATTTGAGGTATTTTAATGTTGGGATTGATTGGAAAAAAAGTTGGCATGACTCAGATATTTCAGAAAAATGGCATTGTGGTTCCTGTTACTGTTATAGAGTTTCAGCCCAATTATATTATAGGGAAGAAAACGGTCGATAGAGATGGTTATAGCGCTCTTATAGCAGGTTCTGTTGATCTTAAGAGTTCTAAAGTTTCAAAGCCTATAAAAGGCCAGTATAAAGGTTTAAAAGATATTGAACCTAAAAGATATGTGATAGAGCTTAAGGGGCTTGACGGGTATGATGCTGGTGATGAGATTAAGGTTGATGTTTTTAAGTCGGTTAAGTATGTAGATGTTACAGGGACTACTAAAGGCAAAGGTTTTCAAGGGGCTATTAAAAGGCATAATTTTAGTGGTGGGCCATCTTCTCATGGATCAAAATTCCATAGACATCTTGGTGGAACAGGACAAGCTACTACTCCTGCAAGAACATTTAAAGGGACTAAAATGGCTGGTAGAATGGGCGGAAATCAACAAACTATTCAAAATCTTGAAGTTGTTTTAATCGATGAAGAAAAAAGAGCCCTTCTAGTAAAAGGGGCTGTGCCTGGTGCTAAGGGTTCTTTTGTTGTTGTTAAGAAATCTAAAAAGTAGGTATTTAGTATGGAAAGAAAAGTTTTTTCTAAAGATGGGAAAGAGATTGGAACTATAAATTTGGATGATAGAGTTTTTAATATAGAAATTAGTCATGGGTCTATTTATAATGCTATAAAAAACGAATTGTCTAATCTTAGGGTTGGAACATCTTCAACTAAAACCAGATCAGAGGTTAGAGGTAGTTCTAAAAAGCCTTGGAAGCAAAAAGGAACCGGTAGAGCTAGGGTTGGTACAAAGCGAAATCCAGTTTGGATTGGCGGAGGTATAGCATTAGGGCCAAAGCCTAGGGATTATAGCTATAGATTGCCTAAAAAGGTAAAAAAGCTTGCATTTAAGTCTGTATTAAGTTTGCGTGCTGCTGATGAAAATAGTTTTAAAGTTATTGAGAATTTTAATGTTGAGTCTGGAAAAACGAAAGATCTTGCTTTAATAATAAAAAATTTTGCAAGTTTTAATGGTAAGGTGGTTATTCTTTTGGGCAATGATGATCAGATGATAAAAAGGGCTGGTAAAAATATAAGAGATTTAAAGATTTTATCTTTTGATAAACTTAGGGTTGTTGATTTATTTTATGCTAAGAATTTAATAGCTCTAGAATCTGCTGTTAACAAGCTCAATGAGTTTTACATTAAATAAAAAGGATGTTGAGGATAAGTATGAAGGCTTATGATATAATAGTTTCACCGATGCTTACTGAAAAAACTAATACTCAAAGGGAAAGTATTAATGTTTATGTTTTTAAAGTTAATAAGAGAGCAAATAAAAAAGAGGTTGGTGCAGCAATAAAAGAACTTTTCAATGTTACTCCAGTATCGTGTAATTTGCTCAATATTAAAAGTAAAGCCAAGGTTGTGGTGTCTAGAAAAGGGTACCCTATAGGTAAGGGAAAAACTTCTTCATGGAAGAAGGCATATGTTTATCTCAAAAAGGAAGATAAAATAGATATTTTTTAGTGGTTTTGGAGAAAAATAAATATGGGTATTAAGACTTATAAGCCAAAAACTTCTTCTTTGCGCTATAAGACGACTTTATCTTTTGATGATTTGAGCAAAGGTAATGATCCTTTGAAATCTTTAACAAAAGGTAAAAAATTTAAATCGGGCAGAGATTCTTCTGGTAGGATTAGTATTAGAAGAAGAGGTGGTGGGCATAAGAGAAAGCATAGGTTGATTGATTTTAATCGAAGAGATAAATTTAGCATTCCTGCTCGAGTTGCTTCTATTGAATATGATCCTAATAGAAGTGCTAATATAGCTTTGCTTGTTTATAAAGATGGAGAAAAAAGGTATATTATTTCTCCTAAGGGCATTAAGGTTGGAGATGTTTTGGAAAGTGGTCCTAATGCTCCAATTAAAATTGGCAATGCCTTACCTCTTGAAAATATTCCTATTGGAAGAACTGTTCACAATATTGAGCTTAATGTTGGAAAGGGTGGACAGCTTATAAGAAGTGCTGGTGGATATGCTATGATACTTGCTTCTGACGGGAATTATGTCACTGTAAAATTATCATCTGGTGAGATGAGATTGATTTTTAAAAAATGTATTGCAACGATTGGTGAAATTGGAAATGAAGATTATGCCAATATTTCTATAGGGAAAGCTGGTAAAAGTAGGTGGCTTGGTAGAAGACCCAAGGTTAGAGGTGTTGCTATGAATCCTGTTGACCATCCACATGGTGGTGGTGAAGGAAAAACTTCTGGAGGGCGTCATCCTGTGTCTCCTTGGGGACAGCCTACTAAAGGTTATAAGACTCGCAAGAAAAAGAGATATTCGGATAAATTTATTATTAAAAGAAGAGATAAATAGGAGGGTATAGTGGCAAGATCTATTAAAAAAGGACCTTTTATAGAAAAGAGTCTTTATCAAAAAGTTTTATCATCTTTTGGAAGTGAGAAGAGGGTTGTTATTAAAACCTATTCCAGATCTTCAACAATAATCCCCGAAATGGTAAGCCTTACTATATCTGTTTACAATGGCAAAACTTTTATACCTATTTATATTACTGAGGATCTTGTGGGGCATAAGCTTGGCGAGTTTTCACCTACAAGGATTTTTAGAGGGCATGCTAAGTCAGATAAAAAGGGAAGGAAGTAAGTAGTTATGTTGGTAAATAGAAGATATACGGCAAAGGGCAAAAATTTACCCTCTTCTCCAAAAAAAGTTAGGCCAATAGCTGACAATATACGGGGAGAGTCTTATATTAAGGCTATTGCAGTGCTTTGTTCTATGCCTAATAAAGGAGCTAAGCTTTTAGAAAAAGTTGTTAAGTCAGCAGCATCAAATGCTATGTATCACAATAAAAATCTTTCCGAGGACATGATATTTGTTAAAACAGTTATGGTTGATGATGGGCGTCGTCGTAAAAAGATTTGGCCTAGAGCTAGGGGTAGAGCTGATAGGCTTGTTAATAGAAATTGTCATATTTTTGTTGAAGTTGATGAAAAAAAAGATATTAAAGGATAAAGCATGGGCCAAAAAGTACATCCATATAGCTTAAGGGTAAAAATTAATAAGGATTGGAAATCAAAATGGTATTTTGATAAAAAATTGTATTCTGCAATTCTTCATGAAGACTTTTTAATAAGGCGAGAAATTATGAAGTTTCTTAAAGGGATTAAATTTGATATTTCTGATATAGAAGTAATTAGAAATAATCCCCAAAAAGTAACAGTAGTAATTGTTACTCCAAGGCCTGGTTCTGTGATAGGGCTTAAAGGTTCTAATCTTGAAAAGATTGGTCAATTGTTAACTAAAAAAATTTCTAAAAAGATTAGCATTAAGATTAAAGAGGTTAAAAGACCAGAGCTTGATGCTCAAATTATTGCTAATGGGATTGCAAAGCAAGTAGAAAATAGAGCGTCTTATAGAAAAGTTTTAAAATCATCTCTTTCTACCTCTATGTTAAAAGGTGCTCAAGGGTTAAAAATTAAGATTGCTGGTAGACTTGGTGGGGCAGAGATTGCTCGAAGCTTTGAGGTTAAGGAAGGTCGGGTTCCTTTGCACACTCTTAGAGCCAATATAGATTATGGATTTTCTGAGGCTCAAACTACTTATGGCATTATTGGAGTTAAGGTTTGGTTATTTAAGGGTGAAGTTTTAGGGAGGCAAACTAATTCTGATGCTGGCCAGGTAATAAATAAAAAGCCTTTTAGGGAAAGAGGCGATGCTGTTAAAAATTTTGATAAAACTTTAAATAATAGAGAAAAGACTAATGAAAAGCAAACTAGGCTTTTGAATAAAAAAGATGGGCCGTTTAAAGATGAAGTAGATCTTTTAAATAAAAAAAAACTTAGTGTGTCTTTTTCTAAAGAAAGAGGCGATTCTAATGAGCAGGATGGAGGATAATTAGATGTTAAGTCCAAAAAAGGTTAAATATAGAAAGAAGCAGAGAGGAAGATTGTCTGGAGAGGCCCAGAAGGGCAATAAAATTTCTTTTGGAGAATATGGACTTGTTTCTTTGGAAACAAATTTTATTACTGCTCGTCAAATTGAGGCTGCTCGTATTGCAATGACTCGTAAAATAAAAAGAGGTGGAAGGGTTTGGATAAGAATATTTCCTGATATTCCTTATACTAAAAAACCAGCTGAAACTAGAATGGGTAAGGGCAAAGGGGGTGTTGATCATTGGAATGCTCCTGTTAAGCTTGGCACTGTTATGTTTGAAATGTCGGGGGTTGTAGAGGAGCTTGCTCAAGAGGCTATGTCGCTTGCAAGCTCTAAGCTTCCAGTAAAAACCATGTTTGTTGTAAGGCGAGATTTGAGGTAATTATGTTGAAAAATTTCAAAAATTTTACTCTTGAGGACATGAAGGCTAAAAGGCTAGAATTGAAGAAAGAATATTTAGATTTAAGATTTAAATCTGTTGTTGGTCATGTTGAAAATCCTTTAAAGAAAAGAGAGATTAGACGTGATATTGCAAGACTTAATACAATGATTTGTGAATATGAATTAGGTATTAGAAAGGTTTAGATATGGCAAGAGAAAATAAAAAAGAATTAATTGGTAAAGTTGTTAGTGATAAAATGTCTAAGACTATAGTAGTAGAAATTGTTCAAAGAAAGATGCATCCAATTTATCATAAGTATTTAAAGGTTAGTAAAAAAGTTAAAGCACATGATGAAAAAGAAGTTTCAAAGGTTGGCGATAAGGTGAAAATTATTGAAGTCCGACCTATTAGTAAAGATAAAAGATGGTCTCTTGTTGAGGTTTTAGAAAAGTTAAAATAGTTTTGATTTTTCTAAAGGAGGTTGATTATGATTCAGATGCAAACTTATTTAACAATTGCGGATAATACTGGTGGCAAGGTGGCTCAATGTATTAAGGTGCTTGGTGGCAGTAAGAGGCGTTATGCCAAAATTGGGGATATAATAACCATTGTAGTAAAGCAAGCAATTCCTAATTCTTCTGTTAAAAAAGGAGATGTTCATAAAGCTGTAATTGTTAGGACTTCTAAAGAAGTAAGACGTAAGAATGGAACTTATGTTAGGTTTGATGACAATGCTTGTGTGATACTTGATGCTAATTTAAGCCCTAGGGGCAAAAGAGTATTTGGACCTGTTGCAAGAGAACTTAGGGATGCTAATTTTATGAAAGTAGTATCATTGGCTTCAGAGGTTATATAGCAAAAGGGGGTTTTGTGAAGACAAAGTTGAAGATAGGTGATAGCGTAAAAATTCTTTCTGGAAAAGATAGAGGTAGAATAGGTAAGATTGCTAGTATAAATAGAAAAAAAAATAAAGTTATTGTTGAATCTTGCAATTTGGTTAAAAAAGTCATTAAAGCTAGGACGCCTCAAGAAAAAGGCAGAATAATAGATAAGGAGGCCGCTATAGATATTTCAAATGTGATGATATTTGTCAAGGGAGCTTCTTCAAGATTAGGCATTAGATTTGAAAATAATGAAAAAATAAGGTATTTTAAAAAAAATGGACAGAGGATATAGAGTTTATGAATTATGTTCCTGAATTGAAGAAATATTATAAAGATAGTGTTATAAAAGAGCTTGTTAAGGAATTTGAATATAAATCTATAATGCAAGTTCCCAAGCTTGAGAAGATAGTAATTTCTGTAGGTGTTGGGGAGGCTGTTAGGAATAAGAAGTTATTAGATTCTGCTGTTTTAGAGCTTGCTCAGATCACGGGTCAGAAAGCTGTAAAGACAAAAGCAAAAAAAGCAATAGCCGGGTTTAAAATTAGGCAAGGACAAGAAATAGGCGCTAAAGTTACACTTAGGGGTAATGCAATGTATGAATTTTTATATAAGCTTATTCATTTGGCATTGCCAAGAGTTAAGGATTTTAGGGGAATCAATGGGGATGCTTTTGATGGTAATGGAAATTACTCTTTTGGGATAACGGAACAAATAATATTTTCTGAAATAGACTATGATAAAATAGAGAGAATATCTGGTTTGAATATTACAATTGTGACAACAGCTTCAAATGATAAAGAAAGCAAAGCTTTGCTTTTGAAATTTGGAATGCCGTTTAGTAATTAGGGGATTTATAAGGTATATGGCAAAAAAATCAATGATTATTAGGGCTTTAAGAAAGCCTAAGTATAAAACAAGGCAAAATAATAGATGTAAATTGTGTGGTCGTCCAAGAGGATATTTAAGGGATTTTTGTATGTGTCGAATATGTTTTAGAAAGTATGCGTCTGAAGGATTAATTCCTGGCGTTTCAAAATCAAGTTGGTAAGGGAATTTTATGGCGATTACTTATTCAGTAGGAGACATGCTAACTAAATTAAGAAATGCAAGCAGAGTTGGGCATGGATCTGTAGATTTAAAGATGTCTAATATGAATAAATCAATATTAAACATTCTTAAAGAAGAGGGTTATATTAAGGATTTTAATTTTTTAGAAAAGGAAGGGATTGCTTTTATTAGGGTTTTGATAAAGTATGACAGCAAAAGAAATCCTGTTATAAATAAAATAGATGCCATTTCTACTCCTGGTAGAAAAATTTATTCTTCATATAAAAATATGCCAAGAATAAAGAATGGATATGGAATATTAATTATATCTTCTTCTCAAGGTGTTATTACTGGCAAGGAAGCTAAAGATAAAAAAATAGGTGGTGAGTTGATTTGCTCAGTTTGGTAGTTTAATAGGGGGATGTATGTCACGTATTGGAAGACTTCCGATAAAGATTCCAGATGCTGTTAAGGTTGATGTTAAAGACAACTTAGTGATAGTTGAAGGTGTTAGGGGAAGATTAGTTCAAGATATAAAAGACAGTATTAATGTTAAAGTTGAGAATGGTAGTGTTATTATTGTTCGAGTTTTAAATGATAAAAAAGCAAAAGCCTACCACGGTCTTTACAGAAGTTTAATTTTTAACATGGTAAAAGGAGTGACTGAAGGATTTTCTAAGTCTCTTACTATAAATGGTATAGGATATAGAGTAGAGCAACAAGGCAATAGCCTTTTTTTAAGCCTTGGTTATTCAACTCAGTTTGAATATGTTATTCCAGATGGTATTAGCGTAAAGCTTGACGGGAATACTAAAATTTCAGTTGAAGGAATAGACAAGTTTAAGGTTGGTCAGGTTGCTGCTGAGATTAGAAGTTTAAAAAAACCAGAGCCATATAAAGGAAAGGGCATTAAGTATGATAATGAAGTTATTAGAAGAAAAGTTGGAAAATCTGGTGTAAAAAAATAAATTTTAGGTTAATAATTATGAAAAAAATAAAAGAAGCAGAACAGAGAAAGCTTAGACGTAAAAAAAGAATAAAGGACAAAATAGGGCGCGGAGTAGCCAGTAGGCCACGAATTACTATATTTAAATCTAATAGGTATTTTTATGCGCAAGTTATAGATGATAGTAAGGGACATACTGTTGCAAGTATTTCTACTATTGAAAAAAGTCTTAATTTAGGCAAAAATATTGATGATGTAAAAAAACTTGGAGAAGTTCTTGCTAAAAGGCTTAAGGAGAAAAATATAAATAATCTTATTTTTGACAGAAATGGTTATAAGTATCATGGACTTATTGCAAGTTTTGCAACTTCTTTGAGAGAGTTTGGTATTAATATTTAAGGGAGTGTATTTATGGTAGATGTTCAGGCTCAAAGAAAGCAGATAGAAAAATTAATATCACTCAATAGAGTTACTAAGGTTGTTAAGGGCGGAAGAAGATTCTCTTTTGCTGCTTTCATGGTTGTTGGAGATGGAGAAGGACATGTTGGTTGGGGCTTTGGTAAAGCTAATGATGCTAGTGATGCAATAAAAAAAAGTTTAACAAGTGCTAGGAAGAATTTAAGATTTGTTCCTATTCGAAAAGGAACATTGCCACATGAGGTTATTGGTTGCTTTAAAAAAGCTAAGGTTTTAATCAAACCAGCTACTCATGGTACTGGTGTTATTGCAGGGGGCCCTGTTCGTGCTGTAATGGAGGCTTTAGGAGTGCATGATATTTTGAGCAAATCTCTTGGTTCTAATAATTCTATGAATGTAGTAAAGGCGACTTTTAAGGCATTTGATTTAGTTTTGAATGCTGAAAAAGTAGCAGAAATGCGAGGAAAAACTTTGAAAACTTTATGGGGTTAATGTATGATTAAAAGGAAATTAAGATTACAACTAAAGAAAGCTAGGTTTAATGCTTCAAGATCTAGATCTAAGAATAAATGTTTTATTAGAAGAATGGAAAATAATAGAAAAATTATTTCTAAAAACAATATTAATGTGCAAGTTTTTCTTGTAAGAAGTCTTATTGGGAAATTAAATAAAAAGGTCAAAGTTTTAAAAGCATTAGGTTTAAATAAAATAGGCGATAAAAAGGTACATTTTTTAAATGAATCTATTAAGGGTATGCTTAACGAGACTATTAATATGATTTTATTAAGCGAGGTAATGTAATGTTTAACTTGTTAAAGCCTAAGGGAGCGAGCAAGCGACGTAAAATTGTTGGCAGAGGTCCAGGTTCAGGACTTGGCAAAACTTCTGGGAGAGGTCAAAAAGGGCAAAAAGCAAGAAATACTTCGCCAAGACTTGGATTTGAAGGTGGGCAGACTCCTCTTTATAGAAGATTGCCAAGGAAAGGTTTTTCTAATAGTGATTATAAATTGGAATATGCAATTGTTAATCTTGGAGATATAGATAAAAAATTTAAGGATGGACAAGTTGTCAATTATGATACTTTGCTTGAAAATAAACTTATAAAAAAGAAAAATAAAAAAATTAAAATTTTGTCTAATGGTAAGCTTACGAAAAAAGTTTCTTTTGAGGTTTCTAAAATTTCTAAATCGGCTGAAAGCCTTATAATAAAAATTGGTTGTACTATTAAATTAGTTTAAAGTGGAATAAAGATGAAAGAATTGTTTTTAAGTTTATTTACTGTTAAGGATTTGAGAAATAAGTTCTTGTTTACTTTATTTGTTCTTTTTCTTTTTAGAGTTGGTTCATATTTGCCGATACCAGGAATAGATTCTGTAGCGCTTAAAAGTTATTTCAAGTCGCAATCAGATTTTTCAATTGCCAATTATTTTGATTTTTTTTCAGGGGGAGCTTTTAGTAATTTTTCTATATTTATGCTTAGTATAGGGCCTTACATTTCGGCATCTATTATTGTTCAGCTTCTTGTTTATTCTTTTCCTTCTTTGAAAAAAATGCAAGAAGGTGACGGCGGAAGACAAAAGACTAAAAAATATACAAAATATTTAACAATAGTTGCAGCCGTAGTTCAAGGATACGCAACAAGCCTTTATGCTAAAGGTATTCCGGGTGCCGTTACCATTCCCTTTTATAGATATATATTTATTGTTATTTTAACAGTTACTACGGGGACATTTATCCTTTTGTGGTTTGGAGAGCAAATTAATCAAAGAGGTGTAGGTAATGGAACATCTTTGATAATTTTTTCTGGCATAGTGGTTAGACTTCAAGCGGCTTTGTTTAACTTGTTCCAAAGCATGCAGGATCCTTCTCAAAATGTTAATCCTGTTTTTGTTATACTTATTATAAGTATATTTATTTTAGTTGTTATATTGATTATATATGAATATAAGGCTCAAATGCGAATTGCCATTCATTATGCTAGAGCAAATTCTAATAGTACAGTTAGTTCATATTTGCCAATCAAGTTGAATCCATCGGGCGTTTTGCCTGTTATTTTTGCCTCTGTTTTAATTACTCTACCTTTACAAATTTTAAGTGGTTTTGCAGAAACTTCTTCCATAGCCAGACAAATTTTATCTTATTTAAGGCCCAATGGTTTTTATTATACTTTTTTGAATGTAATTTTGATAATTGGATTTACGTATTTTTATTCTAAGATTCAGTTAAGCCCTAAAGACATAAGTAATAATATTCGTAAGAATGGGGGCGCTATTCCGGGAATAAAGTCTGATGAGATGGAAAAATATTTAGATGAAATTATGAATAAAACCCTATTTTCAGGATCTGTTTTTTTGTCAATTATTGCAATTATTCCATTTTTAGTGCAAAATATTTTTAGATTTCCACACGATGTTTCTAGAATAATGGGGGGGTCTTCTTTGCTTATTATGGTAGGGGTTGCTCTTGATACATTAATTCATATTGATGCTTATTTAAAAACTCAAGGATTTTCTCATGGAAATAAAAAGAATTATGCATTTTTGCAAAAAATTTAGGAGTGTTTGATTATGAAAGTTAGAGTGAGTGTAAGGCCAATTTGTGAAAAATGTAAGGTTATAAAAAGAAAAGGTGTATTAAGAATTATTTGTGATAATTTAAAGCATAAACAAAGACAAAAGTAAAAATTAGAGGAAATAAAATGGCTAGAATATCGGGAATAGATTTACCAAATAATAAACAATTAAAAATAGCGCTTACTTCTATTTATGGTATAGGTAGAACAAGAGCTTTGGAAGTTTGCAATAAATCAAGTATTTCTCCAAGCAAAATTGCTAAAGATTTAGATAATGATGAAGTTAATCGACTTAGGAAGGTAATTGAGAGCGATTATGTTGTAGAAGGAAAACTTAGAAGTGAAGTTGCAATGTCTATTAAAAGACTTATGGATATAGCGTGTTATAGGGGCGTTAGGCATAGAAAAGGATTGCCTTTGAGAGGACAGAGAACTAAAACGAATGCAAGAACTAGAAAAGGAAAAAGAAAGACTGTAGCTAATAAGAAAATAGCTAGCAAATAAAATAGTTTTTAAGATTTGGAGGGCAAGTTGAGCGCAAAATTATCAACTAATAGTAAAAAAAAAATTAAAAGAAATATCGGAGAAGGAAACGTTTATATACAAGCTACTTTTAATAATACCATAGTTACTGTATCTGATATAAAGGGGAATGCTTTAGCTTGGGCAAGTGCTGGTGGAATGGGTTTTAAAGGGGCTAAAAAGTCGACCCCATATGCTGCTCAAATAACAGCAGAGTCTGCTTTAAATAAAGTGAGAGATTTTGGAATTAATTATGTTCATGTGTATATAAAAGGGCCAGGCATTGGTAGAGAATCTGCAATAAGAGCTATTGGTTCGATTGGTATGACTGTAAAATCAATTTCAGATATTACGCCTATTCCTCATAATGGATGCAGACCGAAAAAAACCAGACGAGTTTAGCTAGAAGGAGTTATGATGCCTGTGGAAAATTTTTTGAAAGATTTCACTATACCTGAAAAAATTGAATTTTTGAAAAGCCAAGGTGATGGGTCTTATGGTAAATTTACAATATATCCTTTTGAAAGAGGCTTTGGGATTACTATAGGTAATACTTTAAGACGTGTGTTACTTTCTTCTATTGAAGGGTATGCGATTACTGCTATGAGGGTTCAGTCCAACAATAAAGACTCTTCATCAAAGGTTGTTTCAAGTGAATTTGATTTGATTCCTGGAGTTTCTGAAGATACTCTTGAGGTTATTGCTAATATTAAAAATATTCATTTGAAACTTGGAGAAGGAGAGCAAAAAAAGACAATAAGCTTTAGTGTTAGCGGCAAAGATACCAATGTTTTAAAAGCTTCTCATTTTGAAAGAGATGGAGTTGAGGTTTTTAATAAAGATTTAGTTATAGCTACTTTATCACGTGATGTTAATTTGGATCTTGAATTTCAAATTAATTATGGTAGGGGTTATGTGTCTTCTGAGCAAAATTCTAAGTATTTAGAAGAAGTTAATGTTATTGCTTTAGATTCTATATTTTCTCCTATAGAAAAAGTTTCGTATTCTGTAGAAGATACTAGGGTTGGTCAAAGGTCAGATTATGACAAGCTTGTAATGGAAATTTGGACTACAGGTGTGATTTCTGCCAAAGATGCAATAAAAAAGGCCGCATCAATAGTAAGAGAGTTTTTGTTTCCTCTTGTTGATTTTGAAGACAATGTTAATACATCTTTTGAGAAATCAAAATCAGAAAGTTCTAACTTGCTTGATATGAGTATTGAGAAATTGAATTTGTCAGTCAGATCTTTAAATTGTTTGGCCAAAGAAAATGTTAGGACTTTAGGAGAACTTATTAGTAAAAACGCAGAAGAGCTTTCTAAAGCTAGAAATTTTGGGAAAAAAAGTTTAGAAGAGATAATCGAAAAACTTGGCTCTTATCGATTATATTTAGGAATGTCTAAAGAAGATGCTCTATCTGTATTGAGTAAGAATGTTAAAATATCTGAATAAAAGGAGAGTTTAGGCTGTTTCATGAAAACAAAATTGGGTTTTAATAGATTAAGTAGGAAGTCTAGTCACAGGAGAGCGCTTTTAAAAAATATGGTAATTTCTTTTTTTAAGCATGAAAAAATTTCTTCCACTAAGACAAAATTGTTCGAAGTTAAAAGATTTGCTGAAAGATTGATTACAAGGGCAAAAGTTGATACTGTGCATAATAGGCGAGAATTATCAAAATTTATACATGATAAGCATATTTTAAATAAGCTATTTACCAAAATTTCTCCTGTTTTTAGACAAAGAAGTGGTGGGTATACTCGGATGATTAAATTAGGAAAAAGATATGGAGATGCGGCTGAAATGGCTATCCTAGAATTAGTTGAAAAGCCTTTAAAAGTTGAATAATTAATAATTTGAGGGCACTGTTTTAAAGATTAAATTTTAAATTGCTTTTAAACAGCATAGGAGTTAAATGATATGATATATATTATTTTTTCTTCTATTTTTGCTGGCTTTATATTAGGATTTTTAGTAAGAGTTTTTTTAGGTAGATTGTCTTTATTAGATTTAGAAAAAAATCTGAAAAAAGTAAGAGTAGAATCACAATTAGAGATAGAAAATGAAAGAAGGCAAATTATTGCTAATGCAAAATCTCAAATGCTTAAAGAAAAAAACCAGCAAGATAGGGATATAAGAGATCGGAAAAATGAGATTGTTAATTTAGAAAAAAGATTATTACAAAGAGAAGAAACCTTAGATAAGAGAATATCTGCTCTTGACAAACAGCAGTCTAGGGTTGATTTTAAAATTAAAGAATTTGAACAAAAAGAAAAAGTAATAAGAGAAAAAGAGGCTGATCTTGTTAAAAAATTGGAAAATATTTCTGGTCTTACAAGAGAAGATGCTAGAAAAATTGTAATTGAAAAAGTTGAGCATGAGTCTAAAAGAGATGCTCAAGTTATTATCAATAAAAGTGAGCAGGAAGCACAGCTATTAGCAGATAAGGTTGCAAAAGATATTTTAGTATCTACTATGCAGCGTATTGTTACGGAGGTGAGCTCTGAGTTTACAGTGGCTTCTGTTGAGCTGCCTAATGATGAGATGAAAGGTAGGATTATAGGTAAAGAAGGGCGCAATATTAGGGCTCTTGAGACTTTAATAGGAGCAGATATCATTATTGATGATACGCCTGAAGCTGTTGTTATATCTTGCTTTGATCCAATAAGAAAAGAGCTTGCCAAGAGGACTTTAGAAAGGCTTGTTACAGATGGCAGAATTCATCCTGCTAGGATTGAAGAAGTTGTGTATAATGTTACCAATGAGATAAATAGCATTATTCAAGAAGAAGGTGAGAAGGTAGTTTTTGACCTTAATATACATGGGCTTGATAAGAGACTTATTAGGGGGTTGGGAAGGCTTTACTTTAGAAGCAGTTATGGTCAAAATGTTTTAAGCCATTCTAAAGAAACGGCTATAATAGGAGAAATTTTGGCTAAAGAGATGAAATTAGATCCTGTTGTAGTAAAAAGAGCATGCCTTTTGCATGATATTGGGAAAGGGATGGAAAGTATTTCTGATAATAGCGAGGGACATGCTATTACTGGTGCTGAACTTGCTCAAAGTTGCGGAGAGAGCGAAATTGTTGTTAATGCTATTGCTGCGCATCATAATGAGGTGAAACCCGAGAGTCTTGAGGCTATTGTGGTTCAAATAGCAGATGCCATTTCAGCATCTCGTCCTGGAGCAAGAAGGGAAAGTTTAAACAACTATATAAATAGACTTAAAAGACTTGAAGACATTGCGTATAGTTTTGAGGGTGTTCAAAAATGTTATGCTATTCAGGCAGGTCGTGAAGTTAGAATTATTGTTGACAATGCTTTGATTAATGATGAAAAGTCAATTTTACTTGCAAGAGATATTGCTAAGAAGATAGAAGCTGAAATGAGATATCCTGGAAAAATTAAAGTTACAATTATTCGTGAAACCAGAGTTATTGAATATGCAAGATAGCACTATTAAAACCTTGATAATTGGGGATATAATAGGCGAGAGTGGATTAAAAAAAGTTTTTTTTAATCTTAAAAACATTAAGAATAAATATAGAATAGATTTGGTAATTGCTAATGGGGAAAATTCTTCAAATGGTTTTGGAATAACTCCAGAAATAGCAAATAATCTTTTTAGATCGGGGGTTAATGTTATTACTACCGGTAATCATGTGTATTCTAATTGCAAAATAAATGATTACCTAAATAAGCAAACATATATCTTAAGGCCAAATAATTTTTCAGATTTGTTAGATGGGCATGGTTATTGTTTTTTAACTATTAGAGATGAAAAAGTTGCTGTTGTTAATGTTCAAGGGGTTTTAAATATGAATTTTATTGTAAAGAATCCTTTTGATAATACAAAAAAATTGGTTAATATGCTGAGTAATAAGGCTAGAACCATTTTTGTAGATTTTCACGCTGAAAGTAATTATGAAAAAGAAAGTTTTGGATATTTTTTAAATGGTTTTGTAACAGGTGTGGTTGGTACTCATACCCATGTTATGACTCAAGATGAAAGAATATTGTCAAAGGGGACAGCCTATATTAGTGATATTGGTATGACAGGTGGATTAAATTCTGTAATAGGATTTAATCCCGATATTTCTCTTAAGGGCTTGCTTGAATATACTCCCTTGAGAGCTGAAGTTGTAGAAGATGACACAATTTTACAAGGAGTTATTATTACTTCTAATTTAAAGACAGGCCATGCTTTAAAAATTGAAAGGATTCAGAAATAATTTATTAAATATACTTTGTAAAAGGTATCCAGAAAAAACACGAAAAGAATTAATGATCTTAATTTTAAAAGGCAATATATATGTAAATTCTCATAAAGAAAAAAATCCTAAAATGTTAATAAACAAAACAAGTAAAATAGATTTAGTTGAGAACATTTGTCAAACATTTGTATCAAGAGGAGGTTACAAGCTTTTAGAGGCTCTTAAAGATTTTGAAATCGAAGTTAAAAATAAAATTTGTGTTGATGTTGGCTCTTCAACTGGTGGTTTTACCGATTGTCTATTGCAGTGTGGTGCCAATTTTGTTTATTCAATTGATGTAGGTATTAATCAACTTTCTTATAAATTAAGAATTGATCCAAGAGTTAAAGTTTTAGAGAGAACTAATATTTTTGATGTTACAGAATTTAAGATTGTTCCCAATTTTGCCGTTGTAGATGTTTCTTTTAGATCATCAATAAGTATATGTGTAAATTTAATAGATAAACTTTCTGATAATTTTATTATAGTTTTGATTAAACCTCAGTTTGAGTTTAAAAGTTTAAATTTAGATATAAAAAATTTTAATGGTGTTGTGAGTGGTGAGTATTTGAAGATAATTTTGCAAAGCGTAATTGAAAAATTCTATAAAAATAAATTACAAGTTAAAAAGATATTAAAGTTAAAAACTAAAGGTAAAAAAGGCAATCAAGAATTCATGTTTTTAGTTGTTAGGGCAAGTGTTTTAAGAATTGCAAGCTCTATGCAATTGCTTAGCAATATTGAATTTTAATATTTGTCCAAAGTCTTTTTATTTAATATTCCTGAGAAATTTAAGTTTAATTCTTCAAGTATTATTGGATTATTTTCTATTGTTAAAATTATTCCATCAATTCCTTTAATTTCAAGGCATGTTAAGGTTATTTGAGCGATTTGATTAATTATTCCTTCAATTCCAAAACTATTTTCATAAAATTCTTTAGATAAGTTTATTTTGGCAATTCCTTCGCTTAGGCTTAAATTTAAAAGCTTGGTTTTTATAGGGATTAAACTTAAAAAATTATTTTTTAGCTCGTATTCATTTGGTCCTTTGATTAAAGATTTTAGTGTTTCTTCAAGAATATTTTTGTCGTAATATATAGCTCTTTTTACAGTTTGTCTTAAAAAATAACCCTCTGGGGTTACTTTTATAAAATAAAGTTTAATAAATTTTTTGTTTTTAAGGTTATTATTTCTTTGGTTTTGCTTGAGTTCTTCTTCAAGTTTTTTTATTTCTGGTGGCTGGATTAAAAAACTTTCATTTTTAAGTATTTTTATATTTGTATTTTTATTGGTGGTTTTTTTAGCTTCAATTAATTTATTATCTTGTGTTTGACTTGATTCGAATAAACTGTTATCATAATTTTTTTCTTTAAAAATATGCATAATAAGTGAATTTTTGATTATTAATAGCACACTAATTATTGTTAAAACAATAGCAATTAAAATTAAAAGTATGTCTGACTTGGCTGAGCTTGAACTTTTTTTTCTTTTCAATACAAACACTCATGTGTAATTGGCATAAATACTAATATTTGCTATTATAATGGAAATATCGGAATAAATAAAGAGGTGTATTTGCTTTGCTTAGTTATAAAAAGGTTCTTATTGTTGGTAGGCCAAATGTTGGTAAATCTGCTTTATTTAATCGAATTTTAGATACAAAAAGAAGTATTACTGAGAGTACTTACGGTGTTACTAGGGATTTAGTTGAAGAGGTTTGTAAGGTTGATTCTTTTAAGTTTAAATTAATCGATACTGGTGGGTTTACTATCTTGAAAGATGAGATTAGCAAAATTGTTGTGCAAAAGGTTTTAAGCTCTTTAAAAAAAGTTGATTTAATTTTATTGGTTTTAGATATTAATGAAATTTTACTTGAAGATTATCAGATTATTGAAAGACTGAGAAAATATAGTAGTAAGGTGGTTTTGGTTTTAAACAAAGTGGATACTAAAGATAAGGAATGTTTAGCTCACGAATTTCATAATTTAGGATTCAAGCACTATTTTCTGGTTAGTGCAGCCCATTGTCGAGGCATTACTAAGCTTAGAGATTTTTTAAAAGTAGAAGTTGGTGAAGCTGGCATTGAGAGTAGCGCTGATATTAAGGTTGGGATTATAGGTAAGCCTAATTCAGGCAAATCTACCCTTATTAATTATTTATCTGGAAATGAAATTGCAATTGTTTCTGACCAACCTGGTACTACTAGAGATTTTATTAAAACTAAGTTTACTAGAAATGGGAAAGTTTTTGAGGTTGTTGATACAGCTGGGATAAGGCGAAGGGCAAGAGTAAATGAAATTGTTGAATATTATTCTGTTAATAGGGCGCTAAAAGTAATTGACATGGTAGATATTGTGTTTTTGTTGATTGATGTTAAAGAAGAATTGACTTCTCAGGATAAAAAAATTGCTCATTATGTTACTAAAAAGGGAAAAGGAATTATTATTGTGTTTAGCAAATGGGATCTTGTAGATGAGTCTAAAGGTTATTTTGAAGCATTAAAGAGCCGTGTGAAGTTTTTTTTCCCTATTTTAAATTTTGCTCCTATATTTAGAATTTCTGTTCATAAAAAGATAGGCCTAGATTCTCTTTTTAAAGAATCTTTTAAGTTAAAGGATCAGCTTGAGCTTAAAACCAGTACTCCAGATCTAAATAAAATGCTAAATTTATGGATCAAAGATTATCATTTAAATATTTCTCATAAAATTAAATATATTACACAAGTTAGTACTAATCCTGTTAAGTTTCTTCTTTTTGCAAATAAAATAAAGAATTTTCCAAATTCTTACTATAATTATTTAGTAAATAATTTGCGTAAAATTGGATATAAAAATATTCCAATTTTAGTAGAATTAAAGGAAAAAATAAGAGATTTAAAGTGAGATATATATTTTTATTCTTAATATTTAAGAGTCTAAATCTTTTTGCGCTTGAGAGTTTTTTTTATGATTTTGATGTAAGGACTAAATATTCAAAATATTTTAGTTCAAGCTATGCGCAAAAAAAAATAAGTCCAATAAAACATTTTATTACAGAAGATTATTACATTGAAGTTTCAAGTGAAATTTCTTCTGAGTATGTTTATTATTCTTTTTTTAATAAAAAAAAGAATGTGGGTTATATTTTTCCAGGGTCTTACGTGATTAAAGTGGGCAAAGAGGGTATTGAGCAGATAAAAATATTTTTTATAAACAGAGGGGATACGTTTATTAGAATAAAGTCTTCAAAATTTTCTTCTATTGCTGATTTTTATTTAGTAAATACTTTGATTTATAAAGACGTTAAATTGCCCTTTAAGATTGAAGACATTGCGGTAATTTCTCTTGTCAATATAATAAATTATATTGGCAAGGTCATTGATTTTAGATATTTTATTCCTGAATATTTTGATATTTATAAAAATATTTCTAATATGGTAATTAGTTTGAGAAAATCTCTTGGATCTTTTCCCATTGCTGAGATTGCTGATGGTGCAATGGATGAATATGGTAAAATGGTGCATATAGAAACTGGATTGTTGCAAAAAGATCCTGTGGGGTTTAATTGCTCAGGATTTGTTAAATGGGTAGCGGATTCGATTTATAAATCAATGACGGGACGGCTTTTAAAAATTAATGATCTTAAGCTTAGACATATTGGCGCTAGAGGCAGTGGTTTTACTAGAAGTCAGGAATTTAATAAAGATCCTTTTTTTGGTCTTGATTGGATTCGTAATATTGCTTATAAGGTAAATAATATTAATGTAGATTTAAATTTATCTAAAATCAAGGAAAATGATGTCAATAACATTAGGTTTTTTGATTATATTGACAATCGTGGTTATAAAATTGAAAATTTAGAGTTTTTATTATATAGTCTGGCTTTAGATGAGCCTGGATATATTTATTTAGGATCTATTAGCACGGGTGTTAACAATTTATCAAGCATGGTGCTTCATAAACATGTTGTTTTGTTTCTTCCATTTCTTGATGAAAATAGGATTTTTAGGGTTTCTGTTAACGAAGTTAATGCTGAAACTTCAATCAAGTCTCTCCAGAAAAGATATCCAAAATCTTATATTCATTTGGTTAGGGTTAAGGTTCCCGAAAATTTACCAATAGTGCCTATACCTATAAAGGCAAATAATCAATCATCATGATTAAAGCTGTAGTATTTGATTTAGATGGCACCTTGTATCCTGAGGCGGATAGAAATAAGCTAATGTTTTTTGAATTTTTAACTAATGTTAAGTTTTTTTTAGCTTTTAAACAGATTAGGAAAAAAATACGAATTTTACAAAGCAATCAATTTTCACCCTCAAACAGGGATGAACTCTTTTCTCTTCAGGTTAAAATGCTTTCTAAGTATTTAAATCTTGATGAGAATCGGTGTGCTTTTTTGTTAAATAAAATATATTATAGTCAAATTTTTAGCGATAAGTTTAAAAAACTCAAGCCCTATCTTGGAGTTCAAGATTTAATCTATTGGCTTAAATTCAAAGGAATAAAATTAGGTGTAATGTCAGACTTTCCTATTTTAGGTCGTGTCAAAAATTTATTAGGCATTCAAGACAGTTTTTGGGATATTCTTTATTCTTCAGAAGATACTGGATATTTAAAGCCCCATAAGGCACCTTTTTTAAAAGTTATTGAGGATTTGAATTTAAGGAGTAATAATATTTTGTATGTAGGGAATTCTTATGAATATGACATTTTAGGTGCTAGAAATGTTTCAATGAAAGCAGCTTTTTTTTCAAAGAAGAATATAAATCACAAGGGAATGATTGACTTTATTTTTCATGATTATAAAGATTTAAGAGAATATATACGTTTGAATATATAGAATATGGGTAAAATATTTTATGATAGATTTTGCGACTATTTTAGTTAACCTTTTTTTGGTTTCAATAGTTTTATTTGTTTATAGACAATACGATAAACGTTCTAGAGCATTAGATAAAATTAAAAAGTTCGTTGATCTTACAAAGGTTAATCTTGAAGATTTTATTGAAGATAAGACAAAAGAGATTAATGATCTTGCTGTTGATATGGAAGCTTATCAAAGATCTAGTATAGAAATAATAAAAAAGATTGAGGAAGTTCAGCAAAAGATTAAAAATAAAAGCAATGATTTTGCAGAGGTTGAAAAAAAGATAGCTTATCATGATTCTATGCTTAAGGATCTTGATGAAATGACTTTTAAAGTTCAAGAGAATATACAAAGATTGCAAGTTGACGGGAAAATAGTAGATAAACTTTCAAAAACTTTAAAAGGATTTAATACTCAGATTGATTCGGTTGAATCAAATTTGAATTCAGTGTTAGAAAAATTTGACAAGACTAATAAGGAAAATCTCGAGTCTATTAAAATTGCTAGTTGGGAAAAGTTTGACACTAATATTAAGGAACTTGTTTTTAAAATGGATAATTTAAATAAAGAGATTAGTCTTTATGAAAAAGATTTAGCAAATATTGAAGAGAGAAAAAATGATATTTTAGTTAAGGGTAATGAGAAATTAGATTTAGAATTTAGCGATTTTCTTGAAAAGGTCGAATTTAATATTGGCAAATATAGCAAAGAGATTGAAAGTTCTTTTAATTTTTATGAAAACAAATATAAGTTAATAGAAAATTCTATAGAGCTTATTATGGAGAGTGTGAAGAATAAAATTAATGAAAAAGAAGATTTTATTTTAAATAGACTGAATGAAGAATTACAAAATAAATTTAAGGATATCTTTGCATATGTTGATGATCGCTCTAAGGAAATTAAAGATAAGCTTGAAGATAAATTGGTTTTAGTGGACAATGAAATTTCTTCTATGAGCTCTTCTTTTAAAGATAATGTTTATTCAAGAATTAATTCACTTGAGGAGTCAATGCGAATAGAGATAGGAAAGTATGAAGAGCAAGTTGATGATGTTTTTGATAAATTTAGATCTCAAGTTGAGTTGAATCTTAAAAATATTTATGAGGATTATGAAGATAAAATAAGTCAAGTTGATAATAACATTAGAGAAAGAGTAGAGCTTAGTTTGTTAGATTTGAATTCTAAAATGGAAAGTGTTCAGTCGGGTGCTATTGATTTAATAAAGAGGCTTGAAGATGATTCTAATGGAATATATCTTGAATTTAAAGGTAAGTTTGGGGCAGATATTGAAGTATTTAGTGAAAGTTTTAAAGGTGATATTAATCAACTTAAGATGCAGTTAGAATCCCAACTCTTAGATGTTGATTCAAATATTCAAGAAAAGCTTATTAAGCTTAATGATAATTTGATTTCTAATTTTGAAGAAATTAATGGTAGGTTTAATAATAATTACTCAAATTTAAATGATAATATAAATGCCAAGTACACAGCTCTTTTTGAATCTTTGAATTCTAGCAGCTCTAAATTTGAAAATCAAATGGAATCTAAATATAAGAGCTTTACAGATAAATTAACAGCAGGAATGGATGAATTTTCTTTAATGTATGGTGAGAAATTTGAGACACTCTTTCAAGAGGCGACCAATAATTATCAAGAATTTCAAGATTTAAACAAGAAATTAGAAAATGAAATTGAATCTTTTTATAATATGTTTGAAAAAACCCAAGAGACTTTAAAGGGAGATTTTAATGCCAGTTTAATTAATATTAAAGATGAAATTGGTAAAAATATAGTAGAGTTTAAGGATCGTTATTACGATGAGGTAAATATTTTTATTACTCAGTTAGAAGAAAGCAAGCTTCAATATTCAAAGTGGCAAGACGAAATGGATTCTAATTTAAAAAATATTGAATCTCAAATAAATAAAACAAATGAAGAATTTTTAAGTTTAATTCAGATTCAAAAAGACAAAGGAATAGAGCTTAGTGAGAGCGTTTTTAATGATCTGTCAGAACATATTCAAAAAAAAGCTATTGATATGCATGGCAGTTGGAAAGATGAGCTTATTGCTTTAAATAAATCTTTGCTTGATATTAAGGTCTCTAGTGAAGAGCTACTTTCATCTGCTACTTTAAAAATAGAAAGTTTAGAAAAAGATGTTAACGATAGAATGGAATATGTTTTATTAAAAACAGGCGATATTGAGAGTTTAGTGATAGAAAAATATAAAGAATTAAAAGATATGTCATATTCACAAAGTGATGAGGCTATATTAGGAATTAAAGAGTTTATTAATAGACAGACAGAAATAATTAAAGATAAAAGCGTATTTATGCTTGAGGATTTGAATAAAAAATTTGATGATAAGAATAATTTTGTTATAAGCAAGATTGAAGAATGTGATTATAAATTAAAAGATTTCAAGATTGAATCAGAAGATATTTTAAATAATTTTAAGTCTGATCTTAATGAATTTATTGAGTCAAAACTACAAATTGTCTCTAATATAAAATCGGACAATCAAAAGCAAATTGATGATTTTTTAGATAGAATTTCTAAAGATATTTTAAACAGGAAAGATTCAATTAACAATGAAGTAGATAGTAAGCTTAGTGATTGGCAAAGTAAATTAAATGAAATAACGGTTAAAATTGAAAATTTATTGTCTTCAGGTAAAGTTGATTTGGATTTAATAGATTCTGAAGTGACTACAAAAATTAAAGAGCTTAAATTTTCTATAGAAAGTCTTGAGAGTTATTATCTTGAGAAAATAGATGAGTTTAGAAATCAAGGTGCCATATACTCTGATGAGCTTTTGCAAGACATAATGAACCATTTTAATAAAGAGACTAGAGAACTTGAGGAAAATTTATCAAAAAAATTTGCTGCAGTTTTAAATAATTCAGAGGAATTTGTTAAAGAGGTTGATAGTTTATTGCAGGACAAAAGAACCGATATTGCTTCTTTTCAGGCTAACATAGATATTACTCTTGATTCTCTTAATGTGAAGTTTAATGATATAAACAAAGAAATTAATGGAAAATACAATGAGGTGATATCTAATTATAGGGGGTATTCAGAGAATATTTCTAGTAAACTTGAAAATGAAATAATGCATGAGATTGAAAATCTAAGCAGAAGATTGACAGATAGAATAGACAGTCTTAGCAAAGGTATGGATGAAAATCTTCAAAAACTTAAGGAATCTTTTGATGTATCAAAATATCAAGTTGAAAAATTTGAATTGAAAGTTAAAGATTTAACAGATGATGGAGAGGCAAAAATTAACGAGCTTGTTAAAGAGATCGAACAGTATTATAAATCTAGATTAGAAGAAGCAATTGATTATAGAAGAACGATTGATAGCGATATTATGCAAGCAAAAGAGAGATTTGGGGAGATAACAAATGAGCTTAAAAATAATATTGAGAGTAAGTCTGAGTTTTTGAACGATCTTTATAAGGAAAGATTTAAGCTTATTGAGAGTAATTTTGAAGAGAGATATTCTACATTTTTAATTGAAAGTGAAGGGGCTATTTCAAAAATTAGAGATGAAATCTATAAAACACTTACAAGCAATGATGAAAATTTGCAAATTAAGATTTCTGAAATGGATCAAAATTTTGAGATAATAGAGCAAAGATCAAAAGATATTTTAGAATTTGAAAAAGAATTGCAAGATAAAATTAAAGATTGTTACGGTTTTATAAATTCTCAATTTGGAGAGATTAAGGCAGGTGTTGAAGAGAATATAAAAAATCATTTTGATGTTTGTATAAAAAAGGTAAACACCTTGATTGATGATGACATTGTAAAGTATGAGAATGAAATTCACAAGAGAATTGATTCTTTAAAATCGATTGAGAGTACTTTTGATAGCATAGAGAAAAATTTAAATGATAAGGTGAGTGGGTGTATTGATAAAATGGCTAATGATTTTAATCTTAAATATATTGAACTGGAAGAAAGGTGTAATGAAGGGCAATTAAATTTAGAGAATAAAATTGACAACAAAATTAAAGCCATTGATAATTTAGCTTTAAGTCAATATGATGGACTTGAGAAAAAGTATGCTGATATGTACGATGAGTTTTCAGAGAGATTAAATTCTTATATTGCAACTTTAAGTGAAGAGTTTAAGAGTTCAAATAAAGAGATGATTTTTGAACTTGAATCTCAACTGAAAAATCTTAAAAATCTTGAATCTGATTTAAATAATGTTGAAAAGGATGTTGTTAGATTAAAAGAAGAGTCTTATCACAATGTTTCATCACATCTTAAACTATTAGAAGAAGACTTTTTTAAAGATTTAAAAATTAGAGGCGAAGAGCTTAAATATTCTTTAGAAAACTTTATTGTCTCATATAATAATAAAATTCAAAATTTAGAATATGATTTGTCTAAAAATTTGGAAAACAAAACAGAACTTATTCAAAGTTTCCGTTTAGATATTGAACAAAAAATGAAAGATGATAAAGAGAATTTTTATTTGGATTTTACTAAAGAATTTTCTTCTAAAAAAAAAGATATGCAGAGTGAGATAGCTTTAATGGAAACCAATATTACTGGGAAAGTAGATGAATTTGTTGATTTTGTAAATAATAAGCAAAGTATTATTGATTCTTGGTTTTTGAATATTAAAGATGATGTAAAAGATTGGCAAGAAAAATCTTATAGCACAATAGAAAAGAGAATAAATCTTGCTGAGCTTGGAATTAAATCATTTGAGAATGACATTTTTAATGTTAAGATTGGTTTAGAATCTTTTAAAGATGGTTTTGAGATTAAGGCTGAAGAGATTTTTAACAATTTGCAAAACGAGGCTAAAAAAATTGAACAATCAGTTCATCTTGATTTTAAAAATATTGGCGAGTCATTAAATCTTAAAGTTTTAGATCTTGAAAAATTTGTTGATTTTAAAGTAGAAAAGATAGACGAAAAGGTTAATAAAAAAACAGAAGATATCTTAATTCAAGCAGAGGTGAAATTTTTAACTCAGCAAAAGGATCTTGAAGATAAGATTTTTGATCTTAATCAGAAATTAGAGCATGAATTTACAACCTTGTCTTCTAATCTTGATAAAGTAAGGCGGGAAATGGTTGATGTAATTTCTAGTGATAAAGAAAGCTTTGAAGGGCAAATTGAATTAATTAATAAAAATATTTCAGAATTTTCTGAGAAAATTAGTTTATACAGAAATAATATTGAGACATCAATTGAGAATGAATATAATTCGTTTTCTAAATCTATAAAATCAGATCTTGGTTTACTTGAAGATGAGCTTAAAAAAAGTTTAAAACATTCAACATCAGAGATTGAAACCATAAAGAGTGGTTTGCAAGAACAAATTGATAAATTTGAGGTTGAATTTAAGAAAAATCATAAAGAATTATTAAAAGAAGTTGATAATAATATTTTAGAACTTGAATCTAAAATATTAAATTGTGATATTCAATTTAACAAATTTATTAGTGAGATTAAAGACAATTTAGTTGAATACAAATCTGATTTGAGAGCAGAATTTGAAGATAGTTATGATAAAATAAATTTTCAAATCGAAAATCAAATTGAAAATTTTAAAAAATTGGATTCTGAACTTGAAAAGAATAATTCAATATTTTTGGAGGCTTATTCTCTTAAGGACAAGTTGGAAAAATTATGGGAAACTTTAAAAAATGAGATAGATCTTGCTCAGGAATATAAAAATAATTTTGAAAACGTTAACAAAGAATTTTATAATATTCAAAAAGAAACATTAGGTATTATTGAAATTTTTAATGAGCTAAAGTCAGAACAAGAATCAATTAAATCTATTAAAAATGATTTTAATAGATTTTTTGAATTTTACTCTTCATTTGATAGTAGATATAAGAGTTTAATTGAATCTTATGATGAAATGCAGATATATAAAGCTAAAATAAAAGAGATAGCTGACGAGCAGAGAACTATTCTTGATAATTATGAAAGAATTAGCAATAAAGAGAGCATATTAAAGAGTACTATAGAGTCTGTTGATAAAAATTTTGATTTAATAAATGAAGTGGAGAAAAGATTTAATAATTTAAGTAAAGAGAGTGCTAAGTTTCAAGACAATCTCAAGGATATGGAAAATGTTGTTTCAAGTCTCTTATTAAACAAAGGGTTGTCAGAAGAAGTGTTGATTAATGCTCAAAATTTAAAAGAAATGCTATTAGATATTGAAAATAAGTTGAAAAATACTATGACTATGAGAGAGAAGGTGGTGAAATCTGAGACAAGGTTAGAGAATTTAAATATTGCAGCAGAAGAGAGAATAAAAACTCTTGGTATTCTTGTCAAAACTGATTCTAAATATCAAGATAATGTTGGTCTTAATAATGAAACTGTTAGGAATTCTGTAATAAAATTAATGAGGCAGGGATGGAGTGCTGAAGAAATTTCTAGAGCTACCAAATTATCTATTGGGGAAGTTGAGCTTATTTTAGAGCTTGGTATAAGTAATAAAGGTGATTGAAGGTTATATTTATGAAGGCAGATTTAAATTTAATAAAAACATTACATCCTCTTGAGATAAAAGTAATTGCAAACAATGAAGAAGAGGATGATATTTCTGCTTCAATTATTATTGAAAAATTGGGGTTTAATGAAGGTCAAGCAAATAAAACAATTGAATGGTTAAATTCTAAAGGGATTATTGAAGAGATTTATAGGAAATTAAATGTATTTTATAAAGCAACAGAAAGGGGTCTTGCTGCTTTAAGAGATGGGTTTGTTGAAGAAAAAATAATAAATTTAGTATCTCAAAAAGCAGTGTTGGCTTCAAATTTAGTTTTAGAGCTTGATATTGATGTTAAAGAAGTAAGAAAAGCCTTTGGCAATTTGTTAAAAGAGGGCATTCTTTCTCTTGATTTAGATAAACAGATTATTATAAATTGTTTAGATGGCACAGATACTAATTGTCAAAAAGTACGTGTTTTGTTGGAAAGAGCAAAAAATAGCGATCTTCTTAGAGAAAGTTTGACAACCGAAGAGCTTTTATTAATATCAAATTTTGCTAAGAAAAAAGGAGCAGATTCTGTATTTTTTAAAATAATAGAAAAACTTGATTTAAAGTTTAGATTATCTAGTTTTGGATTGGAAGTTAAAAATTTTTTAATGAAAAGTAAATTGACTGGAGATGAGCTAACTAAGCTTACTCCCGAAATTTTAAAAAATAAAACGTATGAGAATAAAAAATTTAGAGCTTACAATATTCATATTCCATCAGCTAAGACTTTTATTGGGCGTGCCAATTCTTATTTAGATTATATTTCTAAAATTAAAGACAAATTAGTAGGTCTTGGCTTTCAAGAGTTTGATGGTCCTTTGGTAGAAACAGAATTTTTTAACAACGATGCTCTTTTTATGCCCCAATTTCATCCTTCTCGTGACATTAAGGATGTTTATTACATTTCAGATCCTAGTATGCAAGAATCTTTGCCAGAACCTTATTTTTCTAATGTAAAATTAGCCCATGAAACAGGATATGCAACAGGTTCAAGGGGCTGGAGATATAGTTTTAGTGAAGATCTCTCTAAGAGATTGGTTTTAAGAACCCATGGTACCGTTCTTTCTGCAAAACAATTAATTAATGCCAAAAATCCAAGCAGATATTTTGGAGTTATTAGATGTTTTAGGTATGATCAAGTAGATGCAACTCACGGAGTAGATTTTTATCAAACCGAGGGGATTGTTATTGAGGATGGTGTTAGCATTAAAACTTTGCTAGGCCTTCTTGAAATTTTTGCCAAAGAGCTTGCGGGCGCTACAGAAATTAAATATGTTCCCGCATATTTTCCCTTTACTGAACCTTCGATTGAGATACATGTAAAGCATCCTGTTCTTGGCTGGTTTGAACTTGGAGGAAGTGGAATTTTTAGACCAGAAGTTACAAAGCCTTTAGGCATTGATCTGCCTGTTATTGCTTGGGGAATTGGAATAGATAGAATGGCTTTAATGCACTTGGGTCTAAATGATTTAAGAGATCTATTTACTTATGATATTGGTGATGTTATTTTAAGACGAGGAAAGATAGATGCCAAAGTTAGAAATTTATAAAAATCTTTTTTTAGATAAAATAGGAAAAAATTTTACAAATTTAGAGATTTCAGAATTGCTTGAACCATTTAAGGCAGAATTTGATGGGTTTGATGAGAGTTCGGGAAAAATCAAAATAGAATTTAATGATACAAATAGGCCAGATTTGTGGTCTTATTTAGGACTTGCTCGTCAGATAAAAACGTATTTTTTTGGAGAAATGCCCTATTATGATTTTTTTTCAAAAAAGGGAGATTTTAAGAAGTTTTATGGTGAAATTTTAGTAGATGGCAAAATGTCTCAAATCAGACCCTTTATTTTTGGATTTTTAGCAAAAGGATTGATTATTAATGATAAAATGCTTGAGACACTAATTCAATTTCAAGAAAAACTTTGTCAGAATTATGGACAAAAGAGAAGAAGAATTGCAATGGGGATGTATAATTCTAATTTTATTAAATTCCCAATAAGTTATATTGCCTCATCTCCTAATCACAAGTTTGTTCCCTTGGGAATGGATTATGAGCTTTCTCTTTTAGAGATAAATGAAAAGCATCCCAAAGGATTGGAATATTCACATATAATTAAAAATTTTGATAAGTTTCCGTTATTATTGGATGATAATAATAATGTAGTTTCTTATTCTCCAATAATTAATTCTAACAATATTGGATCTTTAAAGGTTGGTGATACTGATATATTTGTTGAGGTTACGGGTATTGATTTTGAAGCAACTTTGTTAGCGTTATCTATAGCAGCCTGTGATTTTTATGATATGGGTTTTGAAATTTTGCCTGTAAAAACTGTGTTTAGGAAGCCTTTTAATTTAGATTTTAAAGAATTAGTATGTCCTTATTATTTTCAAGAAGAAGTGGAGTTTAATGTTGAAAATATTAATAGACTGCTTGGAAGCAATTTAACATTAGAGCGTATTTGCCTTAGTTTAAAAAAAATGGGAGTAAATTCTTATTCCAAAGATTTTAAGAACTATATTATTCCACCTTTTTATAGAAACGATTTTCTTCATGAGGTTGATGTAATTGAAGATGTAATGATAGGGGAAGGTCTTTCAAGTTTTAATCCAGAGCTTCCCAAGGCTTTTGCAGTGGGAAGGCTTAGTCCTTTAGAAGAGTTTTCAAGGAATGTTAGAAATTTAATGGTGGGTATGGGATTTCAAGAGATGATTTATAATTATATGGGTTCTAGGAAAGATTTTATTGACAGAATGAATATTAATGATCAAAATTTTTTAAAAGTATCTAATCCAATGACAGAGAATTATGAATATATTAGAGCATCAATAATTCCTAATTTATTAAAATCAGAAAGTGTTAGCTCTAATTTTCCTTATCCACATAAAATTTTTGAAATTGGTAAGGTGGCTTTAAAGAATCTGGATACTACCGAAGGAACAAGTACTTTTACTAATTTAGCTTTTTTAATGTCTGGTAAAGAAATTTCTTTTAATGAGATTAATTCAATTGTTGCAACACTTTTTTATTATTTAAATATTGAGATTAATTTAATAGAATCAAAAACCACTTTTTATATTAATGGTAGGGGAGCGGATATTTTAATTGAAGGTTTTAATATAGGTAGTTTTGGCGAAATTTCACCTTATGTGTTAAATAATTTTGGTATTTTTATTCCATGTTCTGTTTTTGAGGTTAATATAAACAAACTTATGAGTCGATCTTAAGCATTGAATATTAGTTTTAGCAACGTTAAGATTAATATTCAAATTTTTAAGAGAGGCCTGAAGTTTAGATATGTTAGAATTTGAAACTATTGATATAAATCTAACCAAGAAGAAAAATCTATCTCAAAAAGAGGTAGATTTTATTGAAGATGTAATAATTGTAGGATCTGGCCCGGCCGGACTAACAGCTGGGATTTATTCTGTTATGAGTAATTATAAGGCTGCTATTTTGGAAGGTCCTGAACCTGGGGGACAGCTTACTACAACCACAGAAGTTTACAATTATCCTGGCTTTAAAAATGGAATAAGTGGTAGAAATTTGATGTTAAATATGAGGGAGCAAGTAGTAAATCTTGGGGCTAAAACTTTTCCCGAAACCGTTTTTTCTATAAAAAGGAAGGGTAATATTTTTTACCTTTATACAGAAAATTATATTTATAAAAGTAAAGCTGTTATTATTGCTGTGGGATCAAAACCTCAAAAACTTGAAACTCTTAAAAATTCGGGTTTATTTTGGAATAAAGGTATTTCGGTTTGCGCTATTTGTGATGGACATCTTTTTAAAGGGAAAAGGGTTGCAGTAATTGGTGGGGGCAACACTGCCCTTTCAGAATCAATTTATTTAAGCAAATTGGTGGACAAGGTTTATCTTATTGTGAGAAAAGATAATCTTAGAGCTATTGCTATGTTAAGAGATAGTGTTGCTAAGTTGCCTAATATTGAAATTTTGTATAATTCAGAAGCCATAGAAGTAGATGGCAAATCTTCTGTTTCTTTGGTTAAGATTTTTAATAAAAAAGATAATGTTGTTTATGAATTAGAAGTGAGTGCTGTATTTATGGCTGTTGGCTATAAGCCAAATACAGAATTTTTAAAGGGATTTTTGGATTTGGACGAAGAAGGATTTATTATCACTAAAGGTGTTGTTAAAACAAGCGTTGATGGTGTTTTTTCATGTGGAGATGTTAGCAATAAACTTTATGCTCAAGCCATTACTGCTGCTGCTGAGGGGTTTATTGCATCTGTTGAGTTGGGAAATTTTTTAAAATAGTTTTTATTAAGATGTTTTTGTTTTTTAAAATGAAGTTTTTATGTAATTTAATGCTTTAGAGTAGATTTAATTGCCTTTTGATTTCAAAAATTAAAATGCCTGTAGATACAGAAACATTAAGTGAGTCTATTTTTCCGCTGGTTGGTATCCTTATTAAAAAATCAGAATTTTCTTTTATTAGCTTATGTACACCTTTTCCTTCATTTCCTAAAATAAGTGCAATTTTTTTATCGTTTATTTTGATTTTGTTTATATCTTGTCCTTTAATATCACCAGTATATATCCAAAAGCCATAATTTTTTAAAAGATTTATTGTGTTGTTTATGTTTGTCACTGTCATTTTTTTTACATATTGACTTGCGCCAGAGCTAGTGCGCAAAACTGTTGAATTGTCTTTTGCGCTGCGTTTTTGAGTAGTAATTACAAGATCTATACTAAACTGTTCTGCTGTTCTAAGGATTGCTCCAAAGTTTTGGGGATCTTCTATTTCATCTAGAAGTAAAATGAAAGCATTTTCTTTTTTTTTAAATGTTTCTAGTAAGTTTTCAAAATTTTTGGTTTGTGTTTTTACATTTTTATTTTTTTCAAGTTTTAATTTTAATGCAAATCCTCTGTGGTCTTTGTTTTTAAGAATTTTGTCAAGTTCATTTGCATTTATTCTTATTATTTTTATATTTTGTGTTTTAGCTAGCTGTTCAATTTCTTTAGTTTTTGGACTTTTTTTTGATATATAAAGTTCAAATCCTTTATTATTTTTTATGCTTTCAATTATTGAATTGGCATGAGTTATATACATATTATGCTTTGAGTAAATCTATTTCATCACCATCTTTTAATTCTATGCCCAAGTTTTCAAAAAGTTTAATAGCATTAGAATTTAAATTTTTAGGTGTTTTTATTTTGGTGATTAATATTAAATTTCCAAACTTTTCTGTTTGAAGAATTGGCATTCCTGCGTTTTTAATTAAAATTTGTTCTTCATTGTTTATTCCTTTTGGAATGTGTATTTTGATCTCTTTTGAAGCAATTGTTTTTATTTTCACTTCTTTTCCAAGCGCTGCTTGAGTAAAGCTTATTGGAAGCATTGCATAGAGATCTTTACCATTTCTTTTGAATACTTTATGAGATCTTATCAATATTTTTACATAAAGATCACCATATTCTTGATTGTCTGGATTAACATTTCCCTTACCTTTCATTTTTATTTGTTGGTTATTATCAATGCCTGGAGGAATGTTTAATTGAATAGTTTCTTGCTTTGCGAGACTTCCTTTTCCTTTACAGGATTTACAAGGGCTTGATATTATTTTACCTTCTCCGTAACATTTAGAACATGTTGTTGTAACTCTGAAAAATCCTCCGCCTTGTACTACTCTTCCGCTGCCGTTACACATGTTACATATCGAAGGACTTGTACCTTTTTCGGATTTTTTCCCGAGACAAGAATCACAGAGCATTTGTCTTGTTATGTTTATATTATTTTTGTACCCAAAGTATGCATTTTCAAGAGATATTTCTATGTTGTATCCTAAGTCTTCACCTTTTGCATGTTTTCTATTTCTTTCTTGTCCTTTGTTTCCAGTGAAAAATGAATCAAAAATATCGCCAAAATCTTCAAAGATGTCTGAAAATCCACTAAATCCACCTGAAAATCCTTCAAATCCTCCTCCTTCAAAAGCAGAATGCCCAAATCTGTCGTATTTAGCTTTTTTATTGTCATCTATTAAAATTTCGTAAGCCTGAGTGGCTTCTTTAAAGATAGAGGTAGCTTCTTCATTTCCTTGATTTCTGTCTGGGTGATATTTAATTGCTATTTTTCTATAAGCTTTTTTTATCTCATCTTTTGAGGCTCCTTTTGAGAGCCCCAAAATTTCATAATAATCTTTTTTCACTATTTTTTATCCTCGTCAACAACCTCATAATCAGCCTCTTTACCCTCTTCGCTTGTATCGCTTTGTGGGCCATTTTCTTGTTGGCTGTTTGCATTTTGCTGGGAAGAATCTTTATACATCATCTCAGCTATTTTGTAAGAAGCTTTTTGAAGTTCTTCTGTTCTAGATTTTATAAGTGAAATGTCTTCTTTTTCAAGACTTTCTTTTAATTCTTTTATTTTACTTTCAATAGCTTCTTTGTCTTCGCTTGAAATTTTTTCAGAATATTCTTTTAATGATTTTTCTGTTTGATAAATTAAAGAATTAGCTGTATTTTTTGCTTCAATATTTTCTTTTAATTTTTTATCTTCTTCCGCATGAGCTTCTGCATCTTTTACCATTCGATCTATTTCTGATTCAGAGAGTCCTGATGATGATTCAATTCTAATTTTTTGTTCTTTGCCCGTTCCCATATCTTTTGCAGACACGTGAACTATTCCATTAGCATCGATGTCAAAGCTAACTTCAATTTGAGGCACTCCTCTTGGTGCTGCTGGTATTCCATCAAGTATAAAATTACCAAGTATTCTATTTTGTGCTGCCATTTCACGTTCACCTTGAAGGACTTTAATATCAACAGAGGTTTGATTGTCAGCAGCTGTTGAGAATACTTGACTTTTTTTTGTAGGAATTGTGGTGTTTCGTTCAATAAGTTTAGTCATAACCCCGCCTAGTGTTTCTATTCCTAGTGAGAGTGGAGTAACGTCAAGGAGTACCATGTCTTTAGTTTCTCCTGTTAGAATACCACCCTGAATAGCAGCTCCAATTGCTACAGCTTCATCTGGATTTACTCCCTTGTTAGGATCTTGTCCAAATATATCTTTTACAATTTTTTGAATAGCAGGAATTCTTGTTGATCCACCCACAAGTATTACTTCATTAATATCAGAAGCTTTAAGTCCAGCATCTTTAATAGCCTTAAGGCATGGTTCTTTTGTTTTTTGAACTAAGTGGTCTACCATTTGTTCAAATTTTGCTCTTGTTAGAGTATGTTGTAAGTGTTTTGGACCATTTGCATCTGCTGTAATAAATGGAAGATTTATTGAAGCTTCTTGAGCGCCCGAGAGTTCTATTTTAGCTTTTTCGGCTGCTTCTTTGAGTCTTTGAAGAGCCATTTTGTCGTTTGACAAATCAATAGCACTTTCTTTTTTGAATTCTGAAATTAAATGTTTTATTATTTCGTCGTCAAAATTGTCACCACCAAGATGTGTGTCTCCATTGGTTGACTTTACTTCAAAAACACCATCTCCAAGTTCCAATATTGAAATGTCAAATGTTCCTCCACCAAGATCGTAAACAGCAACAATCTCTTCGTGTTTTTTTTCAATTCCATAAGCAAGAGCAGCAGCAGTTGGCTCATTAACAATTCTTTTTACTTCAAGACCTGCTATTTTGCCAGCATCTTTTGTGGCTTGTCTTTGAGCATCATTGAAGTAAGCAGGAACTGTAATGACAGCCTCTGTAACTTTTTCACCTAAGTAAGCCTCTGCTGTTTCTTTCATTTTTGTAAGAGTTGCTGCTGAGATCTCAGGCGGTGACATTTGCTTTTTTATATTGGAAATGTTTACTCGTGCGTCGCCATTTAGCCCCTTTTCTATTTTATAAGGAACCATTTTTATTTCGCTTGCAACCTCTTCAAATCTTCTTCCCATAAATCTTTTAATAGAATAAATTGTGTTTTCAGGGTTTGTAACCATTTGGTTTTTTGCGACTTGTCCCACAAGTCTTTCGCCTTTATTTGTGTAAGCAACAATAGATGGAGTAGTTCTTCCCCCTTCTGAATTTTGTATTACAACTGGTTTTCCATGCTCCATTATAGCTACGCATGAGTTTGTTGTTCCTAGGTCAATACCTATTATTTTGCCCATATTATAAACCTCCTTTTTTCTAATTAATTTTTGCTTTGAGCAACTTTAACTTTCGCTGTTCTTAATATTCTGTCGTTGTAGCAATATCCTTTTTGGTATACTTCTACTATTTCTGGATTTTTAAGGCCCTCTTTCTCTTCAATGCTTATTGCTTCATGACGACTTGGGTCAAAATTTTCGCCATTTTCTCCAAATTTTTTTAAATTATATTTTTTATCAAAGATTGATAGTATTTCATTTTCAATCATACTTATTCCTGTTAATAAGTTGTCAAAATCTTTGGATTTTTTTGAAGAGTTAATAGCTCGTTCTAAGTTATCAAGAAAATTAACGACATCTTTCATTATGGTTTCATTTGCAAATTTAACAAAATTGTCTTTTTCTTTTTCTAATCTTTTTCTGAAGTTTTCAAATTCTGCTTGTTTTCTTAAATACAAATCTTTAAGATTGGAGATTTCATTTTCAAGTTCAGTAATTTTTTTATCAGAATTTACTAAATTTAAGTTTTCTTTTTTTTGAGATTTTGTATTTTTATTATCTTGTTTGTTGGTTTTTTCAGATTCGCTTTTTGTTTCTTTTTTTTCCATTTTTCCTCCTTTGATAAAGCATTTTATCTTTAAAAAAAATATTTTACAAATTTTTTTCTTTCTTGAAATTTAATAAAATTGATTCATTTTGATCATTTGCAAGATGTATATTTTTCTTAAGCTTTCAGTAATAGTGTTGTATTGATACATATTGTTATTTAGTAAAATGTTCGTGTGTATTTTTTTGTCAAAATAAAAAATTTTATTTTTTTATTTATAAGAATATTTTTGGTATCATTTTTTGATTTTGTTGTGTTTTTAGTGCTTTTAGACATCCTTAATATTAGGGTATTGTTAAAATGTGGATGAGTATTAGCTTTGCCAAGCTGTTAATTTTTTTTATTGTAATTTAATGTATTATTGCTTATTATTTACCTATGAAAATAAGCATTGCTCAAACAAAATACAGAGCTTTAGATTTTGATAAATGTATTGCTGATTTTAAAATTAATTATGATGAAGCTTTGCTAAGGGGATCAGACGTTTTAGTTTTTCCTTCTATGTTTTTAGGCAATACTAAGTATGGTGAGTTTTTTGGGCTTTCTAAATATTCTCAAAATATATGTAAGTTCATTGAATTTATGAAAGAGCAGGTTAATGATAACACTTTAATTGTTTTTGGTCATAGTGTTTATGAGGGTGGTAAATTTGTAGATGTTATTTCTGTCATCAGTAATCATAAAGTTATTTTAACTGTATCACAATGCAATTTGCCTGGTTTTTTTAGTTATAAGGACAATTTATTTGCTATATTAAATTTTGAGGATGCTTTGTTATTTAAAGAATTAATTCCCAAATTGGGTGAGGATTTAAAGAAGGCGCAGTATTTAATAATACCGTCCAAATCTTACTTCACTAAGGAGAAGAATAATCTTAGGTTAAAATTCTTTCAAAGAGTTGCTATTGAGAATAATCTAGATGTTATTTATTCGAATTTTTATGGAGCTGAAGATTCTGCAGTTTATGATGGGTGTAGCTTTTTTATTAATAGTTTTGGCAAGATAAAGCAAGCCAAAGGATTTGAATTTGATTTTATATCTAATGATACATTCCAAGATTTAAAATTTGATACATCTAACGAGCTTTTTGAAAAAATTATTTTAGCAATATCTTTTGTTTTAAGAAAATATGTTTCTTTTTCGGGATTTTCCAAAGTTCATTTGGGGGTATCTGGGGGTATTGATTCTTCTCTTGTTGCGTATCTTGCATGTTTTGCTTTGGGCGCTGAGAATGTTGTTGGGATTTCTATGCCTAGTAAATTTTCATCAGCAGGTTCTATTTCTGATGCTAAAGAACTTTCTAGAAAATTAGGTTTTAAATTGATTGAAATGCCAATAAAAGATTTATTTGAGGTAAGTAGTAGATTTTTTGAAAGATATTTTGATGTTAAAGGTATTACTGGAGAAAATTTGCAAGCGCGGTTAAGAGGGCTTTTATTAATGTCTTACAGTAATTCTCAAAATTCTTTGCTTTTAAATACTGGTAACAAAAGCGAAATTGCAGTTGGTTATTGTACCCTTTATGGGGATACTTGCGGAGGGCTTGCTTTGATCGGAGATCTTTTTAAGACTGAGGTTTATGATCTTGTAAATTACATTAATGCAAAATTTGACCAATGCATTATTCCTGTTAATATTATTTTAAAGGAGCCTTCGGCTGAGTTAAGGTTTGATCAAAAAGATAGTGATTATCTTCCAAAATATGAAGTTCTTGATGTTATTTTAAATAGATATTTGATTGGCAATGAATCTGTAGATTCAATTTATCTTAATTTTGAAAAAGGTATAGTTGATAAAGTTTTAAATCTTTATTTTAAAAATGAATACAAAAGAAAGCAGGGAGCTCCTATAGTTAAAGTTTCTAAAAAAACTTTTGGTTTTGAGCTTTCAATGCCTATTTTAAATAATATGATTTGAAATTATGATTGGAGTTTGGGTTTTGAAATTCTTTTCTTTTTTAAATTTTATTAATAATATTTTTTACTGGAAAAAATTGGAAAATAGCTTTTTAAGTTCAAATTAAATTTTATCCCTTTAAATCTATTTAATAGACATATCTGGTAATAGTATAGGATTTGCTTTTTTATTTCTTAGTGTATTAATATTATTAATTTTTATGTTGTGATAGCTTAAATAACACAAGTCCTTTTTAAGTGTTAAACTATGTCAATAATTATTTATTGAATTTAGAAGTAATATGTATATTCCATTGTTGTATAGAATTTTGAATGTAAAAATTATAAAAATGAGATTTGTCCCAATGCTTTTACTTCAGTTTTTTAATTTTAATGGGATTTATGGGATTTTAGAACTTGAACAAAGGACATTGTTTTTAATTGGGATCTATGTATTTCTATTAGAAAAAAGAGTTTGTGTTTGATAAATTTTCTTAGCTTTTGATATTTAATAGAATCTGTGAGATTGAAAATAAAAAAATGTGAGTATGGATATTTATGATTTTTATACTATGTTTAGTAAACGCTATTCTAATTTAGTGCATTTTTAGAGATGCTTTATTGAAAAATATTTAATTTATCAAAGTATAATGCTTTTAAAGATGATTTTTCAATTTTAGAATTTATTATTAATAAGAGAATCAAGATAAAAATGGATTGGGATTTTGAAAAAATTATATTTTTATTAAATGAATCAACTAGGCTTGCATTAAGTGGTTGTGCTAAATTGATTTTAGATTTTAAATCCGATGGGTCTATTGTAACTCAGGTTGATAAGCAAATTGAGCAATTCTTATTCAAGGAGATCAAAAAGCCTGGAAATTTTGTTCTTGGAGAAGAGACAATATCTACTTATGAAGAAGAGTGCATCAAAGATGCTTTAATATCAGAGAGTACTTTTATTATTGATCCTATTGATGGAACTTCTTCTTTTGTAGCAGGTCTTCCTTCATATGGAATATCGCTAGCGTATGCTAGCGGCGGCAAAATTATTGAAGGAGCTATTTCTCTTCCTTTAAGCGGAGAGTTTTTTATTACTTCTAAAGATAATGTATTTTATGCTAAAAAAAACATTGGTAGTTATCCTTTAAAAAAGGATTTTAATAAATTTATTTTTGATAATTCTAAATGTTACAATATTCATAGTTTACTTGCAGTTTCAAGGTCTATTATAAGGGCATTTAATCTTGATATTTCTTCTCATATTCATATTAATGGTTCTTGTGTCTATTCTTTTGCTAAACTTTTTACAGGTTCTTATAAGGCCTACTTTTCTTTTGTAGGACTTTGGGATATTGCAGCGTGTTTAGCTATTGGTGATAAATTGGGCATGGTTGGCGAATTTTATTGTTGTAATAAAATGACATTAGATATCTTAGATTCAATGTATATTTTAGAGCCTAATAATCATAAAAGATGGTTCTTGAAAGATTTTTTTATTTATTCTGATAATAAATCAACAATAGACATTGTAAGGAAAGGCGCAAATAAAAAAATCAATAAGTAATGTATAAAAAAAATTCAAAATTATTATTTATGTTTTGCGGTTTTGTTGTTATTAGATTCAATGTCGAGTGTTTTGATTAGCTTGTTTAAGGTCCAGCTTGAAAATTTTATGTAAAGCATTTTAAATGGATTTTTTGTATTTTTCTTTAACACTTTTAACGATTCTATATTCATTAAAGCTATTATTTCTTTTAGTGTTTTTGGTAAATTATTGAAAATTTTGGAGCCTATTTTATGTCCTTCTAGAATAAAATTTTGAAGAGTTATTTGATCTTTTTTTTGTAGGCGCCTCATATATAGCTTCAAAATACGCTCTTGAGATTTCATAATTTCTGAGTTAATTTGTTCTTGTTTTTTAGTAATTTTTTTCTTGTTTTCAATAATAGGTTTTTTAGGTAGAGACTTGTAAGGGTTTGTTCCTGGAATATAATTTTTAGGAATTTTCATATATTTTACTCCTATTTAACTAGCTAACCTATAATTTTATTATTTTTTTTGTTTTTATGCAATCAATATTGATATTTTGATTTTTTATGATTAGAATCATCATATGAAGGAGTTTTTAAGGGCAGGGGCTTTTAATTTATTGCTTGGTGCTTTAATATTGTTTGTTGTTATTTTTTTACAATTTAGGAATTTAAACTTAAATATATTTTTTTTAAAAGATATAAAATTAGAAGTAAATAATAAGGTTTTAAATAGTGAATATACTTTAAATGATCTTGTTGTTAATGTTAGGGGACTTAGGATATTTTTGTCCAAGTTTAATCCACTTGTTGTTTTAGAAACAGGTTTGAATCTTTTGCCTATCTCTTATAAAGTGCAAGACATGGGTATTTATGTTTATTTTGAGAATAATATTTTTCTCGGATTTTTGCTTGATTCGGAAAATAATTTTAGCATTGAATCAAATCTCTCTAAGAGCTTTTTGTTAAGTTATGAAGTTGAAGATCATTATAAGGTTTTATTAGATAAGCCTACTATTTTAATAAGACAAGGGGAGAATTTGGAATATAAAATCTTTTTAGGAGAAAATGTAAAGATAAGAGAAAAAGATATTTTGATTTCTCCTCAAGCAGCATTTAGAATTGGCAATGCTATTTATATCGATTCACCAAAAAAAAATATTCCAAATTCCATTATAGAGGGCAACCAAACTAATAAAAGTAATGTATTAGATTATTCTATTATGCATTCAAAAATTAAAGAGGTGGATAATAAGATTTTTAATGATGCTTTAAGCAATTTTAGACAAAATGCTTATGATTCTTGGAACAATTCTGTTAATTTTAATGCTTCAAGGGGAGGATGGCTTAAATACGGTGTTTATAGCTTTGATGAAAATTTAATGGTTTGTTTTTTAGCAGAATCTTTAATCAGAGGGGATCACGAGTCAATATTTTTAAAATTAGATTCTTTATTGGCCAAAAATGAACATAAGTTGACTTATTTAAGTTTATGTTATTATGCTAATTCATATCAATTTGATAAATTTTTTTCTTATTTATCAAGGAATAAAACTTTTATTGATTCTCTTGAAGAAGACAGGCTTGTGGTTTATTTAAAGGAAGATCCTCGTCTTTTGGAAAAAATTTTTTTATCAGAAAATGGTTCTAAATTAAATGGTGCTTTAAATCTTCTCAAAGATCCTAAAAAAATGTTAAGTTCTAATTTTAATTTTAGCCAAGCTTACAACATTTTATCTAATTATCTTACTTTTCTTAAGATTAGAGTTGACGATTCTTTTTATTTAAGTTTTAAAAAGGAGCTTTATAAATTTGTATTTACTTTATTTGGCGTTACAGATGAAGGAAAAATGTATATTTTAAATAATAGCATTAATTCATCTAATGTTGTTGAGCATGCATTAAAGATTTCTGGGGTTCTTAAAAGAATGGCATCTTATTTAAAAGATAGCTTAATATTAAAGCTTTCATTGAATATGATTTATTATTCTTTAATGAGTGATTATGCCAAAGGAATTCCTTATGAAAGCTATTATTCTGATATTATTGATAATCAATATATGCCCCAATTTATCTTTATTTCTAGCTATGGATCTATCAGGTGGATATATGCTGCTTCTAGGGTTTTAAATCGTGAAATTACTGATACTAAAGTTGCAATTGATTTTGATCAAGAGATTAATTATTCAAGCTATATATTTTTTGGAAACATTTTAAATCCAACTTTAGTTAGATTTAGAGAAATTGATTGGTTTACAGATTATAAGTTTTACGTATATTCTGATGGTTGGAAGTATTATCCTTTAAACAAAATTTTGGTTATTAAAGCAACGCCCAAGAAAAAGAGAACTTTTAATCTTTTATTGAGATTTGACAAAATTTCAATAAAAATAAATATTTATGAATAAACCTTTATTATCAGAATTGATAATTGATATTGGAAATACTAGCATTGCTTTTGCCCTATTTAAAGATAATCAAGTTAATTTATTTATTAAAATGAAAACAAATCTTATGTTAAGGTATGATGAGGTTTATAGCTTTTTTGGAGAAAATTTTGATTTTAATGTAAGTAAAGTTTTTATAAGCAGCGTTGTTCCTGTTCTTAATGAAACATTTAAAAATGTCATTTTTTCTTTTTTTAAGATAAAGCCTTTGTTTATTAGTTTTGATTTGAATTATGATTTGACATTTAATCCTTACAAAAGCGATAAATTTTTGCTAGGCTCAGACGTTTTTGCCAATCTTGTTGCAGCCATTGAAAATTATTCATTTGAAAATGTTTTAGTGGTAGATCTTGGAACAGCTTGTACCATTTTTGCTGTTAGCAGGCAAGATGGAATACTCGGTGGTATTATAAATTCTGGTCCTTTGATAAATTTTAATTCTTTATTAGATAATGCCTATCTTATCAAAAAATTCTCCATTAGCACTCCAAATAATCTTTTAGAAAGAACTACATCTGGGAGTGTAAATAGCGGTTTGTTTTATCAATATAAGTATTTAATAGAAGGTGTTTATCGTGATATTAAGCAGATGTATAAAAAAGAATTTAATTTAATAATTACTGGGGGTAATGCGGACCTAATTTTGTCATTAATTGAGATAGAGTTTATTTTTAATATTCATTTAACTGTAGAAGGCGTTAGAATTTTAGGAAATTCTATTGACTTTAGGTTTGTTAATTGAAATATTTGTTTTTGAAGTTTTAAATTTTTTTGTTAAATAAACTTGGGAAGTTTTTTGTTTGGTGCTTGAAATTATCTAAAATTGATGTAATCTCTTCATATACTTTATCATTAATTTCTGCTTTAAATGAATTAACGTTTGATTCTACATAATTTTCCTTGCTAAAACCCACTATAAATCCACTTAATTTTGTTTTTTTAAGCCATGAATATGTTAATTCTAAAATTGTTAAGTTATTTATCTTTGCTATCTCCTCAAGTTTATTTATGGTTTTCAAAGTATAAGGCCAAATTTCTTTTTTGAAAAGTATCAATTTTTCTGTTCTAATATCATTAAATTTGTTTTTGTCTTTTATATTAGCTTTAGATAAAAGTCCTTGAGCAATTGTTGAATATGATATGGTGGCAATATTGTTGTCTTCACAGTAAGGAATTACATCTTTTTCTTTATTTCTAAATAAGGGGTTGTATCCTATTTGGTTTACGTCAATTTTGCAAACTTTTTTTATGCTTTCCATGTGTGATATTTCAAAATTACTTACACCTACATATTTTATTCTTCCTTTTACTCTCATTTCTTCAAGAAATGATGCAATTGGTCTTAGGTCAAAATCGTTTTTAGGCCAGTGTATATAGTAAATATCTATATAATCAGTTTTTAAATTTTTAAGACTTTCATTAAAGTTCTCTCTATATTCTGAAATTTCCATCGGGTAGCATTTACTTGCAATTAAAATATTTTCTCTTATTGTTGGATCTTTTTCTATTATTTCGCCAATTATTTTTTCTGAAATTCCATTTCCATAAGCTCTTGCAGTATCAATATTTCTGATCCCGTGATCATATGCTTTTTTTAATATTTTTTTAGCAGTTTCTTTTTCGACCTGCTTAAAATATCCTCCTCCGAATTGCCAAGACCCTAAAATTAATTTGCTATAAGTATTTATCTTTTCTTTAAGATTATTCACAGATTCTCCTTTTTATTTTACGATAAATTGGTATTTTTGTTTTAATGATGATTTAAGTATGTCTTATTTTAAAAGTTTTATAAATAAAATTTTATAGTTTGTTAATATTTTTTAGCAATTTTTCTTTATTAAAATCTCTATTTATTCCAAATCTGGTTAAAGAGAAATCGTATTTTACAGGATCTTCATTATTTTCTTTTGAAAAATAGCTTGTAATTTTTATTGCTTGTTTAAGATTTACGTTTTTTATTTCTTTGATTTTAAATAGTTTTGAAGCAATGCTTGTCATATGAGTATCCATTGGCACTATAAGCTTATTGGGATTGAATTTATTCCAAATACCTAAATCGACCTCATCTTTGCGTATCATCCATCTTAAGAATAAAAAAAGCCTTTTACAAGAACTTCCCTTTGAAGGCTTTGGAAGTAGCATGCCAAATTCTCTCCCATTTATTTTTTCCATATGCTTTATTAATTCATCTATGCTAAGTATAAAATCTTGGTTTTTATAATAAATACTGTAAAGAAGATTTTCAAGCGTATGGTGCTGTTCTTTTATTATCTTAAGGGTGCATAGTAGCCTTACAATATCTTCTCCTTTGAAAAATCTATAAACGAATCCTTTAAATATTTCTTTTAAGTCTTTTTCATTTGCTAGCTTAAGGCTCTCAGAAGGGGATTTGCCAAGTGGCTTGAGTATTGTCTCGATTGCTTCTAAAATTTTTTCTACTCTTCCAAGGGACAATGAAGAACTAATTAGGCCTACAAGTTCAATGTCTTCTTTTTCTTTATACCTGTATAGAAATTCTAAAGGATCAGGATGTATAAATTTTTTTTTATTGTATTTTGAATATATTTTTTCTAGAAAATCATATAGTGAGCTTTTAGCTTTTATTTGCATTATTATATTCTAATAGTTCTAATAATATTTTTTTAAGTTTTTTGTCGTAAAATTTGTCTTTTGCCCATTTCCCAGTCAAATCATATATTGTTGGAGCAGATCCTCTTTTAACAAGGTAAAATCTAGGATCAACCATATTTGATTTGATATTTTGTTTTGAAGCATAAGCTTTTAAATGTTGAATGTGAGCTTTAATTCCTTCTGCAATATTGGAAAAAGAATTTCCTTTTGTAAGATTATTAGTAGCGCCTATTCCTGAAAAATTGTGTTGTTCTTTTGAAACTATTCCATTGAATTTTAGAGCCCCTGTTTCTAATAACATTTGAGCATAGGCAATGTCATAATTAACTCCTTCAATCAAAGATTCGTCTATATAGGTTTTAGCAACAGTATTTACATAGTTTTTGTCAAGCTCTGGATTTATTTCTAGAGTATATTTTACAAGGTCTTCTAGTTGAGTTTTTCCTCTACTTATTAAAAAGGGAATATATTTTTCCTTTTGTATTTCAGTACTTATTTCGATTATCTCTTCATTACTATGAGCTTTATTTGTTAAAAAGATGTTGAGCATTGCAAATAGCAAGAATTTTTTTATCATTATTATTTTTCCTCTTCAATAAATTTATTAATTTCATTAACTATAGAATTAAATCTTGATAACATCGATTTTTTGTTTTTTAAGAAATTAAAACTTTTTAAATAGTTTCTGCTGAAAATAAGATCAGAAATTTCTGCAATATTGCTTATGTCTGTTAGCTTTATGGAGTTTGTATTAGCAACTTTTGTGTGGAGGTTCTTTTCATTTTCTTTTAGAATTAGTTGTAAGTTTTTTAAATTTCTTATTGTTTGCGGTTCTCCTCCTATATTGATATATTTTGCTATGTTTGTGTTTTTTGCAAGGATAAAATTAGCAATATTTGCTTGATTTCCTAGTGTAATTAACGTTAGTTTATTGAGGTTCATTTTTGAATTTAAAAATTCCAAATTTTGGCTTGATTTTGCTAGTTCAATAATATTTTGAATTTCAGTTTCAGTAGATGCAATATCAGCTTTTTCATTAAGGATATTGGCAGGCTCAATTAAATAGCTAATGCTTTTATTGATTACATAGCTAAATATACTTTTATGGCTATTTTTAATAAAATCGTAGCTTTTCATATGTTTATATTTTGGTGAATATAAATAAACAATTTTTCCTTTCTTAACAAGCCTGCTAACTAGAGATTTGAACATTGAATCGTGAGAATAATAAGGAAGTATAAGTAAAACAGAATCATATAGTTTTTGGTTATTGCTAATAAGGGCTTTTTTATATATGTTATTCTGTTTTGATAAATAATTCATTTCGTTTATGAAAAAAGGATTAAATTCGTACAAAAGAAATGGATTTTGTTTTTTAAGGCCCAATGTTGAGCTTACAGGGTACCAAATCGATAAGTTTAAATCATTTTTGTGATCTTTAATTCTTGCGAAGCCAAGTTGATAGCTATTGTTTTCATCTTTGGGATAATTTATAAAAAGTGCTAAGTATGAAAAAATAGTTGCAATAATAACTGTTAAAATAGCGGGCATTACAAGTATTGTTTTTAGCAAAATTGAAAGAAATATTCCTTTTGATTGTTTTGCAGACCCGTTGTTGATTTTTCTTCTACTATTTACTATTGTTTTGATGTTTTTAAAGAAGATTATTATCATAAAGATTAAGAATATACTGCCAATATATAACATTAACGGTCTAATTTCTGTAAAATATAAAGTTATTACAAAAAACGTACCTGGAAATATTATGAAGTAGTCTTCATAGGTGAATTCTTTTTTAAAATTAAATAAATTTACTATTAAAAATATGCTAAAACTGGTTAAGAAAATGAGTTCATAAATTTGCGTATCCATAAAAATAATTTTTCCTTAAATAATTATAAGCATAAAAGCAATTTTTCCAAAATAGTTTACAGAATTGATTATTAAATAGTGTTAATCTAATTTTAGATTTAAGAAGAGTTGTTTGATTAAGAGAGTTTATTTTTGTTTAATATAAAATGTTGTGTTAAAATAGATTATGTTTACAGGCGAAAGGTAGTAACATATGGTTGGAACCTTTTTAGGAACGGGGGCTTCAAGTGGTGTTCCTATGTTAAATTGTAGCTGTAAAGTCTGTACTTCAAGTTATAGTAAAAATAAAAGATTGAGAAGTTCTTTTTTTCTTGAGTCATCTTCTGGCATCAAATTGTTGATTGATACAGGTCCTGATATTAGACAGCAACTTTTAAGAGAGAAAATAGATAAGCTTGATTTAGTGCTTTACACGCATGAACATTATGATCATATTATGGGTTTTGATGATATTAAGTTCTATACACGATGTGCCCCTTTAAACATTTATGCTAGAGATACTGCCATGGCTCACATAAGGAATGCTTTTCCGCATAATTTTACATCCAAACCCTCTTTAAGTGGAAAGGCAGACATTATTGCCAATGTTATTAGGGATTTTGAGCCCTTTTTTTTTAAAAGTCTAAAGATAGTGCCAATTCCTTTGATTCATGGGGATATAATTAGTTTGGGTTATAGGGTAGGCAATTTAGCGTATCTTACTGATGTTAAATTTATTCCCGAAGCGTCTTATGATTATTTAAAAAATTTAGATCTACTCATAATAGATGCTATGAGGATTAAGCCTCATCCTGCGCATTTAAATTTTTCAGAGGCTTTTTGTGTAATTAAAAAGATCAATCCTAAAATTTCTTACTTTACACATATTGCACACGATATAATGCATGAAGAATTTGATTATTTAGAAAAAGATAATATCTATTTAGCTTATGATGGATTAAAGATTTATATTTGATTTAACTTTAGTTAGAGAGGATTTATGAAATTAATTTCATGGAATGTAAATGGAATTAGAGCTGTTTTAAAGAAAGGTTTTCTTGAGTTTGTAAAAGAATATACCCCAGATATTTTATGTATTCAAGAAACTAAAGCTCTAAGAGAACAGTTACCAAAGGATTTAATTCTTGAAAATTATTATTCTTATTTTTCAAAGTCAAAGATTAAAGGTTATAGTGGTGTTTGCATTTATTCAAAAGTTGAGCCTATCTCTGTAAGGCTGCTTGGAGAAGAAATTTTTGACAATGAGGGTAGGGGGCTTGTAGCATGCTACGACGATTTTATATTGGTTAACGGTTATTTTCCTAATTCTCAAGTTTTAAGAAGAAGACTTGGGTATAAACTTGATTTTTTATCTTATGTTGAAAATCTTGCAGATTCTCTTGTATGTGATGGTAAAAATGTAGTAATTTGTGGTGATTTTAATATTGCTCATACCGAGATTGACCTTATAAGCCCCGATTCTAATAGAGAGTCTCCAGGATATTATATTGAAGAGACTACTTGGTTAGATGATTTTTTAAACAAAGGATATGTGGATACATTTAGGATATTTAATAAGGATCCTGGTTATTATACTTGGTGGAGCTATAGAACAAGAGCTAGAGAGAGAAATATGGGGTGGAGAATTGATTATTTTATTGTTAATGAATTTTTCAAGAGAAATGTTGAAAAATCTCTAATTTTAGACAAAGTAATGGGAAGTGATCATTGCCCTGTTTTTTTAGAGTTGGCTGATGTAGTTAGCTAAAGGGGAGAGGCTAGATTGAAAAAAAACATTGTAATTTTTTATTTAATATTTATTGTTAATTTTAGTTTTGGAATTGCTTTAAATGATTTTGATTTTTACCGTAGTCTTGAAAAGGAAGAATTGATATTTTTTATTAATTTATTAAAGAGGGAGCAACTTGTTTTGGAAAATAGTTGTGCTTTAGAGTATATTGAATTAGCCTATAAGGCATTAAAAGAAAAGAATATAAATTTTTTATTAAAAAATGACAAAGAATTAGCAGTAGACAATAATGTCGAGCACTTAGTGCAATCCAAGGCATATAACAATGCAAGGCTTATCTTTAATGCTACAAAGGATTTAAATACTTTGGTTCATATTGGCAAAGATGGTCTTTTAAAGACTTTAGATGGGAGAAATGTAGGGGTTAAGGATAATAAATTTATTATTTTAGATTCTTTTTTGAATAGCGATTTTTATGATAATGTTCCAAGCGAATATACTACCATTGAAATTTATAATAAAAGCATTTTAATGCCCAATTTAAATAAATTTCTTCTAGATAAGCGCTTAAATCCTTTTATTTATCTTGAAGATTTTAATAAAAACGTTTACTTAAATGATATTCCAAAATTAAGCAAAGAAGAGTTGTTGTTTTTATTTTATGAACTATTTCCAGTTTCTAAGCTAAAAAGTTTAAAAGATTGGAATGATTTTGGATTTTCATCTATTTCAAAAGCATTGAATAAAATTTATTCTGAAAAAATAAATTCAATAAGGGGGAGTGCAAATGAATTATCAAAGAATTAAAAATTATTGTAAATTTACAAGCGTTTTTCTATTTTTTTTGTTTTCCTGTGTTTCTAATGAGCTAAAGTTAGATCAAAGTTTGGTAAAAGGAAAACTTGTCAATGGGCTAAGGTATTATATTTATAAAAATCAAACCCCAAAGAATGCCGTTAATATGGGAATTGTTTTTAATGTGGGCTCTCTTAATGAAGAAGATAATGAGAGGGGAATAGCGCATTATCTTGAACATATGGCTTTTAATGGGACAAAAGATTATCCAGGAAATTCTATAGTTGATGTTCTTAAAAAATTTGGAATGCAATTTGGTGCTGACATTAATGCCGCTACTAGTTTTGATTTCACTTATTATAGACTTGATTTGTCAGATGGTAATAATAAAGATGAAATTGATGAATCTATAAATATTTTGAGAAACTGGGCTTCTCAAATCAGTTTTATGAAAGAAGAAATAGATCTAGAGCGAAATATTATTATTGAGGAAAAAAAGCTTGGTGAGACTTATCCTGGAAGAATGTATGAGAAAATGTATAAGTTTTTGACAAGCGGAAGTCTTTATGAATTTAGAAGTCCTATTGGACTTGAAAAGCAGATTTTATCTTTTCAGCCAGAGGATTTTAAAAAATTTTATAGAAAGTGGTATAGGCCAGAACTTGCAAGTGTTATTGTGGTAGGAGATATTGATCCCATAGAAATTGAAGAGAAGATAAAGAAGCAATTTTTTTCTTGGAAAAAGCCAACCGATAAAATTAAAGAAGTAAAAGTAAGTTTAGACGTAGAGCTTAAAGATAAATTTTTACTTTTAGAAGATTTGGAAGTTGGAGAGCCTAGTTTAATGTTCTTTAAAAAGGAAATTATTAACTTTGTAAAGACCAAAGATGACCTTTTAAATGATATTAAAAGGTCTTTATTGGCCGCTCTTTTTGAAAATAGATTTTCTGAATTAAAGACTGCTGGAGTAAAGCAATTTAAAAATGTTTCAAACAAAGATTTTTTTTCATTTAAATCAGATAACAATAATATTGTTGCAAAATCGATTTCTTTAAACTTTAATCCAGATCATTTGAACGAAGGAATACAAGACTTTTTTTATGAGCTTGAGAGGATAAGAAAATTTGGATTTACCCAAGGTGAGTTTGAAAAAGTTAGATCTCAGTTTTACAAATCTTTAGAATTAAGGAAAAAGAATATAAATAAAACAAATTCATGGGCTATTTTTCAAGATTTAATAGAAATTGTTATTGATGGTTCTAATAAATTTGATATGAATGAATATTGCGATCTTTCTGTTCAATATTTGGAAAAGATTGATTTAAAAACAATAAACAATCTTGTAGGAAGAGAGTTTGATGTAAAAAATTGCACAATTTTTTATTCTTACCATGGAAGAGTGCATCCTGTTCTAACTCTTGAAGATATTGACAATCTTCAAAAGATAGCTTTAGAAAGAGAGTTAAGGCCTTATGAGAATTCTTTAATTGAAGGTAAATTTTTTAAGAAGTCTTTAGATGATAAAGATATTATTAGAGAAAATGAGTTTGAAAATGAAATTTCGTCATTTGTTCTTGAAAATGGGGTTGAAGTTTATTTTAAATATAATGATCAAAAAAAGGGTGTAATTGATTTTAGTGCAACTTCTTGGGGAGGTTTAATTAATGAAGATTTAAGACTTATTCCTGTTTTATCTTTTGCTCCCGGAGTAGTATCTGGTTCGGGTTACGGTGATTATTCTGCATTACAGATTGAAAAATATTTATCAGATAAAGCTGTTTCTTTAAGAGTTGGGGTTGGAGCTCAAGAATCATATATTTCTGGAAGTTCAGATAAAAAAGATCTTGAAATTCTTTTTCAGCTTATATATTTTACTTTTAAGGAACCCAAAATAGATGATGTTTTTTTGCAAAATGCTATTAATAATATAAAAGCATTAATAAAGAGTAATGAAAATAGTTCTAATTATCATTTTAAAAAAGCTATTAGTAAATTTTTAAACAATAATGATCCTAGATTTGAAGATACAAAAGATAGTGATTTACAATATTTTACAAAAGAAAATATTTTGTCTTTTTATAAGAAAAGGTTTACTTATGCAAATAATTTTAAGTTTGTCTTTGCTGGAGACTCAGATATTCAGACAATAAAGGCTTATTCAAAGAAATATTTAGGCAATCTTAACTTCAAAGAAATAAACGAGTATAAAGATTTAGATTACTCTTACAGTAAAAATTTTAATAAAATAGTTGTAAGGAAGGGAAAAAATTCAACTAGTTTTGCCTATGTAATTTATCCTTTTAAATTTAATTATTTAGCAGAGACCTCGTTAAATTTAAATGCTTTAGCGGATCTTTTAACGGATGGGCTTATAAAAAATATTAGAGAAAAAATGTCTAGTGTTTATGCAATTCAAGCTTCTTTTGACTCCAATTTAAGGAAAAATGTAGATTCCGATGGTATTTTATCTATTTTTTTTACTACCGAGCCTAAGGAGCTAGATAATGTTTTAAATTCTATTAATCGCTATATGACCGAAAGACAAAAAATAGATTTTAATGATAAAGATTTTTCTTATGTTAAGAAGAATTATGTTAAAAATACAAAAATAAATTCAGAGAATAATGGTTATTGGATTTCAAATATATTGGCGTCATTATCATGGTATGGAGTATTTAAAAATAATTTTGGTGTTAAGTTTATAGAGACAAACTTAAACAAAGATTTAATAAATGAATTTTTTAAGAAAATTAATCTTGATGAAAAAGCAGAAATATTGCTAATACCTGAATAGCTTGTGTTTACTTAAAAAACATTCTTGTTTTCTGGGTTTGATAGAGAGCAAGAATGTTTAGCCTATTTTTATTAGCAAGACATCCTCTAGGGGAATCGAACCCCTCTTGCCAGGATGAAAACCTGGAGTCCTAACCGATAGACGAAGAGGACAAAAGTGAGCTCAGTAGGACTCGAACCTACGACAAACGCCTTAAAAGGGCGCTGCTCTACCACCTGAGCTATGAGCCCAAAAGTCATTTTATGACCATCGAAAGTAATAGTATATTTATTTTCCAATAATGTCAAGTTAAATTGGCATAAAATTAATAATTTATACCAAAAATGTATTTAACAATTTGAGCTGCACAGGACTTGAACCTGTAACCAGCGGATTAAGAGTCCGATGCTCTACCACTTGAGCTAGCAGCCCAGTTTATTAATTTGCTAACAATAAGAATAAGTTTTTATAAATTGAATGTCAAGGTTTGTTGTTGCTTTTTTTTAATTCTTCTAGTAAATTTTTTGCTTCTAGATTATTAGGAGAGATTGTAAGAATTTTAATTAGTGCTTCTTCTGCTAATATTTTATTTTTTGCATTTATTCTTGATCTTGCTAATTTTATTAATAGATTTTGGTTATTAGGAGAAAAACGTAATGCATGTTCGTATGCAAAATCTGCTTCATTGTATCTTTTTAGCTCATAAAAAGAATCTGCAATTAAATTATAAACTTTTATTATTCTTGCTCCTTTATAATCAAGGCTAATGTATTCTTGAAAGTATTTTAATGCATTGTCATAATTTTTTTGAAAAAAATAAGCTTCTCCTAGTGCTTGAATAATTCTTATGTCATATTTTTTAATGCCAAGTCCTATAATCGCCTCTTTTTCAGCTCTCTTGTATTCTCCTATGGCTATTAAGCTCCATATCAATATTGTCCTAGCATCTAAGTTGCTAGGATTTAGTCGAATTTCTTCTAACGTGTTTAAAATAGCTTCTTTAAATTTTCCTTCTTTGTATAGAAGAAGAGAGTCTTCTTTTTCTTTAGGCAGCGATTGTCCAAATAATAAGCTTGAATTGGATAGCAGAATTAAAGCTATTTGTAATAGAAAAAAAAATTTCATTCTTCTAAATCCTCCATTTCACAATTCCCTTTAAATATTGCTCCAGAATCTATAAAGAGTTCTTTGGTTTTAATGTTTCCTATTAATTTGCCGGTTTTATAGATTTTAATTGTTTTTAAAGCCTCAATGTTTCCTTTTATTTTGCCATGATTTAGTAAATGTTGACATTTTATTTCAGCTTCAACATCAGCTTTTTCCCTTAGATAGATTGAGTTTGATGAGTTTATTAAACCCTTAAGCTTTCCTTCTATTATTATTGGCTTATTGCTTTCAATATATCCTTCAAACTCAAAATTTTTTTTTATTACATTTTGAGTACTACTTTCTTCGAATTCTAAGCTATCTATACTCATTGAAACCTCTAAAAATGAATGCTTTAAAGTTAAAGCATTCATTTTTTATTGAATTTTTTATGAATTTTTTATGATTTTAATCGTTTCTTCTTTGGCCCAAAAATCTTAGAAGATATAAGAATAAATTTATAAAATCTAAATAAAGTTTAAGTGAGGCTACAACCGCCATTCTGTTTTTTATTTCAGTGTCGTCTTGTAGCATTTTGTCCATTTTAGAAATATTTTGAACATCGTAAGCTGTTAGGCCTGTAAATATGACTACGCCCAAAATAGATATAAGGAAATTAAGGCCTGAACTTCTAAAAAACATATTAACAAGAGATGCAATAATGATTCCCCATAAGCCCATTATTAAATAGCTTCCCATTTTTGTTAGATCTGTTGTTGTAGTGTATCCATAAACAGACATTCCAAGAAATGTTCCAGCAGTAATTCCAAATGTGAATACTATTGATCCTTGTGTATAAATCATAAATATAGAAGATAATGTTACTCCTGTTAATGCTGAGTAGAGCAAGAAAAGAGCTGTTGCAGTATTGCTTGATATTTTATTAAGAGCACCACTTATTGCATATACAAGTCCAAATTGTATAAGTATCATAGCCATAAATGACATTGAATTTGAGAATATTATTGCTTTGATTGTTTGATTTTCTGAGGTTGCATATGCAAATACTGCTGAGATTAAAAGTCCAATTGACATAAGCCCGAAAACTTTGGCTAAGAACTTGTTTTTTATTAGTATTTCTTGTTTTTCTTGTGTTAAATCGATCATAATAAAGCCTCCTTATTATTTTATTAAGATTTGTTTTGATCGTTAAATTTTTTGCGAAGTTCATCAAATATAGCACTTGGGACTTTTCCATACCTTAAGAATTCCATTGAGAATTCTGCTTTTCCTTGGGTAGAGGATCTAAGGACTGTTGAAAATCCAAACATTTCGCTTAAAGGCACCTCGGCCTCAACTTTTGAAAAACTTCCATCTTCTAGCGAACCTGTTATTATTCCTCTTCTTTGGTTTAAAAGTCCAAACATATTGCCTTGGAATTCAGTAGGTCCTTCAAGGGTAACTTTCATTATTGGCTCAAGGATTGTAGGTTTTGCTTTTTCATAAGCCTCTCTAAAAGCACCAATTGCTGCTAATTGGAATGCAATATCAGATGAGTCAACAATGTGATATTGGCCATCATTGATTGTAATTTTTATGTCAACTATTGGAAAGCCAATTAATGTTCCCCTTTCCATTGCTTTTTGGAATCCTTTGTCACATGATGGGATATATTCTGTTGGGATTACTCCTCCTTTTATTAGATTGACAAATTCGTATGTTTCTCCTTCTTTGTCAAGAGGTTCCATAAACCCTGCGACTCGTCCAAACTGACCAGCTCCCCCAGATTGCTTTTTGTGAGTATAATTAAATTCAGCTTTTCTTGTAATCGTTTCTCTATAGGCTACTTGCGGCATTCCGGTTTCAACTTCTGCCTTGAACTCTCTTTTCATTCTTTCAATGTAAACTTCTAAGTGTAGCTCTCCCATGCCTTGAATTATTGTTTCATTTGATTCAATGTCAACATAAGTTTTAAATGTTGGATCTTCTTTTGTAAATCTTCCAAGGGCTTTGGCCATATTATCAGCAGATTTTTTATCTTTTGGTTTTACAGAAAGAGAAATTACTGGATCTGGAATAAACATTGATGTCATTGAATAGTTGATCGATGGATCACAAAACGTATCTCCTGATGCGCATTCTATTCCAAATAAAGCAACAATGTCACCACTTCCTCCAAATTCAATGTCTTCTGTATTATTTGCATGCATTCTGATAAGTCTTCCGACTTTGAATTTTTTGGAAGTTCTTGAGTTGATAAGTTCTTGTCCTTTTTTTAAAATTCCTTGATAGATTCTCACATAAGTTAACTGTCCGTATTGTCCGTCTTCAAGCTTAAATGCAAGAGCAACAGTTGGGAGTTCATTGTCAATTTTAAGATCGATTTCTTTTTCATTATTATTTAGGTCAAGAGCGGTGTTTTTTATATCATGAGGGGATGGCAAAAATCTGGTTACAGCATCTAAGAGCAATTGCACTCCTTTGTTTTTATAAGCAGATCCCATAAATACAGGGCATAATTTTAAAGCCAATGTTCCTGTTCTAGTTGCATTGTATATTATTTCAGTAGGAACTTCTTTTCCTTCCATGTGTAATTCCATAAGTTCATCATTAAAGTCAGCAAGAGTATCAAGCATTATTTCTCGTTTGCTTTTTGCTTCTTCTAAGAGATCTGAGGGTATTTCTTTTTCTATTATTTCTGTTCCATCTTTTCCTTCAAAATAGTAGGCTTTCATTAATACAAGGTCTATAACTCCAATATGTTTGTCTTCTAATCCAATTGGGATTTGCATTAAAACGGAGTTTAAGTCGAGTTTTGATCTTAGTTGATCTTTTACATTGTAGGGATTTGCTCCGGTTTTATCACACTTGTTTACAAATGCAAGGCGAGGCACACTATATCTTTTAAGTTGTCGATCAACAGTTATTGATTGGGATTGAACTCCTGCAACAGAATCAAGAACCAATATTGCTCCGTCAAGTACTCTAAGAGATCTTTCAACTTCAATTGTAAAATCTACGTGTCCGGGTGTATCAATAATATTTATCGGAAAATCTTTCCATTCAACGTGAGTTGCAGCTGATGCTATTGTGATTCCTCTTTCTCTTTCAAGTTCCATTGAGTCCATTGTTGCACCAACCCCATCTTTGCCTTTTACTTCGTGAATTGCATGAATTTTATTACAATAAAAAAGAATACGTTCTGTAAGAGTGGTTTTTCCTGAGTCGATGTGCGCGCTAATACCTATGTTTCGTAATTTATTATAGTCCATTAGACTTTGTCCCTCCTGATGATATGTGGGTAGAAGATTAACTATCTTAGTAATTTTACAAAATTTTTTTTTAAAAATCTATCTTATATCGTTTTATATTATTAAATATTTGGAAGTTTGAACTATTTTATATGAAATTTGACAGTTTGCTTGATTAAATTTGCAATAATGTATATCCTTATTTTAGGGAATATATCATTTAGTAGATTTTGATTTTATTGATTAAATATTTAGTGAATTAACTCTTACTTTATTATTATACTCCTAAGATAATTATGTGGAGGAATTTGAGTTGGAAACTTTAACAATATCTAATGAGTTGAGCAAAATATCACAGGTAGATTATGATTCTTCTGTGTCTGAGCTTTCTGTGTTTTTTAAGGATGGAAGAGCTTATAAGTATTTTAAGATTGAACCAAGACATTTTAGTGCAATATCTAAACTTGTTGAGGACAGAAGATCAGTTGGTAAATATTTAACAGAAAACGTATTTAACAAATATGACCAAGAAAAGCTTTAATTTGTTTTTTAGATAGTATTAAAAGCCCTTTTGTTTTTAAAGCAGGAGGGCTTATTTATGTTTATGACTAGCTTTTAGAGTAATAAATTTTGTTTTATAATCATCAAGATGGTTTATTTAATTTTAAAATTCAACAGCATTGAAGTTTTGTATTTTGATTATTATTAGGTTTAGTGTTATTTTGCTGCTTTGGATAATTTAAATAGTATAAATAGTATTAAGGATTCAAGTAAATTTTTTATGTATAAATTGTTGTTTATTATTGTTTTTGTTTTGTCTTGTAGCTCTATTTTTAAGGAATATCAGAGCATATCAGGTGAATACTATAAGCTTGCTAAATTAAATGAAGAGTTTGGTAATGATGAGACTTCTGTTTTGCTTTATGAAAAATCTATTAAATTTAATATTAATGCTGGTGATGATTCAAGTTACAATTTTATTTTAGCTTGCATTAATTTGAAAAAATATATAGAGGCTGAGTTGAAACTTAATTCTATTATGAAAGAAGATACAGAAAATATTTTGTTAATCAATCTTAAGGGATATTTGCTATTTAAAAAAAATGATTTGGACAATGCTTTGATTTATTATTTGAAAACTCTAGAATTTGCGCCTGCGAATAAAGAGGCTCTATTTAATATTTTTTACATTTATCATTTAAAGAGTGACAAAAAAAATGCAAAAAAATATATCTCAAAATATAAAGAACTAAATCATCCTATACCAAGTGGTGCGGAAGAAATAGTTTCTTCTGTTCTTAAGAGTTAATTTTTTAGTTTTCTGTTTACTTTTTACTTGTGGTAATCTTTATGGTAATTATTATATAATAAGGTATGCAATATAAACCCTGTTTTATTTTTCATAAATTTTTGTAGGAGAGTTTGTATATGATTAGGCTTAAAGTTTTAATTTTGTGTTTATTTGGAATTATTGTGTTAAATGGTTTTGCAGATACTAATTTTGAATTCAATTTTGGTGGTGGGGTTGCTTTTCCTGTTAGTCCCTTTTCAAGCTTTTACAATGAGGCTTTAGAGATTAATGCAAAGCTTAAGCAAAATTTGCCTTCAGATTTATCCCCAATAGAAAAAGAAGAGATAGTCCAAAATTTTTCCGATTTAGCCAATATTGCTAAAGCTGGAATAAGATATGGAACTTACGCTCAATTTGGTGCCAAATTTGATGATTTTGTTTCTATTGGATTTGAGCTTTTGTTTGACATTAATCTTCTTAAAGCAATAAAGCGTTCGGATGGAACTGCAAATGAAAATTTCTCGTTTATTATGGCAATAACACCAAGATTTTATACAAAATTAGATTTTTTTGTTTTAGCTTTAGCGTTTTTCACAGGTCCTAAGATCAATATAGCGACTTCTTCTGCAGATTCTGTTTTAGCAGAACTGGGAACAATGGGCTGGGATATTGGTGCTAGACTTTCATTTTCTTTTTTAATTCTTGAAGGTTACTATGTTTGGAATATTAAAAATCCTAAATTTTCTGATTTCAAGTTTGGAATAGGTTTTGAATTTGGAATTGTGTAGTTTATTTAATTTTATTTTTAGGATTATGTTATAGTATTTGTTTTTGCTATTAATAGAATTTTTCGATTTTTATTTTTATTATTAAAGCTAAAATATTTTAATGACCTTGCTTTAAAAAATTTTAGTCATGTTTGTGTGTATAAGTTTTATTAATTAGCAAATTAAGATTGTTAAGATTTTTTAAAAAAGAACGAGGAGCTGGGTGAATTTACTTAAAAAGAAATCAATAGGAATTATTGCTTGTCCTGGGGGTAGGGTTTTTGCTAGTAAAATAATAGAAGAGCTTGACAGAATATTTATAAATATTGAAAATGAGATTGTAGAGAGCATATGCCAAGATTCTAAAGCCTTAAAGGAAGAAATTTTTAAGATTGAAAAAGTTTTATCTCCTTTTTTAGAAGGGCTTAGTTTGTCTACTCTTAAAAGCAAAGAGCCTTTAGAAATTCCTGTAAAATTTGTTAAATTTGCCAATGGTGAATTTAAAACAGAAATTTTAAAAACAATCAGAAATAAGGATATTTTTATTGTTCAAGATGTTGCTAATGCCTATGAAGTTGAGATAAACAGTAGCGAAAAAATAATTATGACGGTTAATGATCACATAATGAATTTAATGACAACAATAGATGCCTGTATGCAGGCTAAAGCCAATTCTGTTAGTGTTATTATTCCGTCTTATCCTTATTCAAGACAAGATAAAAAGCATTCAAGAGAATGTTTAACAGCAAGTCTTATTGGAAGATTTTTAGAAGAGTTGGGCATTAGACATATTTTAACCCTAGATATTCACTCAAAGGCCATTGAGAATGTATTTAGGAAAGTTTATTTTGAAAATTTAAATGTTTCTTATGAAATCTTTAATTCTCTTAAGGATTTAATCGACATTAGAGATTCTAATTTAGTTATTGTTTCACCCGATACAGGTGCTGTAAGTAGAAATAAATTTTTTGCATCAAGCCTTAAGAGCCCTCTTGCTTTGCTTTATAAGGAGAGAGATTATTCAAGAGTTTCAAATGATGTTGCTGATTCAAATATTTCTGTAACCAAGCTTTTAGGAGATGTCGAAGGCAAGAATGTTTTTATGAGTGACGACATGTTAGCCACTGGGGGTACTTTAATTAAGGCAATGAAATTGCTTAAAAGCATGGGTGCTAAGAAAATTATATGTGGGATTAGTTTGCCGTTTTTTAATGGAGATGCTATTAAATATTTTGATAAAGCTTATGAGGAGGGATTTTTTTATAAAATAATTGGAACAAATGCTGTTTGTCATAATGATGAATTAATAAATAAACCTTGGTATCATGAGGCTAATGTTGCGCCTCTTTTTGCGGAGGCAATATTTGCAATTTATAATAAAGTTGGTTTGCAAAAAATTCTTGATAGAAAGGATGATATTCAAAAATTGATTACCAAGGGTTAATTTATGAATGCTCTTAGTATTGATATTGGTACCAGTGTTTTAAAGGCAGCATTAGTTAGTTCTAAAAATGGAGTTTTAAGTTATATTGATGTTAGTTACTCAGATTATTTTGATGTTGATTTCGAAAATTTTGACTTTAATATATGGCTTTTTTCTTTTAAGAAAGCCATATCCAATTTTCAGCCTAGCAAAATAGATTGCATTTCTGTTGGCGGCATTTCGCCATGTTTAATTGCTTTAAATTCAAATTTAATTCCTTTGGAAGTGTTACATTGGAATTCCTTTAAAATTAAGCCTTATTTTAGGGGTAAGTCTGTATTTTTGCCCTATGTACTTAGTACGGTTGAAAGAGGAACATATTCTAAAATAAGCTATTTTGTTTCTTGTTTTGAGTATTTTATTTATTTGCTTACAGGAAAGCTTTTTACAAGCTTTCCAAGCATGGAGTATATTCCTTTTATTTGGGATGATATAGAAATAAAAAAATATGGGCTTGACAAGAACAAATTTCCTCCATTTGTAAAAATGGGAGAAAATATTGGCGTTGTAACTTATAAAGCAGGAATTGAATTTGGGCTAAATAGTGGAATTAGTGTAATTAATGCGGGATCAGATTATTTGAATGTTTTGGTGGGAAGTGGTGCTTTTCAAGAAGGAATTGTGTCAAATAGAATGGGTACAAGTGAAGGGTTTAATTTTGTTTCAAGTACATATTTACCAGGATTTTCTCTAGAATATCCTTATTTTTTAGAAGGATTTTTTATTATTGGGAGAATTGTTCCTTTTGGATATTTGATTCAATTATTAAAAGACAGTTTTTATAAAAAAAGTTTAACTTTTGAGTTGCTCTTAAAAAAAATTGTTAAAAGTGTCACTTTAAATAATGTATACTTTTATCCAAGCAAAATTAAACTTTTTAATGATTTATTTGTTTTAGATCCTTGTCTTTGCAAAGATTTAAGTAAAGGAATTTTTGGTAGTATTAAAAATCCATTAGAGATTGGGTTATCAATACTTGAGTTTGTATGTTTTGCTTTTTACAACAGATTGGTAGAGCTAAAAGCCTGCAATAAAGAAATTTTGAGTATTTTTGTTAGTGGATCTAATTCTGATAATTTGCTTTTAAATCAAATAAAAGCAAATATTCTTGGCAAAGATTTAAAGATTTTTGATTTTAAGCATTCAGAGATTATTGGGGGAGCAATTCAAGCATTCTATTCTTTAAGAGAATTTGGCAGCTTAAATGATTCTTTTTTAAAACTTACAAAGATTAAGCATATTGTTTCGCCTATTATTGAGGTTCATGAAGAATATTTAGAAAAATATCAAAAATATATTAATAATTATAGTCTATTTGTTAACGGGTAATATATAAGTTTCTTTAAATTCACCTATTCCTGCTATTTTTTTAAAGTCCGCTTTTGCTTCTGATTTTGTTTTATAAGGACCAGATCTTACTCTGTAAATATCTTTATTATCTATTGTTGCAGAATATATTCTAGCAATTATATTATATTTGTGTAATTTTTGAATATAGTTGTCTGCATTGATTGGGTCTGAGAGTGATACAAATTGTATGTAATATTCTGTATTAGGATCATAAATGTTATCAGTATTTAAAATTTTTTGGGCTACGGGTTGAGGCTTTTCAATGGTTTTTGATTTCTGAGTATTAGGTATTTTTTGAGTTATGGGTTGAGGCTTTTCGATGGTTTTTGATTTTTGAGAGGTGCTAGGTATTTTTTGAGTTGTGGGTTGAGGCTTTTCAATGGTTTTTGATTTCTGAGAAGTATTAGATATTTTGTTTGGAGGTTTTTTTTCTTTATTTAAATCTTGTGTTAAATCTATGATTATTTCATTTTGAGTTTCAGATACCTTTAAAGATTGTTCATTTTGGTCAACCTTTTCTAAGGTGTTTTGATCTTTATCTTCTTCTAAAACAATATTTTTTTCTGCAATGTCTGAGGTCAAATTTTTGTTTGGAAAGAAAATAATTATCCCAAGAAATATTATGATACAAACTGTTGCAATCGATGTTAATGCTACAAAAAATCCTTTGTTATTATCATTGCTTTCATTCAAATCTTTCATAGTTAATTATCTCCTGCATTTTTTTTTCAATTTCTTTTTCTAGATATGCATAATTCTTGTTATTAATTATATTGATTATTTTTAAGTTTATAATATTTTTTTCAAAAAAAATATCTTTTTGGATTTTGAGTATTTTATTAATTATATTTGAGTCAATGTTTGGCATAGAATATGATAATCTATTTTTTATTATAGAATTCTTTGTCTTAAGCACAATTATGTAGTCGCAAAGTTTTTCTAAATTTATTTTAAAAAGTAAAGCAGCATTAATTATTATTTTTGTAGATTGGTTTTGGATTAGCATTTTTTTTATTTTGCTGAGTATGACAGGGTGTGATATGCTCTCAAGCTTTTTTAATTCTTTATTGTCATTAAATACAAGATTTCTTAGTAAGAGTTTGTCTATTTCATTTTTAGTATTTAATATTTTTTGGCCAAATATTTTAACTATTTCTTCTTTTTTTTCATGTAATACTGAATGTCCAAGCTTGTCTGCATTTATTTCGTAAAATCCATATTTATTGCCAATTATTTTTGAAACAGTATCTTTGCCAGATGCAATTCTTCCTGTTACTCCAATGATTAATGGATTTCTCCCCACGATTTACCCGTTTCAATATTTGCCCTTAAAGGCAGATTTAATGTGTAGGCAGTTTCCATCATAATTTTTAATATTTTTTTCACCTCATTTTCTTCTTCAATAGGAGATTCAATGAGCATTTCATCGTGCACCTGTAGCAATATTTTTGATTCCATTTTTTTACTTTTAAATTCATTAAATACTTTGACCATTGCAATTTTCATGATATCGGCGGCACTTCCCTGAATTATGCTATTTATTGCTATTCTTTCAGCGGCAGATCTTTCCAGATAATTATTGCTATTAATTTCTTTTATATATCTTCTTCTTTTTAAGATGGTTTCGCTATATCCAGCATTTCTTACGAAGTTTATTTGATTTATTATAAATTCTTTAATTTTTGGATAAGAATCAAAGTAAGAGTTTATAAATCCCTTTGCCTCTTCTTTTGTAATTCCCAATTCTTTTGCAAGTCTAAAATCCGACATTCTATAAATTATTCCAAAATTAATAGATTTTGCTATTCTTCTCAAGTTAGGAGTAATTTCTTTTTCTTCTATTTTGAAAAGCTTAGAAGCAGTTTCTGTATGAATGTCTTTATTGTTTTCAAATGCTTTAATAAGGACTTCATCTTGTGATAAATGAGCAAGTATAGCAAGCTCAATTTGAGAATAATCAGCTGAAATAAAAATATTTCCATTTTCTGGTTTAAATGCTTTTCTTATTTTTCGCCCTTTTTCATCTTTTATTGGTATGTTTTGCAAGTTGGGATTTATGCTAGTGATTCTACCAGTTGCTGTTTTTGTTTGTATAAAGCTTGTGTGCAGTCTGTTTGTTTTATAGTTTATTAGTTCTATCAAATTATCTGTGTAAGTACTCTTTAATTTTGCAATTTGTCTGTATTTTATTAGATTTTCAATTGATTCATGCTGTTCTCTGAGAGATTCAAGCACTTTTATATCAGTTGAATCTTTTTTCATTTTTTCTGGTAATTTTAGATTTAATTTTTCAAATAAAATTTCATGCATTTGTTTTGGAGAATTTAGATTAAAATCAATTCCTATGCTTTTTATTATTTCGTTTTCAATTAGTTCTAATTCTTTTCCAAGTTCTTTTCCATATTCTTTTAAATATTCTTTATCAAGGTAAATTCCATTTTCTTCCATTTCTATAATTACCTTGTTAAAAGGCATTTCTATTTCGTGCATTAACTTGTCGAGTTTGTCTTCTTTTAGTTTTTTGGTAAATAGATTAAATAATCTAAATGTAATATCAGCATCTTCAGATGAATAGCTTGTTGCCATTTCTAAAGATATATTTGCGAAGTTGTCATTTTTTTGTATCACATCTTCATATTTAATATTTTTATGCATTAAATATTTTTCTGCAAGAAAATCAAGCGATACTTTTGAGTTTGTGTCGATAAGGTATGCAGCAATCATTGTGTCAAAATAAGGTGGTATAGGGCTAAATCCATTGTTTTTAAGTATTTTATAGTCAAATTTATAATTTTGACCAATTATTTTTGGATTTGATTCAAAAAGATTGTTAAATTTTTGTATTATATAGTTTTTTTCTATGTAAATTTTTCCTTTGGCTTCGATTGGAATATAGTAACCTTCAAATTCTTTAAATGAAATGGATATCCCAATTAATTTTGCTGTGTAAGTATCAAGCGAAGACGTTTCCGTGTCTATTGATGTGTATTTAGCCTTTTTAAGGCTTTCTATTAAATCATCAAGTTCTATTTTTGTTGTTATTGAGTGGTATTTAACATTTTCTGTGTCAATTGTATTTATGTCATCTAAGCTGTTGGTAGTAGCTTCTTGCTTAAATAGACTTTTTTGGTCTGCATTTTCTTTTTCTTGTTTTAAGATGTCCTTTTTATAAGTTTTTATTAGGGCAATTGCCGAGTGCTTTTCAAACAAAGATATTATCTCTTCGCTAAAATTTTTTAAGGCGAAGTTTTCAATTTCTGGAATTTTTAAATTTTCTTCAAGACTTACAAGTTCATAGCTTAAAAAAGCATTTTCTTTTTCTTTGATTAAAAGTTCTCGGTGTTTTTTATTTATTAGTTCTAAATTTGAATATATCCCGTCTAAGGTTTTGAATTCTCTTAATAAACTTGCTGCTCCTTTTGCGCCAATGCCTTTTATTCCAGGTATATTGTCAGACCTGTCTCCAACAATAGCCAAATAATCTTTTATTTGAAAGCTATTTACTCCAAATTTTTTTGTTACGTACTCATTATCCATTTCAATAAAACTGTTGTTTTCTATTTTAAGTATTTTTATGTATTCTGACATTGTTTGCAGCAAGTCTTTGTCTGGAGAAATAATGTAAGTTAAATAGTTATTTTTTGCAGCCTTTTTGGCAAAACTAGCTAAAAGATCGTCAGCTTCGTAGCCCTCCATCTCAAAGATTGGTATTTTTGCCTTTAAAAGGCCTTCTTTTATCCATCCTATTTGAGGTATTAAATCGTCCGGAGGTGAATCTCTTGTTGCCTTATAGTTTGGATATTTTTGTTTTCTAAAAGTTGGCACCTCTGAGTCAAAGGTGATAATCAAGTGTTCAGGATTTTTTTCTTTTATTATGAAAAATAATGTTTTAAAAAAGCCAATAAATGCGTTTACATTTTCTCCTTGTGTGTTTAAAAGTGGATAATTTTTCATTACGTGATAATTTCTAAATATTATGTTTAGTGCATCAATTAGGTAAAGTTCTTTCATATTTTAATATCTAACATTATGGGTAAATTGTTTACTACAAGGTTTTGTTGTTTTTTAATTTTTGGAATTTTTCTTTTTGCATTTGCAATTTGTTGTAAGATTTCACAACAAATTTGATATTTAATGTATATTTCTTCTTTTAGTAGATTAATTTCTTTAATTAAGTAATCAAAATTATCCAATTTTTGGTTTTTAGATTTCAACCATGCATTTATTGTTTTATAATAGTTTTTGATTGATTCTAATATTAAATCTTTCTTAGGATTGGTTATATTTAATATTTCTATTTCTTCCCTTTGTAATTCATAACTTTCTATTGTTAATATTAATTTCAATTCTTTTAATTCTAATAACAAATTGCTAAAATATTTTTTTAAAATTTCATTAGCTGACAATATTTATTCCTAATTTACCCTGAGTAACATTATTTTCTTTTTTGCTTAATTGTTTCCAGGTAAAGTTTAATATTTGCAGTTGTTTTATAACATTGTCAATTTTGTGTATTTCTTTTTTTAAAAGAACATTTTCTAGCTCTTTATTTAGAAACAAGTATATTGAAAGTAAGTTTGTAGAAATGTTTCCACCTTGTTCAAAATTTAAGGTTGACATTAATTCGGTAATTATTTCTTGTGCATGAAAGATTTTTTCATTAGCTTTAACTGCATTTTGCCAATTTCCATCTTTTATAAGCTCTTTTGCAACTTTTAAATCCTGTATTGCTTTCTCATAAAGCATTATCAATATTGATAGGGGATTTGATGTGTTTATTTGTGTTTGTTTGTATATTTTTTCTTTTGCTATCAAAATTTCCTCTAATCCAAAAGTTTAATTTGCTCTATTATTTGGTCTTTTTTAAAAGGTTTTGTAATGTATCCTCTAGCTCCAAGAGATAAAGCTTTTTGTATTAATTCTTGTTTTCCAATAGCTGTAACCATTAATATATTAACTTTTTTAAGCAATTTTTTATTAATTTCATACATTCTCTCAAGAGCTGTGATTCCATCCATTCCCATCATTGTTATATCGAGTGTTATTAAATCAATATTATTTTGTTTTTCAAATTCTTTAACAGCCTGAATGCCATCTTCGGCTTCTAAAAATTCTTTAAATCCCAACTGACTTAAGATTTTTATTAGGTTTTTTCTCATAAAAAGTGAGTCATCAGCTATTAAAGCCTTTTTGCTTTCTTCCAAACTAGCACTCCTTTTATCCATTTTAACATATTAAAATATCTTTAACGACAACTAAAATATAATTCACATTTTCATAATATTGTCTTTTTGATTGATATTTTTCTTTAAAGATTATTTTAATTTGAACATAAATAAAATAGCATGTATTTTTGGTGGTATTTTACAGTTTGTATAGTAAAGTCGGTTTTTGCTTGTTAGAATTGTTTGATAAAATGATAAGGAATATGTTAAATTTTACCCTATGAGCAGCAAAGTACAGCAAGAAATCGCAGACTTGAAGAAGTTGATTAGAAAGTGGGATAAAGAATATTATGTCGATTCTTTGCCTAGTGTTGAAGATTTTGTATATGATAAGCATATTTTAAGGCTTCAAGAGCTAGAAAATAAGTATCCCGAATATAAGACCTTAGATTCCCCTACTCTTAAATTTGGCAGCGATCTTTTAAATGACTTTAAAGAGGTTGAACATTCTGCACCTATATTAAGTCTTGATAAGGTTTATGATCTTGATTTGCTAAAATCATGGATAGATAAGATTGATTTTAATAATTCTTTTAATATTTCTGTTGAGCCAAAGATTGATGGATGTTCTATCGTTCTTTATTATAAAGATGGCATTCTTGAAAAAGCTCTTACTAGGGGTAATGGAAAATTTGGTAATGACGTTACTATAAACGTTAGAACCATTAGATATATACCTTTATTTCTTGATGAAAAGGTTGATTTAGTATTAAGGGGTGAGGTTTATATTACTAAAGAAAATTTTTTGAAAATAAATAAATTTTTGGAAAAGCCTTATACGAATTCTAGAAATTTGGCTTCGGGAATACTTAGAAGGATTGATAGTAGAGAAGTCGCTAATTTTCCTTTAAATATTTTCATTTATGATTTTTTGAATGCTGGATTGAAATTTAAAACCAATGATTTAGCTACTGCAAGACTTAAGAAATTGGGTTTTAAAGTCAATCCCTTGATTAGGTTTTTTGATCAAAAAAATTCAATTGGAGAAGTTTTAAATTACATAGCAGATATAACAAAAAAAAGGGATTCTTTTGAATATGAAATAGATGGTGTTGTTCTTAAGGTTAGTGATTTTGCTTTAAGAGAAAGATTGGGGTATACTGCGCATCATCCCAAATGGGCAATGGCTTACAAATTTGAAGCGCTTTCGGGTTTTAGCAGGGTAAATAGCATTGTTGTTCAGGTTGGACGTAGTGGTAAAATTACTCCGGTTGCTAATATTGATAAAGTTTTTGTTTCAGGAGCTTTTATTACCAGCGCAACGTTACACAATCAAGATTATATAAGGTCTATTGGTTTGAATGTTGGTGATGTTGTTAAAGTTTCAAGAAGAGGAGATGTAATTCCTGCTGTTGAAATGGTGATAAATAAATTTTCAACAGGATTTTTCAAAGTTCCTGATAATTGCCCAGCTTGTAAAACGGCTGTAGTAAAAGAGGGGGCACATTTTTTTTGTCCAAATAATAATTGTCCTTCAGTGGCAGTTGAGAGAATAAAATATTTTTGTAGTAAAAATTGTATGGATATTGAAGGGTTTTCCGACAAGATAATTTCTTTTCTTTTTGAGAAAAAATTTATTTTTTCAGAAATTGATCTTTATACTTTTGATTTTTACAAGCTTCTTGAATTTAAAGGGTTTAAAGATAGAAAGATAAATAATTTGATAAATTCAATTGAAGCTAGCAAAAAAAAGCCATTTAGTAAATTACTTCTTAGCATGGGAATTAAAGATTTAGGGGAAAACACAATAAGGTTGTTGTTTCTTAATAATTTAAATTCATTTTCAAAGCTTTTTAAGCTTTGTCAAGACAGATATTTTGCATTTTCAACATTGTTGAAAATTAAAGGCATAGGAAAAAAAATTGCCTTAAATATTATTGAAGCTTTTAATGATTCAGTAATACTTAATAAGTTTAAATTTTTTGAAAATTTGGAATTTAAAATGGAAGAGGTTGTTGCGATTGATGGTGAGAATAAGTTATTGGCCGGTAAAAAGTTTTGCATTACTGGAACTTTTAATGGTTATTCCAGGTCTATTGTTATTGATAAGCTAAAAAATAAAGGAGCAATTTTTAATACTTGTGTGACTAGGAGTTTAGATTTTCTTATTGTAGGAGAAAAAGCTGGATCAAAACTTAAAAAAGCTTTGAGTTTAAATATAAAAATTATGCCTTTTGAAGACATAAAAAGTTACTTAGATTAGTTGGACTAAAAGTGTTTATTTTTATTTAATTATTTTTATTTGCTTAAATTCAGGCTTTAGATTTTTATACATAATTCCCAGTTCGTGGATATTTTTGACTTCTATTAAGTTTCTAAAAAATTCTTCTTTATTTTTTAGAATAGGGTTAATGAAATATTTTTCAAATTTATATTTTGAGATTATTTCATGATTTTTTAAAGCCTCATTTAAATTGTTAGTGGGGTCTATTTCAATATAGTATGTGTTTTCTTTTTTAAATGCAAATTGGTCCCCCTTTTCTTTAAATTTATAATTATTAAGATATATGTCGGGGTAGATTTGAAAATCTGCTGTTTTTATCATAGTTGTTTTGGGAGTGCTTTTAGTATTTTCTTCTAGATCTCGGCTTTCTTTTTTTTCTATGGGCTTTAAATATTCCTTTTCTAATTTATTATTTTCTTCTAAGTCGTCATTTTTACTTGTAATGCTTGGAGTGAAGGTTTCTTCATTTAAGGGTTTTTGATAAATTTCTTTTTTTTTAAAATTGTTTAATTCTTTTTGAAGTCTTAAAATAGTTTCTTCATTTTCCTTTATTTTATCTTCTAATTCTTTGAGTTTGTGTTTATCGGTTCTTATTTTTTTTTGATTTTCTTTGTTTATTGCTTCATTTGCGCTTATTTTTCTTTTTAGATCATTAATTATTCTTCCCATTGAAGATAAATTTTTCTCAATTTCTTCTAAGTTTTTATCTGTGCTATCTTTTTTCTTAAAATTTCTTAATTCTCTTTGCAAGTCTAAAATAGTGTTTTCATTCTCATTGATTCTGTCTTCAAGTTCATCGATTTTTTTTTCATTAATAGCATAATATTTTTCGTTTTCATTAAGATTTTCTTTTAGATTGTTTATTATTCCTTCATCAGAAGGGTAATTGTCCTCATTTGCTTCTTCAATTTCATCATTATATTCATAATTGTCTTCAAAATCATCATCAGTTTCTTCTTCAATGTTTTCAATATTTATTTTTTCGTAATTTTCATCTTCTTTGGGCTTGATTTTTTTGTTAAGGAGCTTTTTTATTTCTACTATTTCGTTTTTTAATTTATTGGTTAAAATTTCATATTTTTTTGCTTTTTTTTCGATTGATTCTATTTTTTTATTTTCATTTTCTGATGTTTTTTGATTTTTGGTTTTTAAAAGCTTTTCTATATTTTTAATTTTATTTTCATAATTTTCAATTACAGATTTTAGATCATTTTCGTCCATTCTTTTTTTTGGTGGTTTTTTGTCTCTTATATTTTCTGGCAATTTTAGATCTTTACCCTTTTTGGGGTCTTCATAAGAAACTATGTTTTTGTTTAAATGTTTTGAGGTATTTATTTGATCGCTTTTATTCCCAGAACTTTTAAATTCTTCACTTAAGTCTTCTAGAGGAATTTCAATGCTAGAGTAGCTTATTGTATTATTATTAGCCCCAAATAATGATATACATGAAAGTATTATAAAATACGCAAAGCTTAGATTTTTTGTTTTATTCATAAGGTCCTTGTTTTTATTTAGAAAACATCTATAATTTATAATGTTAACATAATTTGTCTATTTATCAAAAGAGATAAAAATAGCCGAGGGCTATTTTTATTGACAAATAGTGCTGATTTCAAATTAGTTTTAAGTGAATTTTTTATTAAGTTATTTTAAGATTGTTGCATATATTGGGTAAGGTTGGATGTTTTTGAGGTTTTATTTTTTAATCCTTTTTATTTATGCAATGTTAGGTTTTTACTAATTTAATTTTTTTGTTTGGTGGAGTTTTTGAGTTTGATAAATGTGGATGCGCATGAATTTTGGGCTTTGCCAGTTTGCTGCAATGTTAAAGATTCTTTTATTGAAGATTTTAGTTTTGTAGATGAACATGTAAATTCAATTTTTAGCATCAGTTATAAAGATAATATAACTTTAAAGTTTAGAGATTTTGTTGATTCTAATGAATTTAACTTGAAGCTTTTTGATAATAAAATAAGCTTTGAAGGTCAAATTCCTTTGGTTTTGTATTCAGACAATTTGGATTATTTACTAAAAGCAGAAAAAAGTGTTCTTTTTAATCTAAGAGTTGGTGATGCTAGCAGTAGTTATTCTTCTGGATTTACAAAGAAAGAGTCTGGAACTTGCAATGTTTTGAATGCTTGTTATGAATTTAGTGATTACAATAGTTTTTCAGATGATTTTATTTTAGTTAAAATATTTTTTGATTCTGAAAATTTAATTATTGATGCTAATGTAGACAATATTTCTTTTTTAAAATTTTTTATTAGTGAAAATTTTGGTGTAAGTAAAGACAAAATAAAAATCAATTCTCTTGATAATTACTGGTCTAGCTCTATTTTCCCTATTTCTTTTAATGCAATTTTACAAGGCATTGTAATTTCAAAAAAGATTAATAAAAGGGTTAATATTGTTTACTACAAAAGACATTTTGGAATTTTAGATAATTTAAATTTAACTTTTTCAGTTTCTAATTGTTTGGTGGCAGATAATAAGCTTTCAAAAATTATTTTAGAAATTATAATAAATAGACCTTTAAATTTTTTATATAAGTTTTATTTTAAATTTATTAATAATATTTTCAAAAATTTGTTTTTTGATGGGTTTTTAGAAATTTTTTTTGTTGAGAATAAAAGTGATTTTATCTTTTTTTATGACAATCTTTTGGCATTTGAGACCTCTGTTTATAATTTTATTTATTCCAATTTTTATAATCTTGCTTTGTCGATGTCTTGTGAGCCAATAGGTTATTTACTTACACAGATTAAAGGTGATTATGCTAGTTTTTTAAAAATTTTTAAAAAACTAGATTTAAAAAATTCTTTAATAAAGAAATCTGCCGTTTTAAGTGTTAATAAGGATTATGATATTTTTGATACTAGTCGAAGGGGAGTTGGCTTTGCTTATTTGAATTCAAACGCTTATTTCTTGAGCGAAGAGCAATGTGTTGTTGCTTTCTTATACAAGGATGGATTAAATGTATTTTTGCCCTACAGCATTATTGACAACAATTTAAGCAATTATTTGAAAAATAGTTTGGCTAAAACACTGTGCTTGCCCTATAGCAGTGTAAATTTTTTGATAGGCGAGAGCTTATTAGATTTTGCTAATTTTTATAATCTTCTTTTTAAAGATCCTTATTTAATTGAAAAAGCAATTTTAATCATTAAGGACAATTTTTCTTCTTTGATAGATTCAGATTTTATAAATGAATATCCTGTAGTTTTTAAGGAAAAAATAGCTATTAGCGATGTTGATGATTGTGTGCTTGGGTGTTCTGTTGAACTTAAATTTGAATTTTATTCTCTTAGCGCTGTTTTTAGCAATGTAAGCTTTTTTGTAGAGCAAGGCAAATTTATCAAGCTTAAGTTAAATAACAAGAGAATTCGCACAATATTTGGATTAGCGGTTGATTATGTATTTTGTCGTGCTAATGTAAGTTGCGATATTAAAGATTGTTTAAGCTTGGAATTTATTGAAGATGGCGAGTTTATTTTTTCTTTTAGAAGTGTTTTTATTGTTTCTGTTTCTGCAATTCGAACTGCTTTGATTCAGGTATTTGATTTTAATGCAAGCAGAACGCCTCTTGATTTTGAAGAAATTTTAAATAGTTGGAGTATAAAAATTGACATTAATTAATTTCAACTTAAATGGAGAGAGTATTTCAAAAAAGATTAGTCTTTCTTTAGGGACCAGAAATCTTTTGGATTCTATTTTTTTTGCTAAGAGCAATAGTTTGGAGTACATTGTTAATAACAGATTTTTTTTAATTTTATTGGATTTCAAACTTGTTTATTCTGATTTAATTCCCGCTTTTATTTTAAATGGTCGGAATGTAGTTACCCTTGAAGGACTCAAGAAAAAAAGTTTTTATAAGCACATGCAAAAAATTTTATTAGAAGACGATTTTAATTTTTGTAGCAATTGTTTTGAATCTAATGTTTTGCTGTTTTATTACTTTTTGGAAAACGAGATTGTAAGCAAATCAGATATTTTAGGCTATAGAAAGTCATTAAAATGTAATTGTATGGATGTTAATACTTTTTTATCTCTTTATTTGAAAGCTGAAGAATTGTATAGAAAAAATGGCTAATGTTAAGGTTTATTACCCTGAAAGTTTTAATATATTATCTAATTTATTTAACAAAAATTTAAATAATTATATCATTTATAATGAGCTAGATTTTAAAAAAAATCCTGATTTGTTTAATAGAGAAACGCTTATTGATAATTTTTTTATTGTTGGTAATTTTGAAAAATTTAATAAGGTATCTTTAAGGGGTAATTTTCTTGAGATGGGGCCTTGTGTTACTTATAACGAGATACTTCGGATTGGTAAGAAAAATATTCCAAGTTTGTTTTATGAATTTATTTCAAAATTTAATGATAAAATATATTTAAATAGTATTAACCTTGCAAATGGGTTTTATTATAAAAACACCGTTTTTGATATTTATCCTTTGTTGATAAGCCTTGATGCTCAAATTGAGTTTAAAAATGTTTTAACCAAAAAAACTTATGTTTTTAGTGCTTATAATTTAAATAGAGCTGAGTATATTGCAAATCGAAATACTGTTCTTATTACTAAATTTAAATTTCCAATGATGAATTTATGGAACAGAAGCTTTTATCATAAAATATTTTTCAATACTTTATCTTTTGACATTTTAGAAGAAGCAGACATTATTTTTATATGTATTCTTTTAAACATAAAAAGAGACATTATAAATGATTTTTTGTTAAAGATATTTTATGATGACAAGGTGATAGTCATAAAGGATTTCCAGATTTTACTTTTAAACAAATCTTTGCCGCTTTCATTTTCTGAGATAGAAAATTCTCTTAAAATGTTGGATAAACATATAAGAGATTCTAAAAATTTCAACATAGGAGAGAGAAATTTAAAGCTAATAAAGAATTTTTATTTAGACATATTAATGAGTTTTAATTTTTAATTGTTAGAATAAGTTTAATTACTATCTTTAGTATGCTATATTTCTTATATAAAGGGAATATATAATTTATTTTTATGTATTATAATGTAAAAAGTTAATCAAAAAAACAATATTCATAATGAGGGGTTTCTGTACTTATGGTAAAAAAAGAAGCAATTATTAAGGCTGTAAACGGTTTGCATGTTAGGCCTGCATCAGCTTTTGTAAAAAAAGCTAAAGAGTATTCTAGCGAGATAACAATAGAATCTGATGGAAAGTCTGTTAGCGGAAAAAGTTTGTTCAGGCTTCAAACTTTGGAATTATCATCAGGTAAAAAGCTTTTGATATGTGCTGAAGGTGAGGATGAAGAGATCGCTGCTTCAGAGCTTGCAGAGCTTATCGAATCTTTTAAGGAATGAATTTTAGAAGGATTTAAGTTATGACTTTATCGGGCAAAAGAATATCCAAAGGGATAGGCATTGGGGAAGTTCTTTGTATTAGAAAAAATTTTGATAAAATTATAAGTAGAGAAAAAATAGACTTTTCTCAGGTTGATAGCGAGATATCAAAATTCAATAAAGCGAAGTCAAAAGCAATTGAAGCGCTTAGGGATCTTGAGAGAAAAGCTATGCTTCAATTTGGGGATGATAAAAAAGGCATTTTTGAAGGTCAGGTGTTGATCGTTGAAGACGATGAGCTTTCTGAGCTTGTTATTGAGCTTATTGTAAAGGAAAATTATAGCGCTGCTTATTCTATTTATTTAGCGTTTGAAAATTTGGTTAAAAGTGTAGAAGATTATAAAGATCCTTATTTAAAAGAAAGAGCGTCTGATTATAAGGACATTAGAAATAGATTAATTTCTATCATTTTAGGCCAAGTATCCGATTTTTCTGAGATTAATAAAGATATTATTCTTGTTACCGAGGAATTAACCCCATCTGATACCATGCAATTTGACTTAAATTATGTTAAAGGTTTTTTAACTGCTGTTGGAGGGGAAACTTCTCATGCTGCTATTTTAGCAAGAACAATGGGGCTTCCAGCGCTTGTTATGACTTTGTCAGATATTGATGTGTTAAAGGATGGTGATAAAATAGTAATTGATGCAATGTCCTCTATTGTTATTAAAAATCCTTCTTCTGATGAGATTAATCTTTATGAAGGTAAGATTTTGCGGCAAGTGGAGTTGGAAAAAGAGCTTTTTTCTTTAAAAGACAAAGATGCTGAAACAAAAGATGGCACAAAGGTGTTTTTAAAGGCAAATATTGGAACACCTATTGATATTACCTATGTTAATAAATATGGTGTTGAGGGAATAGGTCTTTTTAGAACAGAGTTCTTATATATGAGATCTTTACAACCTCCAACAGAAGATGAGCAGTTTGAAACTTATAAGAGAGTTATAGAGACAATGGAAAAGAAAGGGGTTGTTACGATTCGTACTCTTGATGTTGGTGGTGATAAAGAAATTCCTTATCTTAATTTTAAGAAAGAGGAAAATCCCTTTTTGGGCTTTCGGGCACTTAGGATGTATAAGGAATATGAGGAATTAATCCAGGCGCAGTTCAATGCTATTTTTAGGGCCAGTCATTATGGGAAGATAAGAGTAATGGTTCCTATGCTTACCATATATGAAGAGATCGAAACGATAGAATATTTTGTTAATAATGCAAAAATCAACTTAAAGTCTAGAGGCTTGCCTTTTGATGAAAATTTGGAAGTGGGTTGCATGATAGAAGTTCCTTCTGCGGCTTTAATTTCCTCTAAACTTGCCAATAAATTGAAATTTTTTAGCATAGGGACTAACGATTTAACCCAATATGTTTTAGCCGTTGATCGTGGTAATCAAAAGATATCAAATTTATATGACAAGTATAATCCTGCTGTGTTGAAATTAATCAAAAAGGTTCTTGATGATGGGGTTAGTTCTGGAATTGATGTGTCTGTTTGTGGTGAGCTTGGAGGAGATGATGCTGGAGCGTTGCTTCTTGTAGGCCTTGGGTTTAGGTCTTTAAGCATGATTCCTAGTGCTACGCTTAGAATTAAATATTTGCTTAAAAAGCATACAATAATGGAATTAGAAGAATTGGCAAACAAGGTTTTAAATAGTGATTCCGAGCAAGAAACTTTAAGTTATTTTGATAAATTTATAGGAGATTAGTTATGGGGTTTTTAGATTTTTTTAAAAAAACCGCTACATTGGATTTGATTGCTCCAATTAGTGGAAAAGTTATGTCAATTGATAAGGTTCCCGATGAAGCTTTTGCTGAAAAAATAGTTGGCGATGGAATTGCAATTCTTCCAACAAGCAATGAGTTGTTGGCGCCTTGTGATGGGAAAATAGGTAAAATTTTTAAAACCAATCATGCCTTTAGCCTTGAAACTAAAGAGGGCGTTGAAATTTTTGTCCATTTTGGAATTAATACTCTTAATTTAAATGGTAAGGGTTTTAAAAGAGTTGCTGAAGAGGGCATTAATGTTAAACAAGGTGAAGTTATTATTAGGCTTGATCTTGAATATTTAAAAGAGCATTCAGAATCCGTTATTACTCCGGTTGTTATTGCAAATTCTGATGAAGTTTCAAGTATAGAATATTCTTTTGGAAGGCTTGAAAATGATTCTGAATATATTTTATCATCCTCGACTGTTTTGACAGAAGAAATTAGGCATAAAATATCTCAAACAAAGCCTGTTATAGCGGGCAAAGATTTGGTGTTGCGAGTTAAAAAGTAAAAAGAGGGAGCTTAAAACTCTCTCTTTTTACTTTTAATTATAAGAAGTCTTTTTCTATAAATTCGTTTATTATATTTATGAATTTTCCTGGATTTTTGCTAGGCATTCCTGAAGTTAACATAGCTTCTTCAAAAAGAAGAATGCTTATTTTTTCTAATTTTTCAGGCTCTAGATTTTTTAAATTTTGGATTATTTTGTTATTAGGGTTTAATTCAAGTATTGGTTTGATTTCTTTTACTTCTTGTCCCATTGACAGCATGATTTTTTGCATTTGGTAAGTTGGATCATTGCTATCAATTATTATTGCTGAAGGCTCTTTTATCAATGTTGCTGATAGATTGACTTCTTTTATATGATCCTTGAGGATTTCTTTTACTTTTGTAAGGGTATCTTTGAATTCTTCTTCAATTTTTTTGAAATTTTCATCTTTTAATTCATTACTGGTTTCGTTTTTATTTATTGCCTTTAGTTTTAATCCTTCGTATTCTGGAATTAGATTTAAAATAGCTTCATCAAGTTCATCGTCCATGATTAGAATTTCAAATCCTTTTTCTTTATAAGCAGCTACTATTGGGTTTTCTTTTAATATATTTTCTTTACCGCCTGTTATGTAGTAAATGCTTTTTTGACTCTCATTCATTCTTTCTTTATACTCTTTAAAAGACACAAACCCATCTACACTTGAGGATTTAAATCTTATTAATGATATAAGCTTTTCTTTGTTTTCAAAGTCAGAATAAACACCTTCTTTAATGCATCTCCCAAATTCTTTAGAAAACTCTGAAAATTTTTCAGGATTTTTTTTACTTAGCTTTTCAAGCTCGCTTAGTATTTTTTTTACAGAAGATGATTTTATTTTAGACAAAATTTTATTTTGCTGTAAAATTTCTCTACTTACATTGAGTGGTAAATCTTGGCAGTCTATAATTCCTTTTATAAATCTTAGATAGTTTGGAAGCAAGCTGCCTTCAGAATCTGTAATAAAGATTCTATTTATAAATAGCTTTACCCCAGGCTTAGTGTTTGGGTAATATAAATCATAGGGAGCTTTGCTTGGGACGTAAAATAAATTGGTATATTCCAAATTTCCTTCGGCTTTTGTATGAATATGCATTAATGGATTTTCATAATCAAAGGTTGTATTTTTATAAAATTCATTGTATTCTTCTGCTTTAATTTCGCTTTTATTTTTTGTCCAAAGAGCAGTAGTTTCGTTTAATTTTTCTTCTTTTTCTTCTATTCCCTCTTGTTTCCCGTCCTTCATTATAGGTTCGTTGTATTTAATATAAATGGGATAATTTATGTGATTTGAATATTTTTTGATAATTTCTTGAATTTTCCATTTATTAGCATATTCAAGACCTTCTTTATTAAGATATAACTTTATTTCTGTACCTGACTCTTCTTTTTTTGCTTTTTCTATTTCATACCCTGTTTTGCCGTCGCTAGACCAAGTATATGCGTCGCTTTCTAATGCTTTTTTTGATGTAACTTCTACTTTTTCTGATACTATGAATGCACTGTAAAATCCAACTCCAAACTGGCCAATTAGGCTTGCAGATTTTTTTTCATCTTGTTTTAAATTGTTAATAAATTCTTTAGTTCCTGATTTTGCAATTACGCCAAGATGATTAGTTAAATCTTGTTCATCCATTCCGATTCCATTATCTTTAATTAGGATGCTTTTATCATCAAATGATATTTCTATTTTTGGTTCTAGAGCAATGTTTTTGAATTTTTCGTTTGTCAAGCTTAGAAACTTGAGTTTATCAATGGCGTCAGACGCATTTGATATCAATTCTCTTAAAAATATTTCTTTATGTGAGTAAAGAGAGTGGATGATTAAATAAAGCAAATCATTTACTTCTGTATCAAATTGTTTTTTCATGCAACTTTTCCTTTTCAATTTAATCTTTACTTTTTTTATAATATAACATAATCTAAAAATAATAAATAAAGCAATTTGTTTAAAATAGAAAATTAGAATCAAGGAGAATGCAATGGATGTAGGAATTTATGGACTTGGTGTTATGGGTAGTAATTTAGCTCTAAATATTGCTGATAACGGTTTTAATGTTTCTGTTTACAATAGAGATAATGAAAAAACTGAAATTTTTGTTAAGCAAAATTCTCATAAAAAGATAAATGGTTTTAAAGATATTGAATCTTTTGTTAAAAGCTTGAAAACTCCAAAAAAAATCATCTTAATGGTGACAAGCTCTGCTATAGAAAAGGTTATTGAGCAAATTTTACCCTTCATGAATAAATCAGACATAATTATTGATGGTGGGAATTCTCATTATAAGAGCACAATGAGATTGGAAAAAGAATTGTTTGCTAAGGATATTTATTTTGTAGGACTTGGAATTTCTGGAGGGGAGAGAGGAGCAAGATTTGGTCCTGCTTTAATGTATGGAGGAAGTAAATCAGCCTATGAGATTCTTGAGCCCATGTTAAATAAAATTGCAGCTAAAACCAAAAATAATGATATTTGTTCGACTTATATTGGGGAGAACGGTTCTGGGCACTATGTTAAAATGATACATAATGGGGTGGAATACGCTGATATGCAGCTTATCAGCGAGGTTTATTTTTTCATGAAAAAAGCTTTCAATTTGGATAATTTGAAAATTTCTGAAGTTTTTGAAAAATGGAATGAAGGCGATCTTTCAGGATATTTACTAGAAATAACTTCTAAGATTCTTAAATATAAAGAAAATAATGAATATTTAGTTGATAAGATTTTGGATATTGCAAATCAAAAAGGTACTGGTGTTTGGACATCTATTGATGCTCTTGAATCTGGTATGCCTGTGAATTTAATTGTTGAATCTGTTTTTTCAAGATTTATGTCGGGGTTAAAACACGAAAGGATTATTGCTAGCGATTTGCTTAAGATGGATACTTCTTCTTTTGAGTTTGAGCTTAGTGACTGGATTTTAGATCTTTATTATGCTCTTTTAGTTTCAAAAATAGTAGCTTATGCTCAAGGTTTTATGATGCTTAAGACTGCGTCTGTGAATTATGGTTGGGATTTGAATTTAGGTAAAATTTCTTTGGTTTGGAGAGAAGGCTGTATTATTCGTAGCAGTTTTTTAGATAAAATTAAATTAGCTTATGATAAAAATCCTCATCTTATTAATTTGCTTTTTGATGATTATTTTTTAGATTTACTAAAAAATAATCACAAATCTTTAAGAAGAATAATTTCAAAGGCTAGTGAAATTGGGATTCCTTTGCCAGCATTTTATGCCAGCCTTTCGTTTTTAGATTCTTATTCCACTAATTATCTGCCTTCTAATCTAATTCAAGCACAAAGAGATTTTTTCGGTGCCCATTCTTTTGAAAGATTAGACTCAAAACGAGGTGAATTTTTTCATAGCGCTTGGCAATAAATTTAATAAATTAGAATGAATTGGCATTAAAAGATATAGTACTTAGCAAATATTCCCCCAGCAAAGTTTGATTTTATGCCCGAATAGGTTCTGTGTTGAGCAAGAGACCTTGTATTTGAGATGAATTCTACTGAGGGTGCTATTTTCATACCTATTTCTAAATTTTCTGTAATGTCGTAAAAAATAACCAATGGAATTCTCATTCCAAATCCTAATTCTATATTTATTAATTTAGATGTGTGAGACGATATGCTTATATTTCCTCCAATTCCAATTCCTAAATTTAAATTTTTTATCAAAGATATTGTAAAAATGAAATCAAGTGCTGCTATTGCTAATAAATTAAAATCATAAAATTTTGATTCAAGTTTAGGGCCTGATAGATTTATTCCATTACTACCACCATAGCCAATTTCAAAATCAATGAAAGGAAATGACATTATTAAGTTAATAATTGGATTTCCAATACTTGCTCCAAAGCCAATTCCTCTATTTAAATATGAATCTTTTGCAAAACCATTTGTAGATATGTTTGCAATCATGATAAATAATATAAAAATTTTTTTCACCGTTGTCTCCCAAATTTTGTCTTATTATTATATTTTATTTTTGAATTTTAAAACAATAAAAACAAGACCTTGCTCTTAAAATTTTATTTTTAAGTTTTTGGGAGCTCGGTTTGATTTTTCAATAATTGTTCTTTTTTAAAAAGAATTTTATTATTAAGTAAACCAGAATCTTAGTCCCAATCCTGCGAATACTTCCCATCTAAATCCAACGCCATTGCTCCAAACATTCATTCCAAGTCCGGGTGCTATTCGTAAAAATATGTCGAATTTCTTCCTAAATACTGCAATATTTAAGGCCAAAGGCAATCTTGCTCCAATGCTCATTGGTCCTGAGCCTGACTTACTGCCTCCAAATCTTGAAAACCATATTGTTCCATATCCCCCTGCGCCAACTGAAAAATCCAAAATATTAGCAGCTCCTGGGAATGTGTATATGTAGAAAATATAGTCTAATGCTATAAATAATGTTTTCCAGTCTGAAAATAAATTATTTACTCCGCTGTAAAGACCAATGTCAAGATCAAAGTTTCCTATATTAATCTGTAGAGCAATTGGTAATGGAAGTATAATTCCTGCTCCAAATTTACCCCTTGCAGATCCTTTTGAATTAGAAAATCCTGAGATTGGGGCTAATAAAATAATAATTGTCATAATAATTATTTTTGTTCTCATTGCTTTATTATCTCCTAAGTATAACATTCTAGTCTTTAAAGGAATTTTAGTTCAATAATTTTTTTTATCTAAAAAGTGAAAACTATATCTTAAGAGAGCCTTTTATTCCAATCGAAAAGTTACCTTTTATTGGAAATATTAAATTTCCATTAGGCATTTGGCCAATGAAAATTGATGGTGTTGTTTTTATTATAATTTCAATAATGTCATAATAAGCTTCATATATTATTCCCAGGGGCAAACCCACCCCGATTTTATAGGTAATCCCAGAAGAAACATTTGTTAAATTTGAGCTTGTAATTTTGCCTATTTCAAAAAATAGGCCAGATCCCAAGAAAAAGATAAAATTTGAATCTTTAAATTTTAAATTTAAAAATATATAGTCACAATATATTTTAAATAGCAATGCTATTGGTGATTTTGGAAAAAATTCCGAGACACTCAATATTGTTACTCCTACCCCAATATCAAAGTTATTAATGCTGAATTCTATTGCAGTAGGGTAAGGTAGAATAAAACCAAATTTTATTTTAGTTTTTGCCTTTAAGCTTTCTATTTTTGGATCAGGTGTACTGTTTTGACCAGTTATATTGTTTTTAGATTTTTCGTTTGTGAAAATATTCTCAACATTGAAAAATAATGTGATAATAATTATTAATAATCTGATTAGTTTGTTTTTACTTTGCATTGTTAGCTTTTTATATGAAAGCTTTTTTATATGAAATTTAATTTAACCTACAACTTTCTACCTTAAATTATAAGATAGAATTCTGTTAAAATTATATTTTTTATTGTTTTTTGGTAAATTAAATTTTATTAACTTCTAATTTGTATTTATGAATATATGAGGTAATATTAATCTTGATATTAGCATTCTATTTGCGATTTAAATTACATTCAAAGGGGCGTTTATGAGCACAGATTCAGATGTGCAAGGTTCTTTAAGTCAGTATCTTTTGTTTAGTTTGGACGAACTTTATGCTATTGAGATTAAATATGTTGTTGAGGTTTTAGAATATACTAAGATATCAAAAATCCCAAGAACTCCCAATTACATGGCAGGAATAATAAATAATAGGGGCAAAATCGTTCCAATAATTGATATTCGAAAACAATTTGGAATGAGCGATCGCGTTGTTGATGAGGATGATAAAAAGAGGAATAAGGGAGTTAACATTTCAAATATTATTATATTAAATTTGGTTTACGAGGGGGATGAATTTAATCTTGGAATTTTAGTAGATTATGTCAATGAAGTTCTTGAATTAGATCCATTTAGTATTGATGATGCTCCTAAGATTGGATCGGGGTTTAATTCAAAATTTATTTCAGGAATTGGCAAGAGTAATGATAAGTTTATTATTATTTTAAATGTAGAAAATTTGTTTGACGTTAGAGAGCTTTCTAAATTTAGAAATACAACAATATATGATCCTGAATATCAGCAGCAATAGGAGTTTTAGTCATGATTTATAGGCCTGAAGGAGAGCTTGTAATAAATAGTATTTTTAAGGTAAAAGAAGATTTGTTGCATATTTTTAAGAAAATGAAAGAAGGGGATACTCTTATTATTGACCTTTCAAATGTTGAAAAAATAGATATTACTTTTATACAAATTTTGTATGCATCTAATAAATATGCTAAGAATAGAAATTTGTTTGTAAAAATTGAGTATCCATCCGATGAGGTTTTAAGTTCATTAATATATGGTGGGTTTTTAGTAGATATTGAAGATGTTGATAGCTTTGATTTAGGACTTAATTTAGTTGGATTTTAGATTTAAGGAAAGCTTATGGATAGTAGTGATGTTATTGATAAATTTAAGAATTCCTTTAAGGAAGAATCAATAGAAAATATTTCAGATATTGAGCAGGCGCTTCTTAATCTTGAGGTAAGCTCAGATCAAGATATTGTTAATTCTATTTTTAGAAATTTACATACCATAAAGGGAAGTTCTGGTATGTTTGGCTTTAATTTTACAGCATCGCTTGTCCACGAAATAGAAACAGTTCTTGATGTTGTAAAAAATGGTAAGGCCACTTTTAATCAGGCTGCTATTGATGCTACCTTAATGTCTGTTGATTTTATTAGAGAGCTTATTGAAGGCGATGAAGTAATTTCTGAGATCGACTTTGATAAGCGTAAACAGTTTTTGGTAAATGAAATTAAAAAGGTTCTTGAGGTTTCTAATGATGTTAAGGGAGCTTTTCAAGAAGCTTTAGAAAATGATTTTTCAAAGTCTGATAACAGTTCGGTTTTGGAAGAGTCTGTTAAAGTAAATTCAGAGAATAAATTTGATGATGAGGCCTTGCAGTCTGAATTTAAGAGTTACAAAATTCTTTTTTATCCGGCTAAGGGTATTTTGTTTCATGGGCACAAGCCTATAAATTTATTAAGCAAGTTGATTAATTTGGGTAGTGGTTATGTTAGGGCCAAAGTAGATAACATTCCTGATTTAGAGCTTATCTCACCCGATAATGTTTATGTTGATTGGGAGATAAGATTAGACACAGAAGAGAGTAGAGAGAGTATTGAAGATATTTTTACATTTTTAGATTCTCAATCAAAAATTGATATTCAAGAATTGGATAAATGTTTAGAGGCAAATGAAGGTGATAATGTAGAGTCTAAAAATTTTAATTTGTTGCGCTTGGACAGAAACAGTAAAGACTTGGCTAATTCTTCATTTGAAAAATCGGAATTTGTTGGGAAATCCTTTTTCAATGGAGATAAAAATAGATCTAATATTCAAGATGATACTGCTAGAAGCAAGGTTAATATTGCTAGTATTAAGGTGGACTCTAAAAAGCTTGATCATTTGGTAAATCTTGTTGGAGAACTTGTTACAATACAATCAAAACTTTCAAAAGAAGCTGAAAATAGGAATAGTAATATTTTAAATTCAATATCAGCAGAATTTTCTTTGCTTATTAATGAGCTTAGGGATTATACAACAGGGCTTAGAACCGTTCCTATTGAGATTTTGTTTGTAAAATTTCAAAGGATAGTAAAAGATCTGTCTACTAGCCTTGGTAAGTCAATTCTTTATCATGCTTCTGGAGGCGACACTGTTCTTGACAAAAGTATTATTGAAAAGCTAAATGAACCTTTGGTTCATTTAATTCGCAACTCAATAGATCATGGAATTGAATCGGCTCAAGAGAGAGAAAGTTTAGGCAAAGATCCCAAAGGTATTATTAAGCTTTCAGCGTGTCAATCTGGGGATTCTGTTATTGTTATTATTGAGGATGATGGAAGAGGGCTTGATAAGAATAAAATACTTAAAAAAGCTATAGAGCGCAATATAATTTCTGATTCAGTTGCCAAAACCTTATCAGAGATTGATGTTTATAATTTGATTTTTGAGCCTGGATTTTCAACTGCAAGTTCTGTTACTGATATATCAGGTCGTGGAGTTGGCATGGATGTTGTTAAAAAACAGGTTGAATCTTTAAGGGGGCATGTTGTACTTGAAAGTGAATTTGGTAAATATACTAGAACTAAGTTAATTTTTCCATTGACTTTGGCTATTATTGAGGGTTGGCTTGTCAGAGTAAAAGATGAGCATTTTATTGTTCCTCTTTCGAATGTTGAATCTTGTTTAGAATCTAATAAGTTAATTTCTCAAATAGATGGAATTGAGACTAAAAGCAATGTAATGAATTATAGGGGTAGCATGATTAGTTATATTAGGCTTAGAGAGTTTTTTCAGATTTCTAGCGAGAAGAGTTTAAGTGAGCAAGTTGTTGTTGTAAATACAAATAGTGGGAAAATGGGCATTGTGGTTGACGAAGTTTTGGGGCAACATCAAACTGTCATAAAAGCTTTAGGTAAAATTTATTCTCGAGTAGAAGGGGTTTCTGGAGCTACTATACTTGGCGATGGAAGTTTGGCTTTGGTTATTGACATAGATGCAATAACTAAACTTATAAAATAAAGAAAATAGAAAATGCAGCTTTTTGGTTTTAAAGGTTAAAAATATTAAAATATAATAATGAAGATATTAGTAATTGATATTCAAGGTCTTATAAAGCAGGTTTTTGTTAGAGCTTTTTCTAAAGATAATGATGTTGAGATATTAAATGCTGGTTTTAATTCTTTAAATCTTATTAATGTATTTTTACAAAAGTTTCCAGATTTAGTTATTATTGATGAGAATACAGCAAGATCTAATTTTGGGAATTCTTTAAACAATGTTCTTAATAACATATCTCTTCCGGTTGTATTTATTGCGCAAAATGAAATGTTTCCAAATTTTGGATGTCTTGAGCAAAGCAAGGAAAAGGTTAAATTAATAATAAATAAGCTTAATTTTAAGCTTACAGTTGATTTATTTCGCAGCAAGTATTTGGCTTTAATAAAGCTTGAGTTGAAAAATCTAGGCAAAAATAAATTAATATCTTCTTTTGAAGTTAAAAGGATTCAAGCCCCCGATTTTTCTAGTAATTCTAAAGTAGAGCTGAGGGAAAATAGTTTAAATGATTCAAGTATAAGAAAAAGTTATAGAGTTTCTGATGTTATTAATTTTGCTCCCAAAAATGATCCGGATGTTATTATTAAATATCAAGGTCTTATTAATAAGCACAAAACTGGTAAAATTATTGTTGTAGGCTCTTCAACAGGCGGTACAGAGGCTTTAAGAATTTTTTTAAGGTCTTTTAAAAAAGATTCTCCCCCAATTATTATTGTTCAGCATATGCCGGGAGGATTTACAAAATCTTTTGCAAAAAACTTAAACAATGAGTTTAATATTGATATTAAAGAAGCTGAGGATGGAGACATTCTTCGTCCAGGTCTTGTAATAATTGCTAATGGAAGTTATCATTTGATTGTAAAATATAGTAGCGGAAATTATTTTGTAAACCTATTAGATGGACCTCTTGTTAGTAGACATAAGCCTTCTGTGAATGTACTTTTTAGGTCTGCTGCAATGTATGCAGGCTCTAATGCTATTGGAGTTATCCTTACAGGTATGGGAGATGACGGCGCTGTTTGTATGCTTGAAATGAAAAAAAATGGCGCTTATACTATTGCCCAAGATCAAGAAACCTCTGTTGTTTTTGGTATGCCAATGGAAGCTATAAAAATAGGGGCTGTAGACAAAATCCTTCCTTTAAGCGAAATAGCAGATCATGTTCTAAGGAGATCTTAAAATGGATAATAACAATAATGGTTTTGATGCCAACGATTGTTTGGCAACCTTATTTCATAAACTTGAAGCTTTTGATGAAAGCACAAGGCATATTTATTCAAATTTAAGCAAATCAATTCCTAAATTAATAGAAAAAATTTCTAAAGATTCTAAGGATTTATCTTTTAGTATTGATTTGATTTCCAATCTTGATCTTGATAATGATTCTTCTTTGAATAATTTTATAGCTAAAATTATAGGAGCATTAGATGATTTTGTTGCTTACTTTAATTCTTCAACAACTTCTCTTGAATCTCAATTTAGCATAATACGGAGTAAGGTTAAAGATATAGAAATACTTGAAGATGTTATTGAAAGAATGAAAAAAAGCTCTCTTGATATGGAAATAATGTCTATTAATACACTAACAGTTGCCATGAGAGCGGGTAAGGCTGGTGGAGCCTTTTCTTATATTACAAGTGAAATTAAGGTTTTAACCCAATCTATGATCAAACAGGCAGATCAGCTTACAAGCAAGGGGCGCGAGGTTAAAATTGGTCTGGATAGAGCTAAAAATCAAGTATATGAAAGCAATACAGCTGAAAATAAAATTCTTGAAGAATTTAGAGATAATTTAATGAAAAAAATAGATGCTTTTTCAGATGGAATAGGAAGTGTTATTGCTCTTTATGATGATATTTTAAAAGTTTTATCTGAATTTAAGTTTAAACTTGTAAATTCTATTTCTTATCTTCAGTTTCAAGACAGGCTAACTCAATCTTTGCAACATTTAAATATTATGTATTCTAATATTGATGTTTTTAAATTTAGAGATATAAGTGAGATCCAAAAATTAAAAATTTTATCAGTTTTTACTGATACGTCAAAAGTTATAGTAAAAGATGTTCTTGAAAAGCTTGAAAAAAATTATACTGTTTTTGAGAAATTTATTGATTCCTCTCTTAGTTCTATTCAAACCATTAACGATTTAAGGTCTGATAATTCTTTATACATAGATATTCCTAAAATAATAGAACAATTTTCTAGTATTTTGTCTGATCTGCTTAGAAGAATTGATGATGTTGAGAAGAATAATTCTAATTTTTTGAATTTATATTATGAACAGGTCAAGCTTATAAAATCATTAGAATTAATGTTTTCAAATATTTCAGCTATTTCTGCTAGGTTTCAAAATATTAATATAGCCTCAAAGATAGAAGTTGTTAAAAGATCTGAACTTAAAGCCATGGAGGGCAATATTTCAGAAATGTCTAAGATTATCAAAGAAATTGATTCTAACATTACCAAGGGAATAGAATTTTTAGATCAAATAATCTTTTTTCTTGAAAAAGTTGTTAAGGATTATGACAATAGATTTTATCTTGAAAAGAATTATTTTAATAAATTTAAAAAATTATTTATGGAAATTAAAAATGATATTCTTGATATTAAGAATATAGCTATTGATAATATTTTGTCTTATGAGGTTTTTTCAATTGAATTTATGGAAATATTTGAAGAGATGAAATTAGAAGTCTACAATGTTAGAAATTTAAAAAATTCTCTTTTAGATATAGATAACTTTTTAAGCAATATGGAAAGCAAAATAAATTTCAATCTTAATCTAGAATTATCTAAGATTGGAATTCAATCTATTGAGATTGAAGATAAAGAATTTGTTAATAGAATTGCTAATCGATTTACTTTGTTTGTTCATAAAAAACATTTATTATCTTTGATAGAGGAAGCCAAGGATGTTCATTCCTTTGATGAGGGTAGTGTAATTTTGTTTTAATTTTTATATACTTTTTAGGAGGGTTTTAGGAGAAAATTAGATGAAAAAAAGAATTTTGGTTATTGATGACAATAGGGCAATAAGGCAGAGCGTTGCTTATATTTTAGAACAAAACGGTTTTGGAGTCTCAGAAGCAAAAGATGGTTTAGAAGGGGTTTTAAAATTTAAAGAAGCAGTTGGGCAAGGGGATAAAGATTTTGACCTTGTTATTACAGATATCAACATGCCTAATTTAGACGGCATTGGTGTTATTAAGCAAATAAGGGAATTTGGCAGCTTTGTTCCTATACTTGTTCTTACCACTGAATCTGAGCAATCTAAGGTTGATGAAGGCCGTAAAGCGGGTGCTACTGGTTGGCTTGTTAAACCTTTTAATCCTGAAGCTTTAATGAAAACAATCTCAAAGATATTTTAAGTTTATATTTGCAATTAATTTGTAGACTTTAAAGTTTTATTATAATTAAAATGATTTTCAATATGTTATTTTAGAATAAGGACAACATATTGAAGGGGGTGTTTTATCCTTATTTTAATAATATTAAATTTTATTAATCATAACATTAGATTTTTATTAGTATAAGCAAGTAATTTATGAAAGAAAATTTTTCTTAAAAGAAGCAATTATTTTATTAGTAATGCTTGATAATCTTGAAGCTTCTAAAAAAGCAATCAAAATACCGGTAGTCGGAGTCGAACCGACACGAAGTTGCCCTCACCAGATTTTGAGTCTGGCGCGTCTACCAATTCCGCCATACCGGCATTAACTTTTATTTTACTATAACAGTGCCAAAAAAATCATTATTTTTGTTGAAAACTTTTTCTAAGTTTTCAATATTATTTCCATTTACTATGTAAAGGGTAAGTCCGAGTTTTGAAGAGAGCTTTGTTGCTATTGGGTCAAAAGGTAAATTTAAGCCCGGATTCCACTTTTGGCCCACAATGTTTTGTAATTGTGTCCAATTTAATTTTTTAAAAGCCGTTGCGTTTTTAAATTTTTTTGGATCTTTATCATAAACTTGATTTACGTTTGTTATATTTATGATATTTTTTTTATTAAATTTTTCTGCAAATTTTACGGCAATGTAATCTGTTGAGAATCCTGATTTCCATCCGGAAGCAATTAATATTTTTCCTTTAAAAGAAAAATTTTTTAAGGGATTGGTGACAATTTTGTCTTTACAAAAGGGATTCATTACTTTGCGCAGAAATTCTGCGTTTAGTCTTGTTGACATTATTCCAATCTCATCAAGCTCATGAACTTTAAAATCAGGATTGATTTTTTTATAAGCGTCTTGGTATTCTCTTGCAACTCTTCCTCCACCAACTATTAAAATGATTTTTCTTTTTTCATTTTCTAGTAGCCATTTAAAAACAAAGTTTTTAAAGTTTTTAATGAATTCTATGTTGATTTGATTTGAATTTATTACTCCTCCCCCAAGACTTATTATTTCAAGCATTCAAGCTCCTTATTTAGGTTAATGTTTTTTAAATTTTTTACTTTTAATAATATAGCAATTTCTGCTAAACTTTTCATTAAAACAAGTTTGAAACAATACAAACTTGTTAATTATATATTACAATTTAATTGTTATGCAAAAAATTAAAAGAATTTGTTGTTAAGTATTTTAGCTTTGATTTTGCTTAGCAGTTTTTGTTTTGGAGGATATTGTGCATAAGTATAAAGTTTCTGTTATTATTTGTTTTTTTAATTCGGCTGAAACTCTTGATGCAATGATAAAGGATGCTGTTAATCAAACATTAAAAGATAAAGAAATTATATTAATTAATGATGGTTCTTATGATGGTAGTTTAGAGATAGCAGAAAAATATGCTAATAAGTATAGCTTTATTAAGATTTTTAGTCAAAAAAATATGGGACTTTCTGCTTCTAGAGACAAGGGACTTTCTGAGGCTCAAGGGGAATATGTTATTTATTGGGATGGTGATGATTCTGTAGAGAGCACCATGCTTGAAGTTCTGTATAACAGAGCAAAAGCAGATAATTCCGATGTTGTTTGTTCTCAATTTTATATTTATTTTCTTGCAATAAATGTAAAAAGAAAATCTCTGCTTCCTTTTCCTAATTATCCATTAACAGGCAAGGAGGCGTTTAAAAATTTGCTTTTTACTGTTTATGCGACTTTTGGAAAGAAAAATTTTGTTGTTGGAACTTTATGGGATAAATTAATTAGACGGGAATTAATTTTAAAGAATAATATTCGTCAGCAAAATGTAGTATTTGAAGATATAGTTTTTGTTATGCAAATTTTCTTAAAAGCTTCTAAAGTTTCTTTTGTAAATAATTATTTTTATACTAATTTTCAAAGAATGGGAAGCATGAGCTCTTCTATTAGTGTTTTACATAAATCTAAATTATCTCTTAATACAATGGAAACTTTATTAAAAAGAGAAGGTATTTTTAACGAATGTCAAAATTTGTATAAAAAATTTTTCTTGCAATTTTATTATTTTATTTCTTTTAAGCAAATTTATATTATTAGTTGGAATATTCCTGATAAGCTTGTTTATAGGGCTTATAAAGAAAAGCTCATTTCTGTTCTTAATGAGATTAAAGGATTATCTGAATTTCAAGATTGTTATGAATATGCAAAAAGTTTTGGATTTAATGAAATTCAAATTTTACCTAGAATTATGCTAAAAATTTGGAATTTTAGCTCAAGACTTTATGTAAATTTTTCTATATTTATTTATAAGTTTTTCATAAAAAATTGAATTTATATTTTTAATTTTATTATTTTTTTATGTTTTGACTTTTAATATATTAAGGAGTGTTTATGGCTATTGAGGCTGTTAATGTAAAATTTTCCTATAAGAGAAAAGAAGTCTATTCAGATTTAAATTTAAACATTGAGACCCCTCAAGCCTATTTGCTTCTTGGCAAAAATGGAGTTGGAAAAACAACTTTACTTAAACTTGTAAGTGGACTTTTGGAGCCCCTAAAAGGGAAAGTTTTATTTAACTCATTAGCAGCTTTTCCAAGAAATCCCTTGAATTTAGTGAATTTGTTTTTTATTCCTGAAGAATTTTCACTTCCCAGATTGTCTTTAGCTGAATACAGCAAGGCTTTATCTATATTTTATCCAAATTTCAATGAGGCAGATTTTAAAAAATATTTATCGGATTTTGATCTTGATATTTCTCTTGATCTATCTTCAGCTTCTTTTGGACAGAAGAAAAAAAGTATTATTGCATTCTCTCTAGCTGCAAATGTTTCTTGTTTATTGTTTGACGAGCCAACAAATAGTCTTGATATTGTTTCAAAAAATGTTTTTAGAAATATGCTTTCTAATTTAAAGGATAGAATCATTTTTATTACAGGCCACAATGTAAGAGATTTGGCAGGGGTTGTGGATTATTTAATCATTGTTGGGGAAAAGTCAATTCTTTTTTCCAATTCAGTATCTTATATTAATAAAAATTATAAGATTAAAATTATCAGCGAGCTGAATGGAAATGAATTATATTATGAAAAAAATAAGGATGGATTTAAGGCGCTTTATTTTGAGAGTAGCAATGGAGCTGAAGTTGTTGATATTGAGTTTTTCTTTTTATATGTTACTGAAAATAAAAAGAAGAGGTAATAAAAGATGTTTAGCTTAAAAAGATTTTTGAATTTATTTTATTTTGATTTTATTTACAATAAAAAATTCTATACTTTATTAATAATTCAAGTTTTAGGAATGATATTTATATCTTATTTGCTTGTTAGATTTTATTTTAATTTTTCAGCAACTGATTTTTTAAAATTTTTTGCTCCTAAAATTTTTATTTTAACCTTGATTATATCGATTTTTACCATGTTTGATTATTACAAAGTGATTCACGATCCGTTTAGGAATATTCTTTATTTATCTTTGCCTGTTTCAACCTTTGAGCATTATTTTTTCAATTTAATTAAATATTTATTTGCGCTACCTTTAATTTTAATATTTATTTATTATTTAGGGGTTAATATTTTTTTATTCCTAGATAATGCATTCTTTTTAAGAGGTGGGGGTGCTGCATTCTTAGAATTTAGATATTTTTATGATTTTTTATTTGTTCGTTATTTTAATTTTTTATCTATTTTTCCAATCTTTATGTTTTTTAGAATAACTTTTAAAACGCATCCTTTTGTTAAGGTTTTGATATCCTTTTTAGGGACCATTGTGTTATTGTTTTTTTTCACGTCTTTTCTTTATTTGGGTTTTAAATATGTGCCATGTTCTTCGGATTTAATTTTTTCTTTTGACAGATTTTTAGGAGACTTATTTTTTAAAATAGTTTATAGTTTGGGATTTTTTTTATATTTGGCTTCATATTTTAAGATAGTAGAGTTTGGAAGTATTAGAAAAAAAAGCAATTTGTTTGCTATTCTTGGGTTTTTAGTTTTTTTGGCAATATTTAATTATTACTATTTAAGCAAAGGTTCATTATATTGTTTTGTTAATTATAATTAAAATAGTTTAAAAGATTTAAAACAATGGCTTAGAAATAGCTTTGTAGCTAAGCATTAATAATTTTAATTTAATGTTTTTGTTTTAATGCAAGTCTGTTTTATTATGATTTGTGAATTCTTTTTAAGCATAAGCTTAATTGGATTGAAATTTAAAGTTTTAATTTTGGGGTATACATGAAAAAAAACTTAAAGATTTTAGTAATAACAGGAGGCGTGATCTCTGGAATTGGTAAGGGAGTTACATCGGCAAGTATTGCAAGGTTGTTTAGATATGATTTTAGAGTTACTCCAATTAAATGTGATGGGTATTTAAATACTGATCCTGGCACTATTAATCCTGTTGAGCACGGAGAAGTTTTTGTGCTTGATGATGGAGGAGAGGTTGATATGGACTTTGGCCATTACGAGAGGTTTTTAAATCTTAATGCCAAGTCTAGTTGGAACATTACAATGGGCAAGGTATACAAAAAGATACTTGAAAATGAGCGAAAGGGCAAATATTTAGGAAGAACAGTTCAGCTTATTCCCCATGTTACTGATGAGATCAAATCTACAATTTTTCAGATTGCAAGTTCTGAGAATAGTGATATGTTGATAATTGAAATTGGTGGAACCGTGGGAGATATGGAAAATATTTTATTTATTGAGACAGTAAGACAAATAAGACAGGAGATTGGGAGTGGTAATATTTCTTTTATTCATTTAACCTATGTGCCAAGTCCAGCTGGAATTAATGAGCAAAAATCTAAACCTACCCAACAGAGTGTTAAAACCTTAAATAAAGCAGGTATTTTCCCCGATTTAATTATTGCTAGAAGTTCACAAGTATTGACAGACCAAATCAGAAAAAAAGTGGCAATGTTTTGCAATGTTGAGAGCACTTCTATTATTGACAATGTTGATGTTTCTACTATTTATGAAATTCCTATATCTTTTTATAAGCAGGGTGTACATGAGATTTTAAGCTCTAAGTTAAATATTAAGGTTGATCCAAAGATAGAAGAGCTTTCAAAGCTTGTAGGAGTTATAAAATCTAATTTTTTTGCGCCTAAAAAAATTATTAATATTGCTATTTGTGGTAAATATGCTGAACTTGATGATTCTTATGCATCAATTAGAGAGTCTTTGGTTCATGTTGCAGCCCATTTGGATTTGCTTATTAAAAGCACTTTAATTGATTCTAATGATTTAAATGAAAGCTGTTTAAAAGAGTTTGACGGCATTATTGTTCCTGGCGGCTTTGGAGGCAAGGGGTATGAAGGTAAAATTATGGCTATTAAATATGCTCGTGAGAATAATATTCCCTTTCTTGGAATTTGTCTTGGTTTGCAGCTTGCTGTAATAGAATTTGCTCGCAATGTTTGTGGAATACTTGATGCTGATACGGAGGAAAATTTAGCAAAAGACAAGCCCTTAAAAAGTCCTGTTATCCATTTACTTCCTGAGCAAAAGGGAATTAAAGATAAGGGCGCTACAATGAGGCTTGGTGGATATCCTGTGATTCTTAAAAAGAATACAATAGCTTTTAAACTTTATGGCCAAGATCGGATAATTGAAAGATTTAGACATAGGTATGAAGTTAACAATGATTATATAGATTTATTTGCAAAAAATGGGCTTATAGTATCTGGATTTTCAAGTGATTTTAAAATGGCAAAATTAATAGAAATTCCTGAAAATAAATTTTTTGTAGCTTGCCAGTTTCATCCAGAACTTATTACAAGAATAGAAAATCCAGCCAAGCTTTTTCTAGGACTAATTAAAGCTTGCATTTGAGTGTCTATTTGATTGCTTAGTGAGTAGGCAGGTTTTCAAAATTAATGTTTGTAGTGCTCTCAAATTGGAATATTTTATAGCTTAAAAATAATTTAGAGAATATGGTTAGTAATATTATTGTTAAAAGGTCAAAAAAAGCATTAGCTATTGTTAAATTAAATGGTCTTTTTTCATAGATTATATCGTTTATTACTTTGGGTAAGCTAAAGGCAAGCCAAGTTATGCTAGATATTAGTATTGCAGATAATATATTGTAATTTAAGTCTGTTAAGCTTCCAAGAGAGTTGTTAGTAAGAGTTATTAGATTGTTGAATAAATTGATAAGAGCATTTATTAAAAAACTTTGTAATAAATGATTTAAAGCTAAAACAAAGATAGCAATTATTTTATATTGTTTTTTTTGAGTATTTAATGTGTTGGCACTAGTAATTATTTTTTTTAATAATATTTTTCGGTATATTGTTTCTAATAATATTTTAAATAAAGTCATGCTGACTATTAATATTAAATTAATATTTGAGAACATGAATTTGATTAACATAATTTTCCCTTTCATTTTCGGCAATGATTTAATTATAATTAGTATATAATAAAATATTTTGATTTCTTTAATAAGATTTGTATTTTATTATATTTATATAATAGCTTTAATTTTTGGCAATTTTTATCAGGAGGATTGAATGAAAGAAGAAGACATTAGAAAAACAATTTTAATGAAAAGGCTAGTTAAATATTTTTTTGATGAGCTTAAGTATAGAATGAAGATTCGTTGTCTTAGAATAAGCAATAAAGAGATGAGCACTAAGTACATACTTCTCAATCTTTTTAGGAAAATTGCAAATCTTCCTTTTAATAAGCAATATGAAATAGAAGAGCAGTTTGCTCTTGAAGTTGGCGAGAGAGTTGTGCTTACAGATGCTGTTTTGATTAAAAGAATTGATCATGAACGATGTGTTATTGTTGGGATTGTTGAGGCAAAAACGGATCAAGTTGATCTTGATTATGAATTTAATAGATTTTTTATTCAGGACAAAAAAATCAACGTTCTTTTTTGGCAACCCAAAAAAGTTATCCTCAAGCAAGATGATAAGTTGTTTACAGTAGAATCAGACGATATTTTTAATTTTGACAACGATTTTAACTTGCCAAAAGTTAAAGCTAAATTAGAAGAGTTTATTGATATTTTTTTATGTTTTTTTTCTTACAGAGATGTTCTTTTTGAGTATAATGAAGTTAGTGGGCGTTATTCTTGGGTAAAAAGAAAGTAAATTTAATTTAAAATTAGTTTTAAATTAAATTAAATTAAATTAAATTAAATTAAATGAGGAGAATGATTTGTATCTTTAGATGGTTTTATGGTTTAAGATGAAAGCTTAAATTTATTTCAAAGTAATTAATTTTTACCATTTAAATGTAAAAATATTTTTTGTTTATTGATGTATTTAATTTGATATTAAAAGTTGAAACAATGTGTCAAATTAAGTACTGGTGACTCTATTCAAAAAAAAGTTTTTATGGTAGAATCCCTTTATGAAAAAATTTTCGTTTTTTAAAAAAAAGAAAAAAGCTGTTGATTTAAATCTTTTAAATGTTGTTGGTAATGACAAAAAAGATTTGAGTACTTACGAATATAAGGCTCCTGTTAAGGAAATGCTAAAGGGATTTTATCATACCAAAGCTTCCATTTCTACTCTAAAAATAGGGTTTGAGTCATTACAAAGGATTTTGTTTTCTGAAATAGAAGATTTTGATCAGATATTTTCTACTTTTGTTGAGATGACAAATAATGCTCGTAATCAGATAAGCGTTATTTTTAGTGATCTTGGTAAAAATAATAAGGAAAAATTAAATCAAATATCTTCTGTTATTGTTGGAATTCAAGGCAGCTTAGAAACAATAAGTAATTTTTTAGGTGCTACCAATATGATTTCTCTTAATGCAAAGCTTGAGGCTGCAAGAGCTAAAGAATATGGTAAAGGATTTTCTGTTGTTGCAGATGAGATCAAGCGACTTTCTGATCAGGCAAAAGGTGTTATGAATATGATTTCTGTAAAGGAAATTGAGGAGGTTTCTAAAGATTTGATTTCTCATAACCTTAAGGATTTGCAGATTGATATTGATAAGTTCTTTGCCGAGATTCTTGAACAGCTTAATTATCTTGAGAACATATTTAAGCGCTTTTCAAGGAGTCAAGAGGAATTTTCTTCTTTGATTGAAAGTCTTGAGAGTATAGATGCTAATATGGCTTATTATTCAAGAAGCTGTGATTCTTTGATTGGCTCTGATACTTTTATGCTGTCTAATGATGAATTTTTAAAAGAGCTAGAATTTATTATCTCAGACCAATTTTCTTGGATTAATAATTTGAGATTACTTGTTGAGGGGCAAAGGACAATATTCATTCAGACAGATGCTTCCAAGCATGGGTTTGGATTGTTTTATAAAGGATTGTCCCCCAAGAATGATGCTATCAGGCAGTTGTGGGAAGAAGTATACATTCCTTATTTAAATATTAATAAGTTTGCAGCTGAAATTTTGATTATATTTAGGGTAGAGAATCGTAGTGATAGCGGTTTAAGGCAAGCTAAAGATTTTTTGTCTCAAGCTGAGAGTTTATCTGAAGAAATTGTTAGAAAACTTGAGCACATTAAAAAGATGGTAATTGAATTGGATAATCAAGGAATTAGTATTTTTTCTTGATTATTTTGATAAGATTTGTTGCAATAATTTAAATTAGAGATTTAAAAATTATTATGACTTTTTTAATTTTTATTTATTTGGCTAAGGTTTGTTAAAAATCAAGTTTTATTTTGATAAAATAATTTTAGGTATGAGTTTTAGGTCTAGGTTTATTCATCTTCATGTTCATTCAGATTATTCTCTTTTGGATGGAGCTGCAAAAATATCAGATATTATATCAAAAGCAAAAAAATGCAATATGTCGCATATTGCATTAACAGATCATGGCAATCTTTTTGGAGCTATTAAATTTTACAAAGAAGCTAAAAAAGCAGGAATTAAGCCAATAATTGGCATTGAAGCCTATATGGCAAAAACTTCTAAGTTTTTAAAAAAACAGGATGATCTTGGAAAAATGTCTTACCATTTAATTTTGCTTGCCAAGAATGAGTTGGGTTATAAAAACCTATTAAAGTTAACAAGTATTTCTTATCTTGAAGGGTTTTATTATCGTCCAAGGATAGATAAAGAGGACCTTGAAAAATATTCAGAAGGTTTGATTTGTACTTCAGCTTGCATTGGGGGGCTCATTCCAAGACTTATTTTGGCCAATAGATTTGAAGATGCTAAGAATGAAATTCTTTGGTTTAAAAAAGTTTTTGGCAATGATTTTTATCTTGAGCTTCAAAGGCATGGTATTAAAGATCAAGACATTGTAAATGAAAGGTTGGTTAAGTATTCTAGGGAACTTGGAGTTCCTTTAACAGCAGCCAATGATTCTCATTATGTTAACAGAGAAGATGCAACTGCTCAAGACATCATTGTTTGTATTGGTACTGGCGCTAAGAAAAGCGATGAGAATAGATTAAAAATGGAAACCAATGAATTTTATATTAAATCTCAAGAGGAAATGTGTGAACTTTTTAATGATTTGCCTGAAGCTTTAGAAAATACTGTAAGGATTGCAGAAAAGTGTGATGATTTTAAAATAACTTTTCCAGGCCCTATTTTGCCTGATTATCAAATTCCTGTTGAATTTAATACTCTTGGTGAATATTTGGAACATCTCACACTTGAGGGGTTGAAATTTAGATATAAAAATTTGACAAGCAAAATAAAAGATAGAGCTTTTTATGAATTGAGCGTAATAATTGGAATGGGCTTTGAAGGCTATTTTTTGATTGTTTGGGATTTTATTAAATTTGCTCATGATAACGATATTCCTGTTGGAGCTGGGCGTGGTTCTGGTGCTGGTTCAATTGTGGCTTATGCTCTTAGGATTACTGATATTGATCCTTTAAAGTATAATTTGCTTTTTGAGAGATTTTTAAATCCCGAGCGTATTTCTATGCCCGATTTTGATATTGATTTTTGTTTTGAAGGCAGAGATGAGATTATAAAATATGTTACCAACAAGTATGGAGAAGATAAGGTAGCTCAAATAATTACTTTTGGAACCTTAAAGCCTAAGGCTGTAGTTAAGGATGTGGCTAGAGTTTTAGATATTCCATTTGCTGAATCAAATGAACTTACTAAGTTTATTCCTGATGGTCCTAAAGTTTCTTTAAAAGAGGTTTTAGATGACAATTCTTTGAAGGAGTATTTTACTAGCAAGCCTGTTTATAAAGAATTAATGAATGCCGCATTGGTTCTTGAGGGAATGAATAGACATGCTTCAACTCATGCTGCAGGAATTGTAATTTCTAAAACCCCTTTAACCGACTATGTGCCTCTTTATAAGGATTATAAGCAAGGTTCTGTTTCTACTCAATACACAATGGATTTGCTTGAAGAATGTGGGCTTGTTAAGATGGATTTTCTTGGTTTGAAAACATTGACGTTAATAAAAAATGCAGAAAATCTTATTAGAAGTGTAAATCCAGATTTTAAAATAAAAAATATTCCAGATAATGATGTTAAGACTTTTAATATGCTAGGAGAAGGAAGAAGTGCGTCTGTTTTTCAGTTTGAATCTGAAGGAATGCAGCAAATTCTAAAAGACGCAAAGCCTGATAGCATTGAAGATTTAATAGCTTTAAATGCTCTTTATAGACCAGGTCCTATGCAATTTATTCCTCAATTTATTGCTGCTAAAAAAGGTGTTAAGAGAATTAAATATCCTCATCCCGATTTAAAGGAAGTTTTAAGACCAACTTATGGGGTTATTGTTTATCAAGAACAAGTAATGGAAGTTGCAAAAATAATTGGGGGCTTTTCTCTTGGCAAGGCCGATATTTTAAGACGTGCTATGGGTAAAAAGAAAGAAGACGAGATGAATGAAATGAAAGTCGACTTTTTAAGAGGCGCTATTGAGAAAGGATATGACAAAGAAATTGCTAGTGAAATTTTTGAACTTTTAAAGCCTTTTTCTGGGTATGGATTTAACAAATCGCATGCAGCGGCGTATTCTTTAATAGCATATCAAACCGCTTATCTTAAGGCTAATTATCCTGAATATTTTATGGCTGCCAATTTGACCAATGAAATTAATAATAATGATAAGCTTTCTTATTACATTGAAGAGTCAAAAGCTATAGGTATAAACGTGCTCAAGCCCGATATAAATCGATCATTTAGGGAATTTCGTGTAACTGATTCTGGAATTTCTTATGGGCTTAATGGGATTAAAAATCTTGGAGGAATTGTTGTTGATTTAATAATTGATGAGAGAGAAAAAAACGGCAAATATAGTTCTTTTGAAGATTTTATAAGACGCGTAGATGATAAAGTAATTAATAAGAAATTTTTAGAATCTGCAATAAAATCTGGACTTTTTGATAGTTTGGATCAAAATAGAAAAACTTTATTTGAAAATCTTGATCGTTTGATTGAAGTTGTTTCAGAAGATAAAAATAATAAAAAACTTGGTCAAAACAGCTTATTTGGTGCTCTTGAAAGTCAAGATCCAATTCGGCAAAGTTTTAATTATCAAGCCTTTAAAGAGTATTCTTATTCTGAGCTTTTAGGATTTGAAAAAGAGCTTTTAGGATTTTATGTGTCAGGTCATCCTCTTGATCCTTATAAAAAGGCAATTGACAGTTTTTCCAGTTTAAATGTTTTAACAGATCTTGCTGCCAAAAAAGATAGCATTGTTCAATTTTCTGGCATTTTAAATTCAGTAAAAGTTATTCAAACTAAAAGAAATAATGCAAAAATGGCTTTCGGTGTTATAGAAGATTTTAAAGGCGCAATAGATATTGTAGTTTTTACAGAAAGCTATGAAAGATATAGAAATTTTTTACTTGAAGGCAATGTTATTGGGGTTGTGGGTAGGCTTACGTTTAACAGAGACAAATTTTCAATTGTGGTTGAAAAAGTTGTAAATATTGAGAGACTTTCCGAAGATAAAATAAATAATATTCATATTAAGTTTTTAAATAATAAATTAAATGACCTACAATTACTTAATTCTTTAAAGGAAAGTATAAGTAATTTTGAGGACAATTCTGGATTTTCAAATGTTTATTTTTATTTAAGGGAAAATGGTAAAGATTTGAAATTAAAAATGAATTCGATTTTAAATTTTGTGCCAGATGAAGATAAGCTTGATAAGTTGAGAAAGTGTGTGATAGTTGAAGATGTTTGGGTTGATTAGGAGGTGCTGTTTTGGTTGTTTTAATACAAATTTTAATGGTATTTTTGCAGATTTATAGGATTTTAATTTTAATTAGGATCCTTCTTAGCTGGCTTGTGTCTTCAGGGATTAATACCAATGTATTTTTCAGATTTATACATGTTGTTACAGAACCATTTTTATCTTTTTTTAGAAAAATTCCTCTTTTTACATTTGGTATGTTTGATTTTTCTCCAATTGCAGCTTTAATAACTTTGACTATTTTTGAAAGAATGTTGGCTTATGGGAATTATAAGCTTTCTACATTTATTATTTTATTTATTGTTGAAGTTTGGGGGATATTTAGAAGCATTTTTATTGCTATAGTTTTCTTTTTATTGTTGAGATTATTATTGTTGCTTTTGAATTTGTTCCAAGGCTCAGACTTTTTTAAAACAGTCGATTCATTTTTACTTCCTTTGTCCACTAAGATAAGCGGTGTGATTACTGACAAACACATGTCTTATACTTTACGTTTGATTGTTGGGAGTGCTTTAATGGTAGCATTTATAATTATTATTGAACAAGTTGTATTTGCTATTAGAGTTTTAGGAACATATTTGCCTTTTTAGGAGATTAAAATGTTTTTACATGAGTTTGAATATGAGCTTAAAGGTATAGGTGGTCTTGGTGAGAAAGGGGTTGAAAGGTTAAATAATCTGCAAATTTTTAATGTTAAAGATCTTATTGAGTTTTTTCCTGTAAAGTATGAAGATCGTCAAAATATACAAACTTTTCCAGATTTTTCTAAGGTGAAAAGTTGCGATATGATGACGGTGTTCACAGTTCTTGGGCACAAAAAATTTGGGGATAGTTCTAAAAAAAATTTAAAGTTAACAGTTAAAAGTATAAATGAGGAACCTTTCGAAATTCTACTTTTCAATAGGGCTTTTTTAGAGAATGTTTTTAAAATAGATAAAAAATTTTATATTTATTCTAAATTTACCTATAACGATTATAGTAGTTTATGGAGTTGTTCTAATTTTGACAGCGAAGTTTACAGTGACAAGCCTGAAAGGTTTAAAAAAATTCTTCCGGTTTATTCTTTAACAGAAGGATTAACGTCCAAGAAAATTTCATTATATGTAAAAGAAGCTCTTGAATATTTTTTTAAGTTTGGGCAAACAGACATTCCCAGATTTTTAATAGAAAAGTATTCTTTATTATCGTTAAGTGATGCTTTAAAAGAGATTCACTTTCCAAGTTCATTAGAAATGCTTGAAAAGGCAAAAAAGACATTAATTTACAGAGAAATTTTTTTGCTTCAGTTTTTTTCAAGGTATAGATCTTCTAAGATTCTTTTTCGAGAAAAAAAAGATTTATCAAAAGATTTGCTTGAAAAGGTTGTCTCGAGCTTGCCCTTTGAGCTTACAGAAGATCAAAAAATTTCTATTGATGAGATATTCCTTGATCTTAACTCTTCTAAGCCAATGAATAGATTGCTTCAAGGTGATGTTGGAAGTGGTAAAACCCTTGTTGCCTTGCTTTCAGGACTTCCTTTAATTGAAGCTGGATATCAGGTAGCATTTATGGCTCCTACAGATCTTTTGGCTCGTCAACATTATGATAATTTATCTAACATATTGGCGCCTTTTAACATTTCAATGACTCTTTTGACTGGTAGTTTAAGAAAGAGGGATAAGGAGCAAACTCTAGAAAGCATTAGAAATGGGACTTCTGGTTTAATAGTTGGAACACATGCTATTTTTTACGAAAGTACAGAATTTAAAAGATTGGCGTATGTTATCATTGACGAACAGCATAAATTTGGAGTTGTTCAAAGAGAAGAGCTTAAAAACAAAGGAGAAGGGGTGGATATGCTTTTAATGTCTGCAACACCTATTCCTAGAAGTTTTGCATTAACACTTTTTGGTGATCTTGAAGTTTCGTTTATTAAAACCTTGCCTAAGGGTCGTTTGCCTATTACTACTTATTTAGCAAGGCATGGAAATGAAGATAAAGTTTATGAGTTTTTAAGAAAAGAGCTCTTAAAAGGTCATCAGGTTTATTTTGTTTATCCATTAATTTCATCTTCAGAAAAATTTGAATTAAAAGATGTTAATAATATGTGTTTAAAATTAAAAGAAGTGTTTGGCGAGTATGTTGTGGATATGCTTCATTCTAAGTTGCCATCTGATTTGAAAGAAGAAATTATGAAAAATTTTTATTCGAAAAAAGTAGATATTTTGGTGGCGACTAGTGTTATTGAGGTTGGAATTGATTGTCCAAATGCAACTTGTATGGTGGTAGAGCATGCTGAGCGTTTTGGGCTTTCTACTTTGCATCAAATTAGAGGTCGTGTTGGTAGAAGCAATTTACAATCTTTTTTCTTTTTGCTATATAAAGAACCTTTGACAAGTGCTGGCAAATTTCGATTAAAAACTATAAAAGAAAATTTGGATGGATTTAAAATAGCAGAAGAAGATTTAAGGCTAAGGGGGCCTGGCAATTTATTTGGACTTGAACAAGCAGGATATTTAAAATTAAAAATAGCTAATTTTGTTGATGATAGAGAAATCATAGTCTTGGTTCGAGAAGAGCTCGATTTATTTTTTTATGATAATTCTGCTTACGATAAGCTTGATATTGATTTACTAGACAATCTTTTTTGTTCTTATTTGAATGCTGGAAGAAGTATTTAGTTTGCATATTTTTCAATTAGGTTGATAAGATTTGTTTTGTTCTGGCTCCAAAATTCAAGAAGCTTGTGTTGTAAATTATTAAAATATTTTTTCTGAATAAAGCATGGCTTAGGTCCTATGTATAAGTAGTGCCAAGGCTCTGCTTTATATCCAGTTTCCATTTCATATCCTTTTGGGTATGAAATGGAAAATCCGTATTTTAGAGAGTTTTCATAAAGCCATTTTCCTTCTTTTGTGTTTAGTAAATTATCATCTATATTTATAAAATCTATTGCTGTTCCCATATGATGTTGAGAATGGCCTGGAATTGCTGATTGAGTTTCTGCAACTTTTCTGCCATAAGTTTTGACATTGTAATCAAATAAAAATTTTTGATATTCTTGCGTTCTGTAAGCGGATTTGATTTTAATTTCAATTCCAAATTTTTTTGCATCTTTTATTAGTCGAATTAAATCTTCGATTAATATTTTTCTTACTTTAATAGTCTTTGCTCCAAGATTTTTAAGATCTTTAAAATCATCAATATTTACCAGATCAGGTATTTTGTAATTTTCAGGAATTGGTATTTTTTTATTTATTAGAGTTAAGAGGTTATTTTTTTCTGCATCGACTAAGGGTTTTATTTCTTTTAAGAACTGAATAGGATTTTTTTCAATAAAATTTTTGCATTCCTTATTCATTGTTTGGGCAATCTTTAGCAGTATTTCTAAATCTTTTTTTGAAATGTTGTTAGCCAGCAAAGATAGGTTAATAAATAGAAATAATAAAGCATAAATTGATTTCATATTATTTAATTATAATATATTTTAGTATAATTAGTAGTTAATTCTAAATATATGTATATTCTAGATTGGATTAAATTTAGTTAAAAGTAATAAATAAAGGAGATTGTATATAAGGAATATGATCAAAAAGTTTAAAAATTATGATCAGATAATAAAAGAGCTATTTGTTATAGCTATTCCTACAGCTTTTGAATCGCTGTTATTTCAAATGGTAACTTTTTTTGATAATTTTATGATTTCCTATTTAGGCTCTTTTCACGTTACGGGAGTTTCTTTGGCAAATAGAGTAACTTTTCTTTTTTTTATTATTGTGTTTGGGCTTGGTACGGCTTTAAGCGCTTACGCTTCCCAAGCAATTGCAAAAAAGAAGTTTCTTCAAGTAAGACAATCTTTTGCTTATATATTATTAATTGGAACTGCAATAGGAATAATTTTTTTCATATTTTCATTTCTTTTTCCAAGAAACATTATAAAGCTATTTACAGCTAATCAGGATTCTTTAAATTTTGGATCAGAGTATTTAAAAATTATTTCATTGTCTTATGTGCTAATGGCATATTCTTTTTTATCGGCTATGGGATTTAAGAGTGCTAAAGAAGTAAAAATACCTTTATATGTTACTTCTATTGTTGTTTTAATAAATATTGTTTTTAATTACATTCTTATTTTTGGCTTTAGCATGGGAATAAAAGGTGCCGCATATGCTACTGTGCTTGCTAGAATTGTTGAGTTTGTTTTCTATTTTTTATATAGTTTGATAAACAGTAATTCATATTATCGGATTAAGTTTGGCGATTTTTTTGCTCCAAAGGTAGTTACTAGGGCTAATTTGAAACTGATTATACCTGTTTTGTCTCACGAGATTTTTTGGGTTTTAAGTATAACTATTTTACATGCATTTTATGCTCGTGTTGGGAGCATTGAATACGCTTCATTTGCTGTTGCATCAAATCTTTTTGATATTTGTTTTGTATTGCTTCATGGTATGGGACTTGCAACAGGGGTTGTTATTGGGCATTTAATGATTTACGATAAGAAACATGTCAGGTCGGTTGGATTTTTTTTATCTTTTTTAGGATTTCTTTTGGGCATTTTTGTAGTTATTTTGCTTATTGGAATATCGAGCTTTGCACCTTATATTTTTAGTAAATTAGATTCTCCCGAACTTGTTAGCGTGTTTATTTATGTTTTTGCAAGTATTGTAGTTTTTAAAGCTTTTACGGCACAAGTTCTTGTTGGAGTTTTTAGGGCTAGCGGTATACCAAATGTTTGTTTTTTTATTGAATCGGGAGTAATTGTTTTTTATACGCTTCCAGTTGCTTATTTATTGGTGTTTTATACAAATTTAAGTTTACCAATAGTTGTTTTTATTGTAAATCTGGAAGAGATTATTAAAAATATATTTATTATAATTGAATTTTTTCACGATGATTGGATACGAGAGATTGAGTATGAAGAACTTGCTTAAGTATGGGGTAGCGTGATATATTTAGTGTTAATAAAAATTTTAATAATCTTAGTGAATCTAGAATTCATTCTAGTTGTGCTAATTTTAAAGCAATTCCTTTTGTTTTATTATAGGTTTCGGTATTTGTCTTTACAAAAATCTTAATTTTTTTATTTGGAGAAATTTATGTATTCATTGGGTGTATCGAAAAAGGATAAAATTTATAAAGATCTTTTAAAAATTGCGATTCCAACTGCTATTGAGTTTTTTTTATTTAATTTTATTTCTCTTACAGATAATGCTATGGTTGCGTATCTTGGTGACTATCCTGTTGCAGGAGTTTCTCTTGCAAATAAATTTTTTGAACTGTTTGTTACTATTGGGTTTTCCATGGCAGGAGCTTACAATATAATTGCTACAAGACAATACAATCAGGGTGATTTTAAGAGCTTTAGAAATACGTTTTTTATTAGCATATTAACCATTATTTTATTTTCTTTTCCGTTTATTTTGATTTCCATAGTGAATCCTTTTTTTTTACTTAGATTGATTTCTAATGATGAGCGGGCGGTTTACTATGGAGCAGCTTACTTAAATATAGCTATTTTTTCTTTCGTATTTGCAATCATAAAAGGACTTATTGCTAATGCTCTTAAGGTTGTTGAAATTGTTAAATTTCAAGTTTACATTTCTGTTTTTTCAGTGCTTTTGAATTTTGTATTTAATTATATTTTTATTTTTGTTTTTCATATGGGAGTAGTTGGAGCTGCTATTGCAACAACAGTTATTCGTACTTTAGAGCTTATTGTTTATCTTGTTTGTACAGCTTTTAACAAAAATTCAATTTTGCACTTTAAGTTAGATGATTTGAATATTAATATTAAGCCGTTTGCTCAGCTAATTAAATTTTTTATTCCAATTCTTTTAAATGAGTTTGCTTGGTTTTTTGGCTATCTTGTATTGACATCGATTTTTATAGGAATTGATACTCATAAATATGCTGCTTACAGCATATCTTTTTCTACTTATTTTATTATCTTTAATATAATTCATTCCTTTTGTATTTCTTTAAATATTATGATGGGCTATGAAATGCATAATAGTAAAAAAGAAATCATGAAAGTTGCAATATATTTGAGTAAAATTGGCCTTAAGCTTGCTTTTTTAACATCTTTTGTATTGTTTATATTTTCATTTTTTGCTCCTTATATTTTTTATACATTAAAGTATTCTCACCTTATAGGAATTATTTTAAGGTATTCTTCTGTTTCTGCCTTTTTCATGGCTCTTGCTTTTCAGTATCTTTTTGGATTTTTTCGTGCAGGAGCATCTCCAAGTTTTGGCGCTATTATGGAAGGCTCTGTAACTTTTGTTTATACTATTCCTATTGCTTTTGTTTTAGCGAATTATACAAATTTGCCTTTTGAAATTATTGTTTTTATTCCATCTCTTGAGGATGCAATCAAACTTGTTGTTTCACTTCCTTATTTTTATAGTGAAAGGTGGATTAAATCCGTTTAAACAGTTGACAGGTTTGATATAATTTTATTGTGCTTTTAGACGAAATTAAAAATTTAAATTTTTTAATCATGGGTTTAGGCCTTAATGGAGGAGGAGTAGCTCTTTCTAGATTTTTATTAAAGCGTGGGGCAAAATTAGTAATTACTGATCTTAAAAGTGAGACGGAATTAGCTTTAAGTATTGATGCTTTAAGAGATTTTGAGGATCAAATTAGATATGTTTTAGGCAAACACAATGTAAACGATTTTAAAAATGCTGACATTGTTGTAAAAAATCCCAGTGTGAAACCCAATAATAAATATTTAAAGTTTGCAAAACGAGTTGAGACAGATATTAGCTTATTTTTAATGTTTAACAAGAACCCTATAATTGCAGTAACAGGCACTAAAGGAAAATCTACTCTTGTGTCTCTTTTGTATCAAGCTTTGAAAGAAAAATATCCGGGGGTAAAGCTTGGGGGTAATATTGGTGTATCTCCTTTAAGTTTTTTTGATCAACTTGATGGAAAATCTCCTTTGATTTTAGAGCTCTCTTCTTGGCAGTTGCAATCTTTAGAGAATTTTAATCCTATTATTAGTATTATTACGAATGTTTACAACGATCACCAAAACTATTATTTAAATTTTGATGACTATATTATTGATAAGTCAAAAATTTTTGTAAATCAAACTTCAGGAATTGTGATTATTCAAGATCAGGCTTATTACAAATATTTTTCAAAATTTAAATCAAAAGTCAGAGTTATTTTATTTTCCGAATTTAATCCTTGTGATTTTGATCAAGATATTTTTTATTGCAATGAAGGCAAAGTATATTTTAATGACAACTTGATTGGAAGTTTTTCTAATTCACGAGCTGTTTTTATAATTCCTAAAGTTATTACTTTTTTTGTTTCGTATTATTTAAACATAGACCTCAATCATACGGGTCAGATTTTAAATAATTTTAAAGGTATTGAGCACAGATTAGAGCTTGTTAAATCAGTTCAAAATGTAATGTTTTATAATGATACAGCTTCAACTATTCCTGAATCTACTGTTTTATCTGTTAAAAGTTTAAAAACAAAGGATAACCGTATCAACTTAATTGTTGGGGGAACCGATAAAGAACTTGAGTTTTTAAGTTTTAGCAAGATTGCAGATATTGTGAGAACTTGGATTTTAATAAGAGGTAGTGCAACTGTAAAAATTATTAAGATTTTAGAAAAAAGTAGCATACAATATTTTCTATTTGATTCTTTAAGAGATGCAGTAAATTATGCTTTCAAGATTTCAAGTCCGGGTGACATTGTGTTATTTTCTCCTGCTAGTGCTTCTTTTGAGCTTTTTAATAATGAGTTTGATAGAGGTTTGCAATTTAAAAATTTAGTTAATAATCTTGGTTAAATTTTTTTCCTTATTACTTTGTAATAGAAGTATCTAAGTTTTTCAAGATTTGCATAAATTTTATAAATAAAATTTTTGTAAGTAAAATCATAACAACCAATTCTGTGAATAATATTTCCTCCAAATCCTGTTTTAAAACCAAAAAGACCATATAAGGGGTGGTTTTTATTTGCAATTGGGGGAATTCCTAATAAATCATATTCTTTTATTTCTAATTTTTTTAACATTTCTATTGCTTTAAATTGTACAGCGTAATTGGGCATTAAATTTCTATATTCCTTGCTTGAAGCCCCATAAAGATAGACTGCTTTTTCTTTGTAAATTCCCACTATTATGCCAGAAATAATTATGTTGTTGTAAAATGCAATTATCAATTTTATTTGAGCATTTTTATCTTGTTTGAATATTTGAATTAGGTTTTGTATATATTCTTCTGAGTGAATAGTAAATTTATCTCTTTTGCTAGTTTCTTTGTATAGCTTGTAAAATTCACTTAAATGTTTAAATTTATCATCTATTATTATATTTAGATTTTTTTTTGTGCTGAGCTTTATGTTGTATCTTGTTTTTTTTTTCATGTTAAGCAAAATATTCTCAAGAGAATTATTTAAGTTTAATATTGTTGTGTTTGCGGGTTGTATGTCATCAAAGGATTTTTTTAGATATTTGATTTTAGTTTTTAATGGAGAGTATTTGTCATTCAGTGTTCTTTGGTGGTAATACATTAAATCGAATCTTAAAAAAATTGTATTTTTATGTAAGTAGGGTTTTATTTTTATGCTAAATTCTTTAATACTTTTACTGATTTTATCAATATTAATGTTTTCAAGAATTTTGTTTGAGAATTCTGGATGTGGAATGTATGCTAAGTAAAAATTTTTAAATAGTCTTCTTTGCATTACAACAATTTTGCCAAGAACATCGCTATCAAATGCTATGGCTTTCCAATTACTGTTTTTTGTTGTTTTTATCAATGCCCACAGTTCGCTTTGAAGATAATTTTCTTCCATTTCTTTTGTTTTTATTTTTTTAATAGTCATTAATAGCTCTTAGCAAACTGTTCCGTTTGGAATATCTTTAGATAAAATTTTGTTCTTAGAATTTTCTAATATTAAATTTATTCCGTTTATTTTAAGCTCTCCGTTTTCTGCTATTATATTGGCTTTTAAAAATTTATTTATGTCAATTTTAGGTGGACAGGCAAGATCTTTATTCTGATCGTTTTCAAGTATTATTCTCTCTCCAGCAATAGGATTTTGGATTGAATCTTCTACAATTATAACTTTAAAATTTTTATTTTTGTCCTCAACAGCTATTAGCATTCCTTCAGATTTTATTCCCCTAAACTTTGCAGGCTTTAAATTATCCACTATTATTATATGTTTTCCCAAAAGCTCTTCTTCTGTGTAATATCCTTCAAGGTTGCTTACTATTTGTTTGTCCTTGTTAGTTCCGTCATCTAGTTTTAATATAAATAAGTTTTTAGCCTCGAGATTTCTTTCTATTTTATTTATTTTTACAACCCTTAAGAGCACTTTCTCTCTAAACAAGTTTTCCGGTTGCTCTTTTGCTATAGGTAAGTTTTCTGCTTGTTCGTTTTCTTTCATGTTTTTCTCTCCTGAATATTTTAGCTTTAAATTATTAATTTTTTTTTGCTCTAGTTTATTGAATAATATTTCTGTGAATTCAATTTTTTTAATTCCCGATTTAGTTCCAAGAATTTTGGTTGAAAATTGATAACTGTTGCCAAAGAATTGTTGTATCTTTTTACTTGTTTCGGGAATGAATGGCATCATTAAAATAGATAAGTCTCTGATTAGGTATATTAAGTTTGAGATTAGTTCTTTTGTTTCTTGTGGAGAGTTATTTTTTCTTTTCCATGGTTCGTTATCTTGAAATATTTTATTTCCAAGGGAGGAAATTTTAAGTATTTCTTTGAGCGCAGATTTTAGTTCTGTCTTTTTAAAAAGATTTAGTATTTTGTTATATTTTGGTGTTATTTGTTTCCAAAATTTATTTTGAATTTCTATTGTTTCTATTACATCTCCAAAGAATTTTCTTTGAAATGTTAATACTCTGTTTACAAGGTTTGAAAAATTATCAATAAGCTCTGTATTTACTCTTTCCATGAGATCTTGCCACATAAATTGAAAATCAGATTTTTCAGGCCTGTTATAATAAATATAAAATCGCCAAATATCAGAGGGGATTCCTGTGGTAATAGCATTGTTTCCAAAAATTCCTGTTCCTTCTGATTTTGAAAATTTAAGATTTTCGTAATTTAAGTATTCGCTTGATGAGAGTTGATTTAATATTGTCCAATTTTCTTCACTTCCAATTTCTATGCAAGGGAATATAATTGTATGAAACAATATATTGTCTTTCCCAATAAATTGTACAAGATTTACTTGATCATTGTTTTTCCACCAAGATTCCCAATTTTTGATAATGTTTTTGGTAATTGAAATGTATCCTATTGGAGCATCAAACCACACATAAAATACTTTATTTTCAAAACCCTTTTTAGGCACAGGAATTCCCCATTTAAGGTCTCTTGTAATTGCTCTTTCTTTAAGGCCATCTCTTAAAAAAGCTTTTGTCATTTTAAGGGCATTGGTATTCCAATTTTTGCTAGTATCTGGATTTTTTATCCATTTTTCAAGTTTTGTTTTTATTTTGGGAAGATCTAAATAAAGATGATTGGTTTTTTTCAAAATAGGCTTGTTTTTACAAATTATGCATTTTGGATTTATTAGGTCTGTTGGATTTAGAAGCTTAGAACAGTTGTCGCACTGATCTCCTTTAGCCATGCTTTGGCATTCTGGGCATTCTCCTATTACATATCTATCAGCTAAGAACATTGAATCTTTATTGCAATAAAACTGTTCAGTTTCACGCTCTTTTATATAGCCGTTTTTTTCTAATTGTAGGAAAAAATTTTGTACAATGTCTTGATGGTGCTTGTTGGTTGTGCGACCGAAGATGTCAAATTCAATATTGAACCATTTGTAAATTGATTTATGTATTTCATAATATTTATTGCAAAGTTCTAAAGGGGTAGTATTTTCAATTAAGGCTTTGGTTTCTGTAGCTGTTCCATATTCATCTGTTCCACAGACGTAAAGAGTTTCAATTCCCGACATTTTCGAATATCTTGCAAAAGCATCAGCTGATAGTACTTGAACTAAATTCCCAAGATGAGGTATGTTATTAACATAGGGTAGAGCAGCTGTAACTAGATTCATTTTTTTCATTCAGTTTCCCCTTTTTTTATGCTATTAATATTGTAATATGGATAGGATATTTTTTTTCAATATCTTTTACAAAAAATCTTTCAAAAGCAATTCAGTTTTGGTTTTTTTGTAAAAAATGATATAAATATTCTTTTGCTATAAGGAGCGTGATTTTATGAATAATTGTTTAATAAGGTTTTTTATTTTTTTATTAGTTTTTTCAAACAGTTATGTTGCTTTTTCTAAAAATGTCAATGTTTTAATAATAACTGCTATAGACTCTGAGTTTGAGCAGATAAATAAGCTTGTGTCTAATAAGGAAGAAATAGTACTTAAGGAGTATGGTCTTAATAAAAAGATTTTAAAGGGAAAGATGTCCAATCGGGATGTTATGGTTATTATTAGTGGGGTTGGCAAGGTTAATGCTGGTGTGTGGACTAGTTATATTTTATCAAAATACAATATAAGTCATGTAATTAATTCTGGAGTTGCTGGCGGTGTTGTTAGTGCTAAATACAAAGATATTAAAGTGGGAGATGTGGTGGTGTCTTCAGAGGTTGCATATCATGATGTTGATTTGACTAAATTTGGATATAAGGTGGGGGAGTTTAAAGGATTGCCTCAAAAATTTAGTGCCAATAAAAATTTAATTAAGAAAGCCACAGAGGCTGTTAAATTAAAGGTTGGGGGCTCTAATGCATATTCAGGATTAATAGTTTCAGGAGATCAGTTTATTGACCCAGCTTATATTAACAAAATTATAGGAAACTTTAAGGATGTAATAGCTGTTGAAATGGAAGGCGCAGCAATAGGGCATGTTTCTCATATGTTTAATGTACCTTTTATAGTTATTAGGTCAATATCTGATATTGTAAATAAAGAAGGGAATGAAGCTGAATATAGTAAATTTTCTAAATTAGCTGCTTTTAATTCAGCCAAAGTTGTACAAGAAATTTTAAGAGTGCTTTAATAAATATTTAATTTTTATAATTGAAAATTATGCATAAAAAAAAGACATTTTTAAATAAAAAATCTTTTTTTATGCATTTATCAATCTGTATTATATTTTTATAAGGTGTTTTGTTTAAAAGATTATGTTTTTAAGAAGGCAAAGATATTCGTAAAAGAGAATAAGCTTAAGGCCAATATAGTTTTTCCCGAAAGTAGTGATTCTAGAGTTTTAAAGGCAGCTGTTATTGTTTTGCAAAAAAATCTTGCAGATTCAATTATTTTGATAGGTAAAAAAGATACTGTCATTAATTCTTTAAAAGAATTTTCTAATTGTAATGATATTTTAGAAAGAATAGAAGTTGTTGATCCTGGTTTTTTTCCAGATATTGAAATGTATTTGGATGAATATTGGAGTTTGCAAAAGCTAAAAGGAGCTACAAAGCAAAGTTTAAAGACTCAAGTTTTAGATGAAATTACTTTTGCTATGCTTATGGTAAGATTTGGTTATGCCAAATCTTGTGTTTGCGGGGCGATTTCAACTTCTGCTAAGGTTTTGTCTAATGCTTTAAGAATAATCCCCAAGTTGGAAGGTGTTAAGATTGTATCATCTTTTATGATTATGGATACTTTAAGTATTGCTCGTAATGTTGATTGTTGTTTTGGACATAATGGAATCTTATTTTTTGCAGATTGTTCTGTAGTGGTCAATCCCAATTTTTTAGAGCTTGCAGAAATTGCATTGCAAAGTGCTAAATCCTTTAAAGATATTTTAAATGCAAAGCCCAAGGTTGCTCTTTTAAGTTTTTCAACAAAAGGGTCTTCTAGTGCTAAAGAAACTGAAAAAGTAAAAAATGCTTTAAATATTGTTAGGAATAAAGAGTGTGATTTACTTATTGATGGTGAGCTTCAGCTTGATTCAGCCATAATAAAAGATGTTGCAGAGAAAAAATGTAGAGAATCTTTAGTAGCAGGTTCTGCTAATGTTTTAATATTTCCCAATTTAGATGCGGGGAATATTGGTTATAAATTAGTAGAGAGATTTGCTTTTGCCAAGGCCTACGGTCCCTTTTTGCAAGGTTTTTCCAAGCCCATTAGCGATCTTTCAAGGGGCTGTTCTGTTGACGAAATTGTATTTGCAAGTGCTTTAATGATAAGCATTTAAAGTGTTGGAAATTTGTATAAATTCTTCAACAGAAATGTTTTCAGGTCTTTTGTCTAAATATTCTTTTAGAAAATTTTCTCTCAGAGTAGCTTTATTGGCAATGAAATTAATAATAGTGTTTTTTAATTTCTTTCTTCTGCTTAAAAATACAGTTCTAACCAATTTGTTGAATTCTTTGAAGTTTTTTATGTTGTTTTTTTTAGGAACTAATTTTAGTGTTGTGGACTTAACTTTAGGTGCAGGATAAAAATTGTTTTCTCCTATGTCTAATATTTTAATTACCTTGAAGTGTGATTTTACTAAGACTGTAAATGAAGAATAGTTTTTGCTATTTATTTTTGCAGTTATTCTGTCGGCTAATTCTTTTTGTACTGTGAATACCATTTCTTTTAAAAAGCTTTCTTCAATTAATTTAGATATTACTTTTGATGCAATATTGTATGGCAAATTTGAAAATATTTTATCAATGTTTTGATTTTCGTTTTTGTATTTTTTTAAAAAATCCCCTTTTATCAATTTAAAGTTTTTTAATTTTCCAAATTTTTCATTTAATATTTCTGAATATTTTAGGTCAATTTCAAATGCGGTTAAAAGATTAGTTTTTTTTAATAAAATCTCAGTCATTGCGCCAAGGCCTGGGCCAATTTCCCAGATTTTTTCATTTTCTTTTATATCCAAGCTTTCTATTATTTTTTGCCTTATGCTCTCATTGATTAGATAGTTTTGTCCCCACAATTTTCTTGGAGCGATTTTTCTTTCTTTTAATGTTTGTTTTATGCTAGTTATACTGTTATAGTTGATATTCATAGATAAAAGAGATAGTATCATATTATTCTTAATAATGGCAGATATTTTAAAATTATTTTAATTTTTTTTAGTTTCGTTATTATAAATAATGTAAGTTATAAGAAAAATACTTAATATTAAAAATATAGGTATTTGATGGTGCTTGACTATAAAGAATTTGCTAAAAAATGCTGCTGTAATTTTTATTGCTTGAAATATGTAGGCATTTATAAGGTCAAGGGGAAAAAATAAATTTAAACTTGAAAAGTAAGTTATTAAGCTTAATATTGTTATTGCTAAGAAAATTGATATTAATGGAATAACTATTAAATTTGACAGTATTGAGATTGGTGCTAGATCAAAGTTATTAACATAAATTACTGGCGAGGTGAATATTTGAATAAAAAATGTTGTAAGCATTGATGATGCTAGCCTGTTAAGACCGTATCTATTTTTTAGATGAACCGATGCTGATATTCCTATTGTTGCAAGATAGGAGAGCTGAAATCCTATTGAATTTAGCGTTTCGGGGAATGCAAGAGCATTTATTATAAAGCTAATAGATGTGCAGCTTATTAAATTAATTTTGCCGTAAATTAGTTTGTATATTATAAGAGATTCTGTCATTAGAAATGCTCTTACCGTTGAGGGCGCAAATCCAGTTAATATTAAATAATTTAATAAAATTATGCTTAATATTAAGTATTTTAATTTTTCATTTGTGATTATTAAAAGCAAATAGTAACTTATTAAACTTATTAGATAAAAATGCAGTCCAGATACTGTCAAAATGTGGGCAATCCCCGCATTTTGAAATAATGTTTTTTCATATTTTGTTATTTCTGATTTGATATTCAAAATTATTGCTTTTGAAAAATGGGAATAGCTGGGATTTAGTGTAGTGAAAAAGTTGTTTAAGGTGTTTGTATATTTTTCTCTAAGCTTGGCAAAAAAGGGCCTTTTAATAAGTTTTATTTTTTGATTTTCAATTTTAATGATATCTCCTATTTTGTAAATATTTTCAATATTTTTGAAGCTATATTTGTATATATTTGATTTATTGTCAATTACTTCTACAATGGTTTTTGAATCTTTTTTAAAATTTTTAATGTTTGTTATTTGATAAATATTTTTTTTTAATGTTTTAAAATTTAATCTCGCTTGAAAACTTAATAGCAATATTGTGCAAAAAATAAAACTAAGTGCTAAGTGTTTGTTGTTTTTTATAATAAAAAATAATGCTAGCATTGTATTAAAATAAATTAAATTGAGTTTCAAATAATATTGAATTAATAAATTAAGTGAAATAAGGACAAATATTAAAATCATTTATAATATTCTTATTTTTATTTAGAAATAATTATATTCTGAATTTTAATTTGTTTTGGTTAATCAATCAATAATCATTCGTTGACAATTAATAATTATTTAATTATAATACTTTATGCAATTGTTAAAAAATAAATATCCATTCAAGCGGGCTTTGCTCGATCTTTTTTTGGTCTATACCATTGTTTATTTGTCATCTCCTTTTGTAAATGTTAATTCAGAATTTTGGAATGTTGATGAAAATCATTTTTATTTTTGGATTTCAAGATCTTTTTTAATTATTTTTATAATTTATTTTTTTAAACTTACCAGTTCTTATGATGATTTTAGAGTAGAATTTTTTATTCCTAAATTTAAATTTATTTTTCTTTGGGATTCTGTTTTAATTTTTATTAAAACAATATTGATTGCAATGATAGTCATTTTTTTTCTAGCTTTTTTGCTTGAATATTTGTTGCCAGAATCGGTACTTGTCTATTATTTTCAAAACAATGCTGGATTTAATTGGAAGATTAGCAGTAAAAAGGCATTTTTGTTAATGACTTTTACCTCTTTTTTTACAGGAGCTTTTGAAGAGCTTTTTTACAGGGCTTTTGTTATTACCAAGTTTACACAAATGGGATTTCCTGTTGTAGCTACCGCCATTCTTAGTAGTATGTTTTTTGCTTATGGGCATTTATATTATGGAATTTTGGGATTTTTGGTTACATTTATATTAGGGATATTTTTTGCTTTTACTTATTTAAGGTATAAAAATGTATATTATGTGATTTTTATACATAGTTTTTATAATATTATTGTTAGCAGCTTGTTGCTTTTTTTGAATTAATTTTAAATTGTTTTGAGGGGGATTTATGAGTGATACTGTGCCTAAGCGTTTTAAAGATGTGGTGGCTCTTTATAGTGAGCTTGATATTTTTATATATAAGGAAGGGGAATCAAAAAGTTTTAAGAAGCAAATATACGCTGATTTTTGGAATGAGACAAAAAGAGTGGCTTCTGGGCTTTTGCATTGTGGCATTAAAAGGGGAGAAAAGGTTGTAATTATTTCTGATTCTAGAAGAGAATGGATAATAATCGACGTTGCTACTTTGGGGTTAGGCTGCGTTGATGTTCCTAGGGGAAATGATTCTTCTGAGGATGAATTAACTTATATTATTAACCATTCTGAATCTACTTTTATTTTTGTTGAAAACAATAAGCAACTTCACAAGGTTTTATCCAAAAAGCATGATCTTAGATTGGTAAGACGTATTGTTGTTATTGATGATGATAAATCTTATGAAGAAAAAATAGGAAATATTATTGTATTTTCTTATAAAAAATTACTAGAACTTGGAACTGAGTATTTAAGAGCTAATCCAAAATCATTTGATATGGAGATTGAAAAAGGTTCTTCAAAAGACATTGCAACTATAATATATACTTCTGGTACAACAGGCATGCCAAAGGGAGTAATGCTGAGGCATGAATCTTTTATTTTTCAATTAGATAGACTTTATGATTATCTTCCAACACTTAAACCCGGCAAGATAATGATTTCTATTCTTCCTCTTTGGCATTCTTTTGAGCGGGCTTGTGAATATATAGTTGCTTTAAAGGGCATAGCAATTGCATATTCAAAGCCCATAGGTCCTGTTTTGTTAAAAGACTTTTTGCTTTTAAATCCTCAAATGATTATTTCTGTACCCAGAATTTGGGAAGGTATAAGAATAGGTATTATTAAAAAGGTATCAGAATCTTTTATTAAGAAAGTTGTGTTTGGGGGGTTTTTAAAAGTTGGGATTATTTATGCAAAGCTTAAGGAGAGATTTTTAGGGCTTTCTCCTATTTATAAAAAAACTAATTTTCTTATTTCGCTTTTTTCAAAATTATTTTTATTTATTGGGATTGTTTTAATTTTTCCTATTAAATTATTGGGTGATATTTTAGTATTTAAAAAAATAAAAAATGCTCTGGGACAAAATTTTGAATTTGGAGTTTCTGGTGGTGGGGCATTGGTTGATTATGTTGATTATTTTTTTAAGGCCGTAGGAATTAAAGTGCTTGAAGGTTACGGCCTTACTGAAACGGGTCCTATTTTGAGCGTTAGGCGTCTTAAAGGCCCTGTAGCAAAAACTGTCGGTCCTATTTTGCCAGATGTTGAATACAAAGTAGTTGGAATTGATGGGAGAGTTTTGCCTTATGGAGAAAAAGGCGAGCTTTGGGTCAGGTCGCCACAAATAATGAGCGGCTACTTTAAGGATAAGGCTAAGACAAGTGAAGTTTTAACAGAAGATGGTTGGTTTAACACTGGGGACTTAGTTAGATTAACAATTAATAATGAAATTTCAATTGTTGGTAGAAGCAAGGATACAATTGTTCTGAGGGGGGGGGAAAATATTGAGCCTGAGCCCCTTGAGAGAGTTTTGGGTAAATCTTTGTTTATTGAAAATATTATGATCGTTGGTCAGGATCAAAAATTTTTGGGGGCTGTTATTGTGCCTAATTTTGATAATCTTGAAAAATGGGCAAATTCTAGTGGAGTGTCTTTTTCTTCCAGAAATGATTTGTTAGCCAATGAGGACGTCAATAAACTTTATTCTAAGCATATTTCAGACACTATTAATACCAAATTAGGTTTTAAAAATTTTGAAAAAATAGTGGGCTTTGTTTTACTTCAGGATCCTTTTACAATTGGAGAAGAGCTTACCAATACTCTTAAGTTAAAAAGATATTATATATCCAAAAAGTATGAAGATAAAATAAAATTAATTTTTAGCAAAAGTGATTTAGATTTAAACGGATATTAGACAAGAAAATTTTGTAAAATTTTCTTGTCTACATTTTTAACATATAGGGGATATTGAGCAGGTACATGCAATTTTTTATTGTTTGTAATATGGCTTTTAAAAATTCGATTCTTGCGGCTGTTAAATTGATATTGTTTGTATCTATTACTTTAACTTCTTGATAGTATGTGCTAAAATGCTTTGCAAGCGAGTATGAATAGCTTGTAAGTATTGAAGGGTTTAAATCTTTTGCTGCATTGATTATATTTTCTTCTAATTCTGATATAATTTTAATAATTTCCCACTCTTTTTCATGTTTTAAAAGTTCAAAATCAATTTTTTCCATTACAGGAATAGAAAGTGCTTTATATTTTTCAAGAATGCTATTAATTCTTGCTCCAACATATTGGATATATGGTCCAGAATTTCCTGTAAAAGACAGGCTTTCTTTTTTATTAAATACAATGTCTTTATGTATAGCTGATTTTAGCAGATAATAGTGAATTGCTCCCAATGCAATATTTAAAGCATTTTTTTTAGCGCTCTCTTTGTTTTCAATTTTTTGTGTCATTTCGGGCATTATTGATTCTATTAGGTTTGAGATTAAGTTATCCGCATCAATTACATTGCCTTCTCTTGATTTCATTTTTCCATCAACAAGATTAACCATTCCGTGTGACAAATGAATAAGTTTCTTGTTTTTAGAAAGGCCTAATTTTTCTGCTACAAAAAATAAGCTTTTGAAGTGCTGAATTTGTTCGCTTCCAACTACATAAATCATTTCTTCAAAATTAAATTCTTTTGTTCTAACTGCTATATTTCCTAAATCTTGGGTAAGATAGATAGATGTTCCGTTTGATCTTATGAGTACTTTTTGTTTTACCTTGGTGTCTGCGTTTTCATCTGAGTCTGAGGGTAAGTCAATGCATATTGCGCCATCTTCTCGTTTGTAACAAAATCCTTTTTCAAGCCCTTCTAATACGACATTTTTTCCAATTTCAAAAATTTCACTTTCAAGGTAAATTTTATCAAATGAGGTGTTTGTAATTTCGTATGTTTCTTTTATTCCTTCAATTGCCCATTTATTTAACTTTTTCCAAAGTTCAATTGTGCTTGCATCTTTTTGCTCCCAGAGTAAAAGTAAATCTTGAATTTCTTTTTCAGCATTTTCATTTTCTTGTGAGTATTTGTTGTATTTAACATAAAAATCGCCAATTAAATGATCTCCTTTTTTAAAAGCTTTTTCAGGGGTAATGCCATTTCCAAATTTTTTGTATGCAAGCATTGATTTGCAGATATGAACTCCTCGGTCATTTATTAAGTTTATTTTTGTAATTTTTGCACCCACAGCCTTTAATATTCTTGACAGACTTTCTCCTATTACGTCATTTCTAAGATGTCCTACATGCAGTGGTTTGTTTGTATTTGGTGATGAAAATTCTAATATTATTTTTTTATTGTCTAGATATTTGCTTGTTCCATAGGTATCTTTTTGAGCATTTACCATTTGTATTGTATTATTTATATATTCTTCTCTAGAAATTTTGATGTTTAAGTAAGGCCCCATAGCTTTAATTTCATATTTAGTTTTAAGATTTTTTATTATTTCTTCAGAGATGATTTCAATAGGGAGTTTTAAGGTTTTACTAATTTCAAACATTAATATGGAAATATCTCCCAGATCACTTTTTGGAGGTTTTTGAATATTTATATTGATATTATCTAGCTTTATGTTATTTGATAATGCTAGATTGGTAACTATAACATTAATTTCGTCTTTAATCTTTTTTTTAACACTTTTATCCATTTTTTTCCTCTTTAACACTTTTAGTAATTTTTTTCCTCTTTAACACTTTTAGTAATTTTTTTCCTCTTTAACACTTTTAGTAATTTTTTTCTCTTTAATTTTTGTTAGCATATTGATTAATAGCAAAATTAAAGACGCTACAATAAAAATGTTTGAGCTATGGGTCGACATTTTTGTATTTACAAGTCCCTTTATTATATGTATTTCGTTGTTAAAAAGTTTTAAATTGCCCGTGTTTAATATTTCTCTAATAAGTGAGGTTGTTGAGCTTAGGGCAATGAAAATTAAAATTGGAATTTTAGAATATTTAATTATCATTGATGGGTTTTTTAGGATTTTAAAGGGTTCGTTTTTGTGAAATGATATTATTATGGCTATTAAAATGGGTATTGAAAATTTAAATTCTTTGTATAAAGTTGGTGTTAAGTAGAGCATGAATAAGTAAGTTAGACTGGTAAAAATTCCTATTATTAATAGATATATCCCTAATATATGGCTTTTTTGCTTTTTCAATTCTATTTGATTGATTATTAGGGCAGGAAGTATAATGCATATTGAAATCCAAACAGATGCGATACTAGCATCTAAAAAGTTTTTTGTATAAGCAAAAATAGGAAATAACATTAAATGACTTTTAAGATATTTTTCAGTATTATAAAATGTCTTTTTTTGCATATTATTTCCTTTTAATCTAATTTATTTGGTTTTAAATTGATTTATACTTTCGCTAATCCCAGAAATATGACTTGAGTTTGTAGTTCCTAAAACTTTAATACGCTCAATTGCTTCTACTAGCGTATTAATCTCTTCTTTTAAGCCTTTCATTGAGTTTGAGACCGTAATATTAATTTCTCCTAATAGTTTGATAGTGTCAATGATTTCTTTGTTGCCTCTAAACATATCATTTGAGCCAATTTTTACTTCATATGTTATTTCCCGCATTGTATTTAAAGCCTTTAAAATTTCTTGGCTGCCTATTGATTGTTCTTGCATTGTATGATTTATTTCTTCTATTACTTGAACTACTAAATTGATTGAATCGAATATTTGGTTGAAAGCTTTATTTGTTAATTCAGAGGTGTTTACGGTTTTGGTTATTGAATCCATTATTTCGTTAATTGATGAGGCAACAGATTCTGATTGTGATGTTACCTGTTCTGCCAGGTCTTTTATTTCTTCTGCAACAATTGCAAATCCTTTTCCGGCTTCACCAGCATGAGATGCTTCAATTGCGGCGTTCATTGAGAGTAGGTTGGTTTGACTTGCTATAGATGAAATTAAAGAGTTTGCTTCTTGTAATCTTGTTGAGTTTTTAAAAATCTCTTTGATTTGAGTGATAACTTCTTCTTGTTTTTTTCGCCCATCATCAGAGAACCTTTTTAGTTCTTCTGTGCTTTTTGCAGCTTTTTGAGTTATTTCTGTTATTGATTGTATTCCTCCTATCATTTCTTCTATAGCCGATGAGGACTGTTCAACGCTTGCGGCTTGAGTTTCAATTGAATTGTCAAGAGATGAAATATTTTTTGATAGGCTTTCAATTATATTTGTTGTATTAGAGATGAATTCTACCTGCTTTTCTACTTCTTCTTGTGTTTTTTCTATGTATTGATTTGAATTTTTTATTGTATTATGTGTTTTATTTATCTCGCTAAATAAATGGTCTCCATTTTCTTTAAGCAGCTTTACTCGTTCTTGCAGTGAATTGATTACATTTTTTAGATTTTCAATAAAATGACCAAAAAGATTTATTGTTGAGCTTATTGAATCTTTGCCTTTTGATTCGATTTTAAATGTTAAGTCGCCGTTTTTAACTTTTGGAATGACAACATTGAGTTTATCTATTTTTGATATTATTAAAGTTTTTATAGTTGATATCATTATTAATATAAAAATTATTACCAAGATAAATATAATGGAAAGCGAAACCAATCTCATGTTTTTAAATTCTTTTGAAAATATGTTGTTATAATCTATTTTTATTCCTAAGTACCAATTGGATGTTGTGATCCTTGCTAAGGAGATTATTTCATTTGAATTGCTTGTATTGTAATTTGCTTTTCCTTGAGATAGTGCATTTAGTATTTCAGTTAATGTTTTTGGGTTAAATCCAAATATATGCTTTATGTTCTTTAAAATTTCATCTTTTCCTCCGAATGCATCACCATTGCTGTTTATTATGTATACATTAAAGTATTTTGATGAGTTTTCGGTGCTTGCATTTTGTTCTAGCAATGAGTTTTCCAAAAGCAGCAAGAGATATTCTTTTAGCTCAGCGATTTTTTCTGAAATGTCAGCATATAAAATAATATATCCAACATTAGATTTTTTTGAATCTGTTATTTTATATGCTATTGGAATATAAAAATTGTTATTTATCTTTGCTAAACTGTTGTGAAGAATTGAAATTTGAAATGTAGTTAAAGCTTTGCCCAATAGCAATTCTTTTAAACTTATGTACTGTCCGGTTCTTTTTTTTTCGCTTGATGCGATTATGTATCCATCTTTGTTTGTATACTCTATTATTTTAATAAAGGAAGGAAGCGTAATTAAAATCTTGTCAGATACTAAGTGCTCTTCACTTTTATTATTTAGGATTGCAGACTGATAGTCGTACCTAGTTGTTAATATGCTTAAAGCTTTTATTATTTCTTTAGATTCATCAGAAAAGCTTTTAATCATTGCCTGGTTAATGAATTTTGTAAAGTCTTGAAGTTCTTTTGTTATGATTTTTTTATAGCCTTGATCTAGTAGCAAAAAGGTTGTTGCAATAATTATTATTGTATATGCCAGAATTATAAAATTGAATTTATAAAAAAGGTTGGAGTTAAGTTTCTTTCTTTTCACTAAGTCTCCTCAAAATTTTGTTTTTTCATAAAATTTTTAAAACATTAAATTTTTAGTATTCTACATGTTTTATTATATAATTATATATGCATGTAGCTAAATAATAAAATAATTATTTGCAAATATTTGAAGGATTTAATCTTTAAGATTTAGAAAGAAAAGTCTAATTTGCCAATTGTTATTAGTAATTATTTATATATGATTTATGAAGGTGAAAGTTTTGTTTTAAGATTTTAATCATACTAATATTTATGTTTGGAGAGCTTTTATGACAGATGAGAATTTAATCGATGTTAATCTGAAAAATACTAAACGATTTCTTTATCTAGTTTTATTTGGATTCCTTTTTTTAAATTTTTTATTCATAGGCTATGCTTATATGAATCATAAAAATGAATATTTGGATCGCTTTAAATTTGATTCTAAGTTGTTTTTAAACAGTGTGTCTGCTGTTATTAAAGCCAAATATTCGGAATCCTCTAGGTTTCTTGAGGAGCTTGTAAGAGATAGCTATAGGTTTGGGATATTGGTGAATTCTTCAAAAAGCTTTCTTTTGTCTTCAAGTTTAAAATTAGGTGATAGTTTAGATGAAAATAGCGATTTGTTTTTAAGGTCAAGGGAATTTAGCTCTATAGATAAAATTTTTAAAACTATTCCTTTAGTAGAAGATTCACTCGAAGGCATATTTTATATTCCTATAGGGAAAAATGTTTTAATATCAAATTCAAATTTTTCATCTTTAGGCTTAAAAGATGTTAGATTGGATCCAATTTATTCTGTTCCCGTAGAAAAAAATTCTAAGTATTATTCAAGATATATGCAAATAGATGGGAAAATTTATTCTATAATAAGTTTTCCAGTTAGAGATTCTGTTTCAACATTGGGTGTGATAGGGATTTTAATATGCTTTGATGAGTCGTTAGATATTATTGAAAATCAGTTATATTCTTCTTTTAAATTTGGTAGTAAAAATTATAATTTTTTTATGCTTGACAGAAATTACATACCCATTTTTTTAAATCTTAATAATCTTCAGGCTAAATCTTTTTCTACAGCTTATAGTGAGAATTTTTTGAGTAAAGTTATAGCTTATGCTAAAAAAGATTCTTCTAGTTCTCAGTACACTTTTAATTATGAAAGAGATTTTTATTCTTTAAACTTTGTAAAAACCGATGATTTTTTGACTCAGGGGCTTATTTTAAATGTCAATTCCATTCCTATTATGTTTAAATCAAATTGGGTTATATTTGTTGCATTCTTATTATTGTCTTTTGCAATTATTTTTTATTTATGCAATACTTTTGTTTTTTCATTAATTAATGATTTTAACAGAATTGTTGACTATCAAAAATCAAAAAGCGATCCTTTTAGTCTTGAGTCTCCCTTAGTGGTTAAGTATTCTTCATCTATTATTTCTTATATTAGTTCAAAGCTGGATAATCTGTCTTCTAAGAGTAATGAATCTTTTGAGAAGATAAAATTTTATTCTGAAGATTTGAATGAATATTTGGGACAAATAGAAACTGCCATATCAAATACTGAGAGTATAGATTCTAGCATTTTAGTTTACGAGCAACTAAGAGATACTTTTTCTAGATTTGAAAAATCAATTGTCGATATTTTAAAAGGCTTTGAATCTATTACTGATCCGATTAATGATCACAATAAGTATATATCAGAAATCTCTTCAAATTTTGAAGAGAGTGTTAGTTTTTTCTATAGTATAGATAAAAATTTAGAAATTTTTAATAAGGTTGCTACTATAAATTCTACTGATATTGAAAATATTAAAAGTAAGGTTTTTGATTTAAATATTGTTTTTGAAAATGTGAATAAAAATTTTGCAGATCTTTTGTCTCAAACAAATAGTTTGCAAAGTGTAAATAAGCTTTTAGTTTCAATTTCAGCTCAGACCAATATGCTTGCTATGAATGCAGCAATTGAAGCAGCAAAAGCAGGTGATGCAGGCAAAAGTTTTGCAGTTGTTGCTGAGGAGATTAGAAAGCTTGCTATTAATTCTGGAAAATATTCTAAAACCATTAAAGATGAACTTAAAACAGTCGACAGCATTATTGCAGTAATCAATTCAGAGATTGATACAATTTATAAAAATTTCATAGACATTCAAGATAATGTGGACAACAATTTTTCAAGACATGAGAAAGTAGATCTTACTCTTGCTAAGCATTTTAAAGAAATTGGCGAGTTTAAAGAAAGGTATTTATCTCACGATACTAAGATTAGAGATGCTAAGAATATGTATAAAGAAATATTTAATAATCATTATTTTGTTAGTGGCAAGTTTAACAACTTTAGTCAAGATTTAAAAGAGTTTAAAGTTTCTAAGATGAATTTAGATGCGGTAAGTTCTCTTCAAGAATATTCATCTTTAGCAAAATCTTCTAAGGATAAGATATTAAAGACAAAGGAATTGATTCAAAAGATTAATGATGAGATTAAAGATATTCTTTTTTAGTTTTTTTGATTATTTGAATCCTATGTAAAGAACCTCTTCTTCAAGTAAAAGTCCAGTTTTCAAGTAGACCTCAGCTTTTACTTTTTCAATTAAGCCTTTTATGTCTTTGGAAGTGGCATTGTTAATATTGATAATAAAGTTTCCATGATATTTAGATACTGTGGCGCCTCCAATGCTTAATCCTTTGAGCTTGCACTCTTCAATTATTTGTCCACTAGGCTTGAGAAATGCTTTATTGTTTTTAAAAGTGCTTCCACCACTTGGAAATAAATAATGACCTCTATTTATTCTTGCTTGTTTGTTTTTATTCATTTTTTCTTCAATAATTTTCTTATTGTCTTTTTTTAAATTCAATTCAATTTTTAATATGAAAAAGTTTTTATTTTGAAAAGGTGATATTTTATACTTAAAGTCTTTTTTTTTAAATTCTTTGCAAATAGTTTTTCCTTTATCATCTATAAATGTAATTTTTTTTAGTATCTCAGAGATTTCATTTCCAAAACATCTAGCATTCATCCACACAGCACCCCCTAGTGTTCCGGGTAGCCCATAGATAAATTCTAGGCCACTTAAGCCGTTATCAAGTGCAATTTTACATAAACTTTCAAAATCTGCACCACATTCGCCGACAATTTTATTTTCGTGAATTTCTATTTTGTTTAGATATCCGGTGTATATTATTGGAAAATCAATCTCTTTCTCGTCATTGACTAAAATATTCGATCCTCCCCCAAGAATAAATAGTTTAATTTTTTCTTCTATTGCTGCTTTAAAAACATTTTCAGCTTCTTTAATATTTTTAGGGGTGAAAAATAATTTCGAAATGTTTCCAATTTTATATGTTGTATAGTCAGCTAGATTTTTTGTTTGAGGCTTAATATTGATTTTTTTAAGAAAATTATTTAGGCTTTTAGGCATACGTACTTAATAATAGATTAGATTTTTTATTTTTTCAATTTTGAGAAATGTATGATTTTAAAGTTATATAATACTAGAACAAAGGATTTTTCAGAGTTAACAAATTTTGAAAATGTTAAAGTGTATGCTTGCGGGCCTACTGTTTATAATTATGCTCACATCGGGAATTTTAGAACTTATATTTTTGGAGATTTATTAATTAAAACTTTAAGGTTTTTGGGGTATAAAGTTAATTATGCGATGAATATTACAGATATTGGGCATTTAACAGGCGATCTTGATGATGGAGAAGATAAGGTTGCTAAGACCGCAAGAGAGAAGGGCCTTACAGTTTATGAGATTAGTGAATTTTTTACAGAGGCTTTTTTTAACGATTGTAGAAAATTAAACATTGTATATCCCGACAAAGTGCTTATTGCTAGTAAACATATTCCCATAATGATAGAGGTTGTTAAAATTCTTGAAGAAAAAAAAAATACTTATTTTTCTAATGGTAATGTGTATTTTGATACTTCTTGTTTTAAAAGCTATGGTGAGATGGCCGGCATTGATTTGATTGATAAAGATATGACTTTGCCCAGAGTTGATGTTGATAAATTTAAAAGGAATAAAACCGATTTTGTTTTGTGGTTTACTAATTCTAAGTTTAAAGGTCAGGAGATGAAGTGGGATTCTCCTTGGGGATTTGGTTATCCAAGTTGGCATTTGGAGTGCTCTGCGATGAATTTGGAGTATTTCAAAGATACTCTTGATATTCATTTGGGAGGAGTTGATCATATTGGAGTTCACCACATAAATGAAATAGCAATAGCAGAGTGTTTTTTAGATAAGAAATGGTGTGATGTCTTTGTTCATGGAGAATTTTTGATTATGGATTATAATAAGATGTCAAAGTCACATGGAAATTTTATTACAGTTAAAGATTTGGAAGATCAAAATTTTTCCCCCCTTGATTTTAGATATTTGTGTTTAACGTCGCACTACAGGAACCAATTAAAATTTTCATTAGATAATCTTCAAGCAAGCAAGATTGCTAGAGAAAATTTGATAAACAAGCTAAGTTATTTTTATGAATCTTTAGATCCAGTTGATTTAAATACACTTAATAAGGATTTAAAAAATTTTGGTTTTAGTGTAGAAAAAGAATATTATGACTCTTTTGTAGAAAAAATTTCTTTTGATTTAAATGTTTCTCAAGGATTGGCTTTGCTTTGGGAGATAATTAAATCTGAAAATTTAAGCTTTGTTTCAAAGCTTAGATTAGCTTTTATTTTTGATGAGATTATGTCACTTAATCTGAGAGAAGAAATTTTAAAAAATTTACAAAACCATGATGTAGTTATTGATGAGAATATGAAGGCTTTGATTGAAGAGAGAAGAATAGCTAAATGTGAAAAAAATTTTAAGCGTGCTGATGAAATTAGAGACTTTTTTGCCAAAAAAGGTTTTGTTTTGGTTGATACTAAGGAAGGAACTAAGGTTAAAAGAGGCTAACATTTGGCTATTTTTTTAAAAAACAAATATTTTTATTTAAGCTTAATTTTTATTATTTTTTTATTTTTATTTGTTTTTTCTGGATTTTTATTTTATTCAAAGCCAATTATTTATGATATATCTCCAATTCCCACTTCGCACAAGGATATTATTATTATTAAAGGAAATAATTTGGGCTACAGTACAGGGGAGATTAATATCAACAATAATTATTTGGTTAAAAGTAGCATTATTAGCTGGAATAACACGGAAATAGTTTTTAAAATTACAGATGAAGTGAATTCTGGACTTATTTTTGTAAAAGGCGAAAGGGGTACTAGCAATGAACTTTTTCTTGTTATTAGTAGGCAAGTGCCTGTTAAGCTTAATAGGAAAGATATCCCTTTTATTTTTTCAGAGGATAAAATAATTTTAAATGCAAATTCTTCAACTTTATTGCAGGGTATGAATTTGTTTTCGCCTTTTAATACTATTACAATTTTTCTTGAAACTAAGGATAAACTTTATACAATTTTACCTCAAAATATTTTAGATGTTTCTGAGAATAGAGTAGAATTTGTTTCTCCTAAAACTTTAAATTCTGGTGGTAAGCTTTATGTTTTATTGGACAATATTCAAAGCAATAAAATTCCGTTTTCTGTTAAAAATGATTTTTTTAAGTGGACTTTGAGCGATTCGAAAGAGTTTGCAATAATTGAAGAGATTTATTTTAGTCAAGATGTTAGTAGTAATTTTGATTCAAATCCCGAAGATATTAATTTCAATATCTTCTATTTAAGGCCAATTGAGAATGAGCGTCAAAAAATTACGGAGCGCAATAGTGAGCATCTTGATTTTAATATTGGTAATTTATTTTTTGAAAACCTGAAGACAAATAAATTTATTTTTAAGACCAGGGTAAAAACTTATAAACTTAATTTGGAATTTTTAGATGCGAAATACTTAGAAAGTATTGAAGTTAATAGAGATGTTAGCAATCAAGAGTACAAAAAGTATGTTCAAGACAAAAAAAAAGATTATTTATCTTACAGCTCTGTTGATTTAATGTCTTTAGATTCTTTAATTTTATCTAAAACCGCTGGCAGCAATTCAGTTTATAAGTTAGCTAAAGCAATTGTTGATGTTTTGGCTTCAAATTTTAAAGTTGTTGAGAATAATTTGAGCTTAAAGGATTCTATTAAAGAAAGAAAAATTACATCTGGCAATTTAATAGTTCTTACTAATTTATTATTTTTAAAGTATGATATTCCTCTGAGAAATATAGTTGGGCTTTACTATGATTCTAATTCTCTTAAATTAAAAGAGCATTTTTGGTTTGAATTTTTTTTAGCTGGGGTTGGTTTTGTATATTTTGATATAATAAATGCAGTATTATTTAAGGATAGCTCTAAGTATTTTTTGGATATGTCTGATGACTATATTCAATATGGATGCAAAGAGAGCTATGATAAAAATGAATTTTTTGATGGATATTTAGATTCTGGTTTTTTAAAGTATAAAAGCTTGACAAACGGAACGTATTCTTTAATGCATAGGTTTGTTTTGGAGGATAATTTTTAATGAGAGATGATCAAATATTTAATTTAATTGAAAAGGAAAAATTAAGAGAAAGAGAACATATTGAACTTATTGCTTCTGAAAATTTTACATCTTTAGAGATAAGGCAGGCTGTTGGCAGTATTTTAACTAATAAGTATGCTGAAGGATATCCTTTGAATCGATATTACGGTGGTTGTTCTTTTATTGATGAGATTGAAGCTTTGGCAATTTCAAGAGCAAAAGAGCTTTTTGGTGCAAAGTATGCCAATGTTCAACCGCATAGCGGATCTCAGGCCAATATGGCTGCCTTAATGGCTCTTATTAGCCCAGGTGACAGGATTCTTGGTATGCAATTATCTCATGGGGGGCATTTAACTCACGGCAGCAGGGTAAATTTTTCTGGTATATTTTTTAACACTTATTTTTATGGTGTTTCTAGAGATTCTGAGCTAATTGATTATGATGAAGTTCTTAAAATAGCTAGAGATTGCAGGCCAAATTTAATAATAGCTGGAGCTTCTTCTTATTCAAGAGAAATTGATTTTAAAAAATTTAGAGAAATAGCAGATGATGTTTCTGCTTATCTTTTGTGTGATATTGCTCATATTGCAGGCCTTATTGTTGCCGGTTTTCATAATTCTTCAATTGATGTGGCGCATCTTACTACAAGTACTACGCATAAAACTTTAAGAGGGCCAAGAGGTGGAATAATACTTTCTGGAAAGGATTTTGACAAATTAGTAAACTTTAATGGAAAAGAGAAGCCTTTGTTTAATGCTGTAAATTCTACAGTTTTTCCTGGAACTCAAGGGGGTCCTTTAGTTCATGTTATTGCGGGTAAGGCTATTGCATTCAAAGAAGCTCTTCAAGAAAGTTTTAAAGAATACATTGCTAACGTAATAAAAAATACTAAAGTTATGGCTGAATATTTCAAATCGGAAGGATTTCGTATTGTTAGTGGGGGCACAGACAATCATTTGTTTTTGGTTGATCTTAGTAGTTCGGATCTCACCGGTGCTGATGCTGAGAAATTACTTGAGAGTGTAAATATTACTTTAAATAAAAATGCTATTCCTTTTGATAAAAAAAGCCCTTCTTTGGCTTCTGGTATTAGAATTGGGGGCGCTGTTATTACTTCTAGAGGCCTAAATGAAAGCGATTCTTTAAATGTTGCTAAATTTATTGTTAGAGCTTTAAAGGCAAAGTCTGATATTGAATTAAAACAAATAAAAAAGGAAGTTGTAAGATTTATTAGAGATTTTGACATGCCTTGATTACGCTGGAGGTTATGATCAATAAATGCCAAGCCCAATTAGAGTGTTTTTTTTAGTGTTGTTGTTTATTTTTATTTTCAATCCCGTTTTAATAGCAATGCTTTTTATTTTATTTCCTTTTATTTTGATATTATTTAGTTTTTTAGGTGTTTTTAGAATATACTTTACAAGGGATTACTCATATTCTAGATCTAGAGAGTTTGAATTTTATAAACTTTCTTTTTTATTAATGGCTAAATTGCTATCTATTTTGGGAACTGTAACTGGGGAGCAGCTAAATTATGTCAATTTTATTATCAATTCTTTGAATTTGTCTGAACGTGGTAAATCAGAATTGTATACTATTTTTCATTCTGCTATTACTAAAAATAATAATGCTGATAAAATTTTATATACCCTTAAGCTTGGTTATTTTCAGCACAAAGATCTTTTTATATGGCTTTTTGCCACTCTTAAAGAAATTAACAGACTTTCTAGGTATAAAAATTTAGAAGCTGAAAAATTTATTTCTTATGTTGGTATTTTTTTAGAACTTGAATCTGATGGTTATGAAGCTTATAAAGATATTAATATTAAAATTGTAAATCCCTATAGTGTTTTGGGTTTAACATATAGTGCTAGCGATGATGAGATTAAAAAGGCGTATAAAAGCCTTGTTATAAAATATCATCCTGATAAGTTTGCAAATGATCCTGTAAGGCAAAAAGATGCAAATGATAAATTTATAAAAATTCAAGATGCTTATGAAAAAATTTGCAAGGAAAGAAATATAAGGTAATCACTCAATTGTTTTTAAAGATAAAAAAGAAGGGCCAAAGCCCTTCTTTTGCTGTTAGCTTCCGCTGTAGGCTATTTTGAATTGCAAGAAAGCACTTCCAATAGCAGCATTATTTGTGTTTTTATTAGCAAGTTCTATAATGTTATTTGAATCCCAACCAAGAGAAATTGTTGTAAATCTTATTAGTTTTTCAAGGCTAAGTCCTGTTTTTAAATAAATTTTTGTAGCATCGCTTGAGAGTTTATTAGAAGGTCCTAAAATGTATGCTCCAATGTAAGGTACTACATATGCTTCTGTTGAAATGGATGCTATTGGAATTGCATAATCAAGATATAAGGCTAAGCCAAGTTTCATTGCATCTTTAAATGTCAGATTAGGGGTTGTGGCCTTTGCGCTTGTTGAGCTTTGTACAGCTTGATTGTTTTCATTAGTGCTTGAAATTGTTGTAGGATAGTTTTCTACAGATTTTTGTCTTAAAATATCGTAAAGTCCGATAGATGTTATCCATCCTAGTCCATTTATAATACCTTTTTTGTTGTCTTCATAGCTTGAAATTTCAACATTTAAGCTTTGAAATGCATTTTCAGATATGGTTTTTAATCTTTTTTCTGTATCTTTAGATCTGTAAAGGTTTTGTCCATAGCTTATTCCCAATGCAACTCCAGATTTTTTATCTTGTTCTCCAAAGAGTCTTGTACTGTAGGAATCAGATCCTTTAACTGCCCAGGATTCTTTTTCGCCGGTATCTTTATTCCAAGCAAAACCTATGCTTGCTCCTGTTGAAAATGCAATTCCCAATTCTGTGTTTTTACTGAAATTAAGAGCATTGCCATTTGGATCAAATATTTCAGTTTTTTTATTAGGATCTGAGGGTGTTTCTTTTTTGAAATTCGCTGCTTTTGAGATGTGTCCAAATACAGAAAAATCGCTTGCAAAAGGATCTATTCCAAAATCAGTTCCCATTTGCAAAATAAGATAGGTATTTTTATCATTAATTTTTGTTAATCCAAGCTTATATTGAGCTCCAAAAGATGCTAAAATTGCAGAATTTGATAAAGTTGGACTCAATAAATCGTTGCCAACTACGGATTTATCTTTTAAAGAGTATGTTATTGATGAATTATTGAATGTCTCATTTCCATAGGCTCCTGACAAGCCAAAATTTAATTCAAAAGGTGTTTCTGCAATTACAGATTTAGTATCTTCGTTTTGATCAAGTAGATTTTTTATTGGCTTCCATGTTGCTTGAATTCCATAAAGGATTCCTTGATATGTTTTATTGTATGGAGTGTCTTTGTCATTCTCTTGATTTCTGTTACCCGTGCCTGTTCCCCCTATTGCAAATGTAAGGTCGAGTTTTGGGAGTTTGTATCCCAGCTGAATTGTTCCTATGTTTTTAGAAGTGCCTCTTGCAAGAATTGTCCCTTTTACTGCCCTATCATTGCTTGGGAATCCATAGTAAGTGCTTTTAAATCCAGTCATAGGTGCAAAACTAAATAAAGACTCTTTATTAAAGTCAAAATCTGTCATAGTACTTATTTTAATAAAAAAATCGTACATATTGATTTGGGCTGTAATATCTCCTACGTCAATTTTAAATTGATCGCCTTTTTTGCCTTCCGCTTTTAGTGCAAGATCTTCTACCTTAATGTAGGCTGAGAATGGATCGTCTTTGCCTAATTCGGGATTAGCTTCAAATGGTTTAAGCTTAATGGTAATTTTGCTTTTGTTTTCAAACCCAGGAACAAGCTCGTCCATATCTAATCTGAATTCACTTGTGTTTTCAAATCCGAATGTCGGCATCCATGGGTTTATTTTAAATATATCTTTTTCCTTTAATGCGTCTGCTGCAAATATTGCTGCAGATGTGGTTAAAAATATAATTAATTTATATAAAATCTGGCTTTTCATAATTATACCTTCCTGTTGCAATTATAACTTTTATTAGTTTTAGTTTTTAATTAAACGTATTAATAAATATATTATAGACATGCTATTATGTATAACATATTAACATATATATAACATGTATATAATATTAAAATATTAAATAAAAATTCAAGGCCATATTATTATTTTGTGATTTTTGTATTATTCAAATCTATAAATAAGATTAATTTTAGTATAAATTAATCTTATTTATTTTAAATCATTAATTTATACTAAATAAACTAGCAATCCCGTTACTAAAATGTAGCATAAAGCATAAATTATTGTTTTTGATAAAAGCTTGCCTTCTTGTCCAATTAATCCGGCAGTTGTTGTTGCTATTGTGATATTTTGGGGAGAAATCATTTTTCCTCCAGTTGCTCCTGTTGTATTTGCTGCTGCAAGCCAGTAAGGATTTGCTCCAATATTTTCTGCCATTTGTGTTTGTAAAGGTCCAAAAAGAACATTTGAAACTGTGTCACTTCCTGTTAAAAATGTCCCAATAGCTCCAATTAGTGGGCTAAATAATGGTCCAAATTTACCTGTTATTATTGAGATTCCATTAGCAAGATCTCTTATCATTCCACTATGTGTCATTAATCTTGATATTGCAACAATGCATATGATTATAAAGGAAGATAATGCCATTTTTTTCAAGGTTAATGTAAATATTTTTAGCTGTTTTAACATTGGAACTCCCCGTATTGAATAGGATATTATTGTTGCAAGTATAATCAAGAAGCCCGGAGAGATAATCCATTTAAAGTGTAGGGGATTTGCTTCTGGATAAATGCTAATAGTGCTTTGAAAAGTTTTTAGGTATTCATGAATTTTGTTAAAAAGAGGAGATACAAGTACTATAAAAGTTACTATTAAAATGTAGGGTGAGCAGGCAATAATTCCGTTTGATAAGGATATTGTGTTTTTGCTTTGGTGCTCAGTAGTTTCTTTATTTTCAAAAAACTTTGCATAAACTATTGATATTGTCATAGAAAGAATGCTTCCAAGGATTGCAGGAAGTTCTGGGCCCAAAGTTTTTGATATAAATACTTGAGATATTGCCATTGACATTCCTGAGAGTAAGGTAAGAAGAAATACTCCTTTTAATCCTTTAATGCCCCCTCCTGTAAGAATTACCAGTACAAAAGGTATTGTTAAGGTTGGAAATATTAGTTGGAATGCAATCTCAGATGAAACAATGTTAACATCCAAGTTAGTTGCTTGAGCTAAAGATGTTATAGGAATTCCCACAGATCCGTAGGCGGTTGATGAGGTGTTCATTATTAAACAGATTAAGCAGGCAAAAAATGGTTCAAATCCCATTGCTATTAATATTGATACAGGAATTGCAACAGCAGTTCCATATCCAGCAACTCCTTCTAAAAAATTTCCAAATCCCCATGCAACTAGTAATACTATAATTCTTCTATCAGAAGACACGTTTGATAAAATATTTTTAATAGTTTCTATATCTTTTTGATCTTCTGACATTTTGTATGTAAATATGGCAGCAATAATTACAGTTGCTATTGGCCATATCCCCATTAAGGCGCCCTCAAGCATTGCAAGACTTGTGTTTACTATTCCCAAGTTTTTATAAAATATAACTATAGCAACGGTGGCTATTAATGATATGGGTATTACATAGTAAGCTGGCTTTTTTATTATGCCAAGTCCAATAATTATTAGGATTATTGGTATCAAAGCTGTTATAAAATCATAAGAATTCATAAAAATGGCTCCTTTTTAATTGTATTGTAATTAACAATCAATAAATAATATATAATTTTAATATTACAACATGAATAGTATCTATGTTATTGGGAAATTGTTATTAACTTTATTTTTAATTTTTTTTCCGTTTTGTTATAATCTTTTTGCAGTTAATTTAGCTGAAATTAATAAATTGTCAGAGTATGCAAAATCAATAGTTTTAATGGATTTTGATACTAAGCGAATACTTTATTCTAAGAAGCCCAATTTGGTTTTTCCTCCAGCATCGCTTACAAAGATTGTTACAATTTATACAGCTTTAATTGAAGCTGAAAAGCGAAATATAAAATTAAAAAGCATAGTTCCTATTAGCGATTCTGCTTCATATTATAATGCGCCCCCCAATTCTTCTTTAATGTTTTTAGAAAAAGGTCAAATTGTTAATTTTGAAGAGATTTTAAAGGGACTTTCAGTTTCTTCGGGCAATGATTCTTCTATTGCAATTGCTGAGTTTGTAGTAGGCAATTTAAATAGCTTTGTTAATTTAATGAATATTAATGTTTTAAATTTAGGACTTTTTAATATGCATTTTGTTGAACCTTCTGGATATAGCAGCGAGAATAAGATTGCAGCACTAGATATGGCTTTTTTTGTGAAATCTTATATAGAAAAGTTTAAATTTATGCTTAATATTCATTCTTTAAAGTATTTTATTTATCCAAAGAGTAAAAATTTAGGAACTGCTTTGTCATCAAAATTTTTAAACTTAAAACAAAGAAATGCTAATTTATTAATATATGATTATCCTTACTCAGATGGCATTAAAACGGGATATATTAAGGAATCGGGCTTAAATCTTGTTGCTACTGCTAAAAAGGGTGAGAGAAGATTAATAGCAGTTGTATTGGGGGTTGAAAAAGGAATTAATGGATTTGGAGAGAAAATGAGATCTTCGATTGCAAAAAATTTATTTGAATATGGATTTAATGAATATTCTAAATTTCCTTTAATAGTAAAATTAAAAGAAAAAGTCTATAATGGTACAGTGGATACAGTTGCTATTTTTTCTAAAGAGCCTTTTTATTATATTTTAACTAAAGATGAATTTGATAAAATTAATATAAGTTATACTGTTGATAAATTGGTTGCTCCACTTAGTGGGGACATGCCTGTTGGGAGGGCTATGATTTTTTTAGAAAATGAAAAAATAGGGGATGTTGCTTTGTTTAGTGGTAAGGTAAAAAGATTAGGGTTTTGGCAAGGTCTTTATAAGAGTTTTATAAATTTTTTTTCAAGAGAGTATTAATTTTATGTTAAATCATTTTAATTTTAAATTAAAACGCGATGTTACGATAGTAGTTCCTGGTGAAGCTTTTGTTTCAAATAAAAGGGTGATTTCTACAATTCTTGGTTCTTGTGTTGCTGTTGTGCTTTACGACGAATCAAACAATTTAATTGGAATGAATCATTATGTTCTAGTTAAGTCAGATCTTGACATATCTCCTGATCAAAGGGGAAGATATGGGATTTATGCTATTCCTATGTTAATAAATGCAATGCTCGAAAATGGAGCTAGTAAAAGTAATCTTAAGGCCAAGCTTTTTGGGGGAACTAATTTTATGGCAAAAGGATCGGTTAAGGTGGGGCTTGAAAATTCAGAGTTTGCCGTTAATACATTAAATAAGTATCGTATTCCAATCTTAGCTAAAGATTTTGATCAATCTAAGTCGCGAAAAATTTTTGCTTTTCCTGAAAACTTTAAGGTTATTGTGGAATATCCAGACGGAACAAAGGTTTTTTAATTTTGTCTAGTGATGATTTTTTTAAAAATTCTCTCAATCAATTTCAATATGAAGCAGTTACTACTATTGAAGGTGCTCTTTTAATTATTGCTGGTGCTGGTAGTGGAAAAACAAGGGTTGTTACTCACAGAATAGCGTATTTGCTTTTAAAGGGCATTGCTCAGAGGGAAATTTTAGCCTTGACTTTTACCAACAAGGCTGCTAATGAAATGAAAGACAGAATTAAAAAAATTTTAAAAAGTCCTCTTAGTAATCTTATGGTTTCAACTTTCCATGCTTTTGGGCTTTTCTTTTTAAAAGAAAATTATAAATTGTTAGGATATAGAAAAAACTTTAGCATTTATGATGACAATGATAGAATCTCTCTTCTTAAAGAGATTTTACTTGATGAGGGTCTTTTTAATAAAAAAGTTTCTTTAAATTCGTTTAGCAATGTTATTTCACTTTTAAAAAACGGTATTCTCACTCTTAATGATTTAAAGGAAGAAGATATAAATATTTACAGGCTTTATGAAGAGAGATTAAGGCTTTATAATTCTTTTGATTTTGATGATTTGATTTTAAAGCCAAAAGAATTGTTAAGTAATAATTCTGATATTAGAAATAAATATTCTAAAAGATATAAATATGTTTTGATTGACGAGTTTCAAGATACTTCTTTGATTCAATATAATTTTATTCGCCTTTTGATAAATCATAGTAATTTGTGTTGTGTTGGAGATGATGACCAGTCGATATATTCTTGGCGCGGGGCTAATTATAACAACATGTTGCAATTTGAAAAAGATTACAACGTTAAAGAAATAAAGCTTGAACAAAATTATCGTTCTTCAAAAAATATTTTAGACGTTGCCAATTCTGTGATTTTAAATAATAAAAATAGAAAAGAAAAGACCTTGTGGTCTTCAAAGATGTGTAGCAAAGTTATAGATGTTTTTATATTTGAGGATGAAATTCAAGAATCTGAGTTTGTTGCAAATCGAATAATAGAGCTTTCAAGGCTAGAGGGTTTTAAGTCTAAAAAGATAGGGATTCTTATGAGAACCAATGCTCTTTTTAAAAACGTTGAGATGATTTTTAGAAGACAGGGCATAAAATATAAAGTTTCGGGGGGAACATCTTTTTTCCAGAGAAAAGAAATAAAAGATATTATTTCTTATTTGAATGTAATAATAAATCCTAAAAGTGATTATGATCTTCTTAGAATCATTAATGTTCCAAGAAGGGGGATTGGTAAGGAATATTTGAAAAAAATTAGAGATATAGCAGACAAGAAAGGTTGTTGCATTTATGATGCTCTTTGTGACATTACTTTTTCTTTTACAAACATTTCTAGTTATGACAAGGCTTTAAATAAGCAGGTCATTGAAAGCATAGAAGATTTTGTATCTTTTATTGAAGAGTATCAATATAAATTTAGTATAACAAAAAACACGTATTCCAATACAATCAAAGAAATGATAGAAAGTATTGAATATTGGGGATTTTTGGTTAGTGAAAATCCCAATTCAATCAAAGTGGCTGAATATAAGTATCAAAATATAGAAGGGTTTTTAAGTATAATTAAAAATTGGGAATCCAAACAATTTGGTGAGTTGAGAGATTTAAGCAGTTTTTTAAATTACATAGTTCTTCAATCTAACGAAGTAAGTGAGGAAGCTGAAAATATTAATATTAATTTAATGACAGTACATTCTGCTAAAGGTTTAGAATTTGATTATGTATTTTTTATTGCTGTTGAAGACAATATTATTCCTCATTATAGAATCATTGAAGATAGTGAGGTTGACTTAGAAGAAGAGAGGAGAGTTTTTTATGTTGCGTTAACTCGCGCAAAAGATTCTCTTGTTATTACTATGGCTAATAAGCGCAAAAAAGATAGGCAAATTTTTGATCAGTTGCCTTCAAGATTTATTTCAGAAATTCCTAAAGAATTTTTAAATTTTAATTATTGTGTAGATTTTGTTGAAAACAAAGCTTAACCAACATTATTAAATTTATTGAATGAATTTAAAGATTAATTTAGTATATTATATGATTAATTATAAATTAAATCTAAGTATATTTATGGATTTAATTTAATCAAAGGAAAGTTATTGTGAGTATTGTAATTGATTCTTTTAAAGAGATATCAAAAATTCCAAGATGTTCAAGAAATGTTAAAGGAATTATTAATTTTATTAAGCAGAGAGCCAAAAAATTTGGCTATTCTTTTAAAGAAGATAGTGTTGGTAATATTGTGGTGCAGATAAAGTCAAATAATAATATTGATATGCATCCTATTATTTTACAATCTCATGTTGATATGGTTTGCGAAAAAAATGAATCCAGTTTACATAATTTTGAAACAGATCCAATTGAAATTATTGAAGAGGGTGGATATCTTAAGGCAGTGGGGACTACTCTTGGAGCTGATAATGGGATTGGAGTAGCTATGATGCTGGGGATTATGAGCGAAGCCAATAGTTTTCTTCATCCTGATTTAGAACTTCTATTTACCGTTGATGAAGAAATAGGTTTAATAGGTGCTCTTGGTCTTGATTCTAATTTATGTAGTGGCAAAAGCCTTATTAATCTTGATGGAGAGGAAGAAGGTTATTTTACAGTTGGTTGTGCTGGATCAAGACTTGTAGAAATTGTTTTTTCTCCTCAGTATAGCCTTGTAACGAAAAAAACAAAGCTAGAGATTTTGTTTAAAGGGCTTAAAGGTGGCCATTCTGGAGCAGATATTCATTTGGATTTGGCAAATTCTTTAAAATTAATGTTTTTTGCTCTTTTTGAAATTAAAGCAAATATTAATTTTGAGATTGAATGCATTTTTGGTGGAGACAGTAGCAATGCAATTCCAAATGAAGCCAGGGCCTTAATCTTTATAGATGATACCGATTATGATTTATTAAAGAAAGAGCTTAAACTTTTCGTACTTAAAGTTAGAAGTATACATTCTCTTGAAGATGAATTTGATATTGTTGTTAATAAAAGAGAATTTTCATCAGTTAAAGTTCTTGATGAAAATAGCAAAAATAAGCTTCTAAATATGGGAATGGGATTTTTACATGGAGTTCAAAAAGTAGAAAATTATGAAAATAAGCTTATAAAGACCTCTTTAAATTTTTCAAGTCTTTTAAAAATGCAAGAGGATTATATTTTTACTTTTTTAATAAGATCTTTATTGGACTCAGACAAAGAGTATGTTTGCAATCATTTACAATCAATAAGTGATTTGTCGGGAGCCAATTTGCGTATAATTTATGACTATCCTTCTTGGGAGCCTGATAAAAATAGCAATCTTTTAAAACATCTTCAAGGAGTGTATAAAGAGATGTATCTTGAAGATGCCAATGTTTCCATAATACATGCAGGGCTTGAAACAGGCATAATATCTTCTAGGTTGGGGGGTATAGAATCTGTTACTCTTGGCCCTTGGATTGAATGGCCTCATACTATTAGGGAAAGAGTAAATATTTCTTCAACTATTAGAGTTTATGATTTTTTAAAAAAAAGCTTAGAAAGATTTCAAAAATTTTAGTTTTAAAAAAATTTAATGTTTTATTATAAATTTTTTAATAAAAGTCTTATGGCTTTTATTATTTTTATCTTTTATTGACTTAGGAATTAAATATTTATAAAATATTATAATAATCATAGTCACTAGTTATTGGTGGTTGTAGCTCAGTTGGTAGAGCGTCGGGTTGTGGTTCCGAATGTCGCGGGTTCAAGCCCCGTCAATCACCCTTTAATCAATTTTATTTTTAACTGCATTCATAGCTCAATTGGATAGAGCGGCGGACTTCGAATCCGAAGGTTGCAGGTTCGACTCCTGCTGAGTGCGAAATTATTATTTATTTAGTAGATTAGGTATACTTGCAAAAGCTTTTAAGTTTTTGTATACTATTTTGAGTATGAAGTATGCAGGAGTGGTGGAATTGGCAGACACGCTAGACTTAGGATCTAGTGCCTTTGGCGTGTGGGTTCGACTCCCACCTTCTGTAAAAATGCGAAAGTAACTCAGGGGTAGAGTGTCACCTTGCCAAGGTGGAAGTCGCGGGTTCAAATCCCGTCTTTCGCTTTTTAATAATTATCAATAAAATTTAATTGAGGCATTAACAGTGATTTTGAGTAAAGATATTAAGCTTCTTCCAGGTTCAAAAGTTGAGGTTTCCATTAGAGTTTCAAAAAACGCTATTCAGGAAAAATACAATTCATTGTTGCAAGATTATTCTTCCCGCCTTAAGATTCAAGGTTTTAGAATTGGAAAAGTTCCTATTAATATTATTGAGAATAAATATTCTGAGGGTTTAAAAGCTACCGTTTTAGAAGAAGTGATTAATAATTCTCTTAAAGAATTTTTCAAAGAAGAGTCCAAAATGCCTTTAAGTTATGCTACTCCTACTGTAAAGGAAAAAAATTTAAAATTGAATCTTGACGAAGATTTTGAATTTACTTTTACATATGAGACTTATCCTGAATTTAAAATTCCAAGTTTTGATGAGATTGATATTAAAGTGGAGATTCCTGAAGTTTTTATTGATGATTCTGATATTGATGATGAGATTAAGAATCTTCAAATAGAAAATTCAATTATCATTGAAGATAAGGAAGGAGTTGTCAAGGAAGATAGCATTGTTAAAGTGGATTTTGTTGAGCTTGATGACCTTTCAAATGAGATAGTATCAACAAAAAGACAAGGCTTTGTTTTTACGGTTGGAAAATCTGAGACCTATTATGATTTTGACAAAGATGTAATTGGTATGAGAATAAATGAGGAGAGAGTTGTAGAAAAATCTTATATTGCAGATTACAAATTTGAAGAACTTGCGGGTTCTTCAAGAAAATTGAAGATTAAGATTAAGAGTATTAAAAAAAGAGATCTCCCCTTAATAGATGATGAGTTTGCACAGGATATTAGTGATAAATATAATACACTAGATGATCTTAAAAATTTTATAAGATCTAGTCTTTTAAACATTGTTGAAGAAAAAAAAGAAACTTTAAAGCTAAATAAATTTTTTTCTACTATTTCTGAAAAATTAGAAATAGATATTCCCCATTCAATGATTGAGGCTGAAATTGAAATTGCTTTTAAGGATACCAAAAGGCAAAATAAAAATAGTATGAGCCTTGAAGAGTTTAAAAGTATTTTTTATTCTTCAGGATATATTGGTGGTGATAATTTAAAAGATGAGATTCTTAGGAATTTGAAATCTAAGCTGATAATGCAGAAAATGGTAGATTTAGACCCAATTAAAGTTAATGAAAGCGATATTGAAGATGAAATGGCCAGGCAGTCTAAGAATTTAAGTGTAAGCTATGAGGAGATTAAAAAATTTTATGAAGATCAAAATTTGATTTCTTATTTAAAGGATGATATTAAAAGGGAAGGAGCTAAGAAAAAAATTTTGGAAAATATTAAAGAGGTAAAGTGTAAAAAACTAAATTTTAGAGATTTTGTTAATTATAAAATTTGTGAGTAAGAAAAATGGAGTTTATGCATAATTTAATACCCACCGTAATAGAGAATACGGGAAATTATGAAAGAGTATTTGACATATATTCAAGATTGCTTAGGGAGCGCATAATATTTTTGGGTGGTGAGATTAATGATCCTAAGGCAGATACGGTGATTGCTCAACTTTTGTTCTTAGAATCAGAAGATTCAAACAAAGACATCTATCTTTATTTGAATTCTCCAGGCGGCAGTATTACTGCAGGACTTGCGATTTATGATACTATGCAATATATAAAGCCCGATGTAAGGACAATTTGCATTGGGCAAGCCGCTTCAATGGGTGCTTTTTTGCTTGCTGGTGGTGCTAAGGGTAAAAGAGAATCTCTGACTTATTCTAGAATAATGATTCACCAGCCTTGGGGTGGAATAAGTGGTCAGGCTAGTGATATTAATATACAAGCTAATGAAATTTTAAGACTTAAAAAATTAATAATAGATATTATGTCTAATCAGATAGGAGTTGATAAGGAAAAACTGGCTCTTGATATGGAAAGGGATTATTTTATGACTTCAAGCGATGCTCTTAAATATGGTCTTATTGATAGTATCTTAGTAAGGGAGTAGTTTTATTTTCGGTAAAAGTTTTTATGGCAAGAGTAAAAGGTCAAAAAGTAAAAGAGTGTTCTTTTTGTGGACTTAGTGTCGCTGAGCTTGGTGGTAATGTTGTTATATCTAATGGGGTAGCGATTTGTCCGGAATGTTCTAAAATATGTCACAATCTTTTTAAAGAAAAGTTGTGTAAGCCGCTAGATTCTAAGTCCAACGGTTTGCCAACTCCCAAACAACTTAAAGATCATTTAGACATGCATGTTGTTGGGCAAGAAGATGCTAAAAAAGTCTTATCTGTGGCTGTTTATAATCATTATAAGAGAATATTGAAAAATAATAAATATGACAATGGTATTGAGATTGAAAAATCTAATATACTTTTGGTTGGTCCTACAGGCAGTGGTAAAACTTTGCTTGCAAAAACGTTGGCTGCAGAGATGAATGTGCCATTTGCAATAGCAGATGCTACAACTTTGACAGAAGCAGGATATGTTGGCGAGGATGTAGAAAATATTTTGCTTAAATTGATACATGCTGCTCATGGGGATGTTAGCTTAGCTGAAAAAGGGATTATCTATATAGACGAGATAGATAAAATTGCTAAAAAAAATGAAAACGTCTCAATAACAAGAGATGTTTCTGGAGAAGGGGTTCAACAGGCTTTATTAAAGATAATTGAAGGCACGGTTGCCAATGTTCCTCCAAGAGGCGGTAGAAAGCATCCCTATGAGGATACTATTGAAATTAATACTCAAAATATACTCTTTATATGTGGCGGTGCTTTTGTTGGACTTGAAAACATTGTTAAGAATCGAATAAATAAAAGTTCTATTGGGTTTTCAGCAATTGAAAAAAAGAATATAAGAGAAGATACTTCATTAAAGTATTTAGAAATGGAAGATTTGATTAAATTTGGCTTAATACCAGAGTTTGTTGGCAGACTTCCTGTTCATTCGTATCTTGAAAAGTTGAATAAAGAGGATTTGTTGAGAATATTGGTTGATCCTCAAAATTCTATTGTTAAGCAGTATTATCATATGTTTAAAATGGACAATGTTGAATTGGTATTTGAAAAAGATGCTTTAGAATCAATTGTAGATGAAGCCATTTTAAAAAATACTGGAGCAAGAGGTCTTAGATCTATTTTAGAGGGTCTTCTTAAAGATGTTATGTTCGAGGTTCCTTCTATTGGTAAGGCTAAGAAGGTTGTTGTTACAAAAGAATCTGTTTTAAATGCAGATGTTAACCCATTAATTTTGGTGGGAAATGCAATTAAAAAACCTTGGGCAAAAGAGTTATATGAAATCAATCTTAAATATGATAAAAAATAGAAAAGAAGATCTTCCAATTGTTATTTTAAAAGAAAATGTTCTTTTCCCCAATATGACATTGTGGGTAACCTTTGATAATGAATATGTAATTAATTCCATAGCTCAATCCATGTTAGAGGAAAGATTGATTTTATTTGCTTATCCAAATGAACCTAATTATGATGAATCTGATAGGGGAGTGGTTAAAAATCTATGCTCTGTGGGTACTTATTCTAAACTTATTCAAGTTATAAAGGTTAGTAAAGACGTAATAAAAGTTTTAGTTGAATGTCAAAGTAGGGTTCTTATAGGCAGTGTTTCCAAAAAAAATGATTATTTGAGAGCTAAAGTTACTTTTGTGCCTGATTCTAATGGATTAAACAGGGAGCTTTTTACCTATTCTAAATTTTTAAAAGAAACTTATGAAGCTTATAGAAATTCCTTATCTTTAAAATCTTATGATGCGGATAATGAACCAATTAATTATTTTGAGAATCCAAGTAAGCTTGTCGATATTATAGCTTCTAATTCAAATTTGGAAAATAGCATAAAATTAGAGCTTTTGCAAGAGCTAAATGTTAAAATCAGAATAGAAAAGTTAATTGTTAATTTAAACATTGAAATTGATCTTTTAGATCTTAAAAGAGATATTAATTCTAAAGTTAGAGCTAAGTTGGATAAGGGGCAAAGGGATTATTTTCTTTCTGAACAAGTTAAAGAGATACAAAAAAGATTGGGTAAAGATGAAAATGATTATATTGATAGATTAAACTCTAAAGATATTCCAGAAGATGTTAAATCCAAGATTGAAAAAGAAATTTCTAGATTATCTAAAATGCAGATGAATTCACCCGATGCTAATATTATTAGAAGTTATATAGAATTAATATTAGATCTTCCATGGAATGAAAATACTGTTATGAAAAATCATTTAAGCGAGATTGAGTTTATCTTAAGAAATTCTCATTATGGTATGGATGAAGCAAAAGAAAAGATAATAAATTTTTTAGCTGTTTATCAAATTAATTCTAAGGTCAAAGCTCCTATTTTATGTCTTGTGGGGCCTCCTGGTATTGGTAAAACATCTCTTGTGGAATCTGTTGCAAGATCGCTGTCTAGAGAATTTGTTAAAATATCTCTTGGTGGCTTAAGAGATGAGGCAGAAATTAGGGGGCACAGAAGAACTTATGTTGGTTCTCTTCCGGGTGTTTTTATTAACGCAATGAAAAGATCCGGCAAATCCAATCCTGTTATTCTTCTTGATGAAATAGATAAAATTAATAGTAGTTATAAGGGAAATCCCGAATCTGCCCTTTTAGAAGTTTTAGATCCGGAGCAAAATTATAAGTTTATAGATCATTATTTAGAAATTCCTTATGATCTTTCTAATGTTTTATTTGTTACAACAGCCAATTCTCTTAATGGTATGTCAAAGCCGCTTCTGGATAGAATGGAAATAATTAAGGTTGAGGGTTATTCTTATATTGAAAAGTTAGAGATTGCTAAGATTTTTCTGATTCCAAGCATAATTAAAGAGAGTTTTTTGGACAAAGTTTATATAAGAATAGAAGATGATGTTATTTTTAATTTGATTAGAAACTATACTATGGAATCTGGTGTAAGGGGGCTAAAGAGAGTTTTGACTAATTTGATCAGGAGACTTGTAAGGGAGCTGCTTTATGAGTATTCTAAAGATCAAATCATCAAAGGCAACTTTTATTCACCAAGTTCTTTGATACATGGGAATAATTCGCTTTTTACTCATGATCCTGATATTCCAGGTATTTATAAAATAATCAATATTAATAATTATTATAATTATGTTGATACTGAGGATAACTTGGATTTAATTAAGATTGATTCTTCGGGGTTTGTTTATGGGCTTGCTTGGACAAATTATGGTGGTACGGTTCTTCCTGTTGAGGCAACTAAGTTTGAGAAAAAAGGAGACATTATCCTAACAGGTAGTCTTGGAGCTATTATGAAAGAGAGTGCACAGCTTGCATATTCTATAGTTAAGACCTATTCTTCTAAGCTTAATTTTGATGTGAAGGAAAGTCCTGAAATTCATTTGCACTTTCCAGAAGGAGCAACTCCAAAAGATGGGCCTTCTGCAGGTATTACCATTGCAACAGCAATTGCTTCGATATTGTCTGATAAGAAAGTTCCTTTGGACCTTGCAATGACCGGTGAGGTGACTTTAAAGGGCTTTGTTCTTCCTGTGGGCGGTATTAAAGAAAAAGTTTTAGCAGCCTATAGAAACGGTATAAGTAAAGTTATTTTGCCCAAAGATAATAAAAAAGATTATTCTAAGCTTCCAGAAGAAGTTAAGGACAATATAGATGTTAAGTTTGTCTCCAGCTTGGAAGAAGTTTTTGATTATTTGAATATTATTTAAAAATATACATATTTAAATTTATATTTTAGGAGTAGATCTATGAAAGATGGAGTTAGAAAGCCTTCGGGCAATAGAGCGTCTTTTAGCGCTCAGCCTAATGTTAAGGGCTTGAGAAAGAATAATAGTTTTTCTTGTTTTGCTAAGAATAATTTGGGTAAAAGTTTTTCAAAGGGTAAAAAAAAGGGTAAATAAAAAAGTGGCCAATTAAAGCCACTTTTTTCCTTTAATAATGCAGAAATAAAAGATATTTTATGCTCTCTTAGAATAATATTCTACAACCATTTGTTCATTAGCAAGCGTAGGTATCTCGTCCCTTGATGGAGCATGCTTTACTTTTATGTTTAAATCATCAGCATTTACTTCTATCCAAGTTGGCAAATTTCTAAGAGACGAAGTTTTTTCTATATTTGATCTTATTAATTTTTTTAGGCTATCTTTTTCTTTTATTTGAATTTGGTCATTTGTTCTTAGTATTATTGAAGGGATTGTAACTCTTCTTCCATTTAATATAATAATACCGTGAGAAACCATTTGCCTTGCGTGTGCTCTTGAGATGGCAAATCCAGCCCTATATACAACATTGTCAATTCTTCTTTCAAGTATTGATAGCAAGTTGTCTCCAGTAACACCGTGATGTTTTTTTGCTTCTTTAAAAGTGTTGGTTAGCTGCCTTTCACTTACACCATAAGTAAACTTTATCTTCTGTTTTTCTATTAATTGTTTTCCATATTCTGTGATTTTAGCTTTTCTGGCTTTTCCGTGCATTCCGGGAGGATGTGGCTTTTTTTTGAGGATTTTGTCATATTTTGGCTGCTCAAAAATGTTGATACCAAATCTCCTTACCAGCTTGCCTTTAGCTATTTGTTTTCTATTCATCAATTCCTCACATATTCAAAATAAAGCATAGCAGGGATAGGACTCGAACCTATGACCTTCGGGTTATGAGCCCGACGAGCTACCAACTGCTCTACCCTGCGTCTTACAATTTAAAATGTTAGCACAACTTTATTATGAGTGTCAATTATTTGTTTATTATTAATTTAATTAGACTAAAAAATATATATCATTTATTTCTTTATATTCTTGTTTTATGATATTTTTAATATCTTGTGTTTTATTTATAAAATTTTTAAAGTCATTTTCTGAATTTAAATTTATTTTGATATAAAGCACAAGTTTGTTGCCTTGATTATGAAAATTGAGTGTTTTAAAGTTTATATTTGAATTTTTTAACGTGTCTTTTACGCTTCTTTTAAGATCTATATTTTGTTTTGAGAGCAAATTGTTTGCGTTATTTATTATTACGTTAAGCCCTTCTTTTATTATGATAAAGCCAATAAATATAGACATAATTTTGTCAAAGCCACTCCACATGTAGGTTGCAAGCAGTAAACTTAGTGTAATCCCACCATGTGAGAATATGCAGTTTTTATCAGCAGAAGCTAGTGCTAAGAGAAGTTGATTGTTGTATCTTTTTCCTATTTGAAATTTTGTCAAATATTCTATTATTTTCACTATAAAAAAAATGAAGGGGGTTAGTGGTATCCACAAGCTTTTTTTAAGAGATTTATTTGAGAATATTTCTAGTATGTTTTTTTTGTCTTCTTCGTTGTGGTCGTGGTTATGATCGTGATCGTGTGAGTGGTAGTGGTCATGTTCATATATAGTATCATTTTTATTTTTGTTCTGGTGTATGTGTATATTAAATCCAGACTCTCCCCCAAGAGTGATAAATTTATTTAATCCGGTTGTATTTAGAAATAGTGTAAATCCCGTCATAAGTATAATTATTCCCATGATAAAAGCTATTAAGCTTTCCATTAGTTTGTGTCCATAAGGATAATGGATGGTTTCAGGCTTGCTTGTAATTTTCAAACTAAAATAAGTTATTGTAGATAAAACAAAGTCGGCCATCACGTGGAAAGCATCAGCAATAAGTGCAAATGAATTAAACAATATTCCAACAGTAAGCTTAGAAGATATTGATGCTACTTCAGTAAATATAGAGATTATTCCTATTCCCATTACAAATTTATCTTCTTCTATTTCAGGTGCTAATTCTTTTTTATATTTAGAATCGTTATGTTCAAATCCCAAGCTTAAAAGCTCTTCTTGTATTTCAGCAATTTGGCATGAAATTGTTTTAAACTTATTTTTTTTGCCGTAGTGAATTAAATTGCTAATCATTATTCTTTCTATGCCTTCCAATTTAAAATCATCATCAATATAAAAATTAATTATTTCAATTTGATCAGCTTTTGCTTTTGCTTTAAGATTTGCAATTAATTTTGAATTAGTTTCAATATAAACAATGTAGATATCTTCTTTTTTTAAAGTATCCAGTTTTAAATAAGCAAATTTATGAATGTTTTTTAAGCTTATTACCTTGACCATAATTGTAACATTCTCCTAGTTGTTGCATAATTTTACCATATTAGCAGTAATGTTAAATTTTATCATTTATTAAATTTAAGCTCAATCTTGGTTTGTTGGGGGCAAAAGTGAGGGATATTTTATGCGGCAAGCAGATTTTTTTGTGAAAAAATGTAAAAAAATTATTTTAAATAATAATGATTTGCACAGTTTAGTTGATAATATTAAAAATATTTTTTACGAGATTTTAAAAGAGTTTGACAAAAGGTCATTAGAAGATATATTTGATTATTATTATGAAACCTATAATGTTAATAATAGTTTATACAGCTTTATAGAAAAATTTGTTCCAATTATTAATTTTTTATTATTTGAAGATTTGGAATATAATTTTAATTCTGATGAGAAAAAACTTATTTTAAATGTATTTGATTTATCTGCCAATACTCTTGAAAGCAACAAATTAAATAAGTTTGCAAGTGCTTTAGTTTCTCTAAAGATATTAAATTGATTTAATTTTTTGCAAGTTGAGATTATGTTACTCTTCGTAGCTCTTTTTTATCAAAAGGAGCTTTAAGTAAATCTTTTAATGTATAAATTTTTATTGGCGTTTTGTTTTCACTAAATGATTTAGATTCTGTTATTATTATTTTTGTATCTTGATCAAAAAATTCTGCCATTACTTGCAAGCATATAGCGCACGGAATAGATTCAGGACTTGTATTAAGCAATAAAAAATCTATTGCTTGTACACCAATTTTTGCAATCATATTCAAAATTGCACTTCTTTCTGCGCAACAAGTTGCTCCAAAACTTGCATTCTCAACATTTGTTCCAATGAAAAAATCGTTTGTTTTGGTCTTAATGCAGGCACCTACTTTGAATTTTGAGTATGGAGAATATGAATTATTTCGTGCTTTTTCTGCCATATAAAATGCTTTATCTATATCTTCTTGTTTTAGTTTTTCCAAAATTTTCCACCTGTTATATTTTATTAGCCATTGTGGTTTATTTTATTGAAATATTGTAATATAGTCAATGTAAAATAAGCCAAAAACTTGTTTTGCGGAAGGTTTGCGAACTTTATTATGAGAGATGTTATTAATTTTATTAGAAAATATAATAATTTTATTATTATTGGGCACAAAGATCCTGATTTTGATTGCATAGGTTCTTCGTTAGCTTTATCGTCTTTTCTCTCAAGAATTAGTAAAAATTCTATTTTGTTAAATGAAGGTCCTTTTATTAGAAAAGAAATAGTTCCTTTTAAGGATAAGTTTTTATCTGAATGGCCCAATATTGAGATTTCAGAGTATTCAGTTATTATTTTAGATTGCTCGATTTTAGATAGGATAGGTGATGAATTTATCTTTTATGTAAAGAATATGCCTACTTTAGTAATCGATCATCATATGTCTGGAGAAAAATTAGAATGTGAGGGCTATATTGATCCTTTTGCGCCTTCTACTACTTTTTTAATTGAAAAATTGATAAGAGAGTTTGGACATGATCTTACAAAAGAAGAGGCCTGGTATATTTTAGTAGGATTTTGTACTGATACTGGTTTTTTTAAATTTATTTCAAGAAGTGATCCAGAGCCTTTTGAAATGGTTGCAAGACTGGTTTCAAAAGGAATAAGCCTTAAAGAAGTTTATAGCTATATAGAAGCCACCAAAAGCCTAAAATCAATAGAAACTCTTAAGTTAATGCTTAACAATCTTGAATCTTATTGGAATGGAAAGGTTTTGTTTACATTTTTATCTTCTTCTAGCTCTGGCAAAGATGGTGGAGTTAGTGGGGTTAATGAGCTTTTTTATATGATTTTAAGCAATGTTGAGAATAATGAAATTTTAGGCATTTTAAAGGAAATGGAGGACGGTTCGATTATAGTTGGGCTAAGATCTAAAGATTCTTTTGATGTTGGAAAATTGGCAGAAGATTTTGGAGGCGGTGGGCATAAAAATGCCAGCGGGTTTAGAATCAAACAAGGTTCTCTAGAGATTGTAAAAAATCGAATGCTAGCATACATTAAGGATAATATTTATTTATAATATTTTTTAAAGGGATGGTTCCTTTTGGATCAAAATCTTTAGTGAGTGTTAAAAATCCAGATTTAAATGCCAAGGGTGTTGTTCCATAAATAATTACTATGTTTTTTATCCAATTTAATTTTTTAATATGGTGAGGCGTAAGAGATACAATTACGCTTATTTTATCTTTGTATTCTTTCAAATTTTCTAAATATTTCAAGCTTCCAGGTGTGGATAAATTAAATATTACTTGTTCAAATTTATTAATTAATTTTTTAATTTCGTCGAGTTTTTGGGGATTAATTCCGTTTAAGGGATAATAGTTGTAATAATAAGCGTATGTATTTTGAAATATTTTTCTACCTTCTGTAATCATTTTGTAGTAAGGAGATATTATAAGTGTTTTTTTGGTTTTAGATATTTCTTTTTCTATTCTTACTTTTGTAATACTCCTTAATGTGTTTTGTTCAAAAAATTTTTCACCTTCTTTTGAATATATTTTCTCATTTTTGTTGAAATTAGGATAAAGATCAGATTTATTTTTATTTTCTTTTAAGTACATTAATTTTATTCTTAATATTCTTTTATTAGATTCAATAATATTGTTTTTTATTTCTGAATCTTTTTTCATTAAGTTTAATAGCATGTTGTAAGCATTTTGTTGTATATTTTCATTTAAAGATATTAAAAAAATGTCACTTTTGGTTCTAACTATTCTTTCAATCGTATTATAAATGCTCTCATTATTGTAGTTTACTGCGTTCATTAAAAGGTCATCAGTAATTATTATGTTATTATATTTTAATTTTTTTCTCAGTATGTCTTTAATTATTTTTATTGAGGATGATGCAGGGATATTTTTTCCATTTGTAAGCTTTGGATATGCTAAATGACCTGTCATTATTACGGGAATGTTTTCTTGGATTAATATTTTATATGGTAAAAGTTCATTTAAGCTTATTTCTAGTAAATTAGAATTTATTATTGGAATATTGATATGAGAGTCAAGGGTAGTATTGCCGTGTCCTGGGAAATGTTTTGCAGTAGAAATTACTCCTCCTTGCTTTTGTCCTTTGTAAAAAGCCAGAGAAAGAAGTGATACTATTTTGGGGTTATCCGAATATGTTCTTGGTCCTATTGCAAAATTATTTTCATGACTGTATATATCTACTATGGGTGCAAAGTTTAGATTTATTCCAAGTTGCCTTAGCTCTTGTGCTATGTAATATCCTGTATTATAAGAATCTTTTGGAGAAAGCGATGCTGCAATTCCAAGATTGCCAATTGTTTCTGATGTATTTAATTTTATGTGTTGCGCCAATCCCCCTTCTTGATCTGTTGCTACAAATAAAGGAATTTTAAATTTATTATTTTGAGATGTTTTTTGAGCTTTATGAATACTTTCTGTTAAATTTTTTAAATTTTTTGCGTTCCATCCAAAAATTTTAATTCCCCCAAGATTTTTTTTACTTATAAAATCAAGAACAAAATTTGTGATTGATTGATTTGGGTAGCTTATCATGAACATTTGCCCCAGTAGTTCATGATCTTGCATTTTGCTTACCATTTCATTTATTAATTTTTCTCTTTCCATCGTATCCCAAAAATCAATGGAAAAGCAGTTATTAGCTATAAAAAGGACAATGAGATAAAAATTTCTTTTCATTTAACCATATAAATAATAAATGCTAATTTAGTAATTTATATTTATTAGCAAGCTATTTTGTATTATACTTTATAATAATGCTTTTAAATAATAACATTGACAAAGCATTATTGAATTTATACACTTAATAAAAGTTTAAGCTGATGTAGCTCAGTTGGTTAGAGCACTCGGCTCATATCCGAGTTGTCGTGGGTTCAAGTCCCTCCATCAGCATTAGAGGTTGTAAATGGTAGTAGGAATTATTCTTGCAAATGGCTTTGAAGATATTGAGGCCATAATCCCGATTGATATTTTAAGACGGGGTAATGTTAATATTCAAATTATCAGTGCAAATGATAGCAATGTTGTGATAAGTTCAAAAGGCGTTTCTTTTTTAGCAGATGATATAATATCAAACTGTAAGGAAAATTGTTTTGATCTAATAATTCTCCCAGGAGGTATGCCTGGAGCTACTAATCTTTTTAATTCAAAAGAATTGGATTTGATTTTAAAAGATATGAATTCCAAAGGTAAATATATTGCAGCTATTTGTGCTTCTCCGGTAGTAGTGCTTGCTGCTAAAGGTCTTCTAGGATTCAATAAGTTTACATGTTATCCAAGTTTGGAAAAAAATGTTCTTGATGGTGAGTTTGTAGATGAAAATGTTGTTAGAAGCAATAATTTTATTACTTCTAAAGGAGTTGGAACTTCATTTGAATTTGCTTTTACTCTTCTTGAAATGGTAAAAGGAAAGCAAATAATGGAAGATGTTAAAAAAGCAACTTTACTTTGCAAGAGTTAAATATAAATCTATTTTAAATAATTATAATAAATAAACCAGATTTTAGTTTTTAAAATTGTAAATTATAAATTTTTTGGAATTAAATTATAAATGTCTTCAAGAATGGTTGATTCTTCGTTTGTTGGTATTGCCAGTATTTTTACTTTGCTTTTAATGGTTGATATTTCAGATTCTAAGGTTTTACTTTGGGACATTTTGTTTTTTTCAAGGTCCAGCTCTATTCCAATTTTTTCAAATCCTTTTAACGCAAGATCTCTTACTTTATAATCAACAACCCCAATTCCACCTGTAAAGACTATTGCATCGACATTAAAATCAAGAGCGGCAATGTAAGATCCAATATATTTTTTCATTCTATATGTCATTATTTCTACTGCAATTTTTGATTGATATTCTCCTTCTTTAATTTTGTTCCAAATATCTCTCATATCATTTGATTTTTCAGAAATTCCTAGCATGCCGCTTTTTTTATTTAATATTTCTTCAATTTGTTTAGTGTTTTTATTTAATATTGTGCTCATCAAATTAATAATTGATGGATCTATATTTCCACTTCTTGTTCCCATTACAAGGCCTTCAAGCGGAGTAATTCCCATGCTTGTGTCGTAAGATTTTCCATCTTTTACAGCATTAATACTTGCTCCGTTTCCAAGATGCAATATTATTAAATTTAGATTATCTATTTTTTTATTTAAAATTTCTGAGGTTCTTTTTGTTATGTACGAATAAGAGAGTCCGTGAAAGCCATATTTTCTGATACTGTGATTTTTATACCAAGAATATGGTACTGCGTAAAGAAAGGCGTGTTCTTTTATAGTTTGATGCCAGGATGTATCGAAGCATAAAACTTGTTTGGTGTGTGGCAAAATTTTAAGCACTGCTTCTATTGCGATGATTGCACTTGGGTTGTGAAGTGGAGCAAGTTCAGAAATTTGTTTTAATGTATTTAAAATACTGGTTTTAAGAATTACTGAATTTTTAAGACTTGAGCCCCCATGTACAACTCTGTGTCCTATTATTTTAATCTCACTAAGAGTTTTAAGGATTTTTAAATCGCTGTTTGTGAGTATTTTAAACATTTTTTCTATTGCTTTTTGGTGATTTTCAATTCCTTTTTCAGATCTTTCTGTTGTTGATCCGTCAGTATTTACAATTTTTATGATTGATTTTTTCTCTTTTATTTTTTCAATAATTCCAGATATTATTTTTTTCGAATTTTCATATTGATAAATAGCAAATTTTAATGAAGAACTTCCTGTGTTTATGATTAATATTTTCATTTTTTTCCCTTTTGTATTTAACAAGTTATGTGTTTGTCTTTAGTAAGTTAATATTTTTGTATATGTAATTTATTTTCTCAGATTTTTCAATATTTTTAAAGCTTAAAAATATCGATTTTTGATATGAGGGATTTAATATTAATAAATTAGGATGTTTTTGAAGTATTTCTATTATTTTTTCCATAGGAATGCTTTCTATATTTTTGTATTCTATTTCCAAAGTTCTGTTTGTTTCTTTTAATTTTGTTATGTTTAAATTTTTTGCCAAAATTTTAAGCTCAGCCAACATTAATAGACTGTTTATTTCTTCGGGTATTGGGCCAAAGTTGTCGTGGAGCTCTGATCTTATTTTTTTACTTTCTTCTTCAGTTTGAATTTTAAAGATTTTTTTGTAGATTAGTAGTTTATCCTGCTCATTTTTTGCATAATTTTCAGGAATAAATCCACTATAGTTAATTTCAATATCAACCTCTTCTTCGTCTGATGAGATTTTTCCCATTTTCTTTTCAATTGCTTTATTTAGCATTGTTAGATAGTAATCTAGTCCAATCGATTCAATTTCCCCATGTTGTTCTCTACCAAGTAAATTGCCAACACCCCTTATTTCCATATCTTTCATTGCTATTTTAAATCCTGCTCCTAGCTCTGAAAATTCTGTTATTGCTCTTAGTCTTTCAATAGAGCGTTCATTTAGCTTTTCGCTGTCTTGGTACAAAAAATAAGCATAAGCTTTTTGAGATCCTCTTCCAACCCTTCCTTTTAGTTGATATAGCTGTGCAAGTCCAAACTTGTTTGCATTATTAATTATTATTGTATTTGCATTTGGAATGTCTATTCCATTTTCAATTATTGTTGTTGCCAATAAAATTTGATACGCTTTTTTAATAAAATTGTGCATTATATTTTCAATCTCTTCTCCTGTTAGTTTTCCATGAATTATTGCAATTCTTGCATAAGGTGTTAATTTTTCAATTAGTGTTTTTAAATAATACAGTTCTTCAATATTATGATTTACTAAAAAAACTTGACCATCTCGAGACAGTTCACTCTCAATTGCATGTTTTATTAAAAGTTCACTAAACGATTCTAAATAAGCTTCTATTTTTACTCTGTTTTGAGGCGGAATTTTTAAAACGGAAATATCTCTAAGCTTAATTAGTGACATGTGAAGAGATCTGGGAATTGGTGTTGCAGAAAGAGCAAGGCAATCAACCGAAATTCTTATTTCTTTAAGTTTTTCTTTTTCTTTTACGCCAAATCTTTGTTCTTCATCAATTATTATTAACCCTAAATTTTTGCAGGTGAATTTTTTTGAAAGAATTTTGTGTGTTCCTATGATTATATCAATTTTTCCACTTTTAAGTTCTTTTAAAATCCGGCTTTCTGCGTTATTTTTTATAAATCTGCTTGATACTTCGATTTTGATTGGAAAATTTTTAAATCTTTTTTTGAATGTATTGAAATGCTGTTCTGCTAAGATAGTTGTTGGCGAGAGTACAATAACCTGTTTGTTTCCCATTACGGCTTTAAAAGCAGCTCTCATAGCAACTTCAGTTTTTCCAAATCCAACATCTCCACAAAGAAGGCGATCCATCACTTTGAAGCTCATCATATCTTCTTTTATTTCTTTTATTGCTTTTATTTGATCTGGAGTTTCATTGTATGGAAATTCAGATTCAAATAACAATTGTAATTCGTTATCTTCTGGGTATTTAATACCTTTGATGCTTTCTCTTTTTGAATAAAGTTCTATTAATTTGTCTGCAATCTCTTCGATTCTTTTTTTTGCGTTTGCTTTGTTTTTTATCCATGTTTTAGAACTAATTTTATCTAATTTAATATTTTTAGGATCACTTCCAATGTATTTTTGGATTAAATTTGTTTGTTCAATTGGAATAAATAGTTTTTCTCCTTCAGCGTATTCAATTTCAATATAATCCTTTTCAAGAGAGCTTGTTTTTATTCTCTTTATTTGCTTAAATATGCCAATTCCATGGTTTATGTGAACTACATGACTATTTTTCTCAATCCCAACAAAAGAGTCAATAGCTTTTGTTTTTGAAGATTCAAAGGCTTTGTTTATTTTTTGCCCCGTATTGAAAATGTTTGATTCAAGAATAATGGCAATTTTTTCTTTTTCTATTATTAAAGAGCTAGATATTTTTAAAACCCCAATTGATACTTTTGGCAATTCTTTGAAAATATATTTAAGTTTTTCTTTTTGTGATTCAGATTCTGCTGCAATAATGATTTTAAATCCATTTTTCAGCCAATTTTCAAATTCTTCTTTTGTAAGTGCTATATTTGAAAAAAAGTTTCTCTCATTTTCGATTTTAAACTCGATAATTTCTTTGGATTCAGGGCTTTTAATTTTTGAAAATAAAACATCGCTTTTTAGATTGAAGTTTTTATAATTTAAGAGAATTCTTTTTGGATCAATTATATTTTTACCGGCTTCTTCTGCTTCTTTGTAAAGCTTTTCGTATTCTTGATGTATTTTTTCAATTTCTTTTTCGAAATTGTTAATTTCAAAGTTTACAATAGGTGTGTGTTTTTCAATCTCATCACCTAAGTAAGTATTTGCTACTAGTGGATAAAACATTTCTTCTGTTTTTGTTTCTTTTTTAAAATCCAACTCTTCAAGAATCTTTTTATATTCAACAGATTTAATTTTTGTTTTTAAGGTGTTAATAGTTTCATCGTCCCAAATAATTTCTTTTTTTGGAAGAATTTGGAATTCTAAAATTTCATTATCGTGTTTTAATTGGGTTAAGGGATTAAATTTTCTTATTTCTTCTATTTTGTCAAAGTTTAGTGCAATTCTTATTGGATTTTGTTCTCCAAAAGGGTATATATCTATAATTTCTCCTTTTACTGTAAATTCTCCTGGAATTGTTACTCTTAATGTTTTTTCATATCCCAATGTTATAAGAGTTTTTTCAATGTCTGCTGTATTAATATTGGTATTTTTTTCAATTTTATATATATTCTTTAGTAATGTATTTTTATCGGGTATTTTGCTAAGCAATGATTTCAAGACTGTAATATATATTCCAGGGTTTTTTTTATAAAAATTGATTAAAAATTTGATTCTTTCGTTAAAGATCGTACTTTTTGAGCCAATGCCCTTGTATACAAGGGGGCTAAAATAGTTAAGCTCAAAGATTTGATTTGTAATTACCTGTAAATCGTTTTTGATTTTATCTAATGTGTGTTCGTCTTTAACTATTAATATTATTTTCCCGGTTTTACTATATTCTTTGATTTTTTTAATTAAAAAGGCTTTGAAAAATCCTTCATATCCTGTTAATGAAAAAAATGTATTTTGTTCTAAAAATTCTTTCATTTTTTTTAAATTGGAATTATTCTTTAATATTGTTGTTAGTTCTTCATCTATATTCATTTTTTACCTTTTTGTTTAATTAATTTAGTATAATAATATACTATAGGTATTATTACTTTCTTTATATATAATGTGTTTAGGTTTTGAGGGGAGCTTATGAATATTAGAAAATTGCTTTTTTGTATCTTTTTTATGAATATTTCTTTTCTTTTGTTTGCGGGGGATTACAAGGGTCTTGATTTTAAAATCAAGTTTTTTAATCAATCTATTTATCGTGTCAATAGTAGTGTTTTTATTGAAGTTTCTCTTAGCAATGCGTCTGAGAGTGTTTTAACTTTAGAAATAGGCGATATTAATTCTTTTGGCTTTGATTTTGATGTTACTGATACCACCAATATTAAAGTTAAAAGACCTATTGAATATGTTAAAAAGAGATCTAAAAATGTTGCAATTCCTGTTAGAAATATGAGCTTGAGACCTAATGAAAAATTTTCTGTAGTTATTAACTTAAATCAATTTGTTAAGTTTAGTAAAGATGGAGTTTATTTTGTTAAGGGTATTTTTTTCCCAGACATTTCAGATCCATCTAAGAAAAAAGAATCCAATATTATTACGCTTTTTTTAAATGATGGTTTTGACGAAAATCCAGGTAGCATAGACCTTGTTAATTTGTCTGAAAATAATGATATTCAAGATATCTTGAAAAAGAAAAAATTATCTCCCGATGAGATTGTTAAATATTTATTAAAGGCATTGCAGCTTGGGAAAAAAGAAAAGTTCTTTTTATATCTTGATATTGAAGGTTTATTATTAAATGACAAAGGCAAGGCATACCTTTATAAGCAAAAGTTATCACCTATTCCCAATAAAAATGTAGTTGAAGAGTATAAAGAATATTTGTGGAATTCTAATAATTCAGATATTTCAAAAGCACCAAATAAATTTTCTATTATTGAAACGACTTATTCTGATACTTCGGGCAAGGTGATTGCTGATTTATATTTTGACGATGGGCAATTTTATATTTCCAAAAGATATACTTTCTTCTTCAAAAAATATGATTATTATTGGATAATTTATGATTACATTGTTCAAAATACTGGCATTAAGGAAAAGTAAAACTTTTTGTGTTTTGCAAATTATAGATCTTATTATATTATTTTATTTTTTAATAATAAGTCCTGTAAATCTTAATGCCGATTTTGAGTATAGAGTTGTCAAAGGAGATACTCTTTTTTCAATTGCAATTAAATATAAAGCCAAAGTAAGCGATCTTAAAAGGATTAATAAACTTAATGTTGACAATATTAGGGCGGGTCAAATATTAATTATTCCAAGTGATTCTAATTTAGGTCAAAACATTACCCACAAAGTCAATCATTCTTTTAGTGCGCTAGAATCTGTTAACAAAGGGGTAATTTTTTACACCGTAAAAGAAGGCGACACCATTAAGAGCATCTCAAAGCTTGTTGGATTAAGTCAAGAAGAGATAATCGCTTGGAATGATTTGCGATCTAAAGATCTTAAGGTTGGAATGAAGCTTGTATTAACTGAGCCTGATTTTTTAAAGCCTTATGTGGTTAAGAAGGGTGATTCACTTTCAAAACTTTCTCAGGATTTTGATATTAGTTCTAAGGATATTTTAAAATTTAATTTTCTTAATGATGATAAATTAAAGATTGGTCAGCAACTTTTTTTAAAAAAAGCCACTAAGAATGTTAATTTTCATTATGTTAAAAGAGGGGAAACTCTTGGCAAAATAGCTTATATTTATGGCGTTACTGCTAAAGATCTTGTAGCTCTTAATGGCAATCGGGCTGTTAATCTTAAAGCAGGTTCATTGTTAAATGTTTTAAAGATTGTAAATAATGATTTAGAAAAACCTGTTGAGAGAGATTTTAAAATTGAGAAAAAAATAGATAATAAGTTTATCTATCATTCAGTTGCTGTAGGGGAGACTTTGTATAGCATTGCCAGACATTACGGTGTTTTAATCGATGACCTTAAAAATTGGAATAATTTAAGCAGCAATAATATTATGCACGATCAAAAATTGAAAATTTTTGATAAAAAACTTTCAATTGATTCTTCTATAATTAAAACTAAAAACGATTTATATATTAAAAAAAAGGTTGATTCTGTCCCTAATTCTTCTAATAAAGTGCAAACAATAGTTAATCTTCCTTCAAGTAAAAACAAAAAACTAAATTTAAATACTTTTGGAATTACTGCCAATCAAGATCTTTTTGATATTAGCTCTTTGGTTATTTTAGACTCCAAAATACCAATATTTGAGGTTGTTGGTGATTTCTATTATTGGTATAGACCAAGAAAGATAAGTCAGCCAAGTGAGTTTTATTCAGAAGATTGGCATTCTCCTTTGAATTCTTATAAAAAGGCAACCCAACTTTTCAAAAGTTTTGAAAAGTTGGTAAATTCTAGGTTTAATAAAGGATCAAGGCTTAAGGATAAATTAATAATTCTTGATCCAGGTCACGGTGGGCTTGATCCTGGAGCTATTGTTAAATCTAGAGATGGTCTTGGAAATGAAGTTTTTGTTGTTGAAGATGAATATGTATATGATATTGCCTTAAGGCTTTATGTATACCTTAAAGAAGAGGGGGCCAATGTTGAATTTACTATTTTAGCCCCCGACCATTTAATTAGAAATAGTGTTTTTGCTAACAATACTTTTGTTAATGTTAAAAACGAGGTTTACAATGATTATGATCTAAATAAAAATGATACTGTTGATTCTTGGATAAGCGGCACTCCGTCAGGCCTTAAAAAAAGATTAGTCGTTGTTAAAAACATTGTTAATAAATATAAACATATTAAAGATAAGGATATAGCCTTTTTTAGTTTGCATGCGGATAATAGTGTTGGAGCGCCTAAGAGTATGGGGTTTTATTATCAAAAAGATGACGATAAAAAATATGATATTCATTCAAAGTCTGCAGCAGAAAAAATTACAGAAGGAATGAAAAGAAGTTTTTATATTAAGGGTCAAAATCTTCATGTTTTAAGAAATAATATAGTAATGACTAAGCTTTTAGTAGAAGTTAGAAATTTGGCATTTCCAGAGGAAGCTTGGTCTATTAGATCTTCTAAGCTTAGAGATCAAGATTCCAAAATTCTTGCTAATGGGATTTTAAAAATATTGGAAAATAATTGACAAAAATTTTTAAATTTAAGATAATGTTTTTAGTGTTCAATTTCCCCTATAGCTCAGTGGTAGAGCGGGTGGCTGTTAACCACTAGGTCGGAGGTTCAAGTCCTTCTGGGGGAGTTAGTTAAAGCCAATTGATTTTTTAGGTCTGTTTTTGTTATTTTAAAGTAATTCAGTCTTTCTAAGAGTTTTTTACTGTTTCCATCCCCCAAACAAAAGTGTTTTTGTATTTTTTGTCTATTTTCTTTTGAGTTTTCTCCTATTATGCCAAGTTCTAACAAATCGCTTAATGTTAATAAATCTTTTTGATTATCTTTAGATAAAGTTCCAACCCCCTTAAGTATTTTTATTATTTCTGTTTTATTTACTGATTCAACTTCAGTGTCTTTAGTATTAAGATATGCATGTTTGATTTTATTATTTTCTCCCAGATGTTTGACTATTTTTTGTCTAATAATATTTCCAGATTTATCGCTGTCTGTTAAAATTATTATTCCTTTGTATTTTAATGCTTTTTTTAACAATTCAATAGTTTCAATTTTTAAAGCAAATCCTTTTGTTTCTATTACTGTGCAGTCAAAAGATTCTTTGATTCTTTTAAGATCATCTTTTCCCTCAACTACAATTATTTCTTTTATTTTTTCCAATTTTAAATTCCTTTTTCAAAGAAAGCTCTTAGCAATTTAATTGCTTCTATGTGGTCAGCTATTGATACTGTTTCGCGCAGGGAATGCATTGCCCACATTGGTGTTCCAATGTCAATAGTTTCTATTCCTGTTCTTGCATTTGAGATTGGACCAATTGTTGTGCCTGAAGGAACATTTGCTTTCATTATTATTTCTTGAATCTTAATATTGTTTTTAATGGCCAAATTTTTTAATTTTGCAAATCCTGTTGAAGTTGTTGCATATCTGAAATTAGCGCTATTTTTTACAACTACGCCCTTACCCAGATTTGCTTGATATTTTGGATCATGTTTAGATGTATAGCCAGGATGAATGCCGTGAACGCTGTCAATTGAGATATTAAATGATTTGTTTGTTTTTATTAAATGCTCTTCTCTGGTTAAATCAAGAGCAAGATCGATTCTTTCTAAAACTTCTGATAAAAATTTTGAATCAGCGCCTCTTGATGTTAAAGATCCTACTTCTTCGTTATCAAAAAATACAGCTATTTTATTTTTATCATTGCTTGTGTGAACATAAGAATTCATGATTGCATGGCATCCCGATTTGTTATCAAGATTTTTAGAAGCCAAAAATTCTCCTTCAGTTCCTATTATTTTAGAAGGTTGTGATTCTGTGAATATTAAATCACAAGATAGAAAATTTTCACATTCTATTCCAAGTTGTTCTAAGATATTATCTTTTATTGCTTTTTTAGTGCTACTGATTACTGTTAAATTGTCATGAGTATTGTATTTAAATCCTTCGTTAATTTGTCGGTTTAAATGGATTGCAAGGTTTGGAATAATTCCTATGTTTTCAATATTGATTAATTTTGATTCAATATTCTCATTTTTTTTGAAAAATACAATTCCTGCTAAGCTTAAGTCTCTGTCAATCCAAGTAGAAATTATTGGACTACCATAAACTTCAATATGGTTATAAAACACACCACTTGCTTTTTCTGTTGCGTCTATTTTTAATTTTAATCCCGGACTGTCTGTATGTGCTGCTGCTATTAGAAACGGTTCATATTTTTTTTTGACATCAATATTAAAGGCAATAAGGCTAGTTCCTTCTTTTTTTATGTAATATGATCCTGTTTCAATTTTCCATTTTTCATCAAGTTTTAATTGTTGTGCATTAAAATAATTTATTAATTTCTCTTCAATATAGTTTACTAAGTGATAAGGGGTAGGGCTATTGTCTAGCAGGCTTTGAAAAAATTTTGGTTCTAGTGTTTTATCATTCACCATGGGTGTTCTCCTTTAGTTTTATTGCTTTGTAGCTATATATTCTATTATAATAGTTTTTAACTGTTAGTTAGGAGTTTGTTATGAGAAAGTGTTTTGTTAGCTTGAGTTTATTGTTGATTTTTTTTGCCTGTAGCTCTAATGTTGAAATTGAGTTAAATGATGATATTAGTGGTGTTGTTTCAATATTTGTTAATGTTAATAGAGAATTTGAAAAAATTAGAAAGGAACTCTTAACAACTTTGGTGGGAGAAGAAATTGCAAATATGCCTCTTTTTCCTGTAGATGAAATAAAAAAATACTTTAAAAATGGAGAGGAAAAGCTTGGGTTTAAGCTTTTGAGTATTAAAACTCAAGGAGATTCTATTAATTTAGTTGTTAAGTTTGATAATTTAATTAAAATTTTAGGCGATTATATGAAAAAACCCGATATATCTGTGTTTAAGATAGAAAAAAAAGATGGTAAAAATATTATTGAACTTAATATTAATTTGGAAAACGCTACTAAGAATATTAATGAAAATAAAGAATATATTAGTGATGCACTTGCTGCTCTTTTGCCATCGGATGAGATTCCAATGTCTGCCAAAGAATATAAAGATGTTTTGGTTTATTTTTTATCGGATTTTACTTCCAAAGCAAGTGAACTTATTGACAATTCCAAACTTAATCTTATAGTTAAGACCTCTAGAAATGTTCAAGAACAATCTGGATTCAAACAAATTAACTCAAACACACTGAGGTTTGAGATGGATATGGTTAAAGGATTAAGTCTTGAAACACCAATAAAACTTAGATTAGTTTATTGACTGGGTTCAAGAATATAAACTTAATCGTTTATATTCTTGTATTCTTTTTTAAAAATTCCTATTAAAACAGCTGTTATAATAGATCCTATCAGGATAGATGTTATCCATATTAATGGGTTTACTACTATTGGTAGAATAAATATTCCGCCGTGTGGCGCTATAACCTCTACCTTGAAAAGTGCAGAAATAAATCCTCCTACAGATGAGCCTAGTATGCATGCGGGTATTACCCTTAAAGGATCTGCTGCTGCAAATGGAATTACTCCTTCTGTAATAAAGCATGCTCCCAAAAAATAACAAACTTTTCCAGATTCTCTTTCTTCTTTTGAGAATCTATTTTTAAATAAACTTGTAGCAAGAGCAATTCCTATGGGAGGTATCATTCCTCCTGCCATTATGCTTGCGTGAGGAATATAATTTTTTGCAGTTATCATTGCAATTCCAAATGCATATGCAGCTTTATTTACAGGTCCTCCCATATCTATTGCCATCATTCCTCCAAGCAAAGCTCCAAGTATTGCCATATTAGTACCGCTAAGTTGATTTAGCATATTTGTTATTGATTCATTAATAACAGATATTGGACTAAGCATTACATATATCAAAATTCCTGAAATTATAACTGATAAAAAAGGATAAGTTAATACCGGATTTATTCCTCTTAAATTGCTAGGAATTATTTTGTCAGATATTTTTTTTACAGTTAGTGTAACGTAGCCTGAAATAAATCCCGCTAAGATGCCTCCCAGAAATCCTGCATTTCCATTGCTCATCATTAATCCTGTAATCATTCCAGGCGCAAGTCCTGGTCTTTCTGCTATGCTAAATGAAATATAGCCAGCAAGTATTGGAATCATTAAAGCAAATGCGCTTCCACCGCCGATTTGCATTAGAATATCTGCTATTTTATTGTAGCTTGGATCGTTTATGTCAAATGCTTTGATTCCAAGCATGAATGATATTGCTATTATTATTCCTCCTGAGACTACAAATGGAAGCATAAATGAGACTCCATTCATTAGATGTTTATAAATCCCCGTTTTTTTGTTTTGTTTTTGGAGAGTTTCGGCGGTTTTGTTTGTGTTACTTTTTTTGTAAATTGGTGCTTCGTTTTTAAGAATTGTTTGGATAAGCTCTTTTGCTTTGTGTATGCCGTCTTTTACTCCCACTTCGATTAAAGGTTTTCCGCTAAATCTTTCTTTATCGATAGTTTTGCCAGATGCAATAATGACCCCTTTTGCTTTTTTTATTTCTTCTTCTGTTATTGGGTTTTCGGTTCCACTAGATCCATTTGTTTCTACTTTTATATTTATGTTTAATTCTAAAGCTGCTTTTTTAAGGCTTTCTGCTGCCATATAGGTGTGAGCTATTCCCACAGGACATGCTGTTACGGCAAGAATGAAATCTTTTTTTGTATTTAAATTGTTAGATTCATTTATATTGTCATTATTCAATATTATTTCTAAAAATCTATCTTCATTATTTGTGCTCATAAGTTCATGTCTTAATAGGTTGTTGCTAAAAGTATTACTTAGGTATGATATAGCTTTTATGTGTGCATTGCTTGGAGTTTCTTCGGGTAGAGCCATCATGAAAAACAGTTTTGAAAGCTTTTGATCAGAAGAGTTGAAGTCAAAACCATTGCCAACAACTCTTAAAATAGCAATTCCGTGTTTTTTAATGAAATTGCCTTTTGCATGAGGCATAGCTATATGTTCTTCAATGCCTGTTCCGTTAATTTCTTCTCTTTTTTTAATTTCTTTTATAAATGCTTCCATGTCATTTAAGTATCCATTTTCATTGAACATGCTAGCCATTTTTTTAATTACATCTTCTTTGCTAGTTGCATTGTAATTTAAAACAATCAAGTTTTTTGAAAATAAATTTTGCATAATAATCACCTTTATATATTATATAGTGTATATACATTTATTAAATTTTACTATTTGTTTAATTGATTTTATAAATCAAAGGAGATTATCTTGATATATACTCTAACACTCAATCCTTCTGTGGATTATAAAATAGTTTTAAAAGAATTTCAGGAAGAAAGTCTTAATTATGCTTTAAATAACAATTTTTTTGCTGGCGGTAAGGGAATAAATGTAAGCACCGTTCTTAAAAATTTAGGAAAACCTAGTACGGCTTTGGGATTTTTGGGAGGTTTTACAGGTGATTATATAAGATTTTTTCTTGATTCTAGGGGCATAAAAAACGATTTTATTAAAATAAAATATGATACAAGATTAAATATTAAAATGATAGCAAATGGCAGAGAAACAGAGATTAATGCCAATTCTCCAGATATTTCTGAGAATGAATTTGAACTTTTGAAAAATAAACTTAAAGGTTTAGCAAATAATAGTACATTGGTGATGTCAGGAAGTGTTCCCGCAGCTCTTGGTGAGGATGCATACAATGAAATAGCTAATAGCATTTCTAATGATGTTAGGCTTATCATTGATACCAGTGGCAAACCTTTGCGAAAAATTCTTGGATTAAATCCCTTTTTAATAAAGCCCAATATTTATGAACTTGAGGATCTTTTTAATACTAAATTTGACTCTACAAAAGAATTGATTAAAATCGGAAAAAATCTTGTAGAAAGTGGGGTTCAAAACATTATAATTTCCATGGGAAGTGACGGAGCTATTTTTATTGGCGGTAAAAATATTGCTTTTAGGGCCTTTGTTCCAAAGATTAATTCTGTTAGCACTATTGGAGCAGGAGACTCTGTGATTGCCGGGTTTGTATATGCTTTTGATAATGGGAGTACTTTAGAGGATTCATTTAAATTTGGTGTTGCAGCTGGTACAGCTACGGCATTAAAAGGCAATCTTTGTGAATTTCAAGATGTTAAAAATATGCTTTGTCAGATTGGGATTGAGGATATTTGCACTTCTTAATATTTTAAATAGAGCTGAAGGATTGATTTTGAAACTTTACTGTAGCTTTTAAAAGCTACAGTATTTAGTTTGCTTAAATTTTTAATTTTGATTTATATAATTTCTTTTTTGCTAGAGCCAATCCTGTAATTACTAGCAATGCAAGTATAGCCATGCTTGTAAAAAAGCCCGTTGTATTTGATTGAGAGACTTTTGCAGCGATTTCTGTAGTTTGTTCATCGCAAATACAGTTAACATATCCGCATATTGGGCAGATCTCTTCTACTCCAAATTGGCTTAAGTTTCCATTTGGAATTACATTTTCTTTTGTTATTGTATTGGTTTGTGCGAAAACAGATGTTGAAATTAATAATAAAGCAGTTAAAAATAGATATTTTTGTAGATTCATTTTACATTCTCCTTATAGATTTTCTTTTTTTTAATTATTTAAATTATAACTTTTAAATTAAAGATTTGTAATTTTTTTTATTAAAAATTTGCTAGAGCATCAATAGATTCTCTAAGAAAAGCTGTTGACACAATAAAATGTAAAATTCATCATCGGGAGCGACGGGTCTCGAACCCGCGACCTCCTGCGTGACAGGCAGGCGTTCTAACCATCTGAACTACGCCCCCAAAGCCATTCTTTTAAAAGATTATAGTAGGTTTTAATTTATTTGTCAATTTCTTTAAATGAGTTTACGTGTTCTAGTATTTTTGAATCTCTTTTGCTAGATTTTTTGCTTAGCTTAATAATAGTCTCTTCGTTAGAAATTATTTCTAAGCTATCCTTGGCTCTTGTTATTGCAGTATACATAAGTTCTTTTGTCAAAAAAGGGTTATTTTCTAATATTACTTTTATATGCTTGTATTCAGATCCTTGGCTTTTATGTATTGTTGTGGCAAAGCTGAATTCATAATTTGTTAGTAAATTTAAATTTATTTTTTTATATTTTTCATCTTTTCTTTGGAATAAAGCATAAAATTTAGAATTTTCATTAAAAATAACACCCCGTTCTCCATTAAATAATTTATTTTTATAGTCAGTTTTAGTTATCATTATTATTTGGCCAATAAAGCTTCCATAGGTCTTTTTCAGGTAAGTTTTTATTATTTCATTTAGTGTTTTAGTTCCAAATTTACCAAAATTTTTTGAACTTAAAATTATATTTTCAAGTAAAGTTTCAAGTATTGTTTCAATTTTTGATTCTTTTAGTAATTTAAGATTAAAAGTGGGTATTTTTCTGTATAAATTGTTTGTATATTCTATTAGATCTTTTTTTAAGTTTATTTTTTCTATTTCTTTCAGTTGAATATTTTTATTGTTATTAATGTATTTGCAAATCAAAGTACTATCTTCTTTGTATATTGCTTTTGAGAGTAAATTTATTTCTTTGTTGCTTCTGAAGTTTTCTTTAAGATCTTCTACATTATTGCTATTTATTTTTTGTATTCCCAAAAGACTTGAATATACATTTCCTTCGTTTACTGACGGGAGTTGATTTTTATCTCCTACCATTATTAATTTAGTGGTTATTGGAGTTGCTTTCAGTAGTTTTAAAAAAGTATGTGCATCTACCATTGAAGCTTCGTCAATTATTATTACGTCAAAATTTAATTGATTTTCTTCATCATATAGATTTTTTTTGTTTATGAATTTGATTCCCAATAGTTTTTGGATTGTATTACATTCTATTTCTAAGTTTTTGAATGAATAGTCGATACTTGTTTGCAGCCTTAGGCTAGCTTTTCCTGTAGGCGCTGTAATGGCTACTAATCCTTTTTTTTTATTGTTTAATGTTTTATTAATTGCTTTTAAGATATAGTTAATAGTTGTTGTTTTGCCTGTTCCCGGGCCTCCGCTTAATAGAAAGAAGTTGCTTTTTAATGCCTTTCTCACTGATGTAATTTGCTCTTTATTTAAAATATTGGTATTTAAATTTGATATTATATTTTGTATTTTATTGTCATTTAATTCGCTTTTATGGTTTTCTAATCTTTTTATAATTTGTTTTATTAATTCTTCTTCTTCTCTGTAGTTTTTTTGAGTATAAATGTAGATATTGTTTTCCAGGATTAGGGGAGTTGTAATTTTAAGCTTGTTAAATTCCATTAGTATGTTGTTTTTCTTCAAAAGTAAAACTATATTCTTAATAGTTTCTAGATTTCCAAATGTTTCTAGCCCTTTTAGCATTTTTATTAATTTGTTGTAACTTTTATTGGTTTTTTCTAGGTTGTCTTTTGTGAATATTATTGTATTTTGAATATCTTTTGCTAATAGATTTATGTCAGCTCTTAAGTGGCCTTTATCAAAGTAGTTAAATAAAAATATTAAAAATATTACAATATTTTCATTGTTTGTGGACCTTGCAAGTGTTTGTGCTTTATAACAATTTTTTTTATTGATATTTAAAAGTTCAATTATTTCATAAAGTTTAAGCTCGGGGGTTAAGAATTTTTTGTTTTTATCTTTTAGAAATTCTCTTAATACTAAAAAATCTCTCATAAGTTCCTTTTAATGCCTAACTCTAAGATGATTTTATCTAAATCCACGTCGTTAAATTTTGGAAGATTAAAATAAATACCATTTTCAAATTTTGATTTTAAGCATTCAATATTTTCTTTAAATGCTCTTGTAAAAAGATATATTATTCCACCAAATTTTTGATTATATTCTTTTTTGTTTTTAAATAATATTTTTTTTATTCCAAGGGCATATATTTTATATTGCAAATCATAATATTCCTTTTTTATCGTATTTTCTAAATTTGTTATATTATAATCCTCCTTATTTTTTCCAAGATAGTTTGTTTTGTAATCTAGGATATATATTTTATTATTAGCTTTAAATATGAGATCTACTATTCCTTTCAAATATCCATCGCTTAGTTTTATGTGAAGATCTTCAAAGTGTTTGTCAAAAAGATATTTTTGTTTTTGAAATTCAGGATTTATTTTTATTAAAAATTCCATTTCTTTTTGTAATTCTTCAATATCACACAGACGAGTATTAATTGCTCTTATATTATAAGTTAGTATATTATAAATCATTTTAGCTAATGAATTTTGTATTTCTATTGTATTGAGATTTGAGCTAATTTTTTGTATTTGTTTTTCAATAATTTCAATGTTATTTTTTTTAAAATTATCAAATGTATCTTTTGCTGTGCTAAAGATTATTTTCTCCATCGCTGCATGTAAAATGTTTCCGATGTCTTTTCCTTTAGGCAGAATCTCTTCTAATCCAGGCTCATAATCAAGTTCTGTTTCTTTTTCGTAGTTAATATTTTTAAAATCATAGTTTTCGTAAAATTCTTTATGATGAGCTTGTGCTGTTAAACTTGAAAAACTAGATGTATATTCTTTTTTAAACATGTTTTTAATTATTGGTTTTGGCGGAATTAATTTTGTATTTACATTTGTATTGTATTTTTTTTTATTGAATCTCTTTTGGCCAATAAATTCATGTATGTTAAAGTCATGTTTAATATCATCGATAGTAAAAATTTTTGCTATTTCTAATAATTTGCTAGTTATGCTATTTATTTTTATAATAAAAAGAGCAAATTTAGCTCTTGTTGCTCCCACATAAAATATATTTTTTTCTTCGCTTAGTATTTTTAGTCTTGCGTATTTTTTATTTTCTTCCAATTTAAAAAAATCATATTCAATTTTTCCGTCTTGATAAAATTTGTAAAATTGATTTTTTTTTGAAAAAAAATTGCTATTTTCTATTGGAGTTGTATTTAGTAAGAATACAATATTCATGCTAAGCCCTTTTGATTTGTGTATTGTCATGAGCTCTATAGATTCATTATCATTATTTATATTATTTATTTTTTCTTCTATTTCTTCAGGCTCTTCGTTTATTATTAGGTTTTCTAAAGTAGAGATTAGAGATTGTATGTTTTGTTCTTTATGATATATTTTAGAGATGATCTCAAGTGTTGTTTCATAGGTTTTTAAATTTTCAAGCTTACCTTCTTTAATAAGAAGGCCTTTGTAATTTATTTTATTTTTTGCCCATTCGATAATTTTTTGATCTTTGGTGATATTTGCAATTTTGATCCACAGGTTTTTTTCGAATGCAATTTTGTTAATTGCATTTATTAATGTTATTTCATTTTTTTCAAGCAAAACTATTATATTTTCAATAAATTCTTCTATAAGGTGAATTTTGTCTTGTTTGATTAAAATTCTTTGTAAATTCCACGGCACATTTAATATTTTGCTGCTTAGAATATAATTTAGAGTTTTAAAACTTTGCTTTCGGTCTAAGCACTTAATAATATAAAAAATTTCGCTAAATTCTTTGGTTTTTAAAAATTTTTCTTGAGTTTTGTTTGTTTGGATTTGCTCTTTTTTTAATGCTTTATCAATTAAATTGATTTCATTTTTCCCCCTGCAAAGTACTTTAATGTCTTGCATTTTAATATTTCTAATTTTATTGTTCTCAGCAATTTTTCCATATGCAAGCAAATATTTTATTGTTAATGCTGTTTTTTGGTAAATGTCTTCTTCGCTTTCTGTATTTGTGGTTATTATATTGATTCCTTCTATTTCTTGTCCATTGATGACAATTTTATTATTGTCGTTTTTTTGATTTGGAAGTGAATTGGTAAAATCAATTTTTTCAATTTCATCGGCTATTGCATTATTGTATATATTATTAAAAATTTTATTTAAAGGCCCTATGAGTTTTTTGCTTGATCTGTGATTTATTTTTAGTACAATTCTAGCGTCTGTATTGATTTTATTTTTTATTTCTTTGTTATAAAATGAAATGTCAGCTTTTCTAAAGGAATATATTATCTGTTTTGGATCGGCTATGAATATCAATTTTATTCCTGCTGTTTTTAATATTTTAAATATCTCAATTTGTATTAGGCTTAGATCTTGCGCCTCATCAATTAAAATGATTTTGTACCGATTTTTGATTGCATTTAGAAGCTTTTTGTCTTCTGATTTTAGGTAATTTTTTAAATTTGAAATTATGTAATTTTGATCTATTGTGTTTGTTGATTTAATAGTTTTCTCTAGTTCTTTTTCTATATACTTTAGTATTTTGTATTCAACTTTTAAAATGACATATTGCTTTAAATTGTTTCTATTTTTATTTCTATTGTCTTCTGATTTATATTTTTCATGTTTAATATTAATTCCCAAACAGATTAAATCATTTTTAATCTTAAGTTCTTTAGATGATAATTTAGAATTTTTTTTAGTTTCTTTTTCTATTAGAGTTGAAAAAAATTTATTTTTTAATAATGTTTCTGCTATTTTGAATATGTCGTTTTCTTTAGAGTATTCTATTTCAAGTTTACCAGTTTGAATATGTTTATTATAAAAACTTAATATTTCATCTTTTGTCATTTTATCTAAGTCTTCTATTATTTTGTTGTAATCTTTGATCAGCTCTTCCTTTTTAAGAAGAATGTTTTCAAAAGCCGTTTGGGTTTTAAGCCAATCTCCAAGCTCTTGAGTCGTATCTCTTTCGTAAGCTTTTTTTATTTTTAAAACAATCTCTTCTGTTTTTTTAGGATCAGATTTAAACACTTTAAGTTCGTAGTCTTTAATATCAAGAGTTTGAATCAAGCTATCTGATTTTCTTAAAAAGTCATAAACTATTTCATCTATTTCTTTTGAAAATTTTTCTTTAGGTTTATATTTGGAGTAATTTTCTGTTTCAATTTGAAAATTATTTAAGGCATGTAATGCAAATTTATTGATTGTTGATATAAAGAGTTTTTTTGATTGCTCATAAGCTTCTTTTAAGATTTCATTTGTTTTTGAGTTAGAATAAGCATTTTCTATTACTTTTAGTATTCTTGTGTGCATTTCTTCTGTGGCTTTTTTTGTAAAAGTTAATACCAAGATTTCATTTATGGAGTATAGCTTGATTTTTATTAAATTTATAACCACATTTTCCAGTATGTGAGTTTTGCCGGTGCCCGCCGATGCTTCTATTAATATTGTTGTGTTATTTTGGATTTTTTCTAGGATTTTGTTCATGAATTTTAATTTTTTGGCCTTACGAATTTAATGTAAAATTTTTCTATCAATATTAATAAATTTTTGTCTAACTTGAAATCATGAGTGTCTTTAAATCTGTTATAGTAATCGCAGAGTGTTATTTCGCTAGTTTTTAAAAATCTCTCGTGTGCTTTGCTTGTGAAATAAGCTTTGGAAGGATTTTTTATCTGCATTTTTATTAAATTCTTAAAACAATTTGAAAAATTATTTTGAGTTATTTTTGTTAAAATTTTAATTATCAAGCTTTGGTAAATTGGAGTTGGATAGCTTGATATGTATGCAAATTGCATAAGCATATTTTCAATGTCATCAATTATTATCTCCTTGTGATGATAGCAAATAGTTGTTTTTGCCGTTAAGCTTTCAAGATCAATTTTTACTTCTGTTAATGAATTGAAGTTCTGTATTTCTTTTTTTATTAGCAGTCCTGTTATATATAAATCTATTTCATTTTTTATTTTATCTGGGATATTGCAATAGTCTTTTTTTACAAAATTTAAATAAAAATAATCGTTTTCGACTTTATATACATTCTCAATATCTTTTTTTAATTCAAATTCTATATTTTTATTTTGAAAATTTAGTTTTATTTTTTCGCAAAATTTAATTTTGCTTTTTGTCATTGCTGAAAGCTTTTTTAAGCTTTCAGCAGCGTTATATTTTAATTTATTTATTTTTTTTAAGATTTTATTTACAGTCGTTTTTTGATCTATGTTGAAGGGAATGCTTCCTTGTTGTATTTCATGTCTAATATGGTTTTTAATAATTTCTATTGCTTTTCTTGCATCATCTTTTTTCTCCATTATGTATTCATGCAGTAGTGTTGAATTTTTTATAAGTCTGTAAATAATTTCAATAACACTGAAAATTTGTTCTTCTTGTTTTTCTTTGATTTCATTTTCCAATCTTATGTCTTGTATTTTAACGTTTAAAGTTTTTTCGTAAAAGTGCTTGTAAGGATTAGAAAGGGCATTTTTTAATTCGTATAAATTTAGCTTAATTGGGCTTTCTAGTTTAATTTTATTTTGCTTGAATCTAATTGGTTTAGAATTTTGTAGTATTTTTGCGATATTATAGGCTTCTAGATCATAGTTTATTAAATAATTTTCTTTTACATCTTTAAAATATACTGGGTCGTGGTTTTCATTTGGATGCTTTTCTATTTGAAAATTTTTTTCATACTTTTGTATGTGTTCAAGTATTTTGTTGATTGTTTTTGATGTATTAATTTCTAGACTTAAGTTGTCTTGAAATGAGCAGTAAAGGTAAAATTTTTCTGATGTTGCAAAAATCAAATTAAAAAGAGCTGTTATTTCCTCTTTTTCAGTATTCTCATGTTCATAGTATTCATTTAATAAATTCATATTATCATAATTTATCTTAGAGTTGAATTTTTGAAATCCCAAAAAATGAATTTCTTTTTTTTGAAGATATTCTATTTCTTTGTAATTGGCAATCAATATTCCATTTTTTTTATACATTACTCCGTATTTTTCTTTTTCAAGACTTTCTTCAAACATAATTTTAAAAAGATAAAATTCAATTTTTATTTCATTAATTTCTTTTAAATAGTTTTTGTAAAGATTGTCATTTAAATCTTTGGGGAAATTTTTAAAGGATTTTATCTTATTTTGTAAATATTCATCGGTTGTATTAAAATCTTCAAGATCAATATATTTTTGAATAAAAATTTCTATGATTTCTGCCCATTCATATACTTTGTATGCTTTATTTTTAAAATAGTTTATATCTTCATACAAACTTTTTACTATTGTTATAAGTTTCATTATTGACTCTTGATCTTGGAATCTTGTGCTTTCTTTTTGGGTTTCCTCTTCGTATTTTTCGTCAAATATTTCAGACATTAAAAATCGATTAAATCCATCTTCCCACGAGTTTAAAAAGTTTTGATCATAGTTTAGATTTTCTTTGTGAGTTTTGTTTGCGCCAAAACTAATGTTCATCGCATCGCTAAATTCTATTAAATAGTTTAATTCAGATGTTGATATATTAAATTTTTTCATTACCTTGTTGTTACTTAGCAGGTCAAATACTTCTTTTCTGCTAAAATTACTAATTGTTCCGTTTTTTGATATGAAAAGATCCATTAGCTTTTTTAAAGCTATTATACTTTCTCCTCTTGACAAATTGTTATAACATAGAATACTATATTCGATTTCATATTTATTTAGGCATTCTTCTATATATGGCAAATATTCATTAAATTTTTCTTGCAAACAAGTTATTGCTATGTCGCTTAATTTTAGGTTATTTTTTTGCATTGAGTGTACTATTTGATTTGTCAAAATTTCTACTTCACGTTTTTGATTTTTAGCTTCTATTATTTTAAAGCTATCGTCTAATGTTGAAATTGGAGTTTTTGCTATGATATTATTTTTAATGCTTGTTAAAAAATTTTCACCTTTAAATAATTCAATATCTACTTTTTCTAAAGCTTGATATTTTATTGGGTTGATTTTTGTTTTTTTTAACAACAATTCTTTAACAAGAGTAGATTCATAGTTTAGTAAATCTTCAAAAATTAACACATGCACTTCAAAATCAAAAATTTTTTCTAAAGAGTTGATAATTTTTTTCTCAATCTCTCTGTTGTTGCCAATAAATATTATTTTTTTAATTTCAATTTCTATATTTTTTGTTGGTTTTTCCCGAATTATTTTTTTATGTAAGTTTAAAATATTTTTTTGTTTTTCAAAGAGCTTTTTAAATAGTTCTTTTTGCATATTCTCGTAGGGTTTTAAATTTTCTTCTTGGAATAAAAATCCATTATCTTCCCAAGTTTCAATTAATTTTGAAAATTTTGAGTAATAATGGTGGAATAAATCTATTATTTTTGATGCAAAAAAGTACCTATTCTTTGTGGATTTGAAATCTTTTATGTATTTTAGTTTTTCAGTTTTCAATATGTTGTATAAAATAAATTTTTCTGTTTCCAAGTAAAATGAAAAAGTATTTTCTTCTATGTATTTTTTTATATTGGGATTTTTAAAAGAAATTTCATATATGCTTTTTGCGGCATTTTTTTTAATATTTAGATTATAAGAAATCCCATTTAGTTTTGCTATGGTTTTTTTAATTTCTTCTCTTAAGAGATCATTTTTTACTATGATGAGTGTTTCTTTTTTAAAAATATTGTCGTTTTGAGTTAGTTCTTTAATTTTATTATAAATTTTATTTACTTTGTTAGTTTTATATATATACATATATTAATTGTTTTTGATATCTTTTGTGAGCTTGTTTTTTAACTTTCTTAAGTTTTTACTGATACTTACTTTATATATGTGGGGATTAATTATTCTTTTGTACGTATGTTCAAGTTTGCTTAAGTCAAGTTTGGTTTTATTTCTAATATTGTTTAAGCTAGGCTCGTAGCCTTTGCGAAGTTTTCCATTTTCTAAGACAGTGTGAGTTAGAAATTCAAAATCGTCATATTGTTTGATGATTTTGAAAATGTTGTCTTGTATTGGATGAAAAACGGTAAATTCTTTTCCTGAATCCAGATGATCTTTGATTTTATCTTTTTCTTCTTTTAAAAAGATAAAATCAAAGATCATCTGGCCATTTAAATACATTCTTGCAACTTCTTTTTGGTCAGGTAATGTGGATTTTTCTGCGTTATTTGATATTTTTATTTTTGGTATAAATTTTCCATTTTTTTCTATAGAGATCATTTTATATACTCCTGAAAGGCTTGGATCTCCTTTTGCTGTAACTAAATTTGTTCCAACGCCCCAAATATCAATTGGAGCATTTATTGAATTTAAGTACATGATAATATTTTCGTCAAGCTCATTAGACGCAATAATTTTTACATGATGTAATCCATTTCGGTTTAATTCTTTTCTTGCTGCTTTACTTAAATATTCAAGATCTCCGCTGTCAATTCTTATTGAAAAATTATTTTTTTCTTCCTGTTTTAATTCTTTGAATATTTTAATGGCATTTTTTAATCCACTGTTAAGCGTGTCGTAAGTATCGATTAGCAAGCTTACTTTGTTTGGATATGTTTTTGCATATTCTCTGAATGCTTGCTCTTCGGTTTCAAAGCTCATTACCCAACTATGAGCCATTGTTCCTGTAACTGGTATATTGTATTTATATCCAGCAAGCATATTGCTTGTAAAATCTGCTCCCCCTATGTAGGCGGCTTTGCTGGCAGAAAGTGCTCCATTTATTCCTTGAGCTCTTCTTAGCCCAAGTTCTGCTAAAATTTTTGCACCAGATTCTTTTATTCTAGCGGTTTTTGTTGCTATCAAACTTTCAAAGTTTATTATATTTAACACTAACCCTTCTATTAATAATAATTCTATTAAGTGTCCTTCAATCACAACTATTGGTGCGTGGGGGAAAACTAGTCGACCCTCTTCTATTGAGCTTATTTTTACGTTTAGTTTGAATTCTCTTAGAAAGTTTAAAAATTGTTTATCTAATATATTAAAGCTTTTTAAATATTTAAGTTCATTTTCTCCAAAACGAATATTTTTTAATTCATTAATCAATGTGTGCATTCCAGCTAAAACAATATAGCCATTTTTAAAGGGTGTTTTTCTAAAAAATACTTCAAATTTTGCTTTAGGATTAATTCCTTTTGTAAAATAAGCGTTCATCATTGAAATTTCATAAAAATCTGTAAATAGTGATAGATTTTTCATTCTCCTTATTATATACTAGTTTTGTTTATAAAAAAATGATATTTAATTTGAGCTTAATTTTTGTCTGCTAATCTTTATGAATATGTTTTTTGTGATATATAATAAATTGATCAGATTGGACTAAATTCTATGAAAGAAAGAAGTGTTTCTAATTTTGATATTGTAATTTTTGGGGTTACCGGGAATTTGTCTAGAAAAAAGCTTATTCCTTCACTTTTTAATTTATTTAAAAATAAATGTATTAGCAATTTTAGGGTTATTGGTTTTTCTCGTAAGATTTTTACAGATAAAGAATTTAGATTGTATATTAAAGATTCTTTATGGCAGGAAGAGACCGATTCGTTGATTGAGATTTTTTTAAATTTTTTTGTTTATGTATTTGGTGATTTTAATGAAAAGGAGCCTTATAAAAATTTATTTAAATTTTTAGATAGAAGTCGAGAAACGATATATTATCTTTCGACGTCTCCGGCATTTTATGGACCTATAATTAATCATTTGAAAAAGTATTTTTTAAGCGAAAGATTGACTTTGTCAAAAATAGTTCTTGAGAAGCCTTTTGGCTCTAGTCTTGAGACAGCAAAAAAATTAAATAGCTTGCTTTATTCTGCTTTTAAAGAAGATCAAATTTATAGAATAGATCACTATTTGGGTAAAGAAACGGTTCAAAATATTTTTACATTTAGATTCGGCAATTCTATTTTTGAAAATATTTGGAATAATCGTTATGTAGATTTTGTTCAGATTACGGTAGCAGAAGAATTAGGTCTTGATGGAAGAGTGGAGTATTACGATTCTGTTGGCGCTTTGAAGGATATGGTTCAAAATCATATTTTACAATTGTTAAGCCTTGTTGCAATGGAGTCTCCTATTAAATTTGATTCTGAGTTTATTCATGATGAAAAAGTAAAAGTTTTAAAAAGTTTGAGGAAAATTAGCAAAGAAGATATTAAGAATTACATTGTTAAGGGTCAATATATAGGTTCACAAGTTCAAGGGGTTTTTAAAAAAGGCTATAAAGATGAAACAGAATTTTTGGGAAATTCAAATACCGAAACTTATTTAGCTATGAAAGTGTTTATTAATAATTGGCGTTGGTCTGGGGTTCCTTTTTATCTTAGAACTGGAAAAGGTCTTGCTAGAAAATTTTCAGAAATATATATTCAATTTAAAAAACCAAGCTTTACTCTTTTTAACAATAGCTCTGTTGATTTTTCTAATGCTTTGATATTTAGGATTCAACCAAGGGATGGAATTGAAATTAAATTCAATACCAAGAAGCCCGGATATAATTATGAAATTCAAACCGCTAATATGGAGTTTTCATATCACGGAGCATTTAAAAGATTGTTTGATGAGGCTTATGAGCGTTTATTGTTAGACGCTTTTTTAGGAGATGGTACTTTGTATGCGACAAGTGATGAGATTGAAAGTTCTTGGGAATTTGTTTCAGATGTTGCAAATAAATGGGCAGATATTGAAATTTGTAATTATTTTTATGGCTCTGAAGGACCAAAAGAGATAGACTCTATTTTAGAAAAAGATCATTTTTGGCGTAAAATTTAATTTTCTAGTTTTTTAAAAGATATTTTTTAAATATATAAATGAGATAAAATTTTTTATATAATTTATTCCTATTCCTTTTTAATGCTTGTTTTATTTATAATGAGCGTTCTTAGATTTTTATTTCTTGCGACTTAGTAATAAAGTTTTTGATAAATTTTTATTTTTCTTTTTAAGTATTTTAAGGGTTTTAAGGATTTTTATTCTTGATTTGATTGCAAATTTATGCATCGATTAATAATTTGCGTTATCATTAAAAGATATAAGTAATCTGTTTTATAAAAACAATGCTTATATTTAAAGGATGTATATGGAAAATATTGAAGTAAGAGGGCAGCCAAGTTTTTTTGGGCTTATTCCTTTTTTTGTTTTTATTATTATCTATTTAGGCACGGGGATTTATTTGGGGGTTATTGGTGTAGAAATGGCCTTTTATCAACTGCCGGCTAGTGTTGCAATGTTTTTTGCTTCCATTGTTTGTTTTTTAGTGTTTAAAGGAAAATTTTCCGACAAAATTCACATATTTATTAAAGGAGCTGCTCAGTACGATATTATACTAATGTGTCTTATTTTTATGCTTTCGGGAGCTTTCTCTTCTCTTTGCAAAGAAATAGGCTGCGTTGAAACTGTAGCAAATTTGGGAATTAAATATATTAATCCTAATTGGATTGCTTCTGGTATATTTTTTGTAACTTGCTTTCTCTCTTTTTCTGCCGGCACTTCTGTTGGATCTATTGTTGCAATTGCTCCTATTGCTTTTAATATTGCTGTTAAAAGCGGTATTAATCCTAATTTAATAGCAGCATCTGTAATGTGTGGAGCTATGTTTGGAGATAATCTTTCTTTAATATCAGATACAACTATTGTTTCTAGTCGAACTCAAGGTAGTAGCATCTTAGATGTTTTTATTAGTAGCAGTTTTTATGCTTTTCCATCCGCCATACTAACTTTTTTTTCTTTTTTCTTTCTTTCTGAAAATTTGCCCAATACCACAAACTTTTTACACGAAAGTTCAATAGACTTGGTGAAAACTTTGCCTTATTTAATTATTATATTTTTTTCTTTAGCTGGAATGAATGTTTTTATAGTTCTTTTTTTAGGCGTTCTTTCTATATGTCTTATTAGCGTTTTGTATGGTGATTTATACTTTCTAGATGTAATGAAAAACATTAATAAAGGGTTTTTAAATATGGCGGATTTGATTTTTCTTTCAATTTTAACAGGGGGAGTTTCTTTTGCCGTGATTCATAATGGAGGCTTTAAATGGCTACTTATTAAATTAAAATCCTTGATTAGAGGAAAAAGTTCAGCGGAATTTTCTATTGGGGCTTTTGTTTCAATAGTTGATGTTTTTCTTGCTAATAACACAATTGCTATACTTATTTGCGGCAAAGTAGCAAAAAAGATAGCTTTTGAAAATAACATCAGTGTTCAAAGAAGCGCTTCTATTTTAGATATGTTCTCTTGTATTTTTCAAGGTATTATTCCTTATGGTGCACAAATGATTATTTTAGTGAACTTTTCAAATGGACTTGTGTCGCCAATTAGTGTTTTGCCATTTTTAGTTTATTTTGGATTTTTATTGTTTTTTGTTATTTTATCTATTTTGGGCCTTGATATAAAAAAACTTTTTTTATTTTTTTTTAAAAAATAAAAATTTTAAAAATTTTAAGATTTGCATTGTTTAATTTTTTTGATTTTATTTAGAATAAATTATTCTTAATTATTTTATATGATTTAGGAGGGTTAAAATTGGAAAGAGATCTAAAATTAGAAAGAGAAACCAATGTGGTTCCAAATTTTTGGGGGCTTATGCCTTTTTTTCTTTTTATAGGGATTTATATTGGCACAGGACTCGTTCTTTATTTTAATGGTGTAAAAAGGGCATTTTATCAAATGCCTCCCGTAGTTGCTATGTTTATTGCTATTGTTTTGACATTTATTATTTTTAGGGGATCTTTTTTGGCAAAAATGAATAAATTCATTGAGGGATGCGCTCAGCAAGATGTTATTTTTATATCTTTAATATTTATGTTATCCGGTGCTTTTTCTGCTGTTTGTAAAGAAATAGGAAGTGTTGATGCTGTAGTAAATATTGGTCTTAAATATGTTCCATTGAATTTAATAGTATGTGGCATTTTTTTAATTACTCTTTTTTTGTCTTTTTCCACCGGAAGTTTTATGGGGACTGTTGTTGCTGTTGCTCCTATTGCTTTGGAGCTCGCAGATAAGGTAAACATCCCCCTTCCATTGATTGCTGGTACTATTCTTAGCGCTGGTGCATTTGGAGACAACATGTCTTTAATATCAGATACCCCTATTATTTCAAGTCATACTCAAAAGGTTAATATTGTTGATGTTTTCAAAAATGGAGCTTTTTATACGTTTCCAGCAGCAATTTTAGCAAGCCTTGCTTTTGCATTTTTAGGTTCTTATTATTGCAAGACCGATAGTTTTATTATTGAGTCTGGTGAAATAAATTTTTTCAAAATTATTCCGTATATTTTTGTTATGGTTTTTGCAATCTCAGGCTTTGATGTATTTTTAGCCCTGTTTTTAGGCATTGTTGTTGCTGGTATTATTGGAATTTATTATTCAGATATTACTTTTTTATTGCTGGCTAAAAAAATCAATGAAGGATTTTTAGGTCTAGGGGAAATGTTTATTCTTGTTATTTCTACAGGTGGAATTTCTTATATGACAATTAAGTATGGGGGGTTTGATTGGTTGCTCTTAAAATTGCAAAAAATGTCAAAGTCTAAAAGAACTTCGGAATTTGTCATTGTTGTTTTAGTTGGCATTTTGACCATGTTTCTTGCAAATAATGGGCTTGCTATTTTAATGAGTGGTTCTGTTGTAAGATCAATAACTAAGGAGAATAATTTAAACTCAAAGCGTATTGCGGCTTTACTTTGTATGTCTTCGTGCTTTTTTTTAAGTATTTTGCCCCATAGTATGCATGTTATAGCTCTTGTAGATTTTACAAAAGGTAAGCTTTCTCCTTTTGACATTTTTCCATTTTTAATTTATCAAGGATTTTTGATCTTATTGATTGCTTTGTCTATAATTGGACTTGATATTAAATTAATATTTAAGTCTTTTTTAAAAATAGTCACAAAACTTAAAAGCTTTAAATTTTAAAAGCTTTTAAGTTTTTTTTGAATTTAAATATTTAAGAAGACAGATTTAAATATATTTTAAGGATTTCTTCTTTTATTTTTTTAGGTATTTTTTTAAAAATTTCAAATTTTGAAAAATCTTTTGGTAAAAATTTTTCTTCTAAATATAATTTCATTTCGGGGTTATTTTTTGCCTCTTCTTCTATTCTTTTTATTACGTTTTTGTTTGGAGAATTATATCTAGTTTCTTTGAAATTTTTATAAGATGGTTCATTCTCGTATAAAAAGTTTATAAATTTGTAAGCCAAGTTTTTATTTGGAGCATCAATAGGAATTACAAATGCGTCTATCCATAGATTGGTGTTTTCAGGTGCATAAAAATCTAAGTTTTTGGCTTTTAGCATAGCGCTTTGTGCTTCGCCGCTCCATGTGAGTTGAATAGATGCTTCTCCATTTAGCATCAATGATTTTGCAGGCACATCTGAGAAATATCCGATTAATAGTGGATTTTGGATTTTTAAAAGCTCTCCAGCTTCTTTAATTTTATCTGTATCATGCTCATTTATTGAGTATCCAAGTTTTTTTAAAGCAACTCCAATATTGTCTTTAGGGGAATCTAGCATTGTAATCTCTTTTTTATATTTTTTATTAAATAAAATGTCAAAACCTTGCATGTCATTTAAATCTATTTTAGTTTTATTGTAAAGTATGCCCATTAATCCCCAGTAGGCTGGCACTGAATAAAGATTGCCAGGATCATGTTCCAGGTTTGTAAGATTTTGAGTAATATTTTTTGTTACATTTGGCAATTTTGAGTAGTCTAATTTTTCAATTTTGCCCTCATCGATTAATTCTTGGATTAAATATTCTGATGGGACTATTATATCGTAGTAATTCTTTGTGTTGTTAAATTTAGCCATCATTTCTTCATTATTGTGAAAGATTTCATAATTAATTTTTATATTGTTTTCCTTTTCAAATTGATCTAATAAAGTCTCGTCAATATATTCTGCCCAATTAAATACGTTTAAAGTTATTGTGTCTTTGTTGGTGCAAGCAAAAGTTGTAAGAATTGCTATTAATATAAAAATTTTTTTCATAAGTACTCCTTTTTTCATTTTAAAGCTCAGCATCTGTTGTTAATTTTTTAATTCCTATAAATTTATTAATAATAAACAAAAGGCTCAATATTGTAAAAAACAATATTGCAGAAATAGCATTTATTACGGGTTTGATGCCTCTTTTTGTTAGCGAGTTTATTAGGATAGATAAATTATTAAATCCCTGTCCAGTGGTGAAAAATGATATCAAAAAATCATCTATTGATAATGTAAAGGCAATAAGAGCTCCAGTTGCTATGCTTCCTACGATTTCTGGATAAATTATATTGAAGAATATTTGAATTTCTGAGGCTCCAAGATCTTTGGCAGCATCAATAATATTGTTGGGAAGAGAGTATAATTTGGGTAAAATTATTATTACTACGTATGGTGTTGAAAAAATTATATGTGATATTAGCATTGTAGAAAATCCCAATTGCATTTTTATTGCAGAATAAAATGTCATTAAGCTTATTCCTGTTACAATGTCAGGATTAATTATTGTTATTTTATTTGCTGATAATAGTATTGTTTTTAATTTTTTGTTTTCTGATTTATAAATTGCATAAGCACCAATAATTCCAATAACAACAGAAGTCAAAGATGAGATTGTAGCTATTAAAATGGTGTTAAATATTGCTGATTTGATTTGACTTGAGGCAAAAATTTCTTTATACCATTTTAGACTAAATCCTTGCCATATAAATCCACTGTCACCAGAGTTAAAGGAATAAATTATTAAGATTATTATTGGAAGGTAAATAAAGCTGAGTATTAGAAATAAGAAAATGTTTTTAAAGGCTCTAAACATATTTTACTCTCCATTATTTTTTCGCATTAATTTTATTATTATTAAATTAAAAATTAATATTGCTAACATTAAAATAAATGAAATTGCAGCTCCAGTATTCCAGTCTTCTATAAAGAGAAACTGTTTGCTTATTAGATTTCCTATTAAAATTTGTTTAGAGCCCCCTAGCAAATCTGAAATGATAAATACCGTAATTGAAGGAATAAATACCATAATTATTCCTGTTGCCAGGTAAGAGAGCGTTAGTGGTATTTTTATATAAAGTAATATTTGCCACATTCTTGCTCCAAGATCTTGTGATGCTTCAATGTATTCTGGCTTAATTTTTAAAAGCCCTGTGTATATTGGCAAGATCATAAAAGGCAAAAAATTGTATATCATGCCTATTGTAACAGCCTGTTCATTATAAAGAAGATCTAAGGTTCCAATTCCGATCTTTTCAAATAAGTTGTTGATGAATCCGTTTTTTCCAAGTATTCTCATCCAGGCATAAGTTCTAAGCAATGTATTTATCCACATAGGAAGTATTATCATGATTATTAATTTATTTTGAGCACTTTTTTTTGATAATGAAATTAGCCAGGCGGCAGGATAGCCTATTAAAATGCAAAAAATTGTTGCTATTGTTGCGAGTTTTAGACTTCTTGAAAAAATATTAAGATAACTTGGATTTAAAAGTCCAATGAAATTATAGATGGTAAATTCGTTTTTTTCATTTAAAAATCCAAGCAATATTATTATTAGTAAGGGAAGAATACTAAATGTTAGTAGGAATATGGAGTATATGATTAATATCAACTTTTTCAAAACCATTATTCCTTATGCATAACATGAATATCATCAGGTTCTAAGAATATGTCAACTTCTTCTCCAACTTTTGTAAGTCTTGTGCTTTGAACTATCCAATTTGTTTTTTGGATTTCTAGAGTCATTTCGTAATGAACCCCTTGAAAAATTGCTGATGTTATAGTGCCGCTTAAATGCCCTTTTCCTTTTGGAAGTAGTTTTACATCTTCTGGGCGTATTACAAGGTCAACTGCTTCTTCAGCTTCAAATCCTTTGTCAAGGCATTCAAATTCATGACCAAGCAAACTTACAACCAGCTCTTTTTTATATGTTCCATCAAAAATATTGCTTTCTCCAATAAAATCGGCTACAAACTTTGTTTTAGGCTCATTGTAAATTTCCTCAGGTGTTCCTATTTGTAGAATTATTCCTTCATTCATTACAACGATTCTGTCACTCATTGTCAATGCCTCTTCTTGATCGTGAGTAACATATATGAATGTGATTCCAAGCTGACGCTGTATTTTTTTTAATTCTTTTTGCATCTCTTGTCGCATTTTCAAATCAAGCGCGGAAAGTGGTTCATCTAGGAGTAAAAGCTTGGGTTCCATTACCATTGCCCTTGCTATTGCAACTCTTTGCTTTTGCCCCCCCGATAGTTCGTTAATATTTCTGTATGCGTATTTTGGCATTCCTATCAGCGAAAGCGATGTTTTTACTTTTTCTTTGATTATATCTTTTGGCGTTTTTTTCATTCTAAGTCCAAATGAAATATTGTCAAAAACATTCATATGTGGGAAAAGCGCATAATTTTGAAATACAGTATTAATTTCTCTTTTGTTTGGACTGGTTTTAGATATTTCCTTAGAAAAGAAATAAATTTCTCCATTTTTTTGGTTTAAAAAACCACCCAATATTTTTATTAATGTTGTTTTTCCACATCCGGATGGGCCTAGTAGTGTAATAAACTCATTTTTTTTAATTTTTAAATTTATGTTATCTAAAGTTTTGTTTCCATTGTTATCATAATAATGACTTAGATTTTTAATCTCTAGGATACAATTATCCAACTAATTCCAACCTCCTTATGGCTGTATTAATACAAATCAAGATTATACTTAATATTATTATTTATGTAAATGCCCTTTTTAAAATGCATTATAATTCTTATCAAGAATTATTTTGCCAAATTTGCCTTCTCTAAATTCTTTGATTAATATTTTTGATGCTTTCTCAAGGTTAAGTTCATTTTTTTTACCGATTAATTTTCTTGCTTTTGCAAAATTTTGTAGAATATCAAGTGAATTTTTATGATATATTTCGTATTTTTTTAGTAAAATATTTTTATTATTTTGATCCATTATTTCAAGTAAATACAATGCAAGATCTGTGCTATCTACTATTTCATTTTTGATCATATCCAATATTGCAAGTTTTTTTGCAATCGACTGGTCTGCTAGATTATGCCATAAAACTCCTGGCATATCAAAAAGATTGATTTCTTCATTTATTTTTACTATTTGTATATTTTTAGTATATCCAGGTTTATTAGCAACTTTTGCGCTCTTTTTGCCGGATAATAGATTTATTATTGAAGATTTTCCAACATTTGGAACTCCAATAATCAAAACTTTTATTTTTTCTTTATAGTTTTTTATCTTTTTAACAATGGCCAATTTTTTAATAATATCTATTATCTGCTTACGCATTCCTTTTTTGTAAATATTGCTTATTATTACAGTATTGCCAAGATTTTCAAAATATTTTTTCCATTTTATAATTTCATTTATTTGAGCAACATCTGATTTGTGTAAAAGAATTATTTTAGCTTGATTTTTAGTAATTTTTTCAGTTAATGGATTTTTACTGCTAAATGGAGCTCTAGCATCAAGTATTTCTAGCACAATATTAGCTTTTTGTAAATTATTCTTTATCAGATCTAAGGCCCTTTTCATGTGTCCAGGAAACCAGTTGATTTTATTTGCCATGCCTAAATTATAGCTTAATGTGTATTGAATGATAAATTGTTTTTGTTTTTAATTTATGTTAGTTTTCTTTAAAAGAATTATTTTTTTTAAAGAAAAAATATAATCTGTATTTAAGTTTTTATTTTTTTTAAAAAAATAAATTTTACAGGAGGTTTGATTATTATTGTAAAAATCAAAAGAGGGTTAATAGTATCCTGTCAAGCTCTTGAGAACGAGCCTTTACATAGTAGTTTTATTATGTCTAAGATGGCTTTGGCAGCTAAAATAGGTGGAGCTATTGGAATAAGGGCCAACGGAGTTAGTGACATTAGTCAGATTAAGTCGGAAGTTGATTTGCCAATAATAGGTATTATTAAAAAAAATTATAATAATTGTGACGTGTTTATTACTCCTACCATGAAAGAGATTGATGAGCTTTGTAATGAAGGGGTAGATGTAATTGCCCTTGATGCCACTTTTAGGAATAGGCCTGATGGTGTGCTACTTGATGATTTTTTTGAAAATATTAAAAAAAAATATCCAAAACAGAGTTTGATGGCAGATATTTCTTCTTTAGATGAAGCTATTAATGCCGATAAATTGGGATTTGATTTTATTGGAACAACTTTGTATGGCTATACAAAAAATACCAATGGTTTGAATATTGCAGACAATGATTTTAATTTTTTAAAAACCTTGCTTAATTCTAATTTGAAATCTACTTTAATAGTGGAAGGGAAAATAGACACCCCTTTAAAAGCTCAACAATGCTTTGAAATGGGGGTTGATTTAGTAGTTGTAGGGGGTGCTATTACAAGGCCCGCTGAGATTACTAAAAAATTTGTAGAAAAAATAAATCAGATTAAAAAATAATTTTAAACTTAAAGGTTAATTTATTTTTTATTTTAGGAGGGTTTTATGTTAAAGGGTTTTGAACAAGCTCAGAAATTTGGACGTTCTTTTATGCTTCCCATTGCTATTTTGCCAGCAGCGGGGCTGCTTTTAGGAATTGGAGGTTCTCTTTCTAATCCAGAAACTGTTAGGACGTATTCTTTTTTGAATATATTCTTCTTACAATCAGTTTTCAAAATAATGAGTGCGTCAGGTTCTATTATTTTTTCAAATTTAGCACCAATATTTTCTATTGGAATTGCTGTTGGACTTGCAAAATCAGATAAAGGTACATCTGGAATCGCAGCATTTATTGGCTACCTTGTAATGAATGCTACTATTGGAGTTTTAATTGATGTGTCAGGCAGAGCGGAGTCTTTCTCTAGCGGTGCTGTGGGTTTTGTTCTTGGAATTAAGACTTTAGAAACGGGGGTTTTTGGCGGGATTGTAGTTGGTATTTTGACTTATTATCTTCATTCTAGGTTTAACAAAGTAGATTTGCCCAAGGTTCTTGGATTTTTTTCTGGATCTAGATTTGTTCCGATCATTGTTTCTTTTTCTAGTATTTTTCTTGCTGTTATTATGTTTCTTTTTTGGCCATTTGTACAAAGCGGAATTAATAAAGTAGGAGGCTTAGTAGATTCAACCGGTTATATTGGAACACTTATTTATGGAATTTTTTTAAGGATGCTTGGACCTTTTGGTCTTCATCATATATTTTATTTGCCATTTTGGACAACAGGCCTTGGGGGATCTGTTATTATTGATGGAAAGTTGATTGAAGGAACTCAGAATATTTTCTTTGCGGAACTTGCTGCTCAAGGTACAAATAGATTTTTTATCGGAACTAGCCGTTTTATGAGTGGACGATTTATTACCATGATGTTTGGCTTGCCCGGAGCTGCACTTGCTCTATATTACACCGCAAAGCGCGAGGAGAGAACAAAAGTTTTTGGTCTTTTGATGTCTTCAGCGCTAACGTCATTTTTAACAGGTATAACAGAACCTCTTGAATTTTCTTTTCTTTTTGTAGCCCCTATTCTTTATGTTGTTCATGCTACATTTGATGGATTTGCTTTCATGTTGGCGCATATTTTTCAAATTACAATAGGTCAAACGTTTTCTGGAGGGTTTATTGATTTTATTCTTTTTGGTATTTTGCAGGGAAATTCAAGAACTAATTGGCTTTTGGTACCAGTTGTAGGCATTGTTTGGTTTTTTCTTTACTACTTTACTTTTATATTTTTAATAAATAAGTTTGATTTTAAAACCCCGGGTAGAACGCAAGATTTAAATTCTGAAGATTCTCCAAGTTCTAAGAGTAGTGAATTTGAAGAAAATTATGCTACTAAGGTTATTATTGGGCTTGGTGGCGCTTCAAATATTGTTGAGCTTGATTGTTGTGCAACTAGGCTTAGAATTACAGTAAGGGATGTTCTTAAAGTTTCTGAAAAAATTTTAAAAAAAACTGGCTCTAAAGGAGTAATTATTAAAGGCAATGGGGTTCAGGTAGTTTACGGACCAGGTGTTAGTGTTCTTAAGAATGAAATAGAAGAATTACTAGAGGCTTGATTTTTTTTAATAAGTAATAGCCTTAAGGCTATTACTTATTAATCTTGTTTACAAAATCAACTGCATACTTTGTGAAGTATGATGTGTTTTGGGCGCTTTTGTAGCTTTGGTTTCCAATAGGTACGTGAGCGTGTGAATTTTCAAGAAGTATGATGGGAATATCCTTTTTTTCACCCCCATAATTTTTTATAAATTCGTTTATTTTTATTGGGTCTACTGTATGATCATTTGATGTGTGGGTTATTATTAAAGGTATTTTGATTTCGTTGAAATTATATGAATTTAATAATGTGACAAGGCCCATCATTGCAATAATTGCGTCTACATGCTGTACTCTTGAAGAGTGGCTTTTTATAGTCGGGTGTTCTTTTCGTTTATACTCTTTTGTTTCGAATTTATTGTAGCCACCTGTTATAAGATATGCAATTTGTCGTCCCCAAGGATAGTAAACGATATTTGTTCTTTTGTCATAAGGGAATATATTAGGAGAAATTAATACCGCCGAGTTTATTTCATTTGGATAGTTTGCCAAGGCCCAGATGCTGGCAGCGCCCCCGTTAGAGGTGCCAATTAATATTAATTTATCACCTATTAATTTGCCAATGTTAATAGCCTCATCAATATCTATAAGCCAATCTTGGGTAGTTATTCCCCGAAATACATTTTTATTGTTAATTCCGTGCCCTTTAAGTCTTGTAAAAAAAATATTTGCATTAAGAGCTTTTGCAATATTATTTGGAACCGGATAAATTTCATTTTTTGATGCTCCAAATCCATGAATATAGACCACAGAATATTTTGTTTTTTGTGCTTTTTCTTTATTCCAGATTATTTCTTTTTTTGTATTGTTTTCTAAATTAAATTGTAATTCTTCTTTTAATAAGTAATTGTCAATTTCTTCTATGTTTTTAGGAATTAGTTTTTTTGAAAATTCATTTTTAAATTTTATCCTCGGACTAACGAGTATTAAGAGCAATAAGAATATAAGTATAAAAATGATATTTTTTATATTCATAAAGTGATTCCCTTGTTCTCTTCTGGGACATTATTGTTATTATGGGTATCTTTTTTGTAGCAATTATTGCAATGCCCTGAGTAAATTATTTCAATAGATTTTGTTTCCCAGTTTTCTCCAAGTTTGTCTTTCAAAATATCTTTAATATCGTCAAGTTGAATAGGGTGGACTTGATTACATTTATTGCATTTAAAGTGAGCTATTGTGGAAGCCAAGCTTAGATAAAATTTTGTTTCTTTTTGATCAGTAGTTTTTATATCTTTTAGTATATTTCTTTCTTTTAGAATATTTAATGTGTTATATACCGTTGCTTTTGATAGGCTTGGAATTTCTTTTATAAGTTTATTATAAACTTCTTTTGCCGTAAAGTATTCTTTTGGGTTTGATGCTATGTATAAAATGATTCTGTTTCTCGAGTGAGATGCTTTCATTCCTAATTCTGATGTTAAATTTTTCAATAATACAGGATCGTTTGTAATGCCGACTTTTTCCAATGTGGAATGTACGTCTATTATGTTGTCGTTCATATGATTATACCTTTTTTGTTTAAATTAAAGATTAAATACTTTTTATGTTCTTCTTAGGATAATTTTATACCCAGTTATTAATATTTTACTACTTATTATTTATTTATTTTCATATTTTTTTATATTAGTATAAAAAATTAAATTTTTTATTTTTGAATTCAGTTTTATTTTGTTATCAAAATTATTATTTAATGGTAGTATCATTAAATTTAGTGTTTGAGAGTAATTTATTACATCTTGGATCTTAACTGTGTTATAAGAACCTCCTATATTTAAAATTAACCATTTCTTAGAATTTATTTTTTCAATTTTATAATTAATTGTATGAATGATATGTTTTTCAACATTTAAAAAGCTTATAAAAAAGTTGCTGTTTTTATCATTTCCTTTAGATATCAAAAATTCTGTACCATTAATGTAGCCTTTGGGATTGTTTTTAGTTATTATTATTTTTTCATAAGTATCAAGATCGCTGTATTTTGCTGTTATTTTTAAATTAGTGCCTTTTGCAATTTCAAAAACAGGTATTTCAAGAGCTGAATATTCAAGAAGATAATCAGGATTGCATTTTTTTAATGTTTTTTTATCTAGATCTATTTTAGAAGGCCATTTTATTTTAATCGATATAAAGAAGCTAGAGATAGTCTCGTCTATAAAAAAATCAATTGTTGATTTTTTGGCAGAGTTAAAAGCTAAATATTGTTTTATTCCTAAAATTTTTTCATTTGAAAATGAAAATGAACTTTCAATAGATGCTTCTTTTATTAGTTCTTTTTTTGATGAAACCTTAAAATAGGTTCTAGATGTGTTTAGAAATTCAGCTTTTTTATCTTTAAATTTTATTTTATTTAATTTTCCATTTTCGAATTTAATATTGTATTTATCGTGAGATAGCGTGAAATTTCCTTCCATATTGTATTCCAAATTTTTAGGCACAATTGATTCTGAATTTTTAATGATTTCATCTTGGTGTTTATTTATTAAAAATTCTCTTAAGCTTTTTTCGTTGATTTGATAATCTTTAAGTCTTTTGTTTTGAAAATTTATTATTGGCTCTTGCTCTTTAAGGGAGTTAAATTTTGGAATCTCTAGTAGTTCGGTGGTAAGTTTGGATCCTTCTAGATTTTGTATCTTAATGCTGTGTAAGTTATTTTCCAAAGCTTTTAAATAAAGTAAAAAATTTTTTAGTTCTTGATTATCATAAGTTTCTTTGATTTCATAAAAATAAATAAGAGTTTCTACGTTGCTTTTTGGAGAATCTATTTTTTGTACTTCATATAAATATTGGCAGTTATTTTTATAAAAAATTAAATAATTTTTATTATTTTTACTCTGCCTTATTCCTTCTGTATAATTGAAATTAAGCTTTCTGTAAAGCTCAGTCACCTTTTTTCTAAACTTTTCTATGTTGTATATATAAAACATAATAGGCGTATTTTGAAATATGTCTTTGTATCCACTTTTGAATGGATTTTTTAGTGCCCAATACAAGTCTAAATGTATCTCATCGTGCAGCATGTATTCATGAGGGCTTCCACTGTAAGTTCCAGGCATATATATATCTGTATTGGTTTTGAATCTTTCAAATAGCCATTTATTTAATTCCTCATGTTCTCTTAGAATTTCAAAAAAGTATATTGGAAATGTCCAATGTATTTTGTAAGCTAGCTGTTTGTGTTCAATCAAATATTTTATATTTGATATTATTAATAACAGGTTATCTTCTGAAAATTTAGTTATTGAAATAATAATAATATAAGTTTTCAATTTTTTTAGTTTTCTAAACATAAATTCTTTGTCTTTATAATTTAAAGATTAGTCAATATTTACATTATATAATAAAAATTTTTACTGGTTTTGTATATTTTGTATTTTTTGATGCATAGAAGTAATACGCTACTATAGCGAATGTATTAAGTTTATGTTAATCTTATATTGTTATATGTAAATTATTTTTATTTATAGAAAGGGGTAAAATTTTTATGGCTAAAGACATATATTTTAATGAGGATGCTAGAAAAAGCTTACTTAGTGGCGTTGAAAAATTATCCAATGCTGTAAAAGTAACTCTTGGGCCAAAAGGGAGAAATGTCCTTATTGATAAAAAGTTCGGCTCTCCAACGGTTACAAAGGATGGGGTTAGCGTTGCTCGTGAGATTGAGCTTGAAAATCCATTTGAAAACATGGGGGCACAGCTTTTAAAGGAAGTTGCTATTAAAACAAATGATGTTGCTGGCGATGGAACAACAACCGCTACTGTTCTTGCTTATGCTATTGCAAGAGAAGGCCTTAAGAATGTGTCTTCAGGAATTAATCCTATTGGAATAAAAAAGGGAATAGATCACGCTGTAAATTTGGCTGCTGAGAAAATTCGTCAGTCTGCAAAAAAGATTACAACAAAAGAAGAGATTGCACAAGTAGCTTCAATTTCTGCTAATAATGACAGTTATATAGGTGAAAAAATTGCTGAGGCAATGGATAAAGTTGGAAAAGATGGTGTTATAACAGTTGAAGAGTCAAAAACTTTTGATACTACGATTTCTTATGTTGAGGGTATGCAATTTGATAGAGGATATCTTTCTCCTTATTTTTCTACCAATAAAGAAAATATGAGTGTTAATTTTGACGATGCTTTCATATTGATATATGAGAAAAAGATTAGTTCTATTAAAGAGCTTTTACCAGTTCTTGAGAAAGTTTTAGGGACAAATAAACCTTTATTAATTATTGCTGAGGACATTGAGGGGGATGCTCTTGCTGCTCTTGTTTTAAACAGCGTTAGAGGAGCATTAAAGGTATGTGCAATTAAATCTCCTGGTTTTGGTGATAGACGAAAAGCAATGCTTGAGGATATTGCAGTGCTTACCGGCGGTGTTTTAATCAGTGAGGAGCTAGGTCTTACTCTTGAGACAGTTGAGATTGAGCAACTTGGACAGGCTAAAACTATTAAGGTTGATAAAGACAATACCACTATTATTAATACTGGCAATAAAGAGCAAATAAAGGAGCGTTCAGAGCTTATTAAAAAGCAAATTGAAGATTCAACATCTGAATATGATAAAGAAAAACTTCAAGAGCGTCTTGCAAAACTTGTTGGCGGAGTTGCCGTTATTAATGTTGGAGCTGTTACTGAGGTAGAGCTTAAGGAGAAAAAGCATAGAGTTGAGGACGCTCTTTCTGCAACTCGTGCTGCTGTTGAAGAGGGTGTTGTGCCTGGCGGTGGATCAACTCTTATTGAAGTTGCTATGTATTTAGATACAATAGATACAAGTAAATTAAGCTATGAGGAGAAGCAAGGTTTTGAGATCGTAAAAAGAAGTCTTGAAGAGCCAATGAGACAGATTATTTCAAATGCTGGTTTTGAGGGATCTATTTACATTCATCAAATCAAAACCGAAAAAAAAGGGCTTGGGTTTGATGCTTCCAGCTTTAAGTGGGTAAATATGATTGAGAGCGGAATAATTGATCCTGCTAAGGTTACAAGAAGTGCGCTTCAAAATGCTGCTTCAATTGCTGGACTTTTATTAACAACAGAATGTGCAATCACAGATATTAAAGAAGAGAAAAATACTTCTGGTGGTAGTGGTTATCCTATGGACCCAGGAATGGGAATGATGTAAATTAAAGTTTCACCGGTAAGCTTGTGTTTTTGCCGGTGAATATTTTATTATTCAAAGGAATTATTTTGAGTGAGGATGAATTTGTTTTTTGTATAGGCTTTGATTGTTCAAAGGCAATAGTAGATAGGCAGCTTTTAAGAGAAAATAAGAGTAAAAGTGCTAAGGAACTTTTTGAACTTGGACTTTACAGAAGTGCCTTTAGCAAAGCTCTTTATAGGAATGACGATGGTCTTATTAATTATTTAATTGAAGAGTATAATAAAATAAGTAACTCTAATTATACCAAAAAAGATGATTTTAAGCTTTTATTTGGAGTAGTTTATCCCGATGATATTAATAAGATAAAAGTGACATATGTATAGTATGGGAGGTTTTGTGTTTTTATTGCAAGAATTTAGCGGCAATAGTAGCTTTTTACGAAGTTTATTAGTTTTTGTGCCTGTTATTGCTATATTTTGGTTTTTAGTGATATCTCCTCAGCGTAAGGAAGAGAAGAATAAAAAAGAAATGATAAAAAATCTAAAAAAGGGCGATAAGGTATTAACAATAGGTGGAATTTTTGGAGTTGTGAAAAAATTAGGCGATACGGATGTTATTTTAGAATTAAGTCCAAATAACGAAGCAGTATTTATAAAAAACTCTATTGATAAAGTTTTGTCTGAAAAAAAATGAAGTTAAAAAAGGGTATTATTTAAAGGTAAAATTAGAACTGTTAGCTAATGATGGTATTTTTTAAAAATTTTAAGGATTTGTATAATGAAAAAAGGATCTAAGCTTATATTAATATTGTTGGTGACGTTTTTTGCATGTCTTTTAATATTTCCGACTTTAAAATGGTATTTTTTAATGAGCGTTGAGGATAAAAAAATAAGCTCATATTCACAAGAGGCCTTAAGGGATTATTCAAAGAAAAAAGCCCTGAATGATCTTGTTAAGCTTAAGGAACTGTATAATAAAGATCCCAATAGCAGTATTCCAGCTAGTTTGTCTTATTTAATTCCAATAGCAAAAAATAATTATAGGTCTTCAATGAAAATTCCACCTAATATTTTTACTGCTAAAATCTTGCGTGAAGGATTTTTGACTGATTCGGATATGGGAGAAGTAAGCTTAGAGATTTATAGGTATTATGAGAACATAAAGAGGGGCAAAAGCAGAATAATACATCTTGGGCTTGATTTGTCTGGAGGGATGAGTGTTACTATTTCTCTTGATTATTCAAGTGTTGAAAAAAAATTAGGTCGTTCTTTGACTTTTGCTGAGAGAGAGGATGCCATTTATCGGATAATGCAAATTCTTAAAGATAGGGTAGATAGGTTCGGGCTTACAGAGCCTAAAATTGTAAGAGAAGCCGGGGGAAATAAAATTTTCTTAGATATTCCTGGAGAAAAAGATGAGAGTAGAGTAAGCACTCTTTTGAGCGGTAAAGGTAATTTGACTTTTTATGTGGTTGATGATGAGTCTACATCTCTTTTACATGGAAAAATATTAGAAGCGGGCTCTCTTTTTTCTATTCCTGAAATTCAGGCAAGCATGAACCTTCCAGATAGTAAACAAATTTTTCCTTGGTATGTTAAAGATTCTTATGGTGTGGATGATGAGTCATCAGTTCGTTATTATGTAGTTGATGCAAGCCCTGAAAATTCATTTGATGGTGCTCACATTAAAGATGCTGGGGTTTCTAACGATCCTAGAACGGGCCGAGATACTGTTGCCTTTAGCCTTGATGTTGATGGAAGTGAAAAATTTTTTAAATTTACTCAAAAAAATGTTGGAAAGTCTTTGGCCGTTGTTATGGAGGGTAAAATTAAGTCTGTGGCAGGAATTGGATATGCTATTACTGGGGGCAACGTTTCAATTCAAGGTGATTCTTTTGATAAAAAAGAGGCCCAAGATCTTGCTTTAGTGTTTAAAACTGCAGCTTTTCCAGTTGATATTAAAATAGATGATTTGAGAATAATAGGGCCTACTCTTGGTGCTAGGACTATTGATCTTGGCATTAAAGCTTCTGCGCTTGCTCTTTGTTTAGTTTTTTTGTTTATGTGTGTTTATTATGGCTTGAGTGGTGTTGTAGCTGGATTTTCACTTGTTATTTATAATGTATTTTTAATTTTAGCGATATTGTCGGCCTTTAATTTTACTTTAACTTTAACAAGTGTTGCAGGTCTTATTTTGACAATGGGTATGGCCGTTGACATAAATATAGTTATTTATGAGAGAATTAAAGAAGAAATTAGAGAAGGCAGAAGATTTGAAAATGCTTTTGAAGATGGTTTTAAAAAGGCATTTTTATCAATTATGGATGCAAATATAACAACATTTATTGCGGTGCTTTTTTTAACTCTTCTTGGGACAGGAGTTATTCAAGGTTTTGCTTGGTCTCTTTCTGTTGGAATTGTGGCATCCCTTTTTAGTAGTTTGATTTTTTCAAGATTTATTTTGGAATTTATCATATCTGTTAGAAAAAGCAAACTTATAAGTATATCTTGGAGTTCAAAATATGCAAAGAGTAATTAATTTTTCAAAATATGGAAGCAATGTTTTAATTGTTAGTGCCGTTTTTATTTTGGTTGGGCTTATTTATACTTTTTTTTATCATGGTGGATACAATTGGGGAATAGATTTTTCTTCTAGGGTTAATATTAATCTTTCAATAGAAAAATCAAATATTAAAGAAAATGAAATTAAAGAAATATTCTCTCCAATTTATAAGACTTTAGATGTTAATAGTATTTTTTCACCAGATCAGAATAAAAGTGAATTCTCTATTATGGTAAAGTCTGATGTGATTGATTATGCTTTTAAAACAGAAGTTCAAAAAACAATATTAGATAAACTTAAAAAAACATTTGATGCTAATATTGAAGTTTTGGATTCTTATTTTATTGATTCAAGTTTTTCTTCTACTTTGAGAATTAGGTCAGTATTTTTAGTATTAGGAACATTTATCCTGATTTTGATTTATATAACTTTAAGATTTAAACTAAGTTATGCTATTGCTTCCATACTTTCAATATTTCATGATATATTTTTTATAGTTGCTTTTTTAGGGGTATTTAGAATAGAGATTAATAGCTATATTATTGTGGCAATACTTACCATTATTGGATATTCTTTAAACGACACAATAATTATTTTTGATAGGATTAGAGATAATGTTAAGCGATTAACCGATAACACATTTTTAAATGTATTAAACATAAGTATTAGTCAAACTTTATCAAGAACTGTTTTGACGTCAGTTACAACATTTGTTGCAGTATTTTCTATTTATGTGTTTACTGAAGGATCTATAAAAGATTTTTCTTTGGTATTTATGGTAGGGGTAATTGTTGGAACTTATTCTTCTATATTCATAGCGTCTCCAATACTTTTAAACCTGTATAAAAAGATAAAGTAGATCTTAAATAAGATGATATTGTGGCATGAAGTTTTTTGATTTTGGTTCATTAGGATTTTATAGATTTTTTGATTTTCAAAAATATCTTAATTTTAGCATTTTTAGGTATAGTTTAATAAATTATTATTCTTATCGAGAACAGTCAAGCCTTATTAACGATGCCAATTTGCTAAAAGATAAACTTTTGTTTTTGGATAAGATTTATAGGGATTTTAATCCCAGTATCAATAAATCTTGGGGTGCCAATAAAGCTATTTTTTTAGATACTTTACTTATTGTTAAAAATTTGATAAGAAAATATCATCCTAATTCCCAATTTTTAGACATTCATGAAGATGAATTGTTAGAAGATGTTTCCTGTTTTAATAAATTTTTAGACAAGCTTAAATATTTAAATTTTAGAGTAGATCTTAAACAAAAAATTGAAAATTTTGAAAAAAAGAGCAAGGCTCCATTTTCTTGCATAAGAATTGCCACATTTTTTATTCAAGAAGAATTTTTAGATCGACTTAGTAATTCATTGGATTTTTTTTCCAATGAGGCCAATAGTAATAATTTAGATGTAATTAATAAAGAAATTAATGATTATTATGAAAAAGTAGAGCAAATTAAAAAAAGTAGCAATATTAAAGAAACTCATAAAAAATTTATTATAGATCACACAAAAGAGAGAATTGATAAAATTATGAAAGATCATAGTCTTGACATTTCTAAACTACTTATAAAAATTGCTTTGCTTGAAATTACAATTCAATGTTTTGATAGCTATTATTTAAATTTATTAGAAATTTTACAAATTCTTTTATCTATTAATAATATAATTGAGATTGGTTTAAACGAATTACCAGATGCTATTTTTAATGAGTGGAATGAGCTTATTTATTTACGAAGAAAAGAGTTTCAAAAATTTGTTTTAATCTCTGATTATGTTTTCCAAAAAAGGATTGTATCTACTATAAATTCTGGAAATTGGAAATTTGCTTTTTTTACTCTTGCTCCCAGACAAGGGGATGTTTTTCAGTTTTCAGTGGATATTGCTAAAAATTTTGATAATATTGAGGATGGAATCAAAGAATATGAATCTAAAATAAATAAATTTAATGAATATAGGTCGGGTTGGGAGGCAAATTTAAAAAATTTTGGTCATTTATTTTCAGAAACACTTTAGCTGTATATCTCTTTTAATCTTTCGTAAATAGTTTTTACTTCATTATTTATTATTTTTGGAATTTTTACTATCAAAGTGACTTTAAGATCCCTTTTTGAGCTGCTTCCAATTATAGGCATCCCCAATCCTTTTAAGTTCAGAATTTCTCCATTTTTTGCATCTGATGGGATTTTAAGTTTTATTTTTTTCCCTTCAATTGTTTCAAATAGCTTTTCGCAACCCAAAGCTATTTCCCAAGGGTAAACTTCTATTGTTGTTTCTAAGGTTTTCCCATTCAGTTTAAAATTTTTATAACTTGATATATTAAATTTGACCATTAAGCTTCCTTTTATTCCAGAAATTGGATTAATAGGACCCTTGTTGTTTATTTTTATTGTAGTTGTTTCTAATGTTCCTTTTGGAATTATTACCTCGATTTTTTTGTTGTTTATAAGTATTGTTTTTTTACTTCCCATGTAAGCATCATAAAGTGAAATATTTACAATTATTTCTCTGTCTGCTGTTTTTCTTGAGGATCCGCCAAAGATTTTGGAAAAAAAATCTAAATCTTCAAAATTGCCAAATCTTGTGCTGCTAAATTCTCTTTCAAAATGGTCGTTGTTGACATTAAAATTTGTGTTTCCCAAAGAGTCATAATTTCTTTTTTTATCAGGAGAAGATAAAATTTCATAAGCCTCGTTTATTTCTTTAAACTTTTCTTCAGCTATTTTGTTTCCCTTGTTTTTGTCTGGGTGATATTTTATTGCCAATTTTTTGTAAGCTTTTTTTATTTCCTCATTACTAGCATTTTTTTGTATTCCAAGTATATTGTAGTAGTCTTTGGTCATTAAAAAATCTCCTTCAAATCTACCTTATTTATTATATTTTTTAAATATATTTTAATATTTATACTTTATATATGTTATAATTAAACCTAAATTTTTAAAAGACCAATTATGAGAGTAGATCTTTTACCTCTTGTCGAGTTAAGTCTTTATATTAATTTGTCATTTTGTTGTAAAGATTTTAGCATTTTTAATAGAATTTTAGAGGAATTAAAATGTCATTTAATCTTGTTGGGTCATCCAATTATAAAAACACTTTACATTAAGCACTTAGATTTTTGTTTATCTAGGCAAGATAATTTAAAATTTATTTTCACTTCTTTGTTCAAGTATATTAATTTGGCTTTATTAGAAGAATTTACTTTAGAAATTATTCCAGGTTATGTTGATTTTGAAAAATTCAAACTTTTGGATGAATTTTGTATTACTAGAATTAATCTTAATGTTCAAAGTTTTTCTTTAGAGTTTAGAAAGATTGTGGGGATACCCGAAATTTCTTATGAAAAATTGAGTATTTTAATTAACAATATTAGAAAGTTTCCTTTTGATTTGAATATTGACATGACTATCAATATGCCTTTGCAAAAAAAATCTCATCTCAAGCGAGATTTGAAAGAATTGCTTTCATATATGCCTGAGCATATTTGTTTTAGCGATTTTATATGTGAAGAGGAAGACTTTATCTTGAGAGATTTTGACAACAGCATTGATTCGGAAAAACTATGGTTTTATGCTCTCGAGTGTCTGGAATCCAATGGCTACATTAATTATGAAATTACTAATTTTGCATTAAAGGGGCATGAGAGCAGACACAATAAGTTAAATTGGGAGTTAAAGCCGTATTTAGGATTAGGATTGCATGCTGTAAGCTTGCTTTTTTGTAATGACAAGAATAATAATGTAAGAGCTTTGATTAGAAAAACTGGCAGTTTTGTTAAAGCAAATAATCACTTAGTAATGTTTGAATTGTTAGAGGATTTGGAGTTTTTTGTTTATCATTTTATTCAGGGGCTTGGAACCATTCAAGGTGTCAGCTTCAGGGCTCTTAGGCTTAGATTTGAGTACAATGAAAAACAATTTTTTCAGTTTATTAATTACTGCTCAACTTTAAGTAAAAAGTTTGTTTTTGATGATAATATTATGCTATTAAAAGGGAGAGAAAGGTTCAAGTTAGATTTTTATTTAGTAAAAATTATAAACTATTTTAATGATAACTTTTTTAAAGTTAAGTTTAGGCTTCCTTGATTTGTTTGTCTTGGTAATAAACTATTTTTGTGTTTTTATGGTTGAATATTCCAATCTCAAGTATACCTGGAAATAGTTTGAAGTATTTTTCTGTTCCTTCAGGATTTTCCACATGCATTTTTACATCTAAGATATAATTATTGTTATCAGTTATAGTGGGTCCTTTTTTTTCTTTACAAATTCTCAAGGTTGCCTCTAAATTCATTTCTTCAAGTCTAGTCATAATAAATCCAACAGCATTTTGGGCAACTTCTATGGGAATAGGCATTTTTGTTCCTAATTTTTTAACAATTTTGGTTTCATCTGCTATTATTAGCAATGTTTCTGAATTGTAGGCTATTACTTTCTCCATTAGATGAGCACCCCCCATTCCCTTTATTAAGCTTTTTTTTTCTAATAAAATTTCATCAGCTCCATCAATTGCAATGTCTAGATTTTTGTTAAGTTTTGAAAAATTTGATTCATAAGGAATTTGTTCTTTTGAGAGTAAATATTTTGTATCACTACTTGTTGTGTAGAATTTTAAATTTTTTAAGCTACCCGATTTTATCTTTTCGCTTAAATATTTTATTGCATAATAAATAGTTGTACCTGTTCCGATTCCAAGGTTCATATTGCTTTTGATATAGTGATCAATTGCATATTTTGCTACCAAAATTTTTTGATTTTCCATAAATTCTTTTCCTTGCTTGATAAACTTAAAGCTTAATGTATTTTAAAGTATATCATTATTTAATTACTAAGGCTTAAATCTTGACTAGATTTTATGCTAATTTATAATTATTAGTATTGGTAAATAAAATAATATGCTAGGAGATTTTATGTATAAATTAGTTTTAGTAAGACACGGAGAGAGTGAGTGGAATAAAGAAAATCTTTTTACTGGTTGGACAGATGTTAAACTTTCTGACAAGGGTATCGATGAGGCTGTAGAGGCGGGTTTGCTTCTCAAACAAGAAGGTTATTCTTTTGATATTGCTTTTAGTTCTTTGTTGTCAAGGGCTAATGACACTTTAAATATTATTTTGCGAGAATTAGGGCAATCTTATATTAGTGTAAAAAAAACCTGGAGATTAAATGAAAGGCACTATGGGGCTTTGCAAGGTTTAAATAAGTCAGAAACAGCTGCAAAATATGGGGAAGATAAGGTTTTAATTTGGAGACGTAGTTATGATGTGCCCCCAATGTCTTTGGATGAGTTTGATGTTCGTCATCCCATAAAAGATCCAAGATATAAACATATCCCCAAAAGGGAACTTCCTTCAACAGAGTGCCTTAAAGATACTGTTGCAAGAGTTATTCCTTATTGGACTGATGAGATTGCAAAAGAAGTTCTTGAAGGTAAAAAAGTTATTGTTGCTGCTCACGGTAATTCTTTAAGAGCGCTTGTTAAATATCTTGACAATTTAAGTGAAGAAGATGTTTTAAAGCTTAACATTCCTACAGGCATTCCTTTAGTTTACGAATTAGATAAAGATTTAAACCCCATTAAACATTACTATCTAGGTGATGAGAGCAAAATTAAAAAGGCAATGGAATCTGTTGCTAGTCAAGGAAAGTTAAAGTAACGATTTATTTGTATTAAAGTGTTAATAAGTCATATAATTATGACTTATTTTTTTATTAATTTTAAGGCTTAAACGCATTTACTTGTAATCTTTTCAAAGCGTTCAATACCAATTATTTTGATAAATCCAGCTAATTTGGGCCCTTTTTCTTTGTCAATTAAAATTTTATAAATTTGTTTAAAAAACAAAGCAGGCTCTATATTATTTTCTCTTGAAATTTTATATATTTTGTTTTGAATGTCTTGTTCTGTGGCAACTTCAAAATTTTTCTTTAAAAAATCCAAAAGCTCATTAATTGCTTTTTTGCTATTTTCTTCTAATATTTCCATATTATCAAATTTAGATCTTAATGAAAATTTGAAATCTTCGGGTGCAAAATCTCTTATCCAATTAATTGCGCAATTTATTTTATTTATTAGTTTGTCTTTTTGATCTTCTTGAACGTTTTTCAAGTAATTTAAAATTTTATTTATATTATTTTCAAATATTTGACAGATTACGGTTAAATGCCTGAATCCGATCTGATAAGGGATTCTTTTGCTTGGCATGTATGGTTGAGATAGTTCGTAAATTCTTTTAAATGCTCTTTTTTTTTCTTCTTTTACATCTTCTATTCCATAGTAGATTCTTTCAAATTTGTCGTAATCTTCGTATATTTTAATTACATCAAGATCAAATGAGATTGAAAATTCAGTATTTGGTTTAGTAGCAGCAAATAAAAATCTTGTGACCTCGGGTATATAGACTTCAAGAACATCTTTGAGCGATATGACATCTCCTGATGAGGAGGATATTTTTCCACCACGTCCTTTTATTGAAATGAAGTCATATTGAAATGTTACAGGAGGACTACCTTGAAAAATTTTTACAATATTTTTAGATGTATCAAAACTGCCGCCACTGCTGTGGTGGTCTTTTCCTGCAGGCTCAAAGTCAACTTTTTCATATTTCCATCTCATAGGCCAATCTATTCTCCAGGGAAGTTTAATGGCCCATGTGGTTCTTATGTCTAGAGATTCTTGATTTCCACATTCACATGAATACTCAACAGAGTAATGATTGTCATAATTATTTACAGTTGTTGTGTCTCTATTGCATTTTGTACAAAATATACTGATTGGATACCAATTTTCTTCAAGCTTTGAGGTTCTGTATTCATTTAATGCTTCAGATAGTTCTTTTTTATGATCAAGTGCAAATTTTATTTGGTTTGCATAAGTGTTGCTGGTATATTGTTTACTTTGGTCGATGAATTCAGGATTGATCCCCACTATAGGCAGATATTTTTCAAATTCAATTTCATTAGCCCTTGCATAACTTGTTTTGTAGCTTCTTGTGTCAGGGACTCTTGTTATTGCTTGTCTTAAATAAGTTGTAAGAAGTTCTTGTTCTGGCATATTTTTGGGAACTTTTCGAAATACGTCGTAATTATCCCAAGAATAAATAAATCTTACTTTTGATCCAGAGTCTCTTAGTGCTCTTGCTACAAGGTCTACCGAAATAACTTCTCTAAAATTGCCAATGTGCACGGTTCCAGATGGAGTAATTCCCGATGCTACTGTGTATAAGTTTTTTGGACCTTTTTCTTTTTTTATTTTTTCTGCGTAAAAATCTGCCCAGTGTGCTGTTTTCACATTTTATTCCTAATTTAAATTTAGGTAAATTTTAGCATTTTGTTTTTCAAGTTTCAAGAATTTAAAAAAATGTAGTTAAATGTTTGTTAATTTATAAGTCTTTTTATTAGCTTATCTTCTTTGTTCCAATTTTTTTTAAGTTTTACCTGTAAGAATAGGTTGCATTTTGTTTCAAAAATTTTTGCAATTGTTTTTCTTGCTCTTTCTCCTATTGATTTTATTTCTTTTCCGTTTTTTCCTACAATTATTCCTTTTTGACTTTCATTGGCTACAAAAATATTTGCTCTGATAAAAAGACTTCCTTTTTTATTTTCTAAGGTATCAATATCCACATACAAAGAATAGGGAAGTTCTTCTTTTAGGTTTTCAATAGCTTTTTCCCTTATTATTTCACTAATTCTAAAATTTATTTCTTGATCGGTGTAGTATTCTTGTGGATAATAAAGTGGGCCTTCTGAAAAATTTTCATAAATTTTATTTTTTAGTTCTTCTGTGTTAATTTTTTTTTCAGCAGATATTTTAATTATATTGTTATCTTCTATTCCTTTTTCTTTTAGAAATTGCGTTATTTCTTTTATTTTTGTATTTTTAAGGTCAATTTTATTAAGTATTACTAAAAATTTAATTTTAGAGTTTTTAATTATTTCTAACATTTTATTTTCTTCTTCTCCAGGTTTGTCTTGAATGTCTATTATGTATAAAATGAGTTCAACTTCTCCTATTGAAGAGTGGATATTTTTCATCATTGCAATATTAAACTTTTTTTTACTCAGATGAAATCCTGGTGTGTCTATAAAAATAATTTGTCCTCTGTCGTTCGTAAAGATTCCTTTTATTTTATTTCTAGTTGTTTGCGGAATAGGGGATATTATTGATATTTTATGTCCGCATATTGAATTTAAAAGGGTAGATTTTCCAGTTGATGGTCTACCAAGTATTGCTGCAAATCCCGATTTCATGTTTTAGTATTCCTTAAATATGTAATATTCATATATTTTTTATTATAATTAATTATATAGTATTTTAAATACTTATTTTTAAGTAAAATTTGAGGAATTTTCGTTTGGCAAAGGTAAATTTTGAAGTTTTTTGCGAGCAATGTGGCGAAAAAGTTGGACTTAATCGATCTGTTTGTCCCAATTGTGCTGCTAAGCTTGGTGATATCGAATGTCCAAATTGTAGGCATGTAGGTCCAGTTTCTGCTTTTGGAGAAGGTTGTCCTAATTGTCACTACAGTCCTTTTCAAGAACTTAAAGAAAAACCCTTTAAAAGAAAAGAAAGAGCAAGAATGGTAAGTGATAGAGCAGCTTCTAGGACCTTTGTAAGGCTTTTCCATTTTGGGATTAATGTTGATATTTTGCTTTATTTATTTTCAAGTTTTTTATTTGTTATACTTTTTCTTTATATTGTTTATGGCTAAAGGCTTTGTATGGGTATTACAGTTTTTTATTTATTTTCTATTTTTACATCTTTTGTTATGGGTTCTAGCATGGATTCTGTTAAAGAGAATGTTCTAAAGAGCACTATTTTTTATTATGATGTTGAAGAAGTTGAATTTCCTTATGCTAGGAAGCAGACTTTACAATTTATTGCTAAAACCCATTTAAAATATGCTGTTTTTAATTTTGACAAAAATAAAATGTTTTCGTACACTTTTGTTTTTGATAAAAAATTAATATCTCAGTATGCAATTTTTATTGAGGTAAAGAAAAAGTTTGGCGAGGCTACACTGGTAACGTCTTTGAATTATTTATGGGATCTTGGTGATTTTATTATTGTTTTAAATAAAAATATTTTAAGAATGACTTTAAAATCTTATATTTCAAATTATAATAAATGATTTTTAATAAGGCTGATAATTGAAAAAAATTTTAAAACGGTTTTTATTTTTAGTTTTGTCAATGTCTTTTTTATCTTTTGCTGATCATTTTTACGATAAAGAAATTATGATAAATGGGGTTAAGTTTGTTGTAAAAATAGCATCTAATGAGCTTGATAGGGCAAAAGGTTACATGGGGACTCAAAAAGTTGAATATGGCAATGGAATGCTTTTTGTTTTTAAAAAAGATCAAAATTTATCTTTTTGGATGGAAAATACACCTTTTCTGCTTGAAATAGCTTATATTGATTCAAATGGAATTATTAAAGAGATTTATGATTTAGAACCGTATTCCAGGGCAAATGTTAATTCTCTTTATAAGGTAAGGTATGCTCTTGAGCTTCCAAGGGGCTCATTTTCTAAATTTCAAATAAAAATAGGCGACAAGGTTCATTTTTGCTTTGATGTTAATTCTTTATTAGTAGAATGATTTTGAAATTATTGGGCTTTGATTTCTTGAAGTTCTTCTTCTATTTGATCTTCTTTAAGTTCATTATTAGATTCTTTTGTTGAATTTGTTTTTTCTTGCTTTAAGGTAGGCTGCTCATTTGATTCGTTTGTATTGCTGTTTTCTTCATTATTATCAATGTTTTCGTTGTTGGTTGTTATTATTTTTTTGAAAATACTTATTGTTGAGGTGATCTCGTCAATTGCATCAAGCAAAAATGTATCATTTGCAAATTCTTCTGCTTTTACAATATATACCAAAGAGTTGATTCCTCTTTCTGCATTATGAATAATCTCCCACGATCCAAATACTCTGTTATTATAACTATCGCTCATAAGCGAGTCAGATATTTCTTTTATTTTTGGTGTGTTTATATCAAATACTTTGACAATTCCAAATATTTCTCTTATCTTTGAATTTTTATATGAGTTTAGTTTTGATCTGATGATCACTTCTTCTTTTTCGTTATTGTTTATATCTTTAAATGCTATAAAGTCATTTTCTGAGTCTATTTTATATTCAATTTTGTTTTTATCTAAAAATTTTTTAATTCTCTTGTCGTACTGTATATTCTTATGATTGCAAGAAATGAGTGCAAAAATGATAATGATCATGCCGTAGAATAATGTATTAATATTCATTATTCTTGCAATTAGCATTGTATTATGTAACATATGATTATTATAATTTAATTATAAGGATTTTGAAAGTAATTTATGCGTCTTCCAGGTAGTGGCTATTCATATACTGTTATTCAATCTAAAAATAATTATTCACAAAAATCTTCTTTTGGAATTTCTTTTGTAATATTAAGCAGAGGAACAAAAATTTTTAGAGAAGATTTGTTTGAATTTTTATCAAATTTTGACTTTATAAGAGAAATAATTTCAATTGAAAAACAGAGCAATAGAAGTTCTTTGCAATTTATCTCAGAAAGTTATGGTAAGTTAAAATTTATTTTACTTTCTGACGATTTGAATTCTGGGGAAAAGGTTAATTTAGCAATGAAAGAATCCAGCTGTGATTTTGTTTTTGTTTTGCAAAGTGATATGTACTTGTTAAATCCCTTTTGGATTCCAAATATATTCGATGAAATAGTAAAAAAAAATGTTCTTCTTGTTGGTGGTGAGTTTTTTGATAAAGAAGAAGAAATGATTCCTTCAATTTTTCTTCCCAGTATAGATAAAAAGCAAAAGTTTAAGGTAATTTTAGTAAATTCTGAGAAAGACTATGAAAAAACTTTGATTACCATGGATTATTGCGGACTTTATTCTAAAGAGAAATTTTTACAGCTTGGAGGTTTTGATGGAAGGATTCAAAATGAATATTTTCAAAGAATAGATTTTGGACTAAGAGCTATTTATTTTGGGGAACATGTTTATATTTATAGAAAGCTGAGAATCCAGTATACTGCATTAAATTCGCCAGAAAATTTAACCAAAAGCAAAAGTTTTTTGATTTTTTTACTTAAGAATTATGTCCCAATTTTTGTTGGAAATGGCGTTGTTTTTTCTTTTTTAAGGTTTTGCAAAATTTGTTTAAAATACAAAATTAATCCTTTTCTCTTCCAAAAAGAGTTTAAGGAGATAAAAGGTGAGATTACTAAAAATAGCTTAAGATTCAAAGGAGACTTAAAGAGTGCCATTGAGCTTTGGGAAAATGATATTATTGATTGATTTGATTTTGTTTTCATATTTAAGCTTGTATTCTAAGCCCCCCGATTATTTAAATGTTCTTGATTTTTTTGATACTAATGTTTTTAAGTTTGATTTTAACATTGAAAATGATGTTTTTACAATTGAAAATGATAAGGGATATTTGAAGTTTAGGGTAGGCTTTGAATATGCGCTTACATCTTCTGGTTATTATATGTTTGTGGACCCAATTATTGACGTTCGTGGAGAAATTTTAATAAGTCAAAAGGTATTAAAACAAATTGAAAATTATTTTAGTTCTCTTAAAGACTATAATAAACCCAGAATTACTTCAATAATCATTGATCCTGGACATGGTGGGCATGATACTGGTGCTGTTGTGACTTTAAAGATAAATGGTTATGACGTTGTGCTTCAGGAAAAAGATTTTGCATTAACCTATTCTATATATTTGTCTAAAATTTTAAGTAATTATTTTGTAAATAAAAATATTTTGTTAACTCGTATAAATGACGTTTATTTAACTTTAAAAGAACGGTCGGAATTTGCAAATGCAATAAAGCCAAATTTTCCAAATAATGTTATATTTTTATCCATACATGCTAATGATGCTCCAAACAGTGAAGCTAGAGGAGTTGAGTTTTGGTATCTTCCTAAGGATTCAAAAAGAGAAGTTATTAAAGATTTTAAGGGATATGATATTAAAGGTAATAGATACTTAAGCGAGCTTAATGATATACTAGATATTAAATATAAATATGAATCAAAAAGATTGGCTGAGATTTTGTATAAAGTGTTTAAAAATGAGTTAAGCGAAACTAATATTAGGCCAATCAGAAAAGAGCAATGGTTTGTAATAAAAAACAGCAGTATGCCTGCTGTGTTGATTGAAATGGGGTTTTTATCCAATATTTTAGATGCTAAATTAATTTTGGATTATAATTACATGAGCAAGTTTAATATTCTAATACTTAAAGCTTTAATGGAATTTATAAATTTTTATGAAAAATAATATTTCGGATGTATTTTTTAAATATAATGTAGTGATTTATAAATTTTTAAATTCAAAAAAAGAGCATATGATTAGGGTGCTTTTTGGGTCTTTGGCAGTAAGCTTTTTGTTTTCTATTTGTATGGTTTTTTTAAATTATGATAATTTTTTTTCAAAAAAGGTTTTTTATTTTCATTCTAGCAAGGGATTTGTTGCTAATTTAAGATATTTAAGAGATGAAAAAACTTTGAAAGATAATTTGGATCTTTTAGTAAAAGATTTTCTTTTAGGAAGCAATGAAGGTTTTTCTTTTGGGTTTTTATTAAGTGATGCAAGATTCTTATATTCTTTTTTAAAGAATGGAGTTTATTATGTAAATCTTTCAAGAGAATTTTATGATTCTTTTAATAATGGTGATTATAATGAATCTTATGAATCTTTTGATGTTAAGGTTAAATATTTTGCTATGTCTTTAATAAAAACAATGCGCTTTAACTATCCTGGCAAGATGAAAAAGCTTGTTATTCTTGTTGAAGGGTGTATCTTAAAGGAGCAAAGTTGATAAATTAAATTTTACTAATAAAAATAATTAAAAAACTAAAATTTTATAAAAGATTTATATATAAGGAGTTGGTTTACATGAAAAGGAAAGCTAAAAGTATTTTATTTTTTTTATTATCCACTGTTCTTTTTGCTCAAGAGACTGGTGGATTAACAGAGGGTTCTAAAAGGGCAGAGCCTGGAGAATTAGTTTTAGATTTTGCCGAGCTTGCAAGAGATCCAAGTTCAACTAGACTTGATCTTACAAATTATGTTGATTATGTATATTCGGGCGCTTCTGGTATTGTTAAGCCGGAAGATATGGTTGTAGATCTTGGGATAAATAATTGGAGCGTTTTACTTACTCCTTCTGCAAGGTTGCAAGCCTACGTTAAAAATTCAGTTGTTGCCCCTGCTGTTGTTAAGAGTGAATCAAAAAGGTACGCAGGTGATACTATTTTGGGGGTAAGAGTTTTATTTCCAAGCTATTCTCAATCATCTGCTATGATTATGCCACCATTTAAAATTCCTTTTTATTCAGGGGAAAGTGGTAATCAATTTTTAGGCAAAGGTCTTATTGATAACATTAAAACCATGAAAGAAATTAAAGTATCTGTTTATAGTTTAGGATATGAGATAGATCTTGAGGTTTTATTTGAAGATATGAATGGCATGGAATATGCTTATTCTATGGGTACTTTAAAGTTTAAAGGGTGGGCTGATTTAATTTGGTCAAATCCTAACTACATTCCTAATATATCATCTAGAATAATTAAAGACGATGTTCCAAATTATCCTCTTGCTTCAAGTAAAATGAGATTTAAGGCTTTTAGAGTTTCAAAGTCACACAGTTCAAAAGAGCAAAATTTCATCTTTTATGTTAAAGATTTAAGAGTTCTTTATGATAAGTTGAGTGTTTCAATAGATTCTGATATTGACAGTGAGTCTGTATTTAAAGTTTATGAGACTAGCGGAACTGAATCCCTTCGTAAATTAAAGGCACACGAAACTTTTAAAAGAGTTTTAAAGCTTAGAGAAAAAATTTCTATGCCTGAAGGCTCTTTCCAAAACTTTGTAGAAAAGATTGAGAGTGAAAAACCTGAAGAATCATCTCCGAAAAATTAGGTTTAAATTAATATGTAAAGCTACCTAAAAGGTTGGCTTTACATATTAATAATAGGAAATAGTATGGAAATATTAGATTTGGAAAATGAAGAGCTTTTAGGAGTTTTTTTTGAAGAATCTCAAAATCTTGTAGATATTCTTGAAGAGAATATTATGTCATTAGAGGATGATCCTAATAATTCTGATACTATTGATGAAATATTCAGGGCAGCTCATACTTTAAAAGGAAGCTCTGCTTCTCTTGATATGATGGAGCTATCTGATTTTACCCATATTGTCGAAGATGTTTTTGATGCTATTAGAGATGGTAAGGTAAATATAAATAATGATCTTGTTGATCTGCTTTTAAGTTCATTAGATGTTATTAAGGAAATGCTTGCGCTTCGTATTGATGGCAAGGTTTATTTAAATGACATAAGTGATCTTAAAAGCAAATTAAAGCAATTTTTAGTAATTGATGATCAGACTTTTATTAAGAAATTTGATAGAAATTCAATTAAAAACAATTTTTGTCTTTCAAAATCAGATCTTGAGGAGATAAGAGAAGGGCTAGGAATTGGACAAAAGGTTTTAAGGATCAGTGTTGTTTTTAATTCAAATAGCAATTCTGAAGTTAAAAATGGTGGACTAAAAATATTTAATATTTTAAAAAATTTAGGATCTGTACTTCATACAATTCCTAAATATGAGCAAATCATAGAAGATAAATTTTTAAAAAGAGTTGATTATTATCTGATATATTCAGATATAGAGGGCGTGAAAAGAAGTTTAGATTCTTTAAATTTAATTGAAAGCTATTTGGTTGATGAATTTAACGTAAAAGAAGAATTAAAAAAGCTTGCAGATGAAGAGGTTAAAGATATTGATTTAGATTCCAATTTTGTTTTAAATGATAATTTTGATTTTACAGAGGATGAGATTGCTGATTTATTGCTTGAGGTTGAAAATCAAAAGTTATTTAAAGTTAGATTGGATTTTGTAAAAGACAATCCTATGGCTACTATTAGTGGGCTTCAAATGCTTCAAGCATTAAAAAGTCTTGGTAAAATTTTCAAGTCTATTCCAGATTCTAGCGAATTATTGGCAGATAAGTTTTTTGATTTTGTAATATATTACTTAATATCAAATACCAGTGAAGAAAGTATTTTTAAAAAGATTAATTTACCAGATGTTGTTAGTCATTTTGAAATCAAAAATGTTAATTTAGAATCTTTAAAGAGCGTAAGGCTAAAAGAAGACGATGAAGCACCTCTTAAGGAAAGTAAAAATATTAAGAAAAATAGTCCAATTAGTGTTAATTTAATTAGAATAGATAGCAAAAAAATAGATTACATATTAAATCTTGTCAGTGAGGCTGTAATAAGTAAATCATCTTATAATCAAATAAATTCAGAAATGATTACATTATTTTATAATTTTAATTATTTTTATGATTATCAAGAAAGTTTTCAGAGAAACTTTTTAATTGATTTAAAGATAGTTTTCAAAGATGCAGGTTTAACATTAGAAGATGAGATCGAATCACATATTAATTCTTTAATGAGTCTTAAAATGGAAAAGGCCCTTAATGATATATCTGAATTGAGGAATTCTTTTTTCAGGCTTCTTCAAAATTTTAAAATGACCTCTGGGCGACTGTCAAGAATAATTACAGATTTGCATGAGAGTGTTTTAAAAACTAGAATGTTACCAATATCTAATATATTTTCAAGGTTTACAAGAGTTGTAAGAGATCTTTCAAAGAAATTAAATAAGATTGTAAATCTTAAAATGGAAGGGGAAGAAACTGAGCTTGATAAATCTGTTATAGATGACCTTGTAGATCCTTTGATGCATTGTGTTAGAAATTCAATGGATCATGGCCTTGAAACAGCTGAAGAGAGAGTTAAAAAGGGAAAGAGCAAAGCAGGTACTATAATTTTGCGTGCTAAGAATGAGGGTAATGTAATATCAATTGAGATTGAAGATGATGGGATTGGTATAGATCCAAAGGTCATTAGGCGCAAATTAATTGAAAAGGGAACAATAAAAGATGATGCAATTTACTCTGATTTTGAACTTATTAACTTAATTTTTGCTCCTGGGTTTTCAACAGCAGTTCAAGTGACAGACCTTTCAGGTAGAGGAGTTGGTCTTGACGTTGTGAAAAAAAGCATTGAAAAGCTTAATGGAACTATTTTGGTGGAATCAGAAATTGGTCTTGGAACAATTTTTAAAATTAAACTACCATTGACGTTAGTGATTATACAAGGTCTTTTAGTAAAGTCGGGGTCTGAGACTTATGTTATTCCTTTAAATAATGTACTTGAAACTCATAGAATAACTGAACATGATATAAAATTGCTTGAAAATTATCATGAAGTTTATAATTTAAGAGATGAAGTCATTTCTGTTCTCAGGCTTGATAAACTTTTTAACATAACAAGAGATGATTCATTAATAGAAAAATTTTTAATAGTTGTTAATACTAGCAACATGAAGACAGCAATTGTTGTAGACTCTATTCTTGGTGAGGAAGATTTTGTAGTAAAGCCTATTAAGGATAAATTTTCATCAAGCGCGGGTATAGTTGGGGCTACTACGCTTGGCAATGGTAAGGTTGTATTGATAATTGATGTTTTTAAACTTTTTGATTTACAAAAGGATACTAAGGAGTGATCTCTTGTGCAGATAAAAGAAATTTATTTTGGACCCAAAATTTTAGATGATAAAAATTCTAATTCTAAATTGACCAATTTTGATTTTAAAGTTGTTTCTTTTGAGCTTGGGTCGGATCATTATTTAGTAGACATTATGCAGGTTAAAGAAATTAGAAAATCTAGTAATTTTACTTATGTTCCAAATGCCAAAAAGTATGTTGCTGGGCTTGATAATTTACGAGGTGAAATAATTCCTATTATAGATCTTAGAATAATGTTTAATTTAGAATTTAATAAAAAAGATATTGAAGATATTATGGTTTTAAAAAACGAAGACCTTCTTATAGGGGTAATTGTTGATAAAATTAATAATGTTTTTTCAATAGATTCTAGCCTTATTCAAGATCCACACCCAGTTTTATCTCAGGATTCTTTAATAAACTATATAAAAGGCGTTGTAGATTATAACGAAAAGCTTTATATACTTCTTAATGTTTTTAAAATTTTTAATTATGGTGAAGAAGAAAAGTTATTAAAACCTGGTCAAAATTTTGTTGAAAAAAGCGACTTTGCAAGCGATTGTTATAATTTAGATATACTAGAAAATTCTAAGAATGATTTTCCCAATAAGGTTTCTTCAAAAAATGATGGTAACAATGAAAATTCAACTCTAAACAATACTGCAACTTTTAATTTGGAAAATATTAAAAAAAATCTTTTGAAATACTCGTTTAATGCTTCTTTGGTAAATGATGTGTTTTTGGAAAAAGTTGGAGTAAAATTTAGTATGGTTGATACTGATTACTTGCCTTACGATAGTTTTTTAAATGAATTTTATTCAAAATCATCGGGAAATTTGTGGGGAGCTGATTGTTTGGAAGAATTTAAAAATGAAATTGTTGAGAGTCACTTAAATTTTATGAATAACTTAAATTCTATTTTCAATGTATTGGAAATTGGTTGTGGTAGCGGAAAGGAGACTATGGCTTTAGCCAATGCTTTGTCTGAATATTATATAAAACCTTTTAAGTTGACGGCTATTGATAATGATTTATCAAAAGTTGTTGAAACCTCTAGGTTGGTGTTTTCAGAGTCAGAAATTAGCATTAGTGAGATTTATCTTAGGAATTCTTTTGAACAAAGTCCCGGAGTTTATAAATTTAAGTCAGAAATTCTAAGTAATGTTTTATTTGAATATTCCGATGCTCTTTTTTCAGATTTGCCTGATAATTTGGGAATGGTTTTTTTAAAAGATGTTTTATGTTTTTTGGATAGTAAAGATCAGATTTTAATTTTAAATATCATTGCTTCCAAAGCTATTAAAGGGGCTCTTTTGGTTTTGGGAGATAACGAAGAGCTTAAAAATAATGATGTTTTTATAAAAGAGAAATCCACAAAATATTTTAACTTGTACAGGAAAGTCTAAAGGAGAAATTAATGAGAATAGATTATATAGAGCCATTTTTGGATGCTGCTTCTTCGGTTTTAAGAGATATGTTGCTTGTTGAGAATATAGAAATGGGTAAGCCCGGGCTTAAGTCGATAAATCAAAAGATAAAAGGTGTTTCTGTAATAGTAGGACTTGCTGGGTCTGTTGAGGGTAGTATAATTATTGATATGGATATAGAAACAGCTCTTTTTGTTGCTTCTAAATTAAATTTTGAAGAGTATGATGATTTTGACGATGAAGAAACAAAAGAGATGGTTGCTGCAACTCTAACTGAGGTTGGCAATATTATTGCTGGAAATTTTGTTACTACTTTGCATGCCAAGGGTTTTGTATTTGATATAACCCCTCCAGCTTTTATTTATGGAGAAAATATGAAAATAAGTAATAAAGGTTCTGAGGCTTTAATTGTTCCTTTTTCTTTGCCCGATGGTAAAATTATAGAAGTTAATATTGCAATAAGAGAGAGGGTTTGATATGAAAAAAATTCTTTTTATTAGAAGAGAGAGGTTAATATGATTCAAAAGACTACAATTGCTGCAGATTCTTCATCTAAGCCTAGAGGAATCAATTATGATACAGGCATTCCTTTTAATGTTTTAATTGTTGATGATTCTGTTTTTACCGTAAAGCAGCTTACTCAAATTTTTACATCAGAGGGCTTTAATATTATTGATACGGCAGCTGATGGAGAAGAGGCTGTGATAAAATACAAGAATCATTATCCCAATATTGATATTGTCACTCTTGATATTACTATGCCCAAAATGGATGGAATAACTTGTCTTTCTAATATTATGGAATTTGATAAAAATGCTAGAGTGATAATGATATCTGCTTTAGGCAAAGAACAATTAGTTAAGGATTGCTTAATAAAAGGAGCAAAAACATTTATTGTTAAACCATTAGATAGGGCAAAGGTTCTTCAAAGAGTAATGTCTGTATTTGTTAAATAAATTATTTATAAAAAAAAGTTCAAGCTTTAATTTTATTATTTTCATTCTCTTGGGAAAAAAATCATTTCATTACTTATTTTATCTAAATTCTTTAAAAAATAAGTAATGTTAAGGTTAAATATTTTTAGAGGTTCTGCATTATTTTCTATGTAAAGTTCTAATTTGTAAAATCCTTTTTTTGTGTATATTAGTGAATAGCTTTTAAAAATTCCATTTATATTTTTGATTTTAAATATTTTATATTTTAAAAATTTTTTATCAATGAGTTCGCTTTGAATTAGATATTTATTTGCTTCTTTGTAGTTTGAATTTAACAAGTTGTAGTTAGTTTTATTGAGCATTATGCTTTTTACAAAATGTTCTGTTAGTTTATAAATATTTTTTTCTATTTCGCTTGTTGGAAAATTGGTATAGTATTCTTTTTCTAAAATTAAATTGTAAGACGAATATTTTTTTATTTCTTCATCTGCTCTTTTTTCAATTGAGATGTCCAAAAGTCTGGCATTAAGTGGAAAATCTAACAATGCAAGTAGCATTATAATTATTTGAATTTTCATTTTATTTCCTGGTTTTTATTAATTATTTTTTTTACTTTTTCAATTTCTAAAGGTATTTTGCTTTTTCGTTTTGAGTTTAGTTTTTCTTTTAGCAAGAGATTGTTAAATGATTTTGCAAGTTCATATACTTTTTCTTCGCTTAAAGTGAAAGGAATTTGAATTTTTCGATATTCTAATGGGTCTTGTAAAATTTTTGTCATTAAAATAATAGGATTTAAAAAGCTTGCTTTAAAGAATTTATAAAAATTCATTAAAAAAATAGTAAATGATGCAAACAATGTAAATAGAAAAATTCCAAGAATAGAATCGCTTTTTCTTTGTAAATATTTATCTATATAAAATTTTGTTTTCTCTATTTCTATTACTCTGTATTCACTGGGACTGTAGTAAACAAATATTTCGTCTGATTTTGAGTATATTATGTCATCTTTTTCCTTGATTATTAAGATGAAGGGATATTTTTCTTTAATGTAAGCTTTTTCATTTATTATTGATATATTTTTAATAATATTAAATTCTTGTTTTTCTGGTATTGAATTTACAATTTTTGAGCTTGATATTATTATAAAAAATGTAAATGGTATTAATAAGCTCATTGAAAATGTCCTAGCAAATGCTATTAGTATTAGGTTCTTTTCTTTTGAATTGTAATATATTTCTATTATTAGGTCATTAAACCTAAGAAGTCTTAAAAATCTTAACTTGAAAAGTGATAGCATTATTGGATTTAATATTGTTTCATGGGCGACAATTATGTTTTTAAGCTGATATGAGCTATAAAACGCTAAAGGAATAAGGCAGTGAATTATATCGAAGAATAGATTGTTTCTGACGTAGATTTCTAATCTTTGGGAAAAGTAGGCCTTGGTTATTTTGTATAAAAAAATGAAAATAAAAATTGTGTCAAATAGAAACCCAAGAAATATTAATGCAAATCGTATTTTGTATGGTAAAAAAAGAATTATTGAGAGTTCTTCGATTAAAAGTTCAAATATTGAAAAGATTATTATTGCTTTTAAGAAAATTGAAAATTTTTTTACCATTTATTTCCCTTAGCTATTTCTGATAATTCTTTAATTATTCTTGAATCATATTCTCTAGAGCCCGACTGTTTTATTGAAAACCAACTTTCATCATACCCAATAAAACCTTTAACCGGATTGTTTTTGTATTTTGGAGTTCTTGCTCTGGCTGAAAAAATGGCAATTAATGTTGAAATTGGAGACATTGTTTGTAAGGTCTCATATTTGAAAAAGCTTTCAATTATAAGCTTGGCTGTCTTTTCGTCTAGAAAATCGGTATCATTGCTTATTGCTTTTGAAGTGGATTCAATGTTTTTAGTAGTAAGCTCTATTCCTTTTTCAAAGCAGTATTTAATTACCAATACTTTTAAGAGAAGTAGTATCTTTATATAATTTTTTATGATGTCTGATGAATAAAGTGCTTTATTTTCCTTTTGTATTAAATATATTGTATAAGAGTTTTTTCCTTCAAATAGTTTGTTTATATAAAAAGTAATGTATCCATTGCTTATAGTATTAAAATTATAAAAGAATTCTTTTCTTAAAGATGAGTTGACTTTGACAAAGTTAAATATCAAATTTAAGTCGTTTTTTGTCAATTCTTTACTAAAAAGAGGCTTTACAATGTTAAAATCAATAGCTTCAATGCCAGATAAAACAAATGGCGTAATCATTATATCTGTTTTATCCTTGACGTATTGAATTAGGTCTTTTAGTTCTGATTCAAAATCATTTTTGATGAATGTAGCAATTGTTTTTTTGTTTTCTTTTAAATAGTTAAGCATTTCAATTTCTTTTTCTATAGCAGATAAACTTTTTATGCTTTCATGATTGAATAGATAATGATATAAATAAGGAAAATATGGTTTTACATTCATTTTATTAGGTCCAATAGCTCAAGTGGGTTGTGTATTATATGTTTTGCTCCACTTTCTTTTAATTCTTGAACACTTCTAAATCCCCAAGAAACTCCTATTGGTATAAATCCAGCGTTTAGTGCGGTTAGCATGTCCACATCGCTGTCTCCAATATATGCGATTTCTTCTTTTCGGACATTTAATTCTAATATCATATCAAGGGCATTTTCAGGATCTGGCTTTGGTGGAAAATTTTTTGAATAACCCCTGATTTCAAAAAAAAATATATTTCCAAAAATATTTTTTACCAAATTTATTAATTCTTCGTGGTTCTTATTGCTTAAAATTCCAATTGGAATTTTAAGTTTATTCATAGTTTCTAGAAGGGTTTTTATGTTTTCGTATGGTTGTGTTTGGGATGAAAGATTTTTATTGTATTCTTTTACAAATTCTTTGTAAAGTTTGTCTTGCAAATTAGGATTGCTATGTTCAAGAGATAATAGCTTTAGAGTGTCTATTACAAACTTGTCAAATCCTCTGCCAACAAGGGCATTGAATTTGCTTAGTTCTATTTGATTGTATCCTAAGTTTGAAAGAGCAGAATTCATTGAGAATGTAATATCCATGATGCTATTTACCAGGGTTCCATCCATATCAAAAATGCAGGCTTTGATTTTCATAGTACTCTCTTTTATAATAGTTTATTTATTCTTTTATTTTAACATTAATTTGCTCTCTTTATTAAGGTTTTTTATTTTAAGCATTTTTTATTTATTAGTAATTAATTTTTATAGATAATTAATTTTGTTTATTAAAATTTAAAATGCTATTGAAAATATAAACTTTAAGCTTTATTATATTTCATTAGAATAGAATATTGTAAGTCATTTGTTTGATATTTATTAGGATTAAAATTTGATGAAAGAAGATGTACTGGTATTAGAAAATATTACAAAAAAGTATGGTGATTTTATTGCCAATGATAATGTTTCTATTAAATTTAAGGCGGGCGAAGTTCATGCTATTCTTGGAGAAAATGGTGCTGGAAAGACTACCTTAATGAAAACTATTTATGGGATTCATCAAGTAAATAGCGGTCGAATTATTTTAAAAGGTCAAGAAATGAACTTTAAGGATTCAAGCGAAGCTATTCGAAATGGGATTGGAATGGTTTTCCAACACTTTATGTTAATTCCGCAATTTACTGCTGTTCAAAACATTATTTTGGGATATGAAAATTCAAAATTTGGTTTTCTTGATTACAAACAAGCTAGAAAAAAGATAAGTTCTCTTTCGGAAAAGTATGGTTTAAAGATAGATTTAGAAAAAAGGGTTGAAGACTTGAGTGTTGGCATGGAGCAAAAAATAGAGATATTGAAAGTTCTTTATCGAAATGCAGATATTATTATTTTTGATGAACCTACAGCAGTGCTTGCTCCAAGTGAAGTTGATGATTTTATGAATATTTTAAAGGTACTCACCCAAGAGGGTCATACTGTAATACTTATTACCCATAAAATAAAAGAAATTAGATCTATTGCAAAGAAATGTACAATTATGCGTCTTGGGAAGGTTGTAAAAACTGTTAATATTGCTAATATTGATGACAAAGATCTTACAAAATTAATGATAGGAAAAGAAGTTACACTTCGCTCATCTAAAATTAAATTTGAAAATCATTTTAATATTCTTGAAATAAAGAATTTAAGTGTTAAAGATGAAAGAGGAGTTTTAAAAGTTAAAGACGTTAATCTTGATCTGAAAAATGGAGAAATTCTTGGGATATCAGGTATTGAGGGGAGCGGCCAGGAGGATTTAGTTGATGCAATTTTGGGCTTGAAAAGCATATTTAAGGGTGATATTTTGAAAAAAAATTCTTCGGGGAATTTGGAATCTTTAAAAGGTTTAACTATTAAACAAAGAATAGATAAAAAAATTGGCAATATTCCTTCGGACAGGCAAAAACACGGCCTTATTTTAGAATTCAATGTTATGCAAAATATTGGACTTAAGAGCTTTGATAATCCTGATTATTTGAGATTAAAAACAATTCATTCGAAGAGTAATTTTTATTTAAAATTCAATTTTTTCAATTTTATTAAAAGACAATTCAATAAGTTTAAAAGACAATTTGTGGGGTTTGATCTTAATATTTTAAGAAAATTGAGCAATCAACTTGTAAGTTATTTTGATATTAGACCAAGAGATATTTTAAGCAAGGTAAAGCATTTATCCGGAGGTAATCAACAAAAAGTTATTATTGCTCGTGAGATTAGTTTAGAGCCAGATATTCTTTTGGCTATTCAGCCTACAAGAGGCCTTGATGTTGGAGCTGTTGAGAATATTTACAAAAGAATAATAGAGCAAAGAGATGCGGGTAGATCTGTTTTATTGGTTTCTCTTGAACTTGATGAGCTTGTTAATGTTTGTGACAGGATAGCCGTAATGCATGGTGGAAGGATAGTGGGCATTTTAGAGGACAATTTTGATATTGATGTTATTGGTAAAATGATGATAGGCTTAAGCTAAATGACAATTAGTAAAAACGTATTTAGTAAATTTATTTTGAAATTTTTAAATTCTTCAGCATTTGTTAGTGTATTTGCTCTATTTGTTGGATTTTTAATTGTTGGGCTGGTGGTGATGGGGCTTGGTCATTCTCCTTTTAGAATGTATTTTATAATATTAGAAATTATTTTTTCTTCTCCCAAACATTTAGGTTATGTTTTAAGTTATGCAGCTCCTTTGATTTTTACAGGTCTTTCTATTGGTATTTCTTTAAAAGCGGGACTTTTTAATATTGGGGTTGAAGGTCAGTTTATACTAGGATCTATTGTTGCTTTAATAGCATCAGTTTTACTTGATTTGCCCCCAATTTTACATGTAATTACTATTTTTATTATTACTTTTTTAGCCTCAGGCAGTTTAGGAATTTTAATCGGATATTTAAAAGCCAAATTCAATATTAGCGAAGTGATTTCAGGAATAATGTTTAATTGGATATTATTTCATTTAAATAATATAATTTTAGATTTTAGTTTTATTAAAAGAGATAATAGTGATTTTTCAAAACCCATTAAAGAAAGCGCATATATTGATTTTTTAGGTTCTTGGAAGCTCTCACCAGAAGGTCTTGCTTATAGATCTTCTCATCCTTTTGTTAATGAGCTTTTAAAAGCGCCTCTTCATTTTGGAATAATTTTAGGCATAATTTTTGCTATTTTAATATGGTCTTTGCTTAATAAAACTATTATTGGATTTAAAATAAATGCCACAGGAAGTAATATTGAAGCTTCAAGATGTATGGGTATTAATGTTAAAGCTGTGTTAATTTTTTCAATGTTTCTCTCAGCAGCTGTTGCAGGTCTTGCTGGTGCTATTCAACTTATGGGCGTTAATAAAGCTATATTTAAGCTTTCTTATATGGAAGGAATTGGTTTTAATGGGATAGCCGCTTCTCTTATGGGAAACAATTCACCAATTGGCATAATATTTTCTAGCATTCTTTTTTCTATATTACTTTATGGAAGCAGTAGAGTTCAAAGTTTAATGGGTCTTCCATCTTCAATTGTATCTTTGATGATGGGAATAATTGTTCTTGTAATTTCTGCTAGCTATTTTTTAAATAAAATTGTTTTAAAAGGTGTTAAGCGTGTCAAATATAATAATATTCTTGATTAGTGAAACTCTAATAAATTCTCAAACCTTAATTTTAGCTGGTCTTGGAGGTCTTATAAGCGAGAAAAGTGGGATTATTAATATTGGACTTGAAGGAATAATGACAATAGGAGCATTTTCAGGAGCTACAGTTGCATATTTTACAAATGATCCATTGTTTTCAATTTTTGCTGGTGGGCTAGCAGGGCTTGTTCTTGCTATTTTGCACGCTGTTTTTACAATTTTTTTAAAATCAGATCAAGTTATAACTGGAATGGCACTTAATTTTTTAGGACCTGCTATTGCTGTTTTTATAAGCACTTTGATTTTTTCTTCTATTTCAACTCCGCCTATAGAAATAAAGTTGCCGATACTTTTTGATGGAATTTTAAACAAAACATCTTTTATTTTTCAAATTTTTGGTAAAAGATATTCTGTATACATTGCAATCCTAAGTGTGGTTTTATTTCATATTGTTTTCAAATACACTAAAATTGGGCTTAGAATTAATGCAAGTGGTGAAAATCCAGAGGTATTAGAGTCTGTTGGAGTTAGTGTAAATAAAATTAGATTTTTTTGCGTTCTTTTGAGTGGTTTTTTAGCAGGGGTTTCAGGTGCTGTTCTTACAACGGTGGTTGCATCAAGTTATGTGCAAGGGGTTACAGGTGGACAAGGTTTTATTGCTATTGTAATGTTAATTTTTGGAAAATGGACGCCTTTGGGAGTTTTAATAGGCAGTTTTTTGTTTTCATTTGTGAAAACTTTGGCAATTGTTTTGGCTCAATTGCCCTTTTTTTCTTTAATAATGCCTCCCAAAATGTTAGTTATTACTCCATATTTAATTATTATTCTAAGTCTTATATTTTTTTCAAAAAGAAATTATGCGCCTAAGTTCTTAGGAATACCCTATAAAAAGCATTAGCAGTTAATAATAGTTTATAATTTGGTTTTCATGTTGTGAAAATTCTTTTAATTTTTTGAGAGTTTTTGATTTTTTGCTGTAAATTTTTTTTTGATACCCTTTGATCTTTAGTTTGTTTGATTAAATAAGTAGGTGATTTGTGAGGTAGTTTATTATGTTATTGAAGCTTAAATACAGGTTTGTTGGATTTTTATTATTGTTTTTAATTTTCATACTGTTTCTTTTTTCCACGATTTTTAATTTTGTTTTATGCGGTTATTTAGAAGATTATTATAAGCAGCTTACAAGGGCGCAAGTAAGAAGAGCAGCTTTTTCTTTGCAATCTTTTTTAGACACCCTGTATGTCATAATCAATGGTGCAGCTTCTAATTTGGCACTTGAAACCATATCAGAATTTGCAATGTCTGAGAATAGAGGAAAAGATTTCTCTGAGTCGGAATTGATAGATTTAAGAAAAAATCCAAAATTTGTTATTGACTCTGTAAAGGTGAGCAAAAAATATCGACAATACTTATACAATTTTATGGCCAATCTTAAAAATGATACCTTTTTTGAAGAATTCGCTTTTTTTGATTTTGAAGGGAGAATAATTGTTAGCACAAGGCATGAGAATAATATGGATTTTGGCCATTCTGAGGCTAATACCAATTATTTTAAAAAAGCTATTGAGGATTATAGGCAAAACCAATTAAAATTTATAGGTTGGTATTCAAATCTTTCCGAAGGAATATCCGCAGAAGTTGCTATTAGGTCTAAACAAAGCGAAAAAAAAGCTTTTGCAATAATTGTACCTGTATATTCCCCAGAAGATAAACTTGTTTGTGGATATTTGGCCGGATATTTACTTAATGATATTGTAGCAGATAGTTTTGATAGATTTAGATTTGGTTTTTATAAAAGAGGCAATTTTATTTATGTGGATCCCAACAATATAGCAGTTAATCCTTTTGAAGAATACAATGAAACCAGCAGGGTTAGTTCTAAATTTTTAAATATTCTTAAAGATGTTTTCTCTAAGCCACCTTTTCCATCAAACATTGCCAGTGAAGTGTCGGTTTACACTATTGATAGAATACTTTTGTCCGAAATGGGAGAAGATTGTTATTATGCAATGTTGCCCATAAGTAGTAAATTGGGAGAAAAGAGTGGAATACTTATTGCTAGGCTTCCTTATAAAGATATTTACGGAGTAATATCTAGCCTAAGATTTCAGTATATTTTATATTCTGTCTTAGGCATTATAGCATTAAGTATTGTTCTTTCAATTAGAATAGACAGGATTATTAGTTTTCGTTTAAACGCAATTAGAGTTCTAGTTCAAGATATGGTTAAGGGCGATTTAGATAAAGATTATGCTCTTGATGATGATGAGAATACTCTTGATGAGCTTGGCATGTTAAGTCTCCAGGTTGTTAAAATGAAAAAAGCTATTTCTGTAGCAATTTCTAGTGTTTTGAGAAATATTAGCTATGTAAATAAGGCAAGTTTAGAAGTTGCCAGTTCAAGTCAAAATTTAAGCTCTAGCGCATTACAACAGGCATCTGCTCTTGAAGAAATGTCAGCTAATGTTGAGCAAATAGCCTCAGGTGTCAACATGAGCGCCAATAATTCTTATGAAACAGAACAAATAGCTTTAAAGACGAATGAAAATTCTCAGATAGGTGGTAGGGCCGTTGAAGAATCTGTTATTGCTATGCAAGACATTGTAGAAAAAGTTAGCGTTATTGAAGAGATAGCTAGAAAAACCAATTTACTTGCTTTGAATGCGGCTATTGAAGCTGCAAGAGCAGGAGATGAAGGAAAGGGATTTGCTGTTGTGGCTAGTGAGATTAGAAAGTTGGCTGATTTGAGTAAAATTTCTGCTCTTGAGATCGGGGAGTTAGTTGAAGATAACTCTAAGGTAGCAACTGAAGCGGGAGTGATCTTTAAAGAAATGCTACCTGAAATTGAAGAAACGGCTAATCTTGTTAAGAAGATTTCAGAAGGTAGCTCTAAGCAAAGCGATCAGATTGCTCAATTTAAAATGGCTTTAGATCAGGTCGGAGAAGTTGTTCAATCTTCAGCTTCAAGCAGCGAGCAGCTTTCTAGTATGTCTGATAAAATGTTAGAAAAGTCTAAGGAACTTAGAAGATCTGTATTATTTTTCAAAATTAAAGATTCTAAAATTGAAAATCCAGAAAATGATGATTATGATTTCAGGTTAATAGATTGTCCTGAAAATTCTTTTAAAGATGAAAATCAAAATTTGAAAAGCAATGGAATTTCTACTTCAAATGGCAGTGGGCACAATAATTATTCTTTAGATATTGAGAGCGAACCTTCTGTAAGAACTATTAATAAGCGAGTTGATCCTAAAAAAGCTATCGATATTGCTGATAAGGATTTAAATTTTGATGATGATTTTTCAGAGTTTTAGAATTTATTTTTTGTAAAAGAGGTGGTTAGTATGAAGCTTAAAGCTAGGATGTTGCTACTTGTTCTTATTCTGATAGCATTCTTTATATCAATTTTGTTTTTTGTTTTTGGAATGCTTATTAATAGTAAATTGGTGGATCAGCAGTTTAATCTTATGATAAATCTTATTGGAAGCATTAGAAGTTCTTTTAACCTTTATATCTCTTCAATGGAGGAGAAAGTTAGGGTTAGTTCTATGTATTTCAACTCTGCTGAAAAATTTAATGAGGCTAGTAAAATTAAATCCAAAAGGTTGAGCTTTATTTCAGATCAATCTGAAATTCTTATTCAAACCGGTAGTAATATGATGGTTACAGATAAAGAAGGTAAAATAGTTTTTACTACGGCGGTTAAGGATAATAGTGATTTTGGCAAATCTATTGGGGATAGAGAATATTTTACAAAACTTAAAGAGTCTAATAGTATTGTTTACAATTCCTTTGTCATGTTGGCAGATTCCGGGTCTATTGAAGAGTCTTTACTTAAAGATATCTCCAAGATAAAAAATAAAAAAGGTCAGATTCCTTACATATTAATAGGTATGCCATTAAGAGATTTTGAAACAGATGACATTTTTGGTTATTTTATGTTTCTTTATTCAATGGATTATATATATAGGTCTTTTAGAGGGATTAATTTTGGAATACTCTCTAGCGGTCGTGCTCTAGCTTATGATACTACGGGTAGATTATTGGTTCATCATACAGTATTGCCAGGTGATATTTTGACTGATATTAGTGCTTCTTATTCCAATATTATTAAGAAAACATCTGAAGATTTATTGCAAAAGAATAAAGAAATTTCAACTGTTTATTATTATGATCCTAAAAGCAATAAGAAATATGTGGGAATTAGTCAAAAGGTGTTATTAAATTTGTCTAATAATAGATTTATTCTTTTAATGAGAACTTCAGAGGACGACTTTTATTACATGTCGCGAGCTACAACTATAATCTTAGCAATTAGTTTTGTATTTACATTACTTATGCTTGCTATTGCAACTCTTTATCTTGTGAAAAAGTTAAGCTCTTCTTTGAATAAGATACTAGAATATTCTGAGCGACTTGCTTCTGGTAATTTTACTGCTGATATTAATTTTGGCAAATGGGATACTGTAGAGCTTTACAGTTTGTACGAAGGGCTTGAGCAATTGAGAACCAATTTTTCTTCAGTTGCAAAAGGAGTTATTGAAAATCTAGATTACCTTTATGAAAATGCGATTCAAATAGCAAATGCAAGCCAGAATTTAAGTTCTGGTGCTGTTGAGCAGGCTTCTACTTTAGAGCAAATGACAGCAAATATTGAGCAAATTTCACAAGGTGTTTCTGAGAATACTGAAAATGCAGCTACTACTGAAAAAATTGCTGTTAATACTAATGAAAGGACTAAAGAGGGACATAAATCTGTTGTTAAGGCTATTGAGGCAATGACTGTAATTACTGAAAAAATTGGAATTATTGATGAGATAACAAGGCAAACCAATTTGCTTGCTTTAAATGCCTCTATTGAAGCTGCACGAGTGGGAGAAAAAGGCAAGGGGTTTGAAGTGGTAGCTGCTGAGGTTAGAAAGCTTGCAGATCAAAGCAAAGAATCGGCAAGAGAGATTATTGATATTGCAAACAGAAGTTTAACTGTTGCAAGTCGTGCTGGGGAAAATTTTGAACAAATAGTTCCTGGTATGGAACAAACAGCCAGACTTGTAAAAAATATTTCTAATGAAAGTTATAAGCAAAGTGTTCAAATAGAGCAATTTAAAAATGCAATAGAGCAGGTTAGTCAGTTAGTCCAAACTACAGCCTCAAGCAGTGAAGAGCTTTCTGCAATGTCTGAAAAGATGTTAGAGAGCGTAAAAGATTTAAAAGAATCTGTTGATTATTTTAAGATCGAAAAGTAAGTAGAAGATTGAAAAATCTTCTCTAACTTTTTTGTCGGATTATTATTCTATGATTTTAAAAATTTTAGCACCCCCCAGGCATTCTGTATTTTTATAAAAAATTGCAAATTGTCCTGGGGAGATTCCTTGATCTTTTTTGTTTAAAGAAATTTCCATTAATTTATTTGTAATAAGTTTTAATTTGCATGAGTATTTCTTTTCGCCATGTCTTATTTTAATTTTGAAATTTTCAAAGTTCGTAGGTGTGTCGTTTATCCAATGTATTTCGTGAACTAAAAATTTGCGTTTTGCTTGTTTTAAATAATTTTCGTTATGGGATATGTATATAATATTTTTTTCTAGATCTTTTTCTATGACGAACCATGGCCCGTTGCTAAGCTTTATTCCTCTTCTTTGTCCAGCTGTAAAAAACCAATATCCGTTGTGAATTCCTATTATTTTTCCTGTTTCTTTTTCAATTATATTCCCCTTTTTCTCTCCAAGATGGTATTTGATAAATTCGTTATATTTAATTTTTCCTAAAAAGCAAATACCCTGACTATCTTTTCTATCTTTGTTGGGTAAATTTATGCTTTTAGCTATTTGCCTTACTTCGCTTTTAAGTAATGTGCCTAAGGGGAAGTATAGTTTTGACAATTGTTTTTGAGAGAGATGAGATAAAAAGTAGCTTTGGTCTTTAATTTTATCTTTTGCCTGTTTTAACAAAAATTTACTTTCTTTTCTTTGTATTTTGGCGTAATGTCCTGTTACAACCAAATCATATTGGCTATTGATTTTCTCAAAAAATGCTCCAAACTTTATCCTTTGATTACAAAAAATATCTGGACTTGGGGTATTTCCATTTTTAAGTTCTTCAATGGTATAGCTTACTACTTTGTTATAATATTCTTTTTGAAAGTTTATTATTTCATATGGTACATTAAATTTGTTGCATATAGCTTCAACATAATTTAAGTCTTCTTGCCAAGGGCAGTTTCCAATATAAGACAGTTCATCTTCAACCCAGATTTTTAAATAGTAGCATTTTATATTTGAATATCCTTTGTTTATAATTCTATAAAGGGCAACAGAGCTGTCGACTCCTCCAGATAAAAGTACGGCTATTTTCATAAACTTCCATTTTTAGGTTTTATTATATAAGATTTTGCTAATTTTTGTAAATTATAATATAATACTTAAGGCCATTAATTCATTGAGGAGTATATGAAAATAGGTATTAGTGATGTTAGAATTTTTTTACCTTTAAATTATTTAGATTTTTCTGTTCTTTTGGAAAATCCTTTATATTCTTCTAATGAAGTTTTTTTTAAAAAAATCAAGAGAGCAATAGATGCAACCTTGCAAAAAGGTTTTAGGTTTACCAGTCCTAATGAGGATAGTGTAACCATGGCAAGTTCGGCTGTTAAGCTTATTTTTGATAACAATAATCTTGATTTAAGCAAAATTAGAATGCTTTTGGGTGGAACTGAGACAGGCGTTGATCATTCAAAGGCCATTTCTTCCTATGTTTTTGGAGCTTTAAAGCAATCTGGTATTTGTCTGGGAAATAATTTTCTAACTTTCCAGGTTCAACATGCGTGTGCTGGTGCTGCTATGTCTTTGCACACTGTGGCAAGTGTTTTAAGCCATTCCAATAATTCTGAATACGGCATAGTTTTTTCTTCAGATATTGCGCATTATAGCAATCTTACTACGGCTGAGATTACCCAAGGAGCCGGCGCAACTGCAATTTTGATTGAAAAAAATCCAAAGCTACTTTCGATCAATTTATCTGAATTTGGAGTTTATACCGATGATGTTGACGATTTTTTTAGGCCTTTTGGAAGTGTTGAGGCTAAGGTGCGAGGTCAGTATTCAGTTGAATGTTACAATAATGCAAACGAAAATGCTTTAAGAGATTTTGCTTTCAAAAAGCAACTTAGTATGAAAGATTTATTTTCTAATTATAGGTTTGTTTTGCATGTTCCTTTTGCTAAAATGCCAATAGATTCAATGCATTATATTTTGAAAAAATATTATAGTGATAACGAATCTGTTAGAAATGCTTATTTAGAATCAATAGATTTTTACGATGGAGTTGAAGCTGCTATGGAAGTGGGAAATTTGTATACAGGTTCAATTTTTTTGTCTTTAGCATTTTATTTAAAAAGAGTATTTTCCAAGAAAGATATTACAGGGGAAAAGATATTGTTTTGTTCTTATGGATCTGGCAATATTATGATTATTTATGAACTTACCATCGAAAAGAGTGCTTTTGATGTTATTAAATTATGGGATCTTGAAGGTCTTATAAAAAATAGAAATAATGCAAATTTTGAAGAATATAAAGATTTTTTTCAAAATAAAATAGTTCCTGGTGAATCCAGGGGATTTTATTTAAAAGAACTAAGGAATGATGGATACCGAGTTTATGGGTATCGAGCCTAATATATTAGAAAATAAAAAAAGGCATATTGAGATTTGTTTAAATAAAAACGATGTTAAAAGTGGCTGTAATTTCTTAAAGTTTATTAAGCTAAAACACAATGCTCTTAGTGATTTTAATTTTTCCGAGATAAACATAAAAGAAGAGATATTTGGATACAATATTAGCATGCCCGTTTTTATTTCTTCCATGACAGGAGGCAGTAAAGAGGGGAATGACTTTAATAAGTCTTTAGTTAGAATTGCAAATGATTTAAAAATTCCTATGGGTTTAGGTTCTTTTAAGCTTTTGTTTAAGTATCCCGAGTACATAAGAGACTTTGCTCTTAAAAGGTATGCTCATAATATTCCTTTGTTTGCCAATATTGGTGCTGTTCAGATTGTTGAGTTTGGTATTTCTAAAATAGCTGAAATGATTAAAAGATTAGAAGTTGATGCAATTATTGTTCATCTTAATGCAGGACAAGAATTGATGAATGTTAATGGAGACAGAAATTTTAAAGGAATAAGAGAGTCAATAGCTAAATTGTCAGACTTTTTAAGTGTTCCATTGATTGTCAAAGAGACAGGTTTTGGAATTTCGCCAAAAGACGTTAAGGAATTGTTCAGCCTTGGCGTTTCTTATGTTGATCTTTCAGGGAGTGGTGGAACTAATTGGATTTTAGTAGAAGGCATGAAGAGTAATAATCTGAACATTGCATCTTGTTTTTCTGATTGGGGTATACCTTCGATTTTTACTTTACTTAGTGTTGATGATTTTCTAAAGGCTAATATTTTTGCATCTGGTGGATATGAGACGGGCATGGATATTGCTAAAGGCATTGCCCTTGGAGCTAGGCTTATAGGTGTTGCAGCAGTTGTTCTTAGGGCTTTTTATGATTCAGGAGAAGATGCTGTATTTAGTCTTTTTTCTGATTATGAGCATGTTTTAAAAATGTCTATGTTTTTAAGTGGAAGCAAAAGTTTATCAGAGCTTAGAAATAATAAGTATTTTTTGAGTAGTTATTTGCTTGATGAACTTGGAGTTTTTAAGCAGTTTTATGGAACTTAGTAAAAATTTTAGACATAAAAGCGTTTTAGAAAAAAGGCAAGAGATAAAAAGTTTTTTGGAATTATCTTATAAAGATTTTTTTTATAATAATGCCAATGAAGATTTTCTTTTTAATATGATAGAAAATTATATTGGATATTTATCTTTTCCTATTGGAATTGTAAAAAATTTGAAAATAAATGGCAAATACTATTCTTTGCCAATTGCAACAGAAGAATCTTCTGTTGTTGCTGCCCTAAATTTTGCGGCAAAGATTCTTGAAAATGCTAATTTGAGGTATTCTTTGGGTGAAGTGTTGGGAATTTCTCAAATTTATATAAAATCGGAAAAAGATTTAAGCAAAATTTTTGTTGACCTTGGTGATAAAATTAAGACTTGGGTTGGTCCCCTTTTAACTAATATGAATCAAAGGGGGGGTGGATTTAGAAGGTTGTCAACTAGGTACATTAAAGAGCTAGGTATTCAAAAATTAAATCTTTATGTGGATACTTGTGATGCTATGGGTGCTAATTTGCTAAACTCAATTGCAGAGCGTGTAGCAGAATATATTTTTTTAGAATTCGGATATGCGTGTGTTTTAAAAGTTTTAAGTAATGATATTAGTGAATTTACAGCCAAAGCCCGTTTTGTTTTAGATTTTAAGCATTTGCTACCGGGTAAAGAGGATTCTTGGAATTTGGCTAAAAAAATTGAACTTATTTCTAGTATAGGTTTTTACGAAGAGGAGCGAGCTGTTACTAATAATAAAGGCATTATGAATGGAATTACAGGGGTGTGTCTTGCAACTTTTAATGACACAAGAGCTCTTGAGGCTTCTGTCCATAAATTTGCTTCAAAAAGCGGTAAATATCTCCCCCTTAGTAAATTTTATACCACTGACAATGCTTTAGTTGGAGAAATTGAAATTCCTTTGCAAGTTGGAACTAAAGGTGGGGTTATATCTTTTAGTGAAGCGTCAATTTTAAGTTTTAAAATTATGAATGTAAATAGTAAGAGCGAATTTATTGGTATTCTCTCTTGTGTTGGACTTGCTAGTAATTTTGCAGCATTAAGGGCTCTTGCATTTAATGGGATTCAAAAGGGTCACATGAGATTGCATGTTAATAAAATACTTTGCCTTTTAAAGACAAAATATAATATTTCTGATTTTGAAAAAGACAAATTATTATTGGAAATGGAAAGAATGAATATTTATTCTTTTGATTTTGCTTTTAAAATTTTGAAGAAAATAAGGTTAGAGAATGAAAATAAAGTGTAAAGTTCATGCAAGTTTGGCTTTAATTAAATATTGGGGGAAGAAGGATGTTTTTTTAAACATTCCAGCGACTTCCAGTCTTGCTGTTAGTGTTGACAAGTTTTATTCAATAAGTGAGCTTGAACTTTCAAATCGAGATGAAATAATTTTAAATTCAAAGCCAGTTATATTAAAAAATAGAGAAAAGATATTTTTTGATTATGCAAGAAAAATTCTTAATGAACCAAATGTTAGATTTAAAATTAAAAGTAAAAACAATTTCCCGACAGCAGCAGGCCTTGCAAGTTCAAGTTCAGGTTTTGCTTCTATTGCTGCTTGTATTTTGAAATATTTTAATAAATATTCTTGTAATAGCGCATCTAATCTTGCAAGAGTGGGATCAGCTTCTGCGGCAAGGGCCATTTACGGGGGGTTTACTATTTTAAAAGAGGGTTCAAAAGAATCTTTTCAATTAAGAGATCAATCTTATTTTAATGATTTGCGAATAATATTTGCCATAATTGATAGTAATGAAAAAGAATTGTCTTCAAGAGCTGCAATGAATATTTGCAAACGGCATGAATTTTATTATGATGCTTGGATTGCCTCTAGTAAAAAGATTTTTAAAGACGCTTTATATTTTTTTTTAAAAAAAGATTTTATACATTTTGGAGCAACCATTGTAAAAAGTTATCAGAATATGTTTGCCTTAATGTTTGCATCTTCTATTTTTTATTTTAAAAATAGTACAATAGATTTAATTAGGTATGCTGCTGATTTGAGAAATGAGGGGATTTTTGTATTTGAGACAATGGATGCAGGCCCCCAAGTAAAGTTTCTTTGTTTGGAGGAAAATTTAAATACTATTTTAAAAGGACTTAAGCAAAATTTTACTGGCATTAATTTTATTGTTTCAAAGGTTGGGTGTGACTTAGAATGGATCTGATTAGTTTTTCTGTGCCCGGAAATTTACTTTTAATGGGGGAGTATGCTATTTTAGAGGAAAAGGGATTGGGGTTGGCAATTGCCATCAACAAGAGAGCATTTTTTTCTTTTAAAAAGAGCGATTCTTGGCGCTTTTTTAGTAAAAAGAAAGAAATAGACGATTTTTCTTTAATAGAAAATAGAAGCGATTTTGTTTTTAAAATGTTTGTTTACTTGAGTCAAAATTGTTTTTTTAATCTAGAGAATTTTGCATATGATGTATATATTGATACAAGTAATTTTTTCTTTAATGATGGAACTAAAAAAGGATTTGGTTCAAGTGCTGTCGTTGCTATTGGCATAGCGTGTGGGCTTTTTTTAATTCACAATGCTATCAATGTTGTTGAGAAAGATGAAATTTTTAAATATTGCTTGGAAGCTTACAGGTATTCTCAAGGAGGAATAGGTAGTGGATATGATATTGCTACTAGTATTTTTGGGGGTGTTGTTGAGTTTGAAGGCGGCTTTAATCCTAAATGCAGGCAGCTGGGTGGTGTAGAGTTTAATAATTTTTATTTGATGCAGGGTTTGCAAGCAATTAAAACTACTGCGTCTATTTATGAATACAATAAACATAGAGATTCTATTTTAGATTTTATATTGAAATGCAATTTGGAGATGAAAAAGCTTGTTTTAAATGTTAGCAATTCTAAATCCGCATTAATTTCTAGTTTAAGAAGGGCTAAAGAATTGGGATTGGCAATTGGAGAGGCAATAGGAGTTTCGGCAGCTTTGCCTTCAAGTTTTGATCACCTTTTAGGTCAATGTGATTTGATTAAAGCTTTGGGAGCCGGAAATGAAACTTTTTTAGTTTACAGGCCCAATATTGAAGCTTTCGATTTGTCAAAAATTATTCCAATTGTTTTAGAGTATGAAGGCATTAAGTTTGAAAGCGATAGATGTTAAGAATAAGAAAGCCTGCTAAAATATTGTTCTTAGGCGAACATAGTGCTGTTTATGGGTTTCCGGTTATTGGAGCTACAGTTCCAATTTACATGGACCTGGTTTATAGTACATCTAAAAATTGGAAATATTTAGGAAAACCCAGTACAAGATTAAATAGCCTTATAAGTTTTATTGTTTCAAATTATAACAAAGTTAATCCCATTGAGTTTGATATAATTTCTGAAATTCCTATTGGAGTTGGCCTTGGTTCTTCTGCTAGTCTTAGTTTATGTTTTGCAGAATATATTACAAGTCATTTTGAATATAAGGATTGTAATAAAATTTTGTTGGCAAATCAAATTGAAAACATTTTTCATGGCAAATCTTCTGGAATGGATATTAGACTAATCGATCTTAATGGAACTTTTTATTTAGAGAAAAAAGAAGATGTTTTACATTCAAAGAAAATAAAAGATTCTGGTTTTTATTTTTTAATAGGAGCAATAAAAAGAGATTTAACAACTAAAGAAATAGTTGTTAGTTTGAAAAAACGGCTATTATCCAATGCTGATTTATTTGTTTTTATTGAAAAGCTTGGCCTTGCTGTAAGCAATTCTTATGTTTCTTTTCAGAATAAGGATGTGTATTTTTTAGCTAATGAAATGAATGTTGCACAATATTGTTTAAAGCGTTTGGGGTTGTCTAATGATACTCTTGATTGGCTGATAAGTGAGGGGATCAAATTGGGTGCTCTTTCTGGCAAGTTAAGTGGTGCTGGTAAAGGAGGAGCATTTATTTTTCTTTTTGAAAGCCTAATAAAAGCTAATACAGTGCAAAAAGAATTAAATAATATGCTTAAAGATTCTAAAATAAATTTGCTTTTACAGCTAAAGGTAATTGAGACTTAGATTATTTTTGGGCCCAGAGAGATTCGAACTCCCGACATCCTGCTTGTAAGGCAGGCGCTCTGACCAACTGAGCTATGAGCCCTTTTATTACTAATAAGTAGTATACAGCATAAGCTTTAATGGTGTCAATTCTTATATTTTCTTTTTCCAAAAAGGACTACAAATATATCTATATTGTCAGCCGTTTTTAATCTATAGCCACCTATTTTATCGGTATCTGTATTAATAAGAGCTTCTTTGTGGCTTGGACTATTAAGCCATGCATTAACTACTCTGTTAAGTTCAATTCCTGATGCCAGTATTTCTCTTGTTAAATTAAAGGATTGATCGTATTTATGTATTCTTTGCATTGGGGTTGTGCCAAAAAGGGTGTGAGTTATCGTTCTATTTTCTCCCAGTTTAATGGCATATTCTTTTGCAACTTTTTCAAGGGTATCATCTATTTCTAGATGGTTTAGATTTAAATTTTTTCTCAATTCAGCAATTTCTGAATATAGAATTTTCATATCTTCTTTTGTATCTATTTTATTCATTGTACTTAAATTGCATGCTTGAGATAAAAACAGCGTAAAAATTAAAATCAATTGTTTCATTAAATATCCTTTTTATTTATTATGGTATTAAAATTATAATTATATCTCATTATGTATTATAATAATTATATAAAGGAGATAGTTATGGAAAAGTATTTAAGCTATATAAAAAAGGATGATTTAGAATCAATACAATTAAAATTACAGGAATTGTTAGCAAGTTTGCATATTTTTTATTCTAATTTAAGAGGTATTCATTGGAATATAAAAGATACCAATTTCTTTGTTATTCACAAAAAAACTCAAAAACTTTATGAATATATTGAAAAAATTATTGATATTGTTGCAGAACGATCAAGAATGCTTGGATATGATTCTGAATTTAGGTATTCTGAGTTTATGAAAAAATCCTTTATTAAGGAGCTTGATATTGAATCAACTTCTAATTTTTTGCCTTCAATGGAAAGCATTGTTTGCAGTCTTACTGAGATTTTGAAGAATATTTTTGGAATGAGAAAATTAATTGATACTGCTGGTGATTATGGTACTGCTAATATTATGGATGATATCATGAGTGATCTTGAGAAACATTTATGGATGCATAAGGCATTGCTTGAAAATTGTGGTTGTTTTTGTCACGATGAGAATGAAAGCAAATGTTGCGAGTGTGATGCAAAATAGCAATTTTATTAAAAGGCTTAACTTGTGCTAATGAATTTATCTGCATTGAGGCTGTAGTAGTTGTTGGGGATTTATGAGTATTAGAAATATTGGAATTATGGCGCATATTGATGCTGGAAAAACTACTACCACAGAAAGAATTATTTATTATACTGGCAAAAGTCATAAAATGGGAGATGTAGATTCAGGGAACACTATTACTGACTGGATGCCTCAAGAGCAAGAAAGAGGAATTACTATTAGTTCAGCTGCCATTACTTGCCATTGGAAAGATTGTCAAATAAACATTATTGATACTCCTGGGCATGTGGATTTTACAGCAGAAGTTGAAAGATCTCTTCGAGTTCTTGACGGGGGTATTGTTATTTTTAGCGCTGTTGATGGAATTCAGGCCCAAACAGAAACTGTATGGAAACAGGCAGAAAAATACGAAATCCCGCGACTTGCTTATGTTAATAAGATGGATAGAATAGGTGCTGATTTTTTTAAAGTTGTGGGAGATATTGAAAATAAATTTAAAACTATTCCTTTGGTTTTGCAAATTCCAATTGGAAATGAAAGCAATTTTGAAGGAGTGGTTGATATTATTTTAAATAAAGAGCTTCATTTTTCAATGGAAAATGGAATTCCAAAATTAACTTATAGTCAAATTAGAGAAGAATTTGTTGAAAGAGCAATTCTTTTTAAAAAAAAATTAATAGACATTCTTAGCCAATTTAGCGAAGAAATTACTCAATTATTTCTTGAAGACAAAGAGATTGGTTTAGATATTATTAAAAGAGAGATTAGAAGAGGTACTATTTTTGGATTTATTATTCCTGTTTTAATGGGAACTAGTTTAAAAAATATTGGAATAGAACCTTTGATTGATTCGGTTGTAGATTACTTGCCAAGTCCTTTTGAAAAAAGTTTTAGCGCTTTTTCTTTAGACACAAATAAAAAAATTTTAGTTGCTCCTAATGAAAATAAAAAATTGTCAGCCCTTGTTTTTAAAGTTCAATATTCAAGCGTGATTGCTTCTCATCTTTATTTTGTTAGAGTTTATTCTGGCGAGATTAATCCTAATAAAAAAATTATCAATGCTTCAAATGGTAAGCGTGAAAAGTTTACAAAAATTTTTAGAGTTTTTTCAAATAAAAATGAACAAATAGATTTTGTAAAAACAGGCGATATTGGTGCTGTTTTAGGATTAAAGTTTTCTGTTACAGGAGATACTCTTGTTGAAGAGAATAATAATGTTTTACTTGAGTCTGTTATGTTTCCAGAGCCGGTTGTTTTAATGTCTGTTGAGCCTGAAAGATCATCAGATGAGGTTAGGCTTAAGGAAATTTTTGAAATAATATCTAAAGAAGACCCTACCTTTAGTTATTCTGAGAGTAAAGAAACAGGGCAATTAATTATATCTGGAATGGGTGAATTACATCTTGAGATTATTTTAACAAGAATTAAAGATGAATTTAATCTTAATGTTTATACAGGAAAACCTCAAGTAAGTTACAGAGAAAGTGCTGGCAAAATTGTAAAAGAAGTTTTTGAGTTTAACAATATTTTTGCTGGCAAAAATATTAATTTTAAAATTGGAATGATCATTAAACCTTTGTCGCGGGGTGCGGGAAATAAAATTGATTTTGAATGTGGCATTGAACCTGTAATTAAGTCTGCAATATTGAGGGGAATTACATCTGCATTTGTAAGTGGAATTTTTGGATATCCCATTATTGATATTAATGTTAGTATTTTTTCTATTGTTTGTGGGACCAATAAGATTAGCGAGAGTGCTTTTGAGTCAGTTTCAGGATTTGCTTTTCATAGTATTTTTCAAAAATCAGATCCTATTAGACTTGAGCCAATAATGTTATTAGAAATTAGAACACCCATTGAGCATACAGGAGAAATTATTTCTACATTAAATGTTATGGGGGGTGTTATTCATTCAGTTAGCAATATTGGAGAGTATGACTTGATAAAATCAGAGGCGGCGTTTGAGAAACTTTTTGGGTATGCCTCTATTTTGAGAAGTTCTACTAAAGGAAGGGGCAGTTTTACTATGGAATTTTCTTATTTTAAGGAAAAAGTAAGTTAAAGTTAGTGGTTTTTAAGGCAAAATGACTTTTCTTGTGTTTATTATTTTTAAATCTAATTAATTTTATTGATGAGTTTTTATGTAAAAATGATTTTATTCCCTTTTTTGTTAAGCTTTAAGTTTTTGATATTTTATGAATGTTATATTATGATGTAAAATGTTTTTTAGCCTTATAAAGGCATGTTTGTCTTTTAAGAATAGATAAAATATTGTATTGGTTTTTTTGATATGATATTTTATAATATTTTTTTTATTTTAAAAATAAAGGAGGTGTATTATGCAGGGTGAAAATATGGTTTCAATTAGAGGCGGAAATAGAAGAAAAATTCTTCTTAGTTTGAAAAATATGCAATATTCAAGAACAGACCTAGCTCGTAAGTTAAGCTTGACAAATGCTGCAGTTACTATTTTGACTAATCAAATGATAAAAGAAAATCTTTTGATTGAAGTTGGTTCTAGGGTGTCTGATGTTAAAAAACATGGACGAAAAGAAATACTTCTCGATATTAATAAAGATTATGCGTATTCAATGGGAGTTATTATTTCTAGCAATTATTTTCAAATAGGTATTGCCAATCTTAAATGCGAGGTTTTAATAAGCGAGACTCATTCTTTTGAGCCCCCAGTTAGTGCTTATGACATTTTAGAAAAAATAAAAGATCATATGATAGAAATTATTTGGAAACATAATTTCTCAAGAGATAAGTTTATTGGCTTAGGCTTTAGTATTACAGGGTTAATAAAGGATAAAGAATTAGGCATTGTTAATGATAGTTATGGATCGTGGATTGAAAAAGATGTTCCTGTTAAGAGAATACTTGAGGAGTACTTTTCACTAACAGTTTATCTTGAAAGTTATGTTAAAAATTTATCTCTTGCTGAATTTATGGGTAAGAATATAGATAATATTATGTTTTTTGATTACACAGATACTGCTGAACTTTCGATTTGGTCAGGCGGCAATGTTTATCCTGGTTTTAATAATAAATCAGGTATGGTTAGTCACATGATAATTGATTATGAGGGAGAAAAAAATTGTCCAACTTGTGGTAATAAGGGTTGTGTCAATATGCTAATATCTAATTTTGCTTTGCAGAGATTGATTTCCAAAGAGTTTATGAATGGTGAGATTCCCGAGCTTTATGAAAAGTATGAGGGCAGATTGAAAAAGGTTACGATATATGACATTTTTTCTCTTTATGAAAAATATGATTTTATAAATAAAATTATGCAAGATACTGTTAAATACTTGGCAATAATTATTATTAATATTCAAAGAATGCTTGATTTTAATTATTTAGTACTCTATGGTCAAAGTTTTAAATTAAAAGCTTTTTTTGATTTGTTAAAAGAAGAGATTAAAAAGCTTAATAAAGAGAATATAGTATTAAAGCTTAGTTCATTAGATACTGAAGTTTCTGTTGTTGGACCTGCTTCTAGTGTTATTTTTAATAAATTTTATTTGACTGGAGGAGATATTGATTAATATTGCCTTTTTTTGTATCTTATATTTGACAAGATTATTTTTGAGAATAAGGGTTGCTTTTAATGCTTGAAAGTTTAGGGTCAAATTTTAGAAATTTTATAAACTATCTTTCTGGAAAATCTACGATAAATGATAAAAACATTGCAGAGGCTATTGAGATTATTAAAAATTCTTTAGTTGATGCTGATGTTAACTTAAGAGTTATAAGGCGTTTTTTAAATTCTATAATTGAAGAATCCAAGGGAGTAAAAGTTTTAAGGGGTATTGATCCTAAATCTCAGTTTATTAAAATTGTCAATGATAATCTTGTTAAATTTTTGGGAGGCAAAAGTTATGGGCTTAGTTTACATCCTGCCAATAAGCAATCTTATATTCTTATGTTGGGACTCCAAGGTTCTGGGAAGACCACGACATGCGCCAAGCTTTCTTTAAAGCTTAAAAAGGAAAATAGAAAAGTACTTCTTGTAGCTGCTGATACTTTTAGAGCGGCAGCCGTAGAGCAGTTAAAAACATTGGGTGGTCAAGTAGGTGTTCCAGTATTTTCAATTGAAGGGGAAAAAGATCCTATTAAAATTGTTAAAGCGTCCATGAAGTTTGCCGAGTCTAATTTTTTTGATTCTGTAATAGTTGATACCAGAGGACGACTTGAGATTGAATCTTTGTTGGTTGAAGAGATAAAAAAAATAAAGGGGATTTTGCGACCCACAGAAACCATTTTAGTAGTAGACTCTATGATGGGGCAAGTTGCTGTAAATATTGCTAAGGAATTTGATGAGAATGTTGGACTTACCGGTGCAATATTTTCTAAGTTTGATTCAGATACTAGGGGGGGGGCTGTATTATCTTTTAAAAGTATTTGTGCAGTTCCCATTAAATTTATTGGTGTTGGAGAGAAAATCGAAGATCTTGATTCCTTTTACCCAGAAAGAATTGCTTCTAGAATTCTTGGCATGGGGGATGTTGTTAGTCTTGTAGAGAGGGTTCAAAGTGTTGTTGACAAAGAAGAGGTTATTAAGCTTAAGGAAAAAATTAATAAAGCCAGTTTTAATTTTGAAGACTATCTGAGTCAATTTAGGCGCATTAGACAAGTAGGAGGATTTTCTAATTTTGTAAGTTTTTTACCAGGTGTTTCAAAATCAATGCTGAATAGCAATAATTTAAATGAAGAAAGTTTTAATAAAGAAGAAGCTATTATTCTTTCTATGACTAAAAAAGAAAGAATAAATCCAGTGATTTTGAATAATCCCTCAAGAAAAAAAAGAATAGCCATAGGAAGTGGAACAACCGTTTTTGATGTTAATAAGCTCATAAAAAAGTTTAGTCAAACAACTTTGATTATGAAAAAAATGAAAAACAAAGATTTTCAAAATAAGATTGCATCCCTTTTGGGAAAATAAGGAGGAATAAATTTGAGCGTTAAGATAAGATTGAAAAGAATGGGAGCTAAAAAAAGACCTTATTATAGGATTGTAGTTATGAATTCTACGTCTCCTAGAGATGGTAGAGCAATTGAAGAGCTTGGTTATTATCATCCTGTTGAAAAGCAAAACCAAATAAAAATTAAGGAAGATAGAATGAAAGATTGGATAAGCAAGGGAGCAATTTTAAGTGATACAGTGAAAATGCTTTTAAATAAAAACAACTTGAATGCGAAAAGTCAGGAGGTTTAAATGAAAGAGTATGGGAATGAGATTGAACTTATAGAGTTTATAGTAAAGTCTCTTGTAGATAAAGAAGATGAAGTAAGGTTAAATGTAATTGAAGGGGAAAAATCAACTATTTTGGAATTAAGGGTTTCTCAAAGCGATGTGGGCAAGATAATCGGAAGACGGGGTCGTATTGCACGGGCTATTAGAACTTTGCTTGGAGCTTGTGCTGCCAAAACCAATAGGCGAGTGCAATTGGAAATTTTAGATTAATTTATGTTTATTAAAGGCGTTATATTATCGTCTTATGGAGTTAATGGGTATGCTAAGGTTAAAAGCATATCCAATAATTTTTGTGATTTTATTAATCTAAAAAACAATAAAGTTCTTTTAAAAAAAAGCAATAGTTCCAGTGTTGAAGTTAAAGTTGTAGATGTTAATATAAAGGGTAATTCCTTATTTTTGAAGTTTGAAGAGATCGATACCCCAGAGGCAGTTAGGCTGTTGATTGGTTTTGAATTGTGGGTTGATGATTCGCTTGCATCGAGCTTAAAAGAAGGCGAATATTATTTAGGAAAGCTTATTGGCTATGCCATTGTTAATAATAATAAAAAACTAGGAGAAGTTGTAGCTTTCTTTGAATATTTAAATAGTGTATTTCTTGAGGTCAGAGTGGGTATTAAATTTTTCTTTATTCCCTTTTTGAATATATATATTGGAGATATAAATGCTCAAGAAAAAACAATTGAGCTTAAGGTTTTAGATCTTTTAAAATGAAATTTACGGTTTTATCCCTTTTTCCAGCAATAATTAAGCCATTTTTTGAAAATTCAATAATGAAAAAAGCTATTAATAAGGGAATAGTAAGTTTTGAGCTTGTTGATGTTAGAGATTTTTCAAAAGATAAGCATAAAAGATGTGATGATTTGCCTTATGGGGGCGGTGCTGGGATGGTGTTGAAGGCTGAACCAATTTCTTTTGCTCTTGAGCATGTAGAATCTGCCAAGAAAACGACAATATTTTTAAGTCCCTCTGGGATAAAGTATAGCCAAGAGTTGGCTTATTCCTTGTCAAAAAGAGAAGAAATTGTTATAATTTGTGGAAGATATGAAGGAATTGATCAACGTATTATAGATTTGTATGTTGATTTTGAGATTTCTATTGGGGATTATGTTTTATCTTCAGGAGAGATTGCAGCTCTTGTTTTAATAGATAGTGTATATAGGTTACTAGATGGAGTAATAAATCCCAATTCTTTATTAGAAGAATCATTTGGTATAAAAAATGGATTACTTGAATATCCTCATTATACCAGGCCCTATAATTTTAAGGGGATGAAGGTTCCAGAAGTTCTTCTTTTGGGGCATCATGCAAATATAAAGAATTGGAGGCTTGTTAAAGCTAGAGAAAAAACTAAGAAAAATAGATATGATTTATACCTTAAATATTTAGAGATAATAGGAGAAGATAATGGATTTGATAAGAAAAATTGAAGCTCAGAATAAGAAAAATGAGGCTTTTGTCTTTAATGTGGGAGATACTGTGAGGGTTGTTTACAAAATTATTGAGGGTAGTAATGAAAGATTGCAGAGTTTTGAAGGGATTGTTATTTCTTTCCAAAACAAGGGAATTGGCAAAACATTTTTGATTAGAAAAATTTCTTCAGGAATAGGTGTTGAAAAAATTTTCCCAGTATATTCTCCTATTATAGAAAAGGTTGAGGTTTTAAGAAGGGGAAAGGTTAGAAGGGCAAAGCTTTATTATATGAGGAATAGAATCGGTAAAGCTGCTATGAAGATAAAGGAGCGCCTTAATATTAAAAAAGTTAAGCATTAGTTTTTAATTATTTTAAATATTTTAGTAAATTAGGCTATAAGATGAATCAAATTAGATTGAGATTAAAAATTGTTTTTGATTGATCTTTTGTTTTGTAAATTTTTATTCAAGATTTAATAGAGTTTTTACTATTTTAAGAAATAATTTTGGTAAGCTTGGTCGTGTGTTTATTATAATTGAGGGCATTATTTAACCATTCTTATTAAATTTCAATGAGGGTTTAATTTTACTTTTGTCTTTAAAAAGCTAAAGATTTAAAGTTTTGATTTTTTGAAAAACTTTCAGGCTATGTGAGTGATTTTGTTCTTAAATATTTGTTTTTATTTTTTTGAAGAGTAAATATTTATTTTTTGTAGTTAAGGAGAGTTAATTTTGAAATATACTCAAAGTAAGTTCAAGAGTAGTAATTTTCAGAAACATAATAAACGTTTTTATGGTTTTAAGAATAAAAGATTAAATTCTGAGAGCAAAAGTCAAAATGTTGCCCCGCTAAACAGTTTTAATAATAAATCGACTGTTTTGAATGCAGATAAACAAAATGTTTTTAAAGGTAAATTTAGAAGAAAAAGTATAAAATTTAAAACAAGAATAAATCTTGATGTTGCTTGTGCTATTTGTGAAAAAAAAATAAATGATATTGTTTGTAGCATGTCTTTAAAGGTTGAAAATGAAGATAAACCTGTTCATTTTGATTGTGTTATCAATAAATTAACATCTGAAAATAATCTTTCAAGTAATGAAAAATTGGTTTATAAAGGTGCTGGTAAATTTTTTATTGTGGATACATCTTCTAGAGGAGAATATTTATATTTCAAAATTATTAAGGAAATTGAATTTGAAAATTTAGAAGAACAACCACTATGGCGTAAAAAAATTTTCAAAGATATTAATAGGGAGTTTAGGCTTTCTTGATATGAAGGTGGCAGTTTTTCCAGGATCTTTTGATCCAATTACTTGGGGGCATATTGATTTAATTAAAAGATCGTTGGCTATTTTTGACAAAGTTGTTGTTTTAGTAGCTAAAAATAAATCAAAAAAATATTTGCTAGGTGATATTGAGAGGTTTAGCCTTACAAAAGATGTTGTTTCGTCTTTAAATTTTTCAAATGTGTTTGTAGATAGGTATAGCGGGTTTATTGTTGATTATGCATTGATTAATTCTATTAAATTTATTGTTAGAGGAATTAGGGCTTTTAATGATTTTGATATAGAGTTTGAAAGATATCTTGTTAATAATAAGTTAAATTTTGAAATTGATACTATATTTTTACCAAGTAGTGCAGAACATTTATATGTAAGGTCGGATTTTGTAAAGGAATTAATGTTGAAAAAGGATGTTGATCTTTCTAATTTTGTTCCAGAATTGGTGTTTAATAGATTAAAATCTAAGTTTATTGACAAATGACTTGGTTAATATATATATTATTAAGATAATTTAATGTAGTTTAAAAGTAGTTAGGAGAAAGTAATGGCTGTTCCAAAATTTAAGCCTTCAAAATCTAGAAGTAGAACAAGGCGTAGTATAAATATGAGAAAAAAAATTCCACAATTTCAAGAATGTTCTAATTGTGGTAATCTTGGCGTGAGACATAGGATTTGTTTAAAATGTGGATATTATAGGAATAACCAATATCTAGAAATAGGTTTGTAGCTTGTAGTAAGGAAGGTGTATTCATGGATAATGATGAAATTTTTAGCAAGGTTAGGTCTATTATATCTGAGCAACTTGATAAAAAAGAAGATGAAATTACCACAGACTCTAGATTTGTTGAAGATCTTAATGCAGATAGTCTAGATATTTATGAGCTTTTGTATTTGCTTGAAGAGGCCTTTGATGATAAGATTCCAGAGAACGAAGCCAATGAATTTGAGACGGTAGGCGATGTTGTTAATTTTATTAAAAAGAGAAAGGGTTGATGAAAAAAAATTCTTCTGATTTTTGTTTGTGTAATGAAAGAAAAGCTCAATTGAGTAAATTTTTGGAGAATTTGAGCATTGATTTTAGTAATTTTGATTTATTGAATACAGCATTGTGTCATTCGTCGTATTCTAATGAGTTGGATCAAAAATCTAGTAATAATGAGAGATTAGAATTTTTGGGAGATTCTGTGCTTAATTTGATTATTACAGATCATCTTTATAAAACTTATCCAAATAAAAGTGAAGGAGAGCTCAGTAAGGCCAGATCTTATATTGTTAGTGAAGATTCCCTATCTAATATTGCTAGAGAGATTAATCTTGGTTCTTATATTTTGCTAGGTAGAGGAGAGGAGAGTAATGATGGTCGAAACAAAAAAGGCATTCTTGCAGATGCTATTGAAGCTTTTGTAGGCGCTATTTATCTTGATAGTGGGTTTTCAAGAGCAACAGAATTTGTGGTTGGACTTTTTGATATGTATATAAGATTGATGTTTAATAGGGGTGATTTTAAAGATTATAAGAGTTTGTTACAAGAATATGTTCAAAAGAAATATAAAATCTCACCAAGTTATAAGCTAGACAAGGAAATAGGTCCAGACCATGATAAAGTTTTTTGTGTGGAACTTTATGTTGGAGAAAATTTTATATCAAATGGAAAGGGCAAATCTAAAAAAGAAGCGGAAATGAGGGCGGCTGAAGTAGCTTTAAAAGCTATGGAAAACATTAACCTTTAAGGTTTTGATTTTTTTTATAAGATAATTTTTAGTATTAAGCTTGGGATTTTCAATTACACATCGTAGTAGCATATTTAAAATTTTACCTATATTTTTGTTTTCTATTTGTTCTAGATTTTGAATATCTTTTCCGTTTATTTTTAAATCTTTTAAAGAGAGAGGATTTTTTAGCAATTTTTTTCTTTTTATGTTTTTTATTATAAATAAATATCTTTTATTTTTTCCTTTGAGCGCTTTGTATATATCAATTATTTCTTTATAATGCTCTCTTGTGCTTTTGCTAAGCAAATATCTAATATCACTTAATTTTTTGACATTAAAAATATTGTTATTATCGATTATGCTTCTATAAAATAAAATTAGCTTAATTTCTTTATTTGAGAATTTAAGTAAAGTTAATTTTTCTTTTAGTTCTTTGATAGGTTTTTTAATTGTCAATATTGTGATTGCTTTTAGATAAAATTTGTTTTTATCAAGTAGAGCAATTTTTTTGATTACTTTTGTTTTTATTTCTAGATTAAAAAAATTTTTAAAAAAATCAACTTTTTTAAGATAATAAATTCCTTTTTGTATATTTATGCCTTCTAATAATTTGTGAAATTCATTTTTTATTCTTTCTTTTGAAATCATTAAAATATTTTCTTTTTTATATTTCATTGAAATTAAAGTATTTTTTTCAATGTTAAAATTAAGTGTGGATGAAAATCTTGCTGCTCTAAGTATTCTAAGGGCGTCTTCTTCAAATCTTTTGTTTGGATTTCCTATGCATCTTATTATTTTCTTATTAAGGTCTTTTTTCCCATTATAGCAATCTATTATGTTGAAGTTGAAAATATCCATTGCAATTGCATTAATTGTAAAATCTCTTCTTTCAAGATCTTGAATTAAATTTTTAGTGTATTCTACTTGTTTGGGGGCTCTGTTGTTTTTATATTCTTTTTCTATTCTGTATGTGGTGATTTCAAAGATTTTTTTATTAAAAATAATACCAATTGTGCCATGTTTTATTCCTGTTTTAATGTTATTTGGAAATAATGTTATTATTTCTTCAGGAGTTGCATTTGTTGCAAAATCAAAATCGTAAGGCTGCTTATTAAGTAGTAAGTCTCTTAAAGCGCCTCCAACTAAATAAAATTCGTAGTTATTTTTTTTAAATATTTTACCAATTTTAATTATATTTGGATTGTTTCTTCCTAGATTCATATAAAATTATATTATAGTGTAAATAATTTTTTTCTAAAATTGATTTACAATTTTAATTTATTTGAAGTATGCTGTAAGTAGTACTTTATTTTTAAATGGTTTTATTGGGGTTTTATGAGTGGTAATAACAATAGCGTATACAACTCTATAGGTCAACTTTCAAAGGAGACTAAAAATAGGTTGATGAATGATATAAGAAAAAGTTTAGGTTTGAATTCTTCCGATTTTGTTTTGCCCAATAGTAGTAATGAGCCTTATGTTGATTCTCAGCTTGAAAAATTTCTTTCGGGGCGCTTAATGGAAGAATCATTTCTTATTAGAATGTGGTTAACTATTTTAAATTTTTTCCAGAAAGATAAAAGCAAGGAAGATATATATAAAGCTTATGTTATAAAAAACCTGGAAAATCAAATTAATGAAATGTGTAAAAATCCAGTAATAGATTTTAAGAGAGAATGTTTGCATGTTGGTTTTGTAGAAATGTTTTTTAGTGTTTGCCGATATTCAATGGAATTGAAAGAATTTTTTAGGAAATTAGAAAAAGGTGGTATTGTTGTTGAGCAAACTATTTTAGAAATTATTCAAAGCAAAGTTCTTAACTCCAAGAACAATTTGGAAGATTTTTTGGATGAAGGTGAATATGAGCTTTTTTTAAAAAAAGAAAAAACCCAAAACGATTTAGAAGAATCTCTTAAGGTCAAGATAAATGAATATATTGATTCTATTCCATCTAGTACTTACAAAATTGTCTCGGATATGTTTGAGTTTTATTATGTTTTTAATAGTTTGGCGTTTTTTCCTTACAAATCTTTTTTTTCATTTTTCAATGTAGATCTTTTAGATAGTGCTGAGAATATTAGCATTGTTGACTTTGAGGTTGGATTTGGAACCAGCTTTTCAAGTGTTAGTAAGTATTTGAATTCCTTTTTTGACATTTTGTATACATTAAAAGATATTGAGATAGATGAGGATATTGTTAAAAGCATTATATCAAATTATTTTTCAATATCTGATGATATTAGTAATTCAGAGATAATTTCAAGAGAAGATCATATATCTCGGGTAGAATATGTATTGAAAAATGTTTTATCTATTATATCTAAGATTGTTGGCTTGTCGAGGACTTTGCCTTATTTAGATATTTTTAGAGTATATTGCAAAAATCCTGTTGTATCTCCTAAAAAATATGTACCCTTTTTTGATGTAAAAAATTTTTATGAGAATATTTTATTTTTAAATGTTATGGGTCAGGCTATTAAAAAGCGTGATAGCTCTTTAAAAGTTCTTGTTATCAAAGAAATAAAAAATCTTGTTAGAGATCCTAGTGTAATTTTAAATTTAAAAGGGGAGATTTTTAATGAATTAAATCTTGGTCGTTATAGTTTTAAAAAGTTATATTTTCTTAATGATTTTTTTAAAAACATATATGATGTTAGAATGATGGAAGTTTTAAGAACTATAAATAATGTCGTATTAATCAATAATCATGATTTGAGAAATATATATGTTGACATTGAAAATAATATTACTGCTTTGAAAAAAGAAATTTATAATATTTACTTTGAGATTGATTATAAAAATGAAGAGTTTGAAAGGTATAAAAGAGATGTTAAAATTGATGACTCTTATAAGGAAAGGATTTTGAAGTGGTGCTTAACAGAATCGGTTTCTATTGATAAGGTTTCCAATAGATTTGTAGATTATTTTATTGAGCTTAAAAAGAGGTGCTTGTCTCTGTTGGAAAATCATAATGTTTTTATTCGAAAATCTTTAACGGTTTCTTACAAATCAATGGTAACTGAAAATAAAACAATTACATTAGCCGATGTTATTGGCAATCTTTTGGAAATCATAAATCAAGCACTTTTTATAATAAAAAATTTATAAATTTCATGAAAGCTTTTAAAGTAAAAAATCTAAGACGTTTTTCAAATTTTATTAGAATTTTGGTTATTGTATTGTTTTTAAATTCTTTGCTAAGTTTGTTCGTGTTTTTGGCCGGTTCTTACAATATTTTTGTTTACAATTTTCAGAAATTTTATCTTGATCTTGCTATTATTTTAAGTTCTGTTTCTTTTGGGCTTGAATCTACTAGACTGATATTTTTTTATTTTTTGAAAAATAAAAAAATTAAGTATTATTTAATTTTAATTTTTAGTTTTATAATTTTTTTTATTGCTCTTGTTTTTAAAATTTTTCTTTCTGGTAATAAATAGATTAAGGAAGATTATATTAATTATTTATCATTATTCTATTGACTAATGAATTTTATTTTTATAAACTAACTATTAGTTTTTGTTTGCCGACTTAGCTCAGCTGGCCAGAGCAGCGGTCTTGTAAACCGCAGGTCGTCGGTTCGAATCCGACAGTCGGCTTTTATGGGGCGGTACCGAAGTGGTTAACCGGGGCAGACTGTAAATCTGTTGGCTTTGCCTACGTGGGTTCGAATCCCACCCTCCCCAATTTAGTGAAATTGTAAGCGATTGCCTTTTTACAATTTTTTGTTGTGATCTTTTCAATGTGTTATGTCGTTTCATTTTGATGCTTTTATTTTTGTCTATTTAGAAAAGTTATTATTGGTTATAAAATATGATGTTAGCTATCAATTAAAAATTTTAATTGATAGCTAAAGTGTAATTAGCAAAGACTTTTGTTTGGCTAGGAGATTCTTGTGTTTATTAAAATTGGGAAAGTGTTTATTCTTTTTTTCTTTTTAGGATCTATTTTGTCAATTTTTATATATTTTTTAAATTTATCTTCTTTGGCAAATGACTTAGTTTATGAATTTAATATTGAAAAAGGTTGGGGAGTTAAAAAAATAGCTAAAGAATTGAAAAAACAAAAGTTAATTAAATCCGAACTGCTTCTTGTTTTTATTTCATATATTTTAGGTAGTGATAAACAATTTAAAGAGGGGAGATATTTAATAAATGGCGATCTTTCTACATTTGAAATATATAAAGAGTTTTTAAAGGGATCTTCTAGCGTAAATATTGATGTTACAATACCCGAAGGGTATACTAGCAGAAGAATTGCTTTAAAGCTTAAGGAATTTTCTGTTATTGATGATGTTCAAGATTTTCTTTTTTTAATCAACAAAAAATCCTTTATTTATGAGCTTGGGCTTGATTATGACTCTCTTGAGGGATTTTTATTTCCAGATACTTATAAATTTTATAAGGGTGTAGAAATAAAGAATGTAGTTCGCATGTTTGTTGATAATTTTTTGAATAAGCTTAAGTCTATAGGAGTTGTTCTTGGTGATTATTCAAGTAAGGAGCTTTACAATAGGGTAATAATAGCATCTATTGTTGAACGTGAATATAGGGTTAAAAGTGAGGCCCCAATAATGTCTTCGGTTTTTTACAATAGAATAAAATCTGGTATGGCATTACAATCCTGTGCTACTATTGAATATGTTATTACAGAGGAGCTAGGACGAAGCCATCCTAAGAGAATTTATTTTTCAGATTTAGAGATAGATTCTCCTTATAATACATATATTAATAAAGGATATCCTCCTACTCCAATTTCAAATGCCGGTATTATTTCGCTGCAAGCAGCTTTTTTCCCAAAAAATACGCAATATTTATTTTTTGTTGTAAAAGATTCTAAGTTGGGCACACATCAATTTTCATCAGAATATTCATCACATCTTTTAGGGGCAAAAGATTATATTAAAAATTTTATTACTAAGGATTAAAAAGTATGAAGTATTTACAAACTGTAGCTTCAATGAAAAGTAAATTTGATATTGTAGCTATTGTGGAGCAGTATATTAAGCTTGTTAAATCGGGATCTGCTTACAAAGGTCTTTGTCCTTTTCATGCTGAGAAAACCCCCTCTTTTTTTGTAAATCCTTTGCAAGGATATTTTTATTGTTTTGGATGCAAAAAGGGTGGAGATGTTATTGGATTTTTAATGGATATGGAAAAAATCAATTACAATGATGCTCTTAAGATTTTATGCGAAAAATCCGGCATTCATTATGATGATTTAAAAATAAGTCGAGGAAGTGAAAATAAAAATGAAAATAAAGACATGGTTTCAAAAATTTACTCTTTGAATTCTCGGTTAATTAATACCATTAAATTTTTTTTAAGTAAAAACAAGAAAGCTTTAGATTATATTTTAAAGAGTAGAGCAATATCTAAGGAAATTGTTGATTTATTTGAACTTGGTTATTTGCCATTTAACTTTAAAAATGGTTTAGAGCTTCGTGATTTTTTAGTTTCAAAAGGATACTCTTCTGAAGTACTTAGAAAAAGCGGTTTGTTCTCGAAAACTAATCCCAAAGTTTCTATTTTATTTCAAAGATTAATTTTTCCAATTAAAGACTTTAAAGGAAATGTTGTTGGTTTTGGAGGTCGAGATTTAGATGGGAAAGGTTCTAAGTATATTAATTTAGGCGAAACTGAAGTTTTTAAAAAAAGGGAGCTTCTTTATGGATTTTATGAGGGTTTTGAGGAGATTAAATCTACAAAATCAGTTATATTAGTAGAAGGATATATAGATGTTCTTGCTTTTTTTACATCTGGGATTAAGAGAGCTGTATCTACTCTTGGCACTGCTTTTTCAAAAGAGCATTTAGCTTTAATTCAAAGATATGCTGATGAGATAATATTTTCTTTTGACGGGGATGATGCTGGACTTTCTGCAACTTTAAAAGCTTATCAAATTTGTTTGCCGTTTAATATCAATGTTAGTGTTGTTAGAATGGATTTTGGTAGTGATCCTGCAGATGTTCTTAAAAGTGAGGGCGTAGACTCCTTGCAAAAAATTTTGAATAATAGATGTGATGCTTTTGAATATCTTTTGGATGTTTATTCTAATAAATATGATTTAAATAAAACTGTAGATTTAAATGCCATGATTAATTTATTTTTAAATTTGATAAATTTATCAAAAGTAGATACTCAGAAAAAAATTTTTTTAGACAAGCTAAGCAATAAACTTGGTATTGGCGTGACAACTTTATTGAAAGATTATTATAGAATAAAAGAAAGATTTGTAGTTGACAATAATAAAAGAAATTTGTATGCTCATAATGATGATTCTTATGAGAGGTATCTAATAGTAGCTTTGTTGAAAAATTTTAGTTATTTTAGCATAGTAAGGCGCAATATTATTGATAGTGATTTAATTAATGTCGATGCCAGAAAAGTTTTTATGTGTTTTGAAAATTTATTTGAAAATAATAAAGATTTTTCATTAATGGATTTAAAAAAAAATTTAAAGGATACCTATAAAGTTAGTGAATTTTTTTTTGAAGAAATTTTAAATTCTGAATTTGAAGTGGATGATGAGATGCTCATTCATATTTTACTTGCAATCAAGAGAAGAAAATTAGATTCTCGTGTTTTGCTTTGCAAAAAAAGATATGATGGGGACTCTTTGGTAAATGCTAAGATTCAAATAAATGAGTTAATGTTTTTAAATATGCAGAGAAAAAATTTAAAAATCTACATAGATGATGTTCCAGGGAGTTAGGTTTTGTCGGATTTGGAAAAGAAATATTCGAAGCTGATAGAGGGTATTATTACTCATTTGGGAGATAGAAAATCTCTTAGTTTTAGTGAATTATCAAATTTACTTCCCGATGATATATTAGAACCAGAGATTCTTGATTGTATTTGTTCGGTACTTGAGGATAGGGGAATAAGTTTGGTTAATAAAATTTCGGAATTAGATCTGGTTGTCAGTGAAGATGGAAATGATGAAGAGGAAGAGGTTGAAATTGAATCTGATAGAAATTTTATGATTTTAGATGATGGTTTTCAAAGTGATGAGGAAGATATTGACATTGATGTTAAGCTGGATGATTGTGATGAAGAAGATATTTCTATTAAGGATGATTTAGGTTCAGGGTATATTAAAAGTAATGTTTTAAAAGATAGTCACTCAGAAGATCCAATCAAGCTTTATTTAAAGGAAATAGGAAAAGAGTTTTTATTAACAGGAAATCAAGAAGTTGAACTTGCAAAGCAAATGGATTCTGGAGAGAGTATAATTGAGAATATTCTTAAGAATGAGGGACTTGTTATAGAAAATTATTATAATCTTGTGAATACTATTTACTCAAGAATGGAAAGGGAAGAGTTTTTTAAAAGAGAAAAAGATAAGGATAAAGAGAGTAGTCCGGATTATTATAATAAAAAAAAAAGAATTGCCTCTTTTTACAAAATTCCTTTAAAGCCAATTCAAGATCGTTTAATAAGTTATGTAGATAATAAGCATAGGGTGTATGATCTTGGGGGGGATATTTTTGAAAAGAATTTAAAAAAGGAAAGATTAGCCCTAAAAGAGCTTTTGAGAGACATTCCTTTGTATCAAGAGGAGCTAAGGATTTTCTCAGATGATTATATTGACTCTGCTAACAAAATAAAAGATTTACAAAGACAACAAAGAATAATTCTAAGCAGGCTGAAAATTGAAAAAATAAGAGATTTGAGGGTGCTTGGAAGAGATTTAACTATTGCTGAAAAAAAAATAGAGATAGAAAAATCTCTCAAGCTTAAAGAAGATGCTATTAAAGAGCAGATTACAGAGGCGCAGCTTGCCCAAAAAGAACTTGAGAGAATTGAGATGTATTATGAATATCCAACTGATAAAATAATAAGCATGTCAGAAGAGATTGCTAAAGGGAAGCAAATGATGCAGCATGCTAAAGATCAGTTGATTAAGGCTAATTTAAGGCTTGTTGTAAGCATTGCTAAAAAATATGCAAATAGAGGCCTTCATTTTTTTGATCTTGTTCAAGAAGGCAATATTGGATTGATTAAAGCTGTTGAAAAGTTCGAATATAAGAGAGGTTTTAAGTTTTCAACTTATGCTACTTGGTGGATTAGACAAGCCATAACAAGATCTATTTCTGATCAAGCTCGCACAATTAGAGTTCCTGTGCACATGATTGAGCAAATAAATAGGCTTAATAGAGAAACTAGATATTTAATTCAAGTTTTAGGCAAAGATCCCACAGATGAAGAGCTTTCAGACAGACTTGGATGGGAACTTAAAAAGGTTAAAACTGTAAAGAGTGTTTCAAGAGAACCTGTTTCTCTTGAAACACCAATTGGAGAAGAGGAGGATTCTGTTCTTAGCGATTTTATTGAGGATAAGGCAATAAAAAATCCTGCAAATCACACATCTTTTGTAGTTTTGCAAGATCAAATAAGAGCAATTCTTGGAACTCTTCCTGAAAGAGAACAAGAAGTTGTAAAAATGAGATTTGGACTTGAAGATGGCTATTCTTTAACTCTTGAAGAGGTTGGACTTCATTTTAATGTTACAAGAGAAAGAATTAGGCAAATTGAATCTAAAGCATTAAGGCGGCTTAAAAATCCCAAAAAAACTCAAAAATTAAAAGATTATCTTGAAGATTTAAATTGAACAGGAGGATTGATGGAAAATAATATTGATACATTAAAAAAACTTGAAGTTATATATAAATCTAAGTTTGAGCTTGAAGAAAGGCGAAAAAGTATTCCCAAGTATTTGGAGGCGAAAAAAAATCAGATTGAAGAATTGTCGAAAGTTCTTGTTGATTTGCAACAAAAGTTTAAGGAGTATCAAAAAGAAGACTCTGCTTTAAAGTTAGATATTCAAGATATTAATTCAAGAAAGAGCAAGGCTGAAGAAAAAATTGATAGCATTAAAACGCAAAGAGAATATGAGGCTCTTGAAAAAGAACTTCAGGTTATTATTGACGATGAAGTTACAATTAGAAAAAAGATGACACATGTTAATGGGCTTAAAACTAAAATAGAAAAGGAAATATTAGATGTCAACGAGAAGCACAGTAAAGAAGAGGAATGTTTTAGAGTTGAAAGCAGTAGTTTTGAGCTGGAGCTTTTAGAAATTAAAAAGAAACTTTTAGAAATAGAGAGTGAAGAGTTAAATTGTGCTTCTAAAATGAATGAAGATTTTTTATTTAAGTTTCAAAGAATAATAAGAAATAAATCAAATGGAGTTGTGCCTTTGGTTAACAATGTTTGCAAAGGCTGTCATATGATACTTCCTATTGAATTTGCAAATAAAGTAAGACGTGAGCCCAACGATATTAAATTTTGTCCTTATTGCAGCAGAATACTTTATTATCAGGATAAAGTTCAAATAAGCGATGAAATAATTCCTGGTAGTTTAGCAGATCTTGTTGAATAAAATTTATTAATTTGATACTTTTTATTTAAGCTGGCAGTCAGCCATCGCTTAGTTTTATAATTAAAGCTTAAGAGGAAAGTCCGAGCTCCAATAAGAACATAATGCTAGGTAATGCCTAGGGGTTTTAAACCTAAGAAAGTGTCGCAGAAAATTACCGCCGTAAAAGGTAAGGGTGAAAAGGTGAGGTAAGAGCTCACCGCTTATTTAGCAATAAATACAGGCAAGATAAACCTCATTAGGAGCAAGATCAAGTATGTAAGCGCCCTTTGTTCTTGAGGACATGCTTGCGGGTAGATCGCATGATTTTTTTAGCGATAAAAAAACAAGAGAGATGATGGCATAGTACAGAACTCGGCTTATGGGTGTCAGCTTAATTTCATTGACCTAAAAGAGAGTTTTAAATGGAAATAAGATATTTAAGATATATTTTTTACTCATTTATGATTTTCATTTTCATTTTTTTAATTTATTACATTTTATCATATTTTAAATCTTTTTCTAGTTCTTATTTAAAGGCAGGTCCAACAGAAGTTGATTTGCTTTTACTCTGGGATAAAAAAGAATATAAAGAAATAATAGATTATGCTGAGAATGATATTAAAAATCATAGATTTGATTTTAATTTAAATTTACTTTTAGGATTTTCATATTTTTATTATTCTTTAATAGTCAATGAAGGGTATTTAAAAGGAGAATTTTTAGATAAATCCATAGAAAGGCTAAGATTTTTAATTTCTATAAGTGATGGAGTCTCCATAAGCCCTTTGTATTACATATTAGGAAAGGCATATTCTCATAAAGGAGAGTTTTATAGCGAGCTTGCTGTAAAATTTTTAAAGAAGGCCTTAAGTGCCGATAATTTTGATTTCATGAATATTAGAGAAGATATTTTTGAATATTTGGGATATTCGTATCAACTTTTAAGAGATTACAAATCTAGTTTGAAGTTTTTTGAAAAAGCTTTTAATGAAAATAAATCTGATTTAGTGCTTTGGAGTTTAGCTTATGTTAATTATAAGTTGAATGATATAAACAAAAGCATTGAGTATATAAAAAAAATAATAGAAGAAGAGAAAAGAAAATTATCAAAGGGTGAAAAAACGGATGAAAATTTAATTCAAAAGGTATATTTGCTTTATGGAGACATTCTATTAGATAAAGGCGATTATGACAGTGCTTTTAATTACTATAATAAAGTTCTAGAAATTAATAGTTCAAATTCTAGCGTTTATGTTAAAATAGGAGATATATATAGAAAGAAAGATAAAGATTATCCTAAAGCTAGAAAATACTGGAGAGAAGCTCTCAATCTTAATCCTTATTTAGAAGCAGCAAGAGAGAGACTTGGAATTACTTTGGAAGACTTTTAGGGAGGTTGTTTTGAATTTGTTTAAGTCTTTTTTAATAGATATTGGCATTGATCTTGGAACATGTAATACATTGGTTTATATTAAAGATTATGGCGTGGTTATGAGCGAGCCTTCTGTTGTTGCAATAGATATTACCAAAGGTAATAAAGTTGTTGCGGTTGGTAGAAATGCTAAAAAAATGCTTTGGAAAACTCCAGAAAATATTAAAGCTGTACGCCCACTTAGAGATGGAGTTATTGCTGACATTGAGAATACAGAGAAGATGATTAAATATTTTATTAATCAAATTTTTTCTCGTAAAAAATTGTTTTTTAAGCCAAGAATGGTAATAGGTGTTCCCACCTGTATTACAGAGGTTGAGCGAAGAGCTGTAAAAGAGAGCGCAATGAATGCTGGTGCAAGAGAAGTTAAAGTAATAGAAGAATCTCTTGCAGCTGCTATTGGATCTGATATTCCTATTTTTGAACCTACAGGTCATATGGTGTGTGATATTGGGGGTGGAACTACAGAAATATCTGTTATTTCTCTTGGTGGCATGGTTGTAAGTAGAGCAATTAGGACTGGTGGTGACGAATTTGATGAGAGCATAATAAAGTATATGAGAAATTCTCATAATATTATAATTGGTCAACAGACAGCAGAAAAATTGAAAATTAGGATAGGAAATGTATATCCCGATATTCAAAATTTAAGGGTAGAAAAAATAGACATTAAGGGTACAGATGCTGTAACTGGTCTTCCTAGAAAGCAACTTGTTGATTCTATGGAAGTAAGAGAGTCTTTGCAAGAACCTATAAATGTTGTTGTGGATGAAGTTAAGCGCACTCTTGGTGCAACTCCCCCAGAACTTGCTACAGACATTGTTGAGCGTGGCATTATTTTGACAGGGGGGGGGGCTCTTCTTAAGGGTTTAAATAGACTTCTTTCAAAAGAGACTGGAGTTCCTGTTTATGTTGCAGACAATCCGCTTCTCTCGGTAGCTGTTGGTGCCGGGTTATTTTATGATTATGCCAATAGAATAGATATTAGTAAGAATATTTACAGTTTTATCAATGAATAAGTTATGAATTTTCTTGTCAAATTCAAGAATTTTATCAAAGTACTTTTGGTATTGATAGTTTCTCTTGTTTTTATGATTTATGATTCAAGCAGCATTCAAAAGAGAAGATCAGATAATTTTTTGTTTTTTACTCTTAATTCTTATATTCAAAGCAGAATGCATGGGGTTTTTAGTTTTATTTCCAATGTTTTTAAAACTGTAAATGAATACAAAAATTACAAGGACAAGATAGAATTTTATAAAAAAAGGATACAACAGCTTGAAATAGTCACTCAGAATATACAGTCACTAAGGCAAGAGAATGTTCGTCTTAAAGAGCAATTAAATTTTTATTCGTCAAGCTCTAGCGATTTTATTTCGGCAGAGATTATATATCTAAACTATTCAAACATATCGACTTTAATGGCTATTAATAAAGGATTCAATGATGGGATAGAAAAGGATATGATAGCAGTTGCATATCAGGATGGATTTAGTGGCCTTGTAGGCAAAGTTGTAAAGGTTTATTCTAATACTGCTAAAATTTTGCCTTTAACTAATTATGAAAATTTTGTGTCCGCAAGGATTCAAAGTAGTAGGTTTATAGGCCTTATAGAAGGCAATGGTTATGGTAAAAAACTTGAAATGAATTACGTTAATAGACTTGCTGAAAAAGATTTAAAAATAGGGGATTCTATTGTTACTGCTGGATTTAGTGAATATCCAGTTGGTATTTATATTGGAAAGATTACAAATTTTCATATTCTTGATTACAATTCTCTTTTAAAAATAGAAGTAGAGCCAGCTATAGTTTTAGATAAGCTTGAGTATGTTTTTCTTGTTAAAAACAACAAAGAGATTGGTGAATAATGGCAACATTTTTTACATATTTTATTTCTAGCGCATTTTTGGGCAAAATTTTTCAACACTATTTTGCAACTTATTTTTATTTTTCAATAGATATTTTTTTAATTTTTCTAGTTTTTAATTCTTTGAATTTTATTTTTAATGTGGGATTATTATCTAGCATTTTATATGGTCTTCTTATGGATTATTTTACAGGATTGCCACTTGGATTTTTTGTTTTTGGGTATACGATAATATTTTATTTTAACAATAAAATAAAATTATTCATGCCCAAAAATATGCTTAGCATGACAATATTTTTTATTCTTTCAAAAGTTATATTATGGTTTTTAGCTATTGTGTTTTATGATTTTGTAGACTTAAAATCTTTTAATTATTCAATTTTCAACCTTGATCTTATTGTAAATATAATGTCTATTAACTTTTTATATCCAATTCAAAATTATTTTACTAGAAATTTTTATTCTTTTAAAGAGGATTATTAGTGGGTGTTATAACAAATTTTAGATACAAGTTTGGCATATTTTTTTTAATAATAATTATGGTGCTTTATTTGGCAATTTTATTCCAAATGCAGATTGGTAAGCATTTGTTTTATGACAGAGAAGCTAATGTTTTTTTATCAAGATTGGAAAAAATCAATGCCTCAAGAGGTGAGATTTTGGATTCTAATTCCAATGTTTTGGCAAATAATTTAACCATGTTTATCTTAAAGATAAGCTTACAACAGTATTACAATATGCCTGCTGCTACTAGAATTGAGATGATAGATTTTTTATCAAGCACTCTAGATATTGATAAATCAATTATTTTGTCTAAACTTCAAGAGCCTGGCGGATATCTTAAGGATGTTGAAATAATTGAACTTACCCCAAAGATGCTTTTCAAAATTTCTGAAAAGAAGTTTTATTATCCTGCTCTTTTGTGGTCCTATTCTTTTAAGCGTAACTATTTAGTTGACGATTCATATTCGCATTCAATCGGTTATGTTGGGCAAATAAATCAAAGAGAGCTTAGAACGTTTTACAATGTTAGTGGGTATGATAATACTTCTACGATTGGAAAGTTAGGCGTTGAACAAGTTTATGATAATTACATTAGAGGGCAAGAGGGATTAATAAAATACAAGGTAGATTCTAAGGAGAGAAGAATAGACGATGGTTCTATTATAAAAAATATGGTGCCTGGTAATGATGTTGTGCTTAATATTAATAAAGATATTCAAGATCTTGCTAAGAATGCTTTAGGTAAAAGGTATGGTTCTGTTGTAGTATTAAAACCATCAACAGGTGCTGTTCTTGCTCTTCACAATTATCCTTATTATTCTATGAAAGATGTTTACAATAAAGATAATAAGGAAGATTACTCTTTTTTAAATAAAGCAATTCAATCTGTTTACCCGCCTGCGTCTATTTTTAAATTAGTTGTTGCTGCTGCCATTCTTGAAGAAAGAGTTATAGACAAAGATCGTAAAATTTATTGTCCTGGATATTTTAAAGTTGGAAATAGAATTTTTCATTGTTGGAAGCCCGGTGGTCATGGGTATGTTAATTTAGAAGAGGCAATTGCACATTCTTCTAATGTTTATTTTTATACACTTGGGCTTAAGTATCTTGGAGTTGATAGAATTAGAAAATATGCAAAAGAATTTGGGTTTGGAGAAAAAACAGGAATTGATTTGCCAAATGAAGTAGCTGGTCTTCTTCCTAGTCCTGAGTGGAAAGAAAAAACTTTTAATCAGCCTTGGGTAGGAGGAGATACTGTAAATTTTTCAATAGGTCAAGGATTTTTAAATGCTACTCCTATGCAGATTGTTAACATGGTTGCTATGATTGCAAATGAAGGTGTTGTATATAGACCTAGAATTGTAAATAAAATTTTAAAAGGTGGTACTAATAAGGTTGTTCTTGAAAATAAACCAGAAATATTAAGAAAGACAAATCTTATTAGTAAAAACACATTTAAACTTCTGAAAAAATATATGAGAAGTGTTATAACTTATGGTACAGCAAGATATGCAGTTCTTACCAAAGCTGTTAAGGTTGGAGGAAAAACAGGTACTGGTCAAACCGGTATAGATGGTTTTGAAAATAGTTCTTTTATTGGACTTGCCCCTTATAACGGTTCAGCCGATAATCAAATTATTGTTTTTAGTTTGGTTGAGGCGAAAAGTAATGTGGATTGGTGGCCTGCAAAATCTACAGATTTAATAATGCAAGGCATTTTTGCAAATCAAAGTTATGAAGATATTCTTAAAGGTTATAGACCGTGGTATATTAGGTAGATTAATGGTTTTTAGAAAAAATTATGATTATTTGGCTTTGATAAGCTTACTTATAGTTTCTTTTGTTGGTATATTGTTGATTTATTCTAGCGATTATAATATTAGTGGATCTTTAACCAAGAATGAATATATAAAACAAACCCTTTGGGTAATTATTGGATTTTTTCTAATTTTTATAGTGGGCAAATATGATTTAAAATTTGTTTATAGCATGGTATATCCTTTATATTTTTTATTAATATTGGCTTTAATTTTTACTGCATTTTTTGGAATGACAGTAAATGGAGCAAGATCTTGGATTGGCATATGGAAACTTGGAGGTCAGCCTTCTGAATTTGGTAAAGTTATTATTGTTTTGACCCTTTCAAAATTTTATACTGAAAAAAAGGGTTATAATGAATTTTTTACCTTTATTACTGCATTTTTATTAATTTTTCCATCGGTAATTCTTATATTATTGCAACCCGATTTTGGTACAGCAATAGTATATTTAACCATTTTTATATTTATTTCTTTTTTTGCAGGAATAGATTTGCACTATGTTTTAGCATTTGCGTTGATAGGGTTTTTTTCTTTTGTTTTTGCAATTTTACCGGTTTGGTATGAGTATAAGGTGAATATGGGTAATGTATTTTATCTTATTTTCTCAAATCCTTTTTATTTTAGAGTAATAATGGGAGTGCTGCTTTTAATTCTTTTGATTTCTGTTTTAGGATTTTTCATTTCTAAATATGGTTTAAGTATTAAAATAATTTATTTTTATGTATTTTTTGCAAGTTCTATTTTATTAGTTTCAATAGTGTTTTCAAAGGTTCTTTCAAAGTTAATGAAGACTTATCAGATTAAACGGTTTTTGGTATTCTTAGATCCGGCTATTGATGCTAAGGGTGCTGGTTGGAATTTAAATCAGGTTAAAATAGCAATTGGTTCTGGCGGTCTTTTGGGTAAAGGATTTTTAAAGGGACCTTATACCCACGCTAATTATGTGCCATCTCAAAGCACAGATTTTATTTTTTCTATTCTTGCCGAAGAGTTTGGGTTTTTGGGTGTTAGCACTATTTTAATATTATTTTTTTTCCTTTTTTTTAAATTTTTGATAATAATGAATAAAAGTCAAGATAGATATATGGCCTTAGTAATATCTGGAATTTTGGGACTTTTATTTTTTCATACCTCTTTTAATGTTGGAATGTCTTTAGGAGTTCTTCCTATTACTGGGATTCCTTTTCCTTTTCTTTCTTATGGAGGTTCTTCTACTATTACATTTTTTTTAGCAATGTCTTTTTATTTTAATATTGAATCAATAGTTGCTATGGATTGAGAATTTATTTTCAGGTTTTTGTTTTCTTATCTCTATTTTTTTAGAAAATTTTTTTGTATATTTTAATTTAGTAATTATAAATATTTGAGGTGCGTATTTTTGCGTAAAAGTGATGAGTGTGAATTTTAATTTTTTAATAAAAAGCGAAAAGCGAAAAGCGAAAAGCGAAAAGCGAAAGGCGAAAGGTATTGTTGTGAGCAAAGATTTAGATAAAGAAGATATTCTTTACAAAAAAAGACACTCAATAGCTCATGTTATGGCAGAAGCTGTTCTTGATTTATTTCCAAATACCAAGATTGCAATAGGTCCTCCTATTAAAGATGGTTTTTATTATGATTTTGAATTTAAAAAGCAGATTACAGAAGATTCTCTTTTAGACATAGAAAATAGAATGAGAGAAATTTTAAAGACCGGAAGTTCTTTTGAAAAAGAGATAATAAGCGTAGAACAGGCTCTTGAAATTTTTAAAGATGAACCTTATAAGATTGATTTGATTAAAAATTTTGATTTACAAAATGAAGTTTCTATTTACAAGAGTCACAATTTTGTCGATCTTTGTAGAGGTCCTCATGTTGAGAATATGAATAAAATTGATCCAAGGGCATTTAAGCTTACTAGTATTGCTGGGGCTTATTGGCGGGGCAGTGAAAAAAACCCAATGCTTACCAGAATTTATGGAACCTTATGGAATAATGAAAAAGAACTGAGATCTTATCTTAATTTGAGAGAGGAAATAAAAAAAAGAGATCATAGAAAGCTTGGAAAAGAGCTTGATTTATTTTCTATTCATGAAGAGATTGGGCCAGGACTTGTTTTTTTTCATCCCAATGGTGCCAAAATAAGAGCTTTAATAGAAGATTTTTGGAGAGAAGAGCACTCTAAAAATGGGTATGATATTCTTTTTACCCCTCATGTTGGTAAATCTTGGCTTTGGCAAACTTCTGGTCATTTAGACTTTTATAAGGATAGCATGTTTGCAAAAATCGAAATGGATAAAAGTGATTATTATCTTAAACCCATGAATTGTCCTTTTCATATTGCAATTTACAATACAGGTAAGCATTCTTATAGAGATTTGCCATTTAGATGGGCCGAGCTTGGCACTGTGTATCGTTATGAAAAGATAGGCGCTTTGCATGGTATGATGAGAGTCAGAGGGTTTACCCAGGATGATGCTCATATTATATGCACCCATTCTCAAGTTTTAGATGAGATTAAAGAAGTTCTTAGGTTTGCTATTTATATGTGGAGTAAATTTGGCTTTAGCAATCTAAAGGCATATCTTTCTACAAAGCCTGACAAATCTGTTGGCAATGATTCTGATTGGGAAATGTCTTTAAAAGTTCTTGAAGAGACTTTAAGCGATTTTGAAGTTCCTTATGAAATTGATAAGGGGGGAGGTGCTTTTTATGGGCCTAAAATTGATCTTAAGATAGTTGATTCGCTTGAGAGAGAGTGGCAGATGAGTACAATTCAATTTGATTTTAATCTCCCTGAAAGGTTTAATATGACTTATACCGCTGAGGATGGTAAAGAAAAAAGACCATTTATGATTCATAGAGCTTTGTTAGGATCTATTGAAAGATTTTTTGGAATTCTTGTAGAGCATTATGGTGGTGCGTTTCCTTTATGGTTATCTCCTGTTCAAGTAGTAATCATTCCTGTTAACAATATTGTCGAAGATTATGCTATTAAGGTTTTTAATAAATTTAAAAATGAGGGGATTAGAATAAAGCTTGATAATAGTTCCTCAAGAATGAATGCTAAAATTAGAGAATATCAGGCTAAAAAAATACCTTATATGTTTATAATTGGTGAGAGAGAAGCAACAGAAGAGAGAATATCTATTAGAACAAGAACAAATGAGCAAATAAATGGAATTAAACTTGATGAAGCTCTTAAATTTATTTTATTTAAAATAAGAGATAAGGAGATTTGATAAATTGAATAATTTAATCAAGGTCATTACCCCTAATAAAATAACATTAGCTAGAATTGCACTTTCCTTTATCATATTAATTTTATTTTTTTTGGAAAATGTATTTTTTTCGTATTTGTTTTTTGGAATTATTTGGTTTTTAATTATTTTTAATGAATTTACTGATTTTATTGATGGTTATCTTGCAAGAAGATATGGTCTTGTTAGCAATGTAGGTAAAATTTTAGATCCTTATGCGGATGTTTTGCAACATTTAACATATTTTGTTTTTTTCTTTTACAAAGGTATAACCCCTTATTATTTTTTTGTAATATTTATTTATCGTGAAATTTCTATTGGGTTTGTTAGGAATTTAATTATTCAGTTTAATGTAGTTCAACAAGCAAATTTTTTGGGGAAATTAAAGTCACTTCTTTATGCTGTTTGCACTTTTGCAAGCCTTTTATTTTATACTTTAAATCAACTGAACTTTACAGAGCCCGTTCAAAATTTTATTAGTTACATTTTAACTTTTGAATTTAAATTTTTATTTATTGTTCAAATTACATATGTTTGTGCTGCTTTTTTTGCAATTTTATCATTTTTAGAATATGTGTTAATATTTTTGAATGTAAAAAAATATGAAAATAAATAAGACATTCATTTTGCTATTTTTATTGACAAAATTTTCTTTTATTCAAGCTCAAGCAAATCAAATATTAACAGAAATTAGTCCTTTAAGTATTTTAAGCAAAAATGGGAAAGGAAGTGTTTACTTAAAAGTTAGCAAATCTTCTGATTATATTTTAACCCTAGATAAGAGTTCAAATTCCGATTTTGTTTTTAGAATTTATGATATTTCTAATAAAAAATATATAACTGATAAAGTAAAAAGAAGAGATTTTAAAATAAGATTAGATAAAAATTCTCTTTATGCAATAATATATGTTGGTACTAAAAATGAAAACATTAAGTTTTTGCTTACAGATTTAGATTTTTCAATTTTAAGTAGCGATTCCCTGAAAGCTAAAACATCTAAGATTGAAAAAGAAGATTTATTTTTTACTTTAAAAGATTTGCCTGTTTTAAATTTAACTGCCAAGCTTAAAAAATATGTATTAAGGATTTATAAAGGCAATATTTATATTGCTTATCAGTTAGAAAATAGCGATGATATTAAAGTTGCTGAATTTATTGAGGATGTTGGTTGGTTTAATCTTGATTCATCTGTTAATAGAAATATTACTAATATAGTTAATTTTGATTTTTCAATTAATTCCAAAGGAAATTTATATATTGCTTTTGTTACGAAATCGGGGGCTGATTTCGCCAGTGAGCTTGTAGTTAAAAAATTTAATAGTAGAAAATGGATTGATATTAGTCCTGGTCACATAGAAAATTTTGGATCTTTATTAAATATTAGCATTGATTTAAAAGATAGGTTGTATTTAGCGTATTTAAGGGAAATTAGGGGTGAATATAAAATTAATTTAATCTCGAATATGGGTTACGGAAGTATTTGGACCGATGTAATACATTCTTATTTAAGTAAAGGTGATTCTAATGTTAATTCATCAAACATTGGGTTAATATCTGAACCTTTTTTGGGCATTTTTTATAATTATAAGTCAAATAATGAGATTAAATCTGAATTTATTATAAACAATGAAAATGCTTGGGTAAATGCAAATATTCCTTCTGTTTATATGGCTAATTTTATTAAAGGCTTTTTTGATTCTAATTTTAATCAAATAATTATGAGTTTTGTTTCTGAAAATAGACCTATTGTAAACATTTGTCCCTTGAAAAGTAGTAGATGGATTAATATAAGCCCTAATGTTGAAATGGAAGGTTTAAGTACTGACATTGGGCTTTATAAAAATAATTTGTTTTTGGCTTTTGAAGACAATAATAATGTGAGATTAATTTATTTTAAGAATAAAAATTGGTATTTTTTAAATAAGCTTGAGAATTTTAAGAGTGATGTTAAAAGCCCTCAGATTGGAATTTATGGCAATCAAGGGCTTGTAATCTCTACTTTAAGCTCTAATTCCAATGAATTATTTTTTACTTTGATTTGCCAATGAAAGTAATTCAGAGTAAGGTCTAGTTTCGATGTTTTCTTTTAATCCAAATTGGTTGATTATGTTATCAATTTCTTTTTTTGCCAAGTCTATATCATTTTGATTGTTAATTATTTTTTCTATTTCTAAAAAAAACCCAAGATTTTTTATTTCGTTTATCTCTACATTTAAATTGTTAGTTTGATAAATTAAACTTTTTTTTATCTTTTTGTATAGCTTTTTAAATTTAAGCTCTTTTATAAGGGTTAAAAAATTATTAATACTATCTATTTTGAATTCTATCTCTTTATTAATTTCTACAGTATGGTTGTTGTCTAATATTTTTTTTTTAAATGTGACAATTTTTTCTAGAGTATTTAATTTTCTTATTCTTATAATTTTTTTTTGGTTTGAGTAATAGATATCAGTTTTTATTTCTTCTTTAATAAACTTAAATTTTTTATTTGCTAGCTTAATAATTCTTTTTAACTCTTTTGGAGGAATAAATGCTTTTGATTCTATTTCAAACATATATTAAAAATAATGTAATTATGATAATATTTCAATGTTAAAATATTATGCTATATAAGATAAATTTTTAATAATTTAAACAACTTTTTGTATGATATGTTGAAATTTGAATTTAGCGACAGGTTTTTACTTTTTAGTTATTTTGTTTTAATTATGTTTATAGGCTCTCTTTTGTTGATGTTGCCTATTTCCTGGGAAGGTGATGGCAAATTAGCATACATTGATGCTCTTTTTACTGCTGTTTCTGCTGTAAGTATTACGGGCCTTACAACAGTTAAAATGGAAGGCTTTTCTACTTTTGGATTTATTTTGATAATGTTGCTGATCCAGCTTGGAGGACTTGGATTCATAAGTATTACCACTTTTTATTTGCTTATACCTAAAAAGAAAATGAATTTAACAGATGCAAGAATAATAAAGCAGTATTCCCTTTCAAATATAGAATATAATCCTATTAGAATTTTAAAAAGCATATTGTTTATAACTTTTTCAATTGAAATGATAGGTTTAATATTAATACTTATTTGTTTTAAACTTAGGGGAGCGAATATTTCATTCTTAGAGGCTTTATTTACGACAATTTCTGCTTTTTGCAATGCAGGTTTTTCTATGCATTCTGAGAGTATTTATGCATGGCGAGATGTTCCTGAAGCTATAGTTGTGGTCTCTATTTTAATAATTTGTGGTGGGCTTGGGTTTATGGTTTATAGAGATGTAAATAATACTATTAAAAACAAAAAAAAACTATCGCTTCATGCCAAAATAGTTTTTTCTTTAAGTTTCTTTTTAATTATAATTGGTGCAATTTTATTTTTTTTTACAGAGATGCATAAATTAAAAGCTGGTTATTCAATGAGTACTTTAATATTTAATTCAATTTTTTATTCGATTAGTACCAGAACAGCTGGCTTTAATTATCTTGATAATTCTTTAATAAGTGGAAGAACTCAAATAATTTCTCTACCATTCATGTTTATTGGTGGTGCACCCGGATCAACTGCAGGAGGGATTAAGATTACAACATTTTTTTTAATTGTATTAGCTGTTGTTAAAAATCAAAACGGCAATGGATATATTATTGGTTCTTACAAGGTTTCAATAGATAGTATAAGATTTGCACTTTTATTTTTTGCAAGAGCTATTTTTATTTTAAGTTTTTCTTTTTTCATGCTTCTTTTTTTTGAGGGAGGATCTGGCAATTGGAAGGTTATTGATTTAGGTTATGAAGTATTTTCTGCTTTTGGAACGGTTGGTCTTTCAGTTGGAGTAACTCAGGATTTGTCATTTTGGGGGAAAGTCATTATAATTTTTACTATGTTTGCAGGACGAATAGGGCTTTTTTCAATGGCTGTTTTTGTTTCAAGAAAGTCACGTTTTGAAGAATTTACAAGGCCAAGGCAAGATATTTTGGTTGGTTGAAGCATATGAAAACATTTGTTATTATTGGACTTAGTAATTTAGGCATTCATCTACTTGAAGATTTAAGCAGGCTTGATTGTCAAATTATTATTATAGATACATCTAAAGAGCTTATTGAAGAATATGATGTGATATCTACAGAAAGCTTTGTTGTTGAGCAATTCACTAAAAATGCTTTGAAAAGAATAATTCCAGTAGATACAGACGCTGTTGTTATTGATTTTGATGATGATCTTGGCAAAAGTGCTCTTGTTACTCACTATTGTAATCTTTTAGGTTTGAAAGAAATATGTGTTAAGACAGAAAATAGAGATGATGCTGAAATATTAAAAACTCTTGGGGCAACAAAAATTATATTTCCAAGTAAAGATGCTGCAAAAAGATTAACTCCATTATTAGTATCTCCGAATCTTTCAACTTATAATATTATTGGGTATGATATTATTGTTGCTGAAACTGTTATTCCCAAGGAATATGTTGGTAAAACTCTTTTTGAAGCCGATCTTAGAAGAGAATGTGGGATTACAGTTATTGCTGTTAGAAATTTAAGTAATTCTAGGTATGAATTTGTTGATGGCGATTATTTTTTTTTAAAAGATGATAAAATTGTAATTTGTGGTAAACCAGATAGCATTGAAAATTTTACAAATAATAAAGATTTAATTAAAGATTTAATTTCAGGCTCTAAAGAGGATGAAAATTTAAATAAAGATGCTGAGAAAAAATCGAGATTTTTAGGGATTTTTAATTTTATGAAAATTTTTCAAAAAGATCGTAAGGATAATTAGGATTTAAGAATGACTAAAATTATTCCTGTAGCAAGTGGCAAAGGTGGTGTTGGAAAAACATCTTTTGTTGCAAATGTTGGTTATAAGCTTTCTAGTTTAGGTAAAACTGTAATACTTGTTGACCTTGATCTTGGTGGCTCTAATCTACATACGTGTTTGGGGGTTAAAAATAAGGGTGTGGGCATTGGTTCTTTTATTAATAAAAAGAGTAAAAGTTTTTCAGATTTAGTATGCAAAACATCTTATGATAAACTTTATCTTATTCCAGGTGATGCTCTTTATACGGGAACAGCTAATCTTCCTTTTTCTATTAAGAAAAAGATTATAGAATCTATTCAAAAAGATCTTATTGCCGATTTTATTTTTTTAGATTTGGGATCTGGAACTTCTTATAATACAATAGATTTCTATTTGGCATCTTACAGCGGTGTAATTGTTACAATCCCAGAAACCCCCTCCATACTTAATGCTTATTCTTTTTTAAAGAATGCTCTTTATCGTCTTTTATATTTAGGATTTCCGCAAAAAAGCCCCGAACGGGATTATATTGGTAATTTTTTTAAAGATAAGATTGAAGGGACAAACCTTGGATTTAAAGATTTGGTTGTTGGGATTGAGCTTATTTCTTTGAGCTCTTCTTTGAAAGTTAAGAGGATGATGAATAATTTTTATCCTAGAGTGGTGCTAAATAGAATAGAAACTAGTGAAGAGATTGCTATGTGTGAAAATTTGATTAATGTTGTTAAGAATAATATTAATATACCAATAGAGTTTATAGGTTTTGTGCCTTTTGCAAAAAGTTTCAGAGAGGCTATTAATAATAGAGTTCCATTTATTGATTTTGAGAAAAATTCAAAGTTGAATAAATATTTTGAATTCATAGCTGGTAATTTAATTAAATCTCCTATTGAAGGGTCTCCTTATATTTACGATGACATATACGATATGATTAAAGATCAAAGTCGATTTATTAGAAAATAATTAGGCTATAATTCTATAAAGGAGTATTTGGTGTATAGAATTAAAAATGAAAATTTAGATTTTAAAATAGATAGCTTGGGAGAATGCAAGCAAAACAATCCTTTGATTGATTTTTATGCTAGTGAAGGTTATTCCCATTTTGTTAATGAAAAAAATAAAATCAAGTTTAGTGTATATAGAAATGAGGATAAGGGAGATAGGTATGAAGATGTTCTTTTAGAAAAAGCTGGGCCTAGAGAAAAAATTTATTTTGTGCCCAGGCATGTTAAAGCTGCTATTACTACTTGTGGTGGGCTTTGTCCTGGCTTTAACGATGTTATTCGCTCTATTGTGCGAACTTTATGGAAAATATATGGGGTTCGCAATATTTATGGAGTAAAATTTGGATATCAAGGGCTTCTTCCTGAGTCAAATTCACCTTTTATTAATCTTAATCCAGATGTTGTTGATGATATTAATAAATTTGGAGGCACTATTCTTGGTTCTTCAAGGGGCGGTATTAAGCCTGTGGAAATAGTTGATACTTTAGAGAGAATGAACATTAATATGATTTTTAACATTGGCGGAGATGGTACTCAAAAGGGGTCTCTTCTTATTGCTGAGGAGATAGAAAAAAGAAATTTAAAAATAGCAGTTGTGGGCATTCCTAAAACTGTAGACAATGATTTTATGTTTGTTCAAAAATCTTTTGGATTTGAGACTGCCGTAGAACAAGCCGTTGCAGCTGTTGCTGGTGCTCATTTTGAAGCTAATAGCGCTTATAATGGCATTGGGCTTGTTAAAGTTATGGGACGGGATTCTGGCTTTATTGCTGCTCATACCGCGCTTTCTTCTAATGATGTTAATTTTTGTTTAATTCCAGAACTTGATTTTGACATAGAAGGTCCTAATGGATTTCTTGTTCATCTTGAAAGACGACTTTTAGAGAAAGAAAGCTTAGAAGAGATTCCCCATGCAGTAATATTGATAGCAGAAGGAGCAGGTCAAAAATATTTTGATCATTTTCCTAAGAAGAAAGACGATTCCGGGAATTTGCTTTATGAGGATATTGGGCTTTATATTAAAGATAAAATTACAGAATATTTTAAATCAAAAAATATACAATTTACTCTTAAATACATTGATCCCAGCTATATTATTAGAAGTTCACCTGCTAATGCCAGTGATTCGCTTTATTGTGCTAGGCTTGGTTCGAATGCTGTGCACGCTGCAATGGCTGGTAAGACAAAAATGTTGATTAGTTTATGGAGTACAAAATTTGTGCATATACCGATTAAGATGGCAGTAATTGACAGAAATAAGGTCAATCCAAATGGTTCTTTTTGGAGAGATGTTCTTTCAAGTACAGGGCAACCAATTAGCATGAAGAATTAAATTAATTCTTTCTATTTGGCAGCATTGCCAGCAATATTTAATATATCCCAAGTTCTTGAGAAGGGTGGGGAATATGAGAAATCCATCATCCCCAGCTCTTTTGTTGTAAGTTTTGAATAGATTGCAATTGATAAAGCATGAATTCTTATTACGGCCCCATTTTTTCCTATTGCTTGTGCCCCAAGGATTATTTTGGTATTTTCCTCATAAATTAATTTAATATAAAGATCTTCTTGGCCTGGATAATAATTTGTATGATTTTTGTCCTTTACAAAAATAGTTTTATATTTTATTTGGAGCTTTTTTGCATCTTTTTCTGTAAGTCCTGTTCTTGCAGCTTCTAAAGATAGTATTTTAATTGAAGCTGAGCCCAATGTGCCTTTAAATGCCGTATGATTCCCAGCTAAATTTTCACCAACTATTCTTCCAAGTTTATTGGCTGTTGTTGCCAAGGGTATGTATTCATTTTTTTTACTTACTATATTATAAATAGTTGCACAATCTCCTACAGAAAAAATATTTTTTATGCTAGTTTCGCCATACTCATTTACAATTATTGCTCCATTTTCAGTAGTTTTAAGCTGGTTTTCTAAAAATTCAGTATCAGGTTTTATTCCGGTAGCAAGTATAACAGCGTCAGCTTGATAAGTATTTTTGTTTGTTACTACTCCTTCTACCTTTTTTTCTCCTATTAAACTTTTTACAAACTCATTTGTATGAAGATCAATCCCTTTTTTTGTTAGTTCTTCTTCCATTATTGTAACTATTTCTTCGTCAAAGGAATCTATGAGTATGTGCTTATCTAGTTGAATTAATCTTACATTTTTTCTTTTATTTTTTGCTGCTTCTACCATTTCAATTCCAATGTATCCACCACCAATTATCACTATATTTTTAATCTCTTCTCTATCCATTAAATTTTTTATTTTTTGACCGTCTTCTAAATTTCTCAGCGTATGAAAATTTTCTAGATTGATATTATTGATTGGTGGAATAATAGGTTTTGCACCAGTTGCTATCATAAGTTGATCATAAGTATTGTTAAAAATGGTTCCTGTTTTTTGATTTTTTATTACAATTGTATTGTTTTTTGCATCTACCTTGATAACTTCATGGTTAGTTTTAACAGAGATTCCAGTTTTTTCGAATTCTTCTTGTGTTCTTAAAATCATTGTATTGGGGTTGTCAAAGAATCCCCCCACAAAGTAAGGCAGGCCACAGGTTCCAAAAGATACAATATTTGTTTTTTCATAGATAGTAATGTCTAGCTTTTTGTTTAAGCGGTTTGCTTTAGCTGCGGCACTAGTTCCTGCTGATGTGCCCCCAATAATTATTATTTTCATCATTGTTTTCCTATTTATTTGTTTACAAGCTCTTTTTGGTTGTATATATTGTGGTTGAATTGTTTGAGCTGTTTAGCAGATATAACGCCTGCAAGCATTGAGCCTCCCACATTAACAGCTGTTCTTCCCATGTCAATTAAAGGCTCAACAGATATTACAAGTCCTACCAATCCCACTGGAAAGTTCATTGCTGAGAGCACCATTAGTGAGGCTGTTGTTGCGCCTCCACCAGCTCCAGCAGCTCCAAATGAAGTTATTATTATTAATCCAATAAGTGTTAGTATAAATGAAATATCTGTAGGGTTTATTCCCTGAGTTGGTGCTATCATTATTGCAAGCATAGCGGGATGTAGTGCTGCACAACCATTTTGTCCAATTGATGTTCCAAAGGAGCTTGATAAATTTGCTATTCCTTCGCTTACTCCCAGAGTTTTAGTTTGAATTTCTATATTAATAGGTATGGTTGCAGCACTCGATCTAGATATGAATGCAAATGATAGTGCTGGGAATATTTTTTTTATAAAAGTAATTGGGTTTAATTTATTTATTGCAATTAATGTCATATGCATAAGAAATGTAAGACCTATGGCAATGTAGGAAGCAATTACAAATTCTCCAAGCTTTATTATGCTTTTGATTTCGCTGGTTGCTGTAATTTTTGTCATTAAAGCTAATATAGCATAAGGCGTTAGCTTTAAAATTAAAGTTACTACACCTAATATTATGTCTTGGAGTGTTAATATTATTTTTTTAAAAAATTCTATTGATTCTGGCTTTTTGATAGATGTTTTAAGGGCGGCTATTCCTATGATAGCTGAAAATATCACGACCCCGATGGTTGAGTTTTTTCTAAGCCCTGCAAAATCTTCAAATATATTTTGTGGAATAAGATCTGTGATTTTTTTTGTGATTGTTGTTTGATTTAATATTTCAAGGCCTTTTTCCAATTTTTCACTTTGTAAAATTTCTATGGTTCCCGCTTGTAGTCCTTCGGCTGTTAATCCCAATGCTAAAGCAGTGGAAATGCCAATTATGGCAGCAATACCCGCTGTAAATACTAGCGTTAATATTACAAGTAGGCTCATTTTCCCAACATCTTTACTATTGGTTAGTTTTATTATTGCAGAGATTATTGATGTTATTATTAAGGGGATTATAATCATTTTAAGGAGCCTTACGTATCCATCGCCCAAAATACTTATCCAATTTATAGTTTCGTTTGTTATTTCTGAATTTGTTCCATAAAAATATTGAATGGTCATTCCAAATACTATTCCGATTGCTAACGCTATAAACACTCTTTTTGTAAAAGAAACATTTTTTCTTTTACAAAGATAAACTATGCTTATTAGAATAAGCATTATTATAATATTGATTAATGTATATAATATACTTATTTTATCCATTATTACCTCTTATATAAGCTTAGTGCATTCTTTTTTAAACTTAAGGCGGTATATTCAAAAATTAATTAATCTTGTTTTAGAATTTTTTTAGAATAAGATTCTATTACTTCATCTTTAAAATTGTCATTTTTTAAAATTTGATTTGCAATAATTTTTCCTAGCTGAACTCCTTCTTGGTCGAATGAGTTTATATTTAATAAAAATCCCTCAAACATTACTTTATTTTCATAATGGGAGAGTATTGCTCCTATTGCATAAGGTGTTAATTCTTTTGAATATATTAGTGCAGAAGGCCTTTCACCTTGGAAATTTTTATTTTTATTGTTATTTTCTTTACCTTTTGAAAATGCTATTATTTGGGCTATTAAATTTGCTTTTAATTTATCATTGCTTGAGCTGTTATTAGATATTACATCTTCTTTAAGTTGTGTTTCATTAAAACCTATGAAATCCATTGGAACTATATCTGTTCCTTGGTGAAGCATTTGAAAGAATGAGTGTTGAACATCTGTTCCAATGCCTCCCCAAATTATTCTTACAGTTTTGTAGTTTATTGTTTCATTAAATCTGTTTACACTTTTTCCATTACTTTCCATTTCAAGTTGTTGTAAATGAAGATAAAAATTTTCCATTGCTTTAGAATAAGCAATGATGCAGTTGCTACTGTAATTTAGAACATTTCTTTCATATATGCTAATTAGTGCTGCTAAGAGAGATGCATTGTCTTTTACGTTTTTGTTTAATGATTTTTTGTCAGCCTCATTGGCTCCTTTTAGAATTTCTTTTGCAATTTTTTCTGTGAAGCAAAGAGTAAGCAGTGTAAGTCCAACTGCTGATGTTGGAGAGAATCTTCCACCTATTGAGTCATGCATGAAGAAATATTCAAGATATCCTTTTTCCTCTATTGCCAACATGCTATTTTTTAGTGTTATAATGACCATTTGTTTTTTGTATTCTTTTATGCCATTTAATTTTAATTTGTTTATTAAGAATTGCATATTAGCTTTAGTTTCTAATGTATTTCCACTTTTTGAGACAATAATAAAAAGCGTTTCATCAACATTAATGCTATTTAATACTTCTTCTGATTCGTCTGGATCAATGTTTGAAATAAAATAACCATGCATTAGGGCTAGATTGTGTTTTTTTGCATAATTTTTTATTGAGCTGTAAAGAGCTTTTGGTCCCAGGCTAGACCCACCAATTCCTATTTGAACTACATTTTTAAACTTTTTACCATTTGAACTTTTAATGTTCCCAGAATGAATTTGCTTTGCAAAATTATATATTTTTTCAAGTTCTGATTGAAAAAACTCTCTCATATTTTCTTTATTGTCTTCTATTACGTCCTTACCAATTTGCCCTCTTGTAAGGTGATGCAGGACTTTTCTATTTTCACTAATATTGATCTTTTCCCCATCAAGCACTTCTTTATATTTTTCTATTAAATTTGCTTCATCGCTTAAATTTTGAAAAATTTTAAGGTGGGTTTCATTAATTTGTTTTGAAGCATAGTTATAATGTACACTATCTCCTTCTATTGTAATGTCGTATTCCTTTATTCTTTTTCCAGTTAATGCCGTTTTGAGCATTTCTGGAGCAATACATTCAAGGATTTTAAAATTTTCAAGTTCATTAAGATTTTTGTAATTTAACATAAACACACCTCTTTATTATGATTTAAATTTTTCTATTTTTTCTTTTACACATGTTTTTAATTTTTAAGATAATAAATTTAAGGAATCTTATTATTATATTGCTTTCAGAATAAATTTTTAAGTAAGCTTCTCCCTCGTTTGCCTCGCTTCTTGTAAATGATTTTCTAACATTATTCTCATCAAGTTCAATTTCAAGTAAAGTTTTTTTGTTTTCAATTGAGATTACCTTTACTTCAACTTCTTTATAGCCTATTTCTTTTAAAGCCTGATATCTTCTAAGTCCTGCTATCAAGTTTTTATTTTTATCTATTATTATTGGATAAATTAATCCATGTTTTATAATGCTGTTTTTAAGAGTTTCAATGTCTCCTATATTTTTTCTAATTCTTTTTTTTATTTTTATTTGATCGATATCTATTAACATATTGCTTTAATCCAATTGGATATCTTCTCCGTTGACGTCTTTATTGGTAATTTTTTCATTTTCATCATTGTTGTTTGAATTTAATTCTTTTGTGCTTTGTGTTTCTGTGTTTGTTTTATTAATAATGACTCCTTCTTTAATTTCTTTGGTGTTTTCAATAAGCATTTCCTGGTTATTATTGTTATTCACTGGATCTTGTTGTGAGTTTTTATTTTCTATTTCATTTAAGGGTTCTTTAATGTTCATTTCCATTTCATCTTCATTTTTATTTTCTTCATTATCATTAATGCTCTCAAGATCATTATTATTATTGTTATTAAAGCTTTCAAGATTATTATCAAGATATTCAAATTCAGGAGTGTCAAAATTTATTTCATCGTTATTATTAATCTCATCAATTCCATATATGTTAAATTCTATTGTATTTTTAAATTCTTGTTTATTTTCATAATATTTTGATTTTTCAACTGGCTGGGTGCCGGAAATAAATAGTTCATTTATTATTTTCTCATCAGCAATTTCTTCCGGTAGTAGGCCCGTTTCTGCTTGTACGGGGATGCTAATTATTCCTGCAGGTTTTACAAAAACTTTTTTGGGTAAGTTTTTGTGATATTCTGCCATAAATTCTCCCCAACTAGGCCCTGCCAATCCTGTTCCTGTTCCAGATATTCCCAGCGAATATCCTTTTTTGTCAAATCCAACCCAAAATGCTGTTGTTATATAAGGAGAGTATCCTATTGCCCATCCGTCTGCCCAATTTTGTGTTGTTCCCGATTTTCCAGCAATGTCTGATTTAAAATTTTTGAGATTTGTATATCTTTGATTTGCTAGGGTTCCGTATTGAATTGTTGATTTCATCATATCTGTGATTATATAAGCGGTTTGAGGAGATACTATTTGAGTTTGGTGTTCTTTGTTTTTTATTTTAGCCAATATGCTTGCTTCTTCATTTGTTATTATTCTTCCAGCTCTGTCTTCAATGTATCTTATTCCATAAGGTTCTATTTCGCTACCACTATTTCCTAAAATTGCAAAGGCTCTTGCCATTTGGATTGGAGAAACCGATATTACACCTAGTGCTAGTGGATAAACTTTTGGAAACGTTTTTTCTATTTCTTTTGGATCTGTTATTCCTAGTAGTTTTGAGGAGTAGCTAATTGCAGAGTCAAAGCCTAGCCTGTCTAATATTCTTAATGCCGGAATATTTAAGGACAAGGCCAATGCTTGGCGCGTTAAAACGTTACCTCTCCATTTACCACCATAATTTCCCGGAGCATAAACTTCTCCGTTTTTATTTAGAAATGCTACTGGAGAGTCTGAAAACATTGTGGCAGCTGTTATCTTTTTTAGATCAATTGCGGCTGCAAAATATAGTGCTTTGAATGCACTTCCAGGCTGAACTTTTGCTTGTGTGGCTCGATTAAATTCATTGTCTTTAGTATGTCCACTTCCTCCAACCATGGCTCTTATTGCTCCACTTGTTGTATCTATTGCTATCATTGCTCCTTCAGGCTGTGCAATAAGTTTTGGTGTTAATTTATTTTTGATAATATATTCTTTTGTTGCCTTATCTATTTTATCAATTCCAAGTATAGCTCCAAAACTTGCAATTAGATCAATATTGTCTTCGTAAAATTTTCTTTTTCTCAGTTTTTTATATTGTCTTCCATTTATTCTTAAATTTTTAATTCCCAATAAATCTGATATTGCATCTACTACAGGGACAATTTCTGAATTAATGATTATTGTTTCAGATGATCTATTTAAATTGTGCATTGTTCTTGCTTTATTAATCATATCGTTTGTAACTTTATCTGCATATTTTTGTGCCTCAAGATCAAGTGTTGAATATATTGAGTATCCATCTTTATATATGTTTGCACCATCTGGTAAATATTTTAGTATTTTTTGTCTTATATATTCAGAGAAATAAGGAGCTTGGTCTTTTTTGTTTGAAATTGCAGATGTATCAGCCATTCTGGTCCAATCATAATTTTGCCAGTATTCATTAAATTCTTTTTCAGCAATTTCAGCCTTGACTATTCCATTTGATACAACTTGGTTTAAAACTGCGCGTTGTATTTTTTTTGAAAATTCTGGATTGTAAAGAGGTGAATAAAGTTTTGCGTTTGGAAGCTGGATTATCATCATCACAGATTCTGCTGTATTGATTTTATTTACACTTTTGCCAAAAAAGAATTTTGATGCTGCAACTATTCCATAATTTCCGTTTCCAAAATAAACTTTATTAAGGTACTTCTCTAGTATTTCGTATTTTGAGAGTTTTTTTTCAAGTTGAATTGCCCACCATATTTCATGTAATTTTCTCAAAATAGATCTTCTTGCTTGATTTGTGTAGAGAAGTTTTGCAAGTTGTTGGGTTAATGTGCTGCCGCCTGAAAAATATCTGCCAAGAACAATATTAAATGCGGCTCTAAATATTCCTATCAAGGAAAAACCTCGATGAGAAAAAAAACCAATATCTTCCCGTATTAAAAGCGTATTAATTAGATTGTCAGGCATTTTTCTCAAAGGCATTAATTCTCTATTCTCATCAGATATAAATTGAGTTATTTGTTTTCCATTAATATCTAAAAGTCTTGAGGGAACTGCTGGATTTACATATCCGAAATTTTTATCTTTTTGTATGTTTATAGTCTTGGATACCGCTAATGAGAGTGTGATAATAGAAAAGCTAACTGCGAAATATGTTAAATATATAAGCAGCTTATGCATATTTATTTTTTTCAAATTAGGGATATTCAATTTCATACTTTTTACTAAAGTATACTATAAGTGCATAAGAATTAATAATGTTATGGGTTGATTGTTATAGTGTAAAATTATTGTTATAATTTTACACTATGTAAACAGCATTTTGTAAGTTTTGTTAATTAAAAGATGCTGTGAGAGGTGGGTGATGGTATGTTTTTGATTTTAAGAGTAGATTTATTGATTGTTGGCTAAGCGTGTTTATAGCTTAATTGTTTTAAACTTTTTTATTTGTGTAAAACTGTTTAAAACAATTTGAAGCTTTGTTTAGTATTTTTATATTCAAAAAAAGGAGAAAGGAGAGGTTTATGCTTTTATCTAGAAAAATAAGAGATTATGGGGCTAAGTATAGGGGTAAAGAGATTAAAATGAGCACAGAGATAAATAGTTTTTTAAATCTTCGCAATACTATTGAGATGAGAATAGGCTCTTATACCGCTTTTGGAGTAATTTATTCTATTTCTATGGATTCTCTTAAGCTTATTTTTCAAGAAGATACGGTATTGCCCGCTTTGGCTAAAAATAAAAATTTAGGTTCTATTCAACTTAAGAAAAATTCGGATTCTAAGAGTAGTGCGGCTTTTTTCCCTTTTTTGTCTGTAAAACTATTGAGTGCTTCTGCTTATTCTTCTTTGAATAAAGAATACAATTTATTAACATTAGAATTTTTATCTTCTGTACCAGAAGAGATTGCTATTAAAGTTGGAAAGCTTCTTGATTTAAAGCTTGGGCAAAATCAGAGAATTCATGAGAGGATTATTATTGATAAAGATTCTATTAGAAAGCTAAAAATTGATTCTGATAAAGCTTTTATCAAGTTTAATGGAGCAAAACATAAATGCTTAATAAAAGATTTATCTTATGGGGGCGCTTTAGTAATTTCTTCTTTTGATTATGGGGATGTCGAGGAAGACGCAATTGATTTGATTTTTAGTTTTGAATTTATAGATGGAGAAATTTTTATTGAAGGCAAATCAAAAAGCTTAAGCGTTATTCAGACGCCCAGCGGAAAGGTTTTTGCGCTGGGTATTGCTTTTGATGAAGACAAAATACCACTTGAGTATACTATGTTAATCCATGATTATTTCAATTAATCAAAGGATTGAAATTTTTCTTATGTGATTATGCGAAAATTTACTTATAATATTTAGGTTTAAGTCTTCTTGGTTGTATTTACTGGTTTTGCTCGGGTTGGGGAGGAGAGGTGTGGTGTGTTTTAGTTTTTTGCTTTTGGCTTTAGGATTATTTTTTGTTAATGAATCTATTTGAACTAGCTTTTTTGATTCTATTGTTTATTGAATGTCCAAGTTCTTCGTCTTTTAAGAATTCACTAAGTATTTGTTTGTAGTTGTTTTCAGAATTTACCAACTCTTTGTAAAGATTTTGTGCATATTCTTCAAGAGTGTTAAATACTGTAATATTTTTTTTATCCCAAAAAAAATTAAATAAATAGGATTTTAGAGTAGCTTTTGTGATAAGTATTTTTGTATCTTTGTTTAAATATCTTCTTATGTTATCTTGACTTTTAAATAAATAAACGGGAATTTTTGGCTTGTAGTGTTCTATTATGTTTCCGGGTGATTTTTCTAGTTCTATTTTTGTTTCTGCGTAATTTACCGTATATTTTCCTTGAAGTTCATTTTCTATCATTTTTTTTGTTATTGCACCTGGTCTTAATATCAGTACGTTATCTTTTAGGTCAAACCCAACCACAGTTGATTCGATTCCAATATTAAAGTCTTTGTTCTCTTCTGTTTTTATTATTCCTCTTACAAGCCCATTTAATTCTTTTAAGGCCATTTCGAAATTTGTTGAGCTAGGTCTTTTTGATATATTTGCAGACGGTGCTACTATGGGGACTTTAGATGCTTTTATTAAGCTTAAAGCTGTTTTATTTGCAGGAATTCTTATTGCCACTGTGTCTAGGTTTCCACTTACAAATCTAGATATTTTTATTGATTTTTTAAGAACATAAGTTAAAGGGCCTGGACTAAATTTTTTGATTAGCATGAGGGCACTTTTGGGAATGTATTCTGATAATTCTTTTATTTTTTTTACCGTATCAACATGTACTATTAAAGGATTGTTGATGGGCCTTTTTTTTACTAAAAAAATCATTTTTACAGCATCTTCATTGTAAGCATTTGCGCCAATTCCGTAAACTGTTTCTGTTGGGAATACTACAAGTTCTCCCATTTTGATAAGTTTTGCTGCTTTTTGTATTTGGCTGCTGCTAATTATCTCTGTTGATATCATTTTTTAGACTTTTTTCTTTTTATAATTAAATCAAAAAAAATGTAAATAAGCAATTTGCAAGCTTAATTGTTTGTTGAAATATGTTTTTATATTATAATAAACATTATGAGAAATTTAATTGATGCCATCTTAAGAGATAATAAAAACTTTGTTTTTATCTTTGTATTTTTTTTTATTGCTTCTCATTTAAATTCTGCCACAGTGGGCCTTGCTTCATGGTATGGCGAAGCTTTCCACGGCAAAACTACTGCTAATGGCGAAAAATTTGATATGATGGCGCTTACTGCTGCTCACAAAGAATTGCCCTTTAATACTACTGTAAGGGTTACAAATCTTTTAAACAATAGATCAGTTGTTGTAAGAATTAATGATAGAGGTCCTTTTAGGAAGGATAGAATAATCGATTTGTCAAAATATGCCGCTGAGAAGCTTGATTTTTTAGGAATAGGAGTTGCTCCTGTAAAAATTGAAGTGATTGAAAGTTCGAATGAAAAAAGACCTTCTGTATCAAAATCTAGTGACTTTAAAAAAACATTTAATATTCCTGAGGTTAAAGAAGAAAAGAAAACTAAGCAATCAGACGAAAATATTTCTGTTGAAAATAAATCCAAAGATTTATTGGCAGATTACTCAGTTTCTGCTGACAAAGAAACAGATTTTTACATACAAGTTGGATCTTATAGGAAAAAAGATTACGCTGACAGGGCTTATCGAATATTAAAAAAAGCGGGTCTTTTTGTTGTAGTAAATTTTCATGGGCCGTTTTATACCGTTTTTATCCCTACTAATGCCGATGATGTTCAAAAAAATATAGAACTTATTCAATCTGCCGGATATAAAGATACTTTAATAAGGAAAACCAAGGTTCCAGGCGAGAGCCTTATTATGGATTGATTTTTTAAATTATTTTTTTATTAAAATTATTTATTAACTTTTTAAAATTTTATGATTATGTCCTTTATTGCCGGTCCTTTTGTGGTATTTTTTTATTTTAAAAATTGCGATATTATTTTTGGAAATTTAAATTTATTAAACGACTGTTTTACTTGGTTTAAATTTGTATTTTATTATTATGTAGTTATTTTATGAAGTTTTTATTTGATATTCCTCTTCCAATTATGATTTTGGCTCCAATGGAGGATGTTACCGATACTGTTTTTAGAAATTTAATTCATTTAATAGGATCTGAAGAAGGAGAGCCTCATATTTATTTTACTGAATTTATTTCTACAAAAGGAATTTTAAATGGATCAAAACAATCTGTTCAACATATTTTTTTAAAACCCAATGAACTTAATAGGCCTTTAATTGCTCAGATTTGGGGCAATGTTCCTGAGCAATTTTATAGAGCAATAGAAATATTAGGGGGCATGGGGTTTTGGGGAATTGATATTAATATGGGTTGTCCTAAGAGTAAAATAATTAAAAAAGGAGTTTGTTCAGCTTTAATTAATAATAAATCTTTAGCTAAAGAGATAATTCTTGCAAGCAAAGAAGCTTGTGCGAGATTTAATTTGCCTCTTAGTGTTAAGACCAGGCATGGATTTTCATATCCAGAAGTTGATGATTGGCTGGGGTTTTTGTTGGGCCTTGAAATTGATATGTTAACGGTTTATCCAAGACTTGCTGTTAATCAGAGTAAAGGTCTTGTTAATTTTGATATTTTTTATGAACTTGTTAAATTACGAAATAATCTTAGTCCTTCTACTCTGATTATTGGAAATGGGGATGTTTTGAGTCTCAAGGAAGCTAGATATTATGTTGATAAATATTTAATTGATGGAATTATGTTTGGTCGTGGAATTTTTGATAATTTGAATTTATTTAAGCCCTTTTCAAAACACTTTTTAGATAGTAATTTAAATTTTAGGTTAAATATATTAAAATTCCATATAAAGGATTTTCATGCTACTTGGGGACTTGAAAAAGATTTTAATAAACTTAAAAAATATTTTAAGATATATTTTACTGAGAAGGAAAGACAGAGTAAGTATTTCTCAAATCTTATAAATTCAAAAACCTATGAAGAGCTTTTTGAAAATTTAAAAGTTATTGACATGGTAGGAGATTTTTAAACGATGAATTGTAGACCTCTTGAAAAATATGATCCTAAGGCATTTGAAGATGAAATTTACACCAAGTGGCTTAAAAACAATGTTTTTTTGCCAGATAATTCTTTATTTGAAAAATTTAGTATGGTTGCGCCTCCTCCTAATGTTACTGGCGTGTTGCACATGGGGCATGCTCTTAATTTTGTTTTGCAAGATATTCTTGTAAGGTATAAAAGAATGAAAAGACACAATACTTTGTGGCTTTTTGGCACAGATCATGCAGGAATAGCAACGCAGGCTGTTTTTGAAAGACATCTTAAAAAGATTGGTAAAAGCAAAGATGATTTTGAAAGAGAAGAGCTTGTTCAAGAAATTTTTAAATTAAAAGATAGGCATAGAGGGATAATTGTTAATCAGATAAACAAACTTGGGGCGTCTTATGATCACTCAAGAGAAAGGTTTACTCTTGATGAGAGTCTTTGTAAGGCTGTTAACAAGGTTTTTAAGGACTTGTATTTTAAGGGGTTGATTTATAGGGGCGAGTATCTTGTTAATCTTGATCCTGGATCTGGGAGTGTTGTTAGCGACGAAGAGATTGAATACAAAGAAGTTGATGGTAAGCTTTATTTTGTTAAGTATTTTATTGATAACTCTTCTTTTATTGAGGTTGCAACAACTAGGCCTGAGACAATGTTTGGGGATACTGCTATTGCTGTTAATCCTAATGATGAGAGATATAAGTCTTTAGTTGGCAAAGAAGTTACAATTCCTTTGACAACTAAAAAGATAAAAATTATTGCAGATTTTTATGTTGACAGCGCTTTTGGCACTGGGGCTTTAAAAGTTACTCCTGCGCACGATCCTAATGATTTTGAAATTTCAAAAAGGCATAATATTTCTAAGGTCAATATTTTAACTCAAGATGGAAAGCTTAATAAAAATGTTCCTTTGCAATACCAAGGATTAAGTGTGAAAGATGCAAGATTTAAAATTGAGACAGAATTAATGGAAAAGGGTTTTTTGCAAGATGTTAAGAAGCATAGACAACAGGTTGGGCATTGTTATCGGTCAGGTGAGGTTATTGAACCTTATTTGTCTACTCAGTGGTTTGTGAGAATGAAGCCTTTAGCAGACAAAGCTTTAAAGGCTTTACAGAATGGCGAATTAAAATTTTATCCTAAAAAGTGGGAAAATACATATAAACATTGGTTATCAAATATTAGAGATTGGTGTATATCAAGACAGCTTGTTTGGGGACATAGAATACCGGTTTGGTACAATGTTGATACATCTGAACTTATTGTTAGTGATACTGATCCTTCTTTAGATGAAAAAAATATGGGGAAGAGATTTGTTCAAGATCCAGATGTTCTTGATACTTGGTTTTCTTCTTGGCTATGGCCTTTTTCTTCGCTTGGATGGCCCAATGTTGATGTTGATTTTAAAAATTATTATCCAACAAATACCTTAATAACAGCTTACGATATAATATTTTTTTGGGTTGCAAGAATGGTGATGGCAGGATTAGAATTTACAGGGCAAGTTCCTTTCAAAGATGTTTATATCACACCTCTTTTGCGTGACAAACAAGGTAAAAAAATGTCAAAGTCCTTAGGCAATGGAATAGATCCTCTTGATATTATTAATGGGTATGGAAGTGATTCTTTGCGGTTTACTTTATCCTTTTTGTCTGTTCAAGGTCAAGATTTGAATATTGACGCTAAAGATTTTGTGTTTGGGGCTAAGTTTGCAAACAAAGTTTTTAATGCTTCCAAATTTATTCTTTTAAATTTAAAAAATAGAGAAATATTAAATGATTTGAAATTTAACGACATTGACAAATGGCTGCTTACAAGCTTAAATTCGACTATTCTTGGTGTAGAGTCTTCTTTTGCAAATTATAAATATAATGAAGCTTCAAAATTTGTTTATGAGTTTTTTTGGAATGATTTTTGTGATTGGTATATTGAAATTAGCAAAATTGATTTAAATAATGAAAATATTGATATTCAAAATATGGCTATTTCTAAGTTGCTATTTTTTCTTAAAAAAGCATTATTAATTTTGCATCCGTTTATTCCTTTTGTTACAGAAAAAATTTATTCTGAATTTTCAGAAAAGGAAGATTTTTTGGCTTTAAATGAATATCCAAATTTTGATATTACCAATAATTTTCAAGAAGAATTTGAAAGTTTTAAAGTATTGAAAACTTTTATTATAGCTATTAGAACACTTAAGAGCGAATTTAATATACCTGCTAGCGTTGAAATTGATGTTGCTTTGAAGTTTGATGCTGATTTTAAATATGAGGCATACTTTAAGGCTAATGAAAGTATTGCAAAAAGAATGATTAACTTTAAAAATATATTTTACAATGAAAATTGTGATGGTATGCTTGGTGTAGCTGCAGTTGGTTTTGAAATTTATGCAGATGTTAAGTCATTGATAGATAAAACCAAAGAGTTGATAAGGCTTGAAAAGCAGCTTGAAAAGTATAAAATGCTCAATATTTCTGTTTCAAAGAAACTTGAAAATAAGAATTTTTTAATGAATGCTCCTAAGGAAATTGTTGAATCTGAAAAATTAAAATTTGTAGAATTTTCTTCTTTAATTAATAAAATAAATAATTATATTTTTAATTTAAAAAATCTGTAAAAAGATTGAAAAATTATTATGTAATGAAATTGGTTATGGTTAGTTTTTAAACAAAATGCTATTAGAAATAGCATTTTGAATCTTTAATTATCATTTAATATTTGAGAAGATAAGAAGTTTGAATCTTGTAGCTTCGTAAAGCTGTTTATTATTATTGATACATCTTCTTCTTTAATGTAAATTGATGGAAACGTTTTTCTTTGATCAAATAGGAAATTGAAATCAAGAATTAAATAAATTTGATTATTTTTTCGAGTTACACTTAGCTTTAACTCAAAATCATCATCGTCTTTGTATCGTTTATAGGGATTTTCTTTAATCATTTTTGTCTCTAATAATATGATTTCATTTTCTTTAATGTTTTTTGGTCTGCTATCAAATAAGCTTAGACTTTTGATTATATTGCTAGTATTTAAAAGATTAAAAAAGTTGAAATTTCTTCTATATCCGTTTTCTTTTAGGATAAGCTTAACTTCTGAATCGTGATCTTTAATGTATGGTCCGTTGTGTTCAATTTCAATAATGCCTTCAAGGCTTGCATTATTTAGAACTTCGGAATATTTTTCTTTTTTTATTAGTATATCTTGTATAAAGAACAAATCTTTGATTATGTCTTTTGCAAAAACATAATTATTAAATATTAAAAAGATTAACACCATAGCAAATAATTTTTTTGTCATTAAAATTCTCCTTGTGCCATTTGGTAGTATATCATACTTGTTGGGATTTTTTTAACGACTTATGTTAAAAATAAATTTTTAATTTTTTTGAGCTTTTATCATATGTCTTTTATTTCCAAATCCTTTTTCTATGTAAATGTATTTAAAATTAGCAAGTTTTAGGCCATCTTTTACAATTCTTGCAGAGGAAAATGTTGAAAGCTTGCATTCTGGACTGCTTTTCTCAGAAATTAAATTAAATATTTCATTGCTCCACATTTCAGAATTTTTTTAGGATTAAATCGGTCTAAAAACCAGTATTCTACATTTTCAGGAATTTCTTTGATTTTTATTTTGGCGTCTCCAATTAAAATTTTTAAATTAACATTTTCTGTTATTTTTAGTTTTAAATTTTTTTTTGGAATTTTAGGATAATTTTTCAACATTAATTTGAAATAAGCGGTTTCTTTAGCAAAGAACTTTGAAATTTGCATTATTGTTTTTTTTCGAGTGGAAATTTTTCTATAGAATAATAATTAATTTTTGAGGTTATGTTGTTTTCTTTTATGAATTTTAAAAGACATATAAAGTTTAATCCTGTTCCAAATCCCAGCTCTGCTATTAAAATATTTTTTTTTGTTTTTAATTCTAAATCTGAATTGCAACCTTTAATAAATTTATAAAAACTCTCTTCAATTCCCTGCTTTGGATTGTAATAGATGTCATCGAATTTGCTTGAATATATGGTATTTTCTTTAAAAATTGGCTTTTTCATTTAATTTTATTTTTTCAAGCTTACAGAATTTTGTAAGCTTGAAATTTTTAATTTGATTGATCAGAATAATAAGTTTTTATGTATAAATTTGTAATTTTTATTAAATATTTCATAAAAATTAAAGCTAAGTAGCTAAACTTAGCTTTTTACTCTTCTATTATTGCAACTATTTCTTTTGCTTTTAGTATTAAATGTTCTTTATTTTCGATTTTTACAGCAGCTCCTGCGTATTTTTCATAAAGCACAGTATCACCAACTTTTACATTGATCTCTTCTTTGTTAGAACCAACAGCTATAACTGTCCCAATATTTGTTTTTTCTTTTGCATTTTCTGGTATGTAAAGTCCTGAGATTGTTTTACTCTCAGCTTCTTTGATTTTTATTAAAACTCTATCAGCCAACGGCTTAATATTTTTCATCTCAAACATCTCCTTATATAATAATATTAAATATACGAAAAAACTGAGAGTTGAGTCAATATATTTATATGGTGCTTGAAAATTAAATTAATTTTCAAGATAATTTTGTTATTAGAATATCAATTTAGGCAGGGTAATGGTTTGATAACTGTAAGTAATTTGGAAGTTGCATTTGGAGAGAGAGTTTTATTCAAAGATGTAAATATTAAATTTTCTCCTGGAAATTGCTATGGAATAATTGGTGCTAATGGGGCAGGAAAAAGCACTTTTTTAAAAGTATTAGGGGGAATGATTGAAGCTAGTAAGGGTGAAATATCTGTCCCTAAAAATCAAAGAGTAGCAGCTCTTGAACAAGATCAATTTGCTTATGATGGATATAAGGTTATCGATACTGTTATTATGGGTCACAAAAGACTTTATTCTGTTCAAAAAGAAAAAGATGAAATTTATAGTAAGCTTGATTTTACTGATGAGGATGGAATTAGAGCTGGAGAGCTTGAAGCAGAATTTTCAGAGCTTGGAGGATACGAGGCTGAATCTGATGCAGCGGTTCTTCTTAAAGGTCTTGGAATAGATGAGGCAATTCATAATAATTTAATGGGTGATGTTGAAGGGGCTTTAAAAGTTAGAGTTCTTTTAGCTCAAGCACTTTTTGGAGATCCTGATGTATTACTTCTTGATGAGCCTACTAATAACCTTGATCTACAATCTATTAAATGGTTAGAAGAGTTTTTAATTAATTTTGAAAATACAGTTATTGTTGTATCTCACGATAGACATTTTTTAAATCAAGTTTGTACTCATATTGTTGACATTGATTATGGCAAGATTCAAGTGTATCTTGGAAATTATGATTTTTGGTATGAAACAAGCCAGATTTTAAACAAGCAACTAAAAGATGCTAAAAAGCGATCTGAAGATAAAATTGCTGAACTTAAGACATTTATTCAAAGATTTTCTAGTAATGCATCTAAGTCTAGGCAAGCAACATCAAGGAAAAAGTTGATTGAAAAAATAAAGGTTGAAGATTTAAAACCTTCTTCAAGGAAGTTCCCTTATGTTAATTTCAAAAGCGAAAGAGAACTTGGCAAGAATGTTCTTACAATTAAAAATTTAATAAAAGAATTTGAAGGGAATTTAATTTTAAATAAATTTAGTATTATTGTTGAGCCCCAGCAAAAGATTGTTTTTTTGGGAAATCCCATGTTTGCAACTTTTTTGTTTGATATTATTACAAATGAAGATAGAAATTATAAAGGTCATTATGAATGGGGATCTACTGTTAATTTTTCATATTTTAATAAAGATAATGGAAAATATTTTGATTTAGATTTAAATTTAGTCGATTGGTTGCGTCAGTATTCAAAAGAACAAGATGAAACTTATATTAGAGGATTTTTAGGTCGAATGCTTTTCAGCCAAGATGAAGCTTTAAAAAAGGTAAATGTTCTCTCAGGGGGAGAAAAAGTAAGATGCATGCTTGCTAAGGCTATGCTTAGCGGAGCTAATGTTTTAATACTGGATCAACCCACAAATCACTTAGATCTTGAGGCAATTACATCTTTAAATTCCGGGCTTAAAGAGTTTAAAGGAGTTGTTCTTTTTACATCACATGATCATCAATTTATAGATACTGTTGCTAATAGGATTATAGAGTTTACTCCTAACGGAATAATTGATCGATATATGACTTTTTCTGAGTATGTTGATGATGCTAAGATTAGGGATCTGAGAAATAATCTTTATGGCAATAATGCTGGTTTTAGGCTTTAGCAGTAGTTTTTTAGAAACTCAAAAGGTTTTTTATTTTGAGAGGTCTACTTTTCATATTTGTGTTTTCATCTTCTTTTTTAAGGCTTTATTCTGATATTAATTTATATTTTCAAAAAGCATTAACTGGTAAAGTTGCAGGCAATCCAATTATTGATGAAAAACGTGATACCATTACAGTTTTAACAAAAGATAGATGGTTGACTACTTATACAATGTCATTTGAAAAGAAATATTCTTATAGATTAAATAGAATGCCATATCCTTTTCTTTTGAAAGATTTTGATAATGGGTATTATGTTATTACAGTTAGAAATGAAGTTCAAAAGATCAGAAGAGGAAAACTCGTTTGGAAGTATAAGCTTGATTTTTCACCTTTGAGCTCTCCTGCCATAGGGAATGATAGCATTTTAGTTCCCCTTGTTAATGAAAAGGTTGTTTCTATTGATTTAAATAGCGGTAAAAAAATGTTTGAGGTTGACATAGGTGGTAGGCCTGCTACTTCTCCTGTAGTTTTTGATAATGGGGATTTTTGTATTGCAAGTGAAAATGATGAAATATTTTTGTTTGATTCTTTGGGTAATAAGAAATGGTTTTCCAGGTTAATTGCTTTCCCTTTTTTGTTAATGATAAATACAAAAAAAGAGGTAGTCGTTGGGCATAAGTCAGGGCATATTGTTGCTTATGGAAGAGATTTTGGGGAAGTTATTAGCTCTATTAAGTTGGATTTTCCTATTAATTTTTTGTTTGAAAAGTTTAATGGTGAATATGTCGCAATTTCAAATGTTGGTATGTTTTTTGATTTGAATAGAAACTTTAAGCTTAAATTTAAAAAAAAAATGAACTTTGAGATTGAGAAAGCTGTTCTTTATAATAATAGAAATCTTTTGATTTTAACCAAATCAAATGGAATTTTGTCTTTTGAAGAGGATTTTGATATATCTTTTTCAGATACTAAACTTAAGGGCTTGTCAGGGCTTAGTGCTAATTCAGGTATTCTTGTCTTAGGGGGAGATGATTGGATTCTTAGTACTTATTATTACGAATACGACAGAGAGCTTGATGTTAGTGTTTGGAACCATTTTGGAGGCAATAAATATAATCAAGGCAGAATAGATTTAAAAGAAAAGCGTTTTGTAGATTATGATAAAAATTATTTACTTCTTGAAGAGATCCTTAATTCTAATTATAGTGATGCTGCTTATAATAAATTTTTAGAGATTTTGGATTTTCTTGCAGCTGAACATGGAAATTTTCCCGCAAAATATTTAAATTTATATGAAAAAGCTTTTAATGTGTGGCTTTTGCCAGAAAAGAGGTTTGATAGAATTGCTTCAAGGGGTAAGCTTTATAGATATTTTGTATATATTAATGATAAAGCCGCAATTAAGAGTTTTATTAATTTGGCAATTAGAGAGAGAGATATTAATAATATAATTACCATAGTCCAAACTATTACTAAATTTGAAAGTTATTATGGGCAAGATTGTATTATATATAATTACATCCAAAATATAGTGTTAAATTATCAGGGTAATTTAGAAATAGCTTATTCTGTGATTTTAAATTTGAGAAATATAATTTTAAATTCAACAGCCGAACTTCTTAAACTTTGTAAGCATAAGTATATAAAGTTATTAATGTTTATGAGGCGTCAAAATTTTTCTGAAAATATTAACAAGTACATTAATGAAATTATTTCAAGCATTCAAGATATTTCAAGTACCCAAGATTGAATTAGCTGTTTTGCATATAAATCCGATTGTGTTAAAATTAGGTTTAAATTGGTGAATTTAGTTGGTAAGGTAGATTATAATTAAATTTATAGGAGAATTTCTTTTATGAAAAAAATGTTACTAATCTTTAGTTTTTTTCTTATTTTCTTGAATGGATTTCCTGTTAGTGCAAGAGAAGTTGATAGGGAAAAATTAAAGGACTTTGTTAATATGGATCTTGAGTTTGTAAATTATAAAGGCCCTTATGATTCTACAAATACATATGAACAAATAGTGGGTATTGGGGAGTTTTTAGCAAGACCGTTGACCAATTCCAATAGCAACTCAAGTTATTATGGTAAATATTTTATTAATAGATTTATTGATGATCAAGATAAAAAAGCAAGCGTTGATGTTTTTTCTATTGGCAGTAAGTCAGAGCTTGACAGTATATTGAATTTAAGAAGAATTCTTACAGGGTATTTAATAAAGTCTTTCGATTATGACAGGTCTAGTGCAGAATTAATTGCTAAGGTTATTACAATATATAATGCTGTTTATAGAGGAGATTGGGATTATTATAAAGGGTTTTATATTGAGGCTGCTTTAAAGTCTTTAACCAAAGAAAATGCAGGTCTTTCTAGGGTTTATAGTCAGTGGGCTGGAAAGACACAAATATTTATTCCTCTTAAAAAGGATATTTTGTCTGGAAATATTGAGTCTGACATTGATATTGACAGTTTAGTTACAGATAAGGTGGTAGCAGCTCTTTTAAGTGAAAATGAAGCAGGTGTTAACTTTGCAAGAGATATTACAGATATTCAAGGCGAAACTCATAAGGCAGATCAAGATAAAATTGATATTGAATTAGACAATATTCATGAAAGTGATTCCAATATAACAGAAACTATTGAAAATTTAAGGGATCAGCTTGAAAAAGCTACAGATGAAGAGCATAAAAAAGAAATTGAAAGTCAGGTTGATGCTAAAAAGAAACAAAAGGAAGAACTAGATAAAAAGGCAATCAATCTTGATAAAGCTCAGCAAAAATTAGATTCTGCTGAAGATAATTTAGATGTTCAAAGAAATACTGTTAGAGAGAAAATTCAAGAGGATATTAACGAGATTAATAAGGAAAAGAATTTACCAAAACCTGGTTATGTAAGTTCTCCTAAAGTTGATAAGCAGCTGCAAATAAAAGAGAGTCTGGAAGATTTGCAGGAGCAGCTTAAAGAAACTGGTGATGAAAATCAGAAAAGAGAAATTGAAAAGCAAATTGAAATCAAAAAAAGTGATGAAGAACTTTTAAAAAGTAAAGATGATAAAACAAGTAAAGATGGCAAAGCCTTAGATCTTGATCGAGAATTAAATTCTAAAGCTTCTAGCAAAGAAAAAAGTAAAGTCAAGGAAGAAGAAATAATCAAGGGTAAATCACAGAAAAGCTTAGGCGATTTGAATAATGATGAAAATCTTATGATGCTAGAAGATCAAAAATTACCCGAAGATAAAAAATTAGATAGTAAAAAAGAATTTAAACCTGTTTCTGAAGTTGATAAATTAGATAAGATTTCCAAGTCTAATAACAATGTTGGCGAATTGTCACTGTTAGATAAGCCTTCTTATAAAGACATTGATTCAAAAGAGGAGACAGATAATAAAGATATTAATTTACAAAAGACTAAGCCTCAGGTTAAAGACCAAGGTACTTCTTTGAATGAAGATTTGACTACTATGTCTGTAGATTCCGGTAGTCCTGTATTTTTAGAGGTTATTGATCCAATTACAAATTTAGGAACTCTTCAACTTATTGATTTAAATACTGGCGTTAGGCTTAAAGAAAGCACTCAGCAAGGCATTCAGCGGTATGGAATTTATGAACGTGAAAAAGATTTGGTTGTTATTAAAATGGATTCAGGAAAAGCTAAGCTTCAGATACTTGATAAACTTGAAAATTTAAAAGTGGTATCAGAGTCTAATTTTGAGATTAATAAAAATTCATCTCTTTATGTTGATTCTAAAATGATTTTAGTAGCTGTTAGGGATAAAGATAGTAGTAATGATTGGAGATTGGCCAAATTTTCTCCTAAAAATTTAGATAATTTTATTCTTTCAGAGAATAAAATTATGCCTTTTACTAGCTTTTCTGTGAGAAAAAATTTTATTTATTTGCAAGATGAGTTTAAAAGTCTAGTTATTTTGGATGCAAATACTTTAAAGAAAGTTAAATAACTTTACAGTTAGATTAAATTTGTATAAATTGTTAAAAAACTAAAAAAGCTAAAAACTTTTGTTTTTAGCTTTTTTAATATTTTTTCGGGATGGTGGGATTCGAACTCACGATCCCCTGCTCCCAAAGCAGGTGCCTTAGCCACTAGGCCACATCCCGAATGAAGCGCACCAATTAGGACTCGAACCTAAAACCTACAGATTAGAAGTCTGTTGCTCTATCCAATTGAGCTATTGGTGCATTTAAAATTCTAATGATGAGTATATCATTTTGAAAAATCCTTGTCAATAAAGTCTAGATACCTTTACTTTGTATATTTTTTATTTTTGTTTTGTGTTTATAATGTTTTATAATTTTTTTATGATTAATCTTGATTTGATTGTTGATGAAACTTTGTTTAGATATCCTGATGTTAAACCTTTTTTAAATTATAAAAACAATTATGAACTTTTAATAATGGTTATTTTAAGTGCAAGAACAACAGATAATTTAGTGAATAAAATTTCTCCGTACCTTTTTGAAAGGTACGAGAATTTTGAAAGTTTATCAAGAGCAAATGTGAGAGATGTTGAAAAATTAATTTATAAGACTGGCTTTTATTCAAGAAAGGCTAAAAATATTGTGAATTGCTCTATTGATATTTTAGAAAAATTTAATGGTGTTATTCCAAATAATATTTTTGATCTTATTAAGCTACCTGGAGTAGGTCGAAAAACAGCAAATGTTATTCTTGGGTCTGTTTACAATAAACCCGCAATTATTGTAGATACTCATTTTAGTAGAGTTATTACAAGACATGCTCTTTCTTTGGAAAGTTCTCCTATTAAGATTGAATTGGATCTAAAAAGAAGAATAAAACCTTGTAAACAGTATAGATTTTCTATGGCTATTAATAAGCATGCAAGAGAAATTTGTACTTCTAGAAATGCAAATTGTGATAATTGTTTTTTAGAAAAATTTGCTCCAAGAGTTTGTTAATTTTTTATTTAAGATGATATTAAATGTTTCATTTTTTTTCTTAGCTTAAAATTTATAATTGCTAGTATTATGTTTATGCCTATTAGTATGAGTAGGGGATTGATCCATATCCATAGATATTTATTGCCCATTTGCATATAGTTGAGCAGTTCTCCAAGACTGGGATATAGATTTTTATCTTGTTTTTGTAAAAAGCTTACTACTTCAAAAGTAGTAAGACTTCTTCCCATTTGCAATGGGATTATAGATGATATTGATGAGAATACTTCTGGAAAAATATGATACAATATTATTCTAATTTTGCTTGCTCCCATAGCTTCGCTGGCTTTAATATAATCTAAATTTTTTATTATTAATGTATTATTTCTTGCAATAAAAGCAAATCTAATCCATCCATGAATCAATGCCAATAGTGTTGCTGTTTGAAGCATATTGTAAGTTTTTTGTTTTAAAAAGTAGTAAAAAACTAAAGACACAATGTAAAAAAAGGGTAATGTTTGCAATGTTTCAATTGGTTTTGAAATCAGCATACAAATTTCAAAACTAAACATGCCAATAATTGTTCCAATAAATATTCCAATTATTGCAGAAATTGTTGCGTAGCTTAGTGAAAGTAAAATAGAGTTTCTGGTTGCAATTATTAATCTTGCCATAATATCTCTTCCCATTTTGTCGATTCCTAATGGGTTGTCTTTTGTGGGTGGCATAGGTACATTTTTAATAGATTTTAAATAGACTTTATTTGGATCTTTTTTATAGATTGCAATTTTTGAATTTTCATTAACCAATGACGGAGTAATAATTAGCAACACAATAAATATATTAAAGAGTACGATATAAATTTTTTTTATTATTGTATCTGGTTTCATTACTTTAGAGTGTCCTTATATGGGTTAATTTTGTAAATTAGTATATCTGTTATTATATTTGGAATAAGCATAATGAAAACACCAATAAAAATCAAATCTTTAGAAATAGCATAATCGTTAAATTTCAAAGCATTTAAATATAATGCCCCAATTCCATCAATTTCAAACATTGATTCAATCATTGATGCTCCAAAAAAAGCGGTTGTAATAATAGGTCTCATGTTTGTGAGCAGTGGCGTTATTGATGGAATTAATGCATGTTTTAAGATTATTTGCAATTTATTTATTCCTCTTGATTTTGCAGCTTTTATATAAAATTCTGATAAAGTTTTGTCAAGAGATTGTTTAAAAATTACAGAATTAAATATGAAGAATGAAAAAAACCATGCAAATCCACCCATTATTAAATTTTTTGGATTTAAATTAAGGTAATATATTAAAGACAATATTAAAAATACTGTTAAGTTTCTTGGCATGGAGTGGAGCAATAGCATTAAATATTCTAGAATATTATTTATTAGATTATTTTTTATGTAAATTTTCCAAATTATAATAAGGATTATTGCTGCAATATAAGAGAGTAGGGCGCCTGGAATTGAGACTTTTAAAGTATTAAATATTTTTTGAAAAATTATTTTAGTAGTTGGCTTTCCTTTGCTCAGCAGAGAGTATCGATGATCGCCCCACAGTATTCCCTCATTTTTTGTTTTGTATATTATATATGAATTGCCAGCTATATGCTTTAAAAAGCAATCTTTTTCTAATTTTGATTTAGGGTTAAAGTCATGTATCAGGGCATATCTTTCTATACTTTTATATACTCCAATGTATTGTAAGTAATTTTTTATGACATTTGTTTTAACAAAAGGAGTATACTGTTGTTCATTTGAAAAAAGATTTACTAACGATACGCAAAAAAATGATGCACAAGTTAAATTAATTAATAAATATATTGTATTTTTTAAAATAAATATTTTCAATAAAGACTAATCCTTAGAGTTGTTGGAAGCAAGCTTATTGCTTTTTGTAATTTTCTTGGTTTGGATAATGCAGCTTGATAAAAAATAATAAATTAAACCTATTGCTATTGATATAAGGTAAAAATTTTGATTCTTGGAAAGGGGTTTTTGTAAGGTTAATATTTGCCCCTGGTTATATTGATCTTTATTATTGTTGGTTTTTATTACTGTTGAGTTTTTTGGGTAGTAGCCCAATTTTTTAGCTTCTTTTAGAATTTCTGATTTAGATACTTGTAGGTTAATATATCTTGCTTTTAATTCTTTTTGAATTTCTTTTAGTTTTTCGATGTGATTTTTTATTAATGTTAAGTTGTTATCCAATTTTTGATAATTAACAAATCCTCTCTCTCCAAATATGGGAGCTATTATAAAGTAGCTTAGTATTCCTGAGTAAAAAGACATTGCAATTTTTTTATAAATAGCCATATAGCTTGTAATTATATTCTTAATATACTATATTTACAAGTAGTTAAAATTGGTTTAGATTGTAGTTTTATTGAGTAGTTTTGGAGAGCAAGTTTGGCATGAAGGAAAGTGTTTTTTTTATCAAAGAAGGTCCCAAGGAAGTTAATTTTGATATTGAAAAGGTATTTTTAAGAAGTGAGTCTGTTGATATTGTTTCTACAGCTCCAGATAATCTTAAAACTTTTTTAGATGAAAAGCTGTTAAAACTCGATAACATCTTAAAAGAAAGGCACGGCGAGCTGATTAATTGTTTGAAGGGCGTTGAGCTTCGTGTTGAGAGAGTTGAAAAAGAAATGCTTGATAATACTCTTAAGCTTGTTCAAAGGGATTTTATTTCTTATGATTCGAAGGATTTTGAAAAAAAATCATCCGAGACGGATGATTCATTTTCCAAAAAAGAAGATAATTTGCCCAATATTTCTATTGGTCAAGAAGAATTAGATGCGCTGCTTGAAGGTATTAATTATACTCCAAAAGAAAATGAAGAAGTTCAGCACGATGTTAAATTTAATAGAGATAAAGATTTGAATTTGACTAACAATTTGCATGTGGCTGATAATTTTTCTAATAATATTCTTAAAAAAGAAGATATTAATGTTGACAGTGATAATGTGTCCATAGGAAATATGGAGTTAAATAATAATAACGATCACAGTGAAAAATTTGAAAGCTTTGCTACAGAGCAAGATAAACACCTAGATTCTGTTAATAAAAATTTGGATAATAGTTCTTCTTTAGGACATGAAGTGGAAGCAGAAGATCCCTATTCTATTGCTAGCGATAACTCTAGAAAATTGGAGAGCTTTGTAGATAATAAACAACGTTTGGATTTAATTGATGAGAATGAAAACATTGAGCATGAGAATGGTGATAATTGTGCGATTCTTAAAAGCTCTGGTGAACGTTTTGAGTCAAAAGAATTTGATGATTTTGAAAATATTTTAAAAGAGGATCTAGATTCTACGGTTGCCGAAGGCTCTTTTTCTAATGCTGGAGAGAAAAATTTGCATGATAATTTGAGAGATAAAGCAGATCAAGATCAAAGCCATGATGTTGCTAATTATGAAAAGCCCAGCTCTCAAGGCATAACTAATGACCCTTTTCCTTCTAATTTTAATTTTAATGATGTTGAAAAGGTTGTAAGCAAATTTAATGCTGAAGAATCTTTAAGTAATGTTATGCTAAATAGCGATGAAAAAGCCATATTAATAAATTTTATTGATAGGGTAGAAAGTGAACTTGAGTTAAATCCTAATAGAAATATTTTTAAAATTAAACAAGAGTATGAAGTTTTAAAAAAAGTTAAATTTTTACTTACTAAAGGTTAAAAATCCATTCGTTTAAGTTCTATTTTTTATAAAAATTCTTAAATTAATTTTTGATAACTGAACGGTTTGTTTGATATTAATATTAATTTTAATTTAAAGATATGTTAGCAAAGTCAAACAACATCTTATCTTCTGATAAAATGTTGTTTTTGTCATGGTATATTTTGATTATATTTATTTTTATATGTTTTTCTTTTAATGCTTTTTATGTATAGCAAGATTAATCTGCATTGTTTTGATGTTCATGATGATCTTCTTGATTATCGTTGCTAGAAATATTATCTTTTTCTGTTAATTTTTTTTCTAAGTCGAATACATCAAAAAAAGTCCATTTACTAGTCATGTAGTAATATTCATCTTTATCTTTTTTGATTAATATGTCTTTGTCATTTTCTTCGTTTTTATTAAAATAAACTTCAATATTATTGACACTTTTATTGCTCCATTTGACTTCAATCTTGTATTGAAGATTATAATCATCTATTTTAGATTTATCAATTTCAAGTCCGTCAGCTTTAAATTCAGCAATAATATTTAAAGGCCTTTCTTTTGTCATTTTTTGGTTATTTAAAAAATAAAGGCCATCTTTAGTGATAATCTCATAGTTATTATTTATGTTATTTTCATTTTCCTTGTTTAATTTTCTTATTATTTTGAATGATAAATTTTCTAATTTTGTGTTTTTTTCTTGGAACAATGTAGTATCTGAAAATGTATTGTAAGAATTCCCTTTGTATGATAAGAAAATGTTTTTTGTTAAGTAAACATTTTCGTCACTACCTTTAATGTATGCCAGTCTTGAATCGCCTTCTCCTGATTTTCCAACAAAAATTTCTGTTAGCAGCTTATTATTATTGTCAAATAATTTAAAGCTTGGTTTTTCTCCAATTCCCAGTTCCTTATGTTTTTTTTGATCTCTACTTACAAGTTTGTTTTTTTGAAGCTCGTCTAATGCTTTGATTAGAGAGTTAACTTTTTTGTTATCAACAGGAATATTTTGTTTATTGTATGTTAGCATCCAATCTTTGCCAAGTTTTGTTAGCGTTCCTTCAAGCTCTGTTTCAATTTTAGAAATTAAATTAAAGTCAAAATCAAAAAATTTTTCTTCAAGAATCCTTGCCACTTTATTTTCATTTGAAAAAATTATTCCCAATAAGAATGTAGATGTTAACACTACTATTATCAATATTTTTATTTTTTCTTTATTGATTGAGAATATTTTTGGTTTTGTCATAAACACTCCTTTGTTCTTATTAATTTGCTTTTCTTTTTCTAGTAAATCTAATAAGTCCAAATATTAATATTATTGTTGGAAGAATAATTAAGTTAATAATTATTAATGAAAACTTTGCGTTGACCATTTCGTTTGAAGAGCTTGCAAATTTTAATTTAGCTCGTACCTCTCTGGATTTAATATTAAAAAATTCTTCCTTTTGCATTAAATAATCCGAAATTCTTCCTGATAGTTCAAAGTTTGATGGAGAACCGTTGTACATATAATCACTAAATATCATGCTTGATCCTGTTAGGATTATTTTAGAATTTTTGGAATATTGATCTTTATAAGGACTTTTAATTTTTCCTTCAATTGCATATCCTAGTATTTTAGTTTTATTCTCTTCAAATTTATTTGGAACTTCAAATGCATTCAAAGATATGTTTGAAAGGTTAGGTTCTTTAACTTGCCATGATTGTTTGGAACTTGCAAATAGAGGGAAAAATTTTACTTCTGTTGCATCTTTTTTTATAAGTTCTAATGAGCTGCTCCAAGGAATTGTAGCGGTATAAAAATTTTTAAGTAATGGCATGTCTTTTTTTACAATATTGCTTTTGTCTATTAAGATCCATGGATAGTAAGTTTGGAAATTGCCACCTAAAAAGATTGTGGGTGCTCTTTTATCAAGAATAATATTATCGTTGTATTTTATCCCATAGCTTTCAAATAGATCAAATAGGCTGGATTTAATGGGAGTTATGCCATATGGATTTTGAGGATTGTAGTCAATTGTGCTTGTTGCAACAAATATTTTTCCATCATTAACAATAAAATCGTCAATTTTTTTTGCAATTTCTTCGTCAATTTCTTTAGCGCCAATAATGAATAATCCATTTATATCTTTTCTAATGTCTTCTAATTTTTCAGTTTTTAAATCTATTTCTTTTATTTCAATTCCAAATGCTTTTTTCATTATTTCGGAAAAGTTTTTATGTGCTTCTTTTAAAGTGTTGTCTCCAAAAGCAAGTCCTAAAACCTTTTTTGTATTGTTTATTAGCTTGTCAAGTCCATTTGCAAGGTCATATTCTAAATTGCTGATTTCTGTTACAACCGGTATTACTTCTCTTTTTCCCTCGTAAATAATCTCAATTCCTGAGTATATTTTGAGTATTGAAAGCTGATTAATATCTCTTAAGTCGATTTGCTGAGAGGGAATACCAATGTGCTCTAATGGTGTTGAAATTTTATCAGCGTCAATTTCTTTATAAATTACCTTACCTTTTGAAGCATCAGAAAAACTTATTAAAAAATTTTTTATTTGGTTTGGAAAAGCAAAATAGTTTTCAAGGCTTCCTGAATTATAATATGTTATATATATTGTTTCATTTGCGCTTGAGAACAAATTTTTTGTAACTTTAGATATTGTAAAAGCTTTGTGTTTTGTAAAGTCTATTTTAAAAATGAAAATAGATATATTACAAAAAATCAAAAAGATTATTGTAAGGTTCAAAGTTAGGTTTAAAACTTCATTTTCTTTATTTTTCATAAATTTATCTCCATTTTTTTAGTGTTATGCTGTGTGTGCTTAGTATTAGAAATGTGATTGTGAATGTAATAAAATAAATAAAGTCTGATAGGTTTAATATGCCCATATTAAAATAGCTAAAGTGATTAGTTATTGAAACAAAATTAAGCATTTCTCCTATTATATTTTCTTTTCCAAAGATCATAACCAATTTCCCAGAAAATAGTATTAATATCAATGTAAATACGGTAAGAATGTAAGAGACTATTTGGCTTTTTGTAATGGAGGATATAAATGTTCCCATGCTTAGCACAGAAAGAGAATAAAGAATTATCCCTAGATATTGAAGCAATATTATCCCAAGATCAAATTCGCCCATGAAAATTGTCATTATTGTAAGAGGTAGGGTAAGTGAGAATAGTATTAAGGTAAATATTTTAAGCGTAATAAATTTGCCCAAGACTATCTCTTGAGGGCTTAGCGGTAGAGCATAAAGAAGTTCAATGCTTCCTGTTTTGTGTTCTTCTGAGAATACTCCCATGCTAAGTGCTGGCAGTACCAACATTAAAATAATAGGCATTGAAGAGAAATAAGAGGTAAGAGATGCATTGTCTTTAATAAAAAATCCTGATAAAAAAATAAATGAAAAGTTTATGAATATTAAAAAAAATAGCATCACAACGTATGCAGTTGGAGTTCCAAATAATATTTTTAGTTCTTTTTTAGAAAGCGATAAAGATTGCTTTAAATCTATTTTCATTTTTCTCTCTCCTTGGTTAATTTGCTAAATATCTTTTCAAGGCTTTCATGTTTTGGAATCATTGCTTTTAAGATTATATTATTTTTTACTATGTAGCTAAAGAGGTCTTCTTCTGTTTTGCCTTGAGATAGTTTTAATGAAATATTTAAGTCTTTTTCGTGTTCTTCAAGCTTTATTAATGAAAAAATATCATTTTTGCTGTTGAAAATTTTTTTCTCATTTTCAGATTTTTTTAAAACTATTAATTCTATTTCAATCTCTTTAAGTTTATTTTTAATAATATTTTCTTTTGTGTCATCAGCAACAATTACTCCGTTGTTGACAATAATTATTCTTTTACAAATAGATTCTACTTCGCTTAGTATGTGTGAAGAGAATAATATTGTACTTTCTTTTGCAAGCTCTCTTAAAAATTCTTTAAATTCAATTATTTGATTTGGATCAAGACCATTTGTTGGCTCATCAAGTATTACGAGCTTAGGATTGTTTATTAAAGCACCAGCTATTCCTACTCTTTGTCTAAATCCTTTTGAAAGTTGAGAAATCAGCTTATCTTCAACTTCTTTTAATTTAAATATGCTTATTACTCTGTCAATTTCTTTTTTTAATTTTTTAACACCTTTTATTTCTGATATAAACTTTAAGTATTCTTTAACAGAAAGCTCTGGATAAAGAGCTAGTTTTTCAGGAACATATCCTATTTGCTGTAGTATTTCTTTCGAATGCTCTACAATGTCTTTTCCAAAAATTTTTACATTACCTTTGCTTGGATAATGAAATGATGTTAAGATTTTGATTAATGTGGACTTTCCGGCTCCGTTTGGGCCAAGTATACCAAGTATTTCACCTTCTTCAACCTTAAAGCTAACATTAAATAGTGCTGTAAATGGCCCATACATTTTAGTAACTTTTTCTACATTTATCATATACCCTCCTATTTAATAATAAAGTTATTTTTGTTTGCTTCAAGCCTCATTCCATCTCTTGTTAAAAAAATTTCTCCGTCTGGATATTCCAATTTTGCCTCCTTTAGTAAGTTTTCAAGATCTTTTCTTAATGTATATCTTTCACTAAAATGGATAAGTCCCGTTTGTAAAACTTTTGCTTGCTTGACAATATTTGCAGCCTCGCCAGCTGTTAAGTGAAGTTTTTTATCGGCTTCTTTTTTTAGCTCATTTTTAAATGTGCTTTCAATTATTACAAGGTTAAAATTTTTGATTTGCTGTATAAGTTCTTTAAAATAACCAGTATCTGTAATGTATGCAACTTTTAGTCCTTTTTTAGATTTTCCAAGTATTTCTGATGGCTTTATAATTTTCCCGTTTACCAATATTTCTTTTCCATCTTGTAGGGCTTTTCTAATAGGCCCTTTAGGAATATTTAGCTCTTCTGCTTTTTCTGTGTTGAATTTGCCGGGTTTATCTTTTTCTATAAATAAATATCCAACACATTCTATTGAATGTTTTAGTTTGGTGTATTCAATTTTTTTTGTTTTATCTTCATATATTATTTTTTCGGTTTTATCTATGATTATTTCTTTATAAATTATTTCATAGTTTTTATATATTTTAAGCATATTTATATTAGCTTGTGTATAGGTTTTTATTCCAACAGGTCCAGCGATTATTAATGGCTCTTTTCTTGTTTCTCCACTTTGTGACATTAGCATTACTATTCCAAGTAGTCCTGTGATGTGGTCAGCATGTAAGTGCGTAATGCAAATCATTTTTATTTTTTGCCAGGATATTTTTTGTTTCCTTAAAGACATTTGGGTTCCTTCACCACAATCGAATAAAAAGTTATCTCCATTGTATTCGATTAGTACGGATGACAAATATCTATTGTGGAGTGGCCTTGTTCCTCCAGTTCCTATGATATTAATATTAAATCCCAAAGATCATTCTCCTGGTTTATTTTGAAAGTGTCAATTAATTTTATTTGCTTTGTTAAATCTTGTTTCACTCTTAGTTTCTCTTTGGATAAGAATTATTTTAGCTTAACTTAAACATTATATTATTTTTTTATGAATTTAGAAATATTAATAGTAGTCGTTTGTCAGTATGTATGGATTTAAAAATTTTGATTTTAAGAATGATCCAAAATATTGTAATATTTTGCATATCTTTTAATATTGTAATGATTTGGAATTTTGTCAATTTTTTCAATATTATTAACTAATAAATTGGATAAGTATGGAGCCATAGATATGCCCCTTGTTCCAAAACCATTTAATATAAAGATATTTTTATGCTTAGGGTGTTCCCCCAAGAAAGGTTCTCTGTCAAGGGTTGAAGGCCTTATATGTGCTTTTTGAGCAATGACCTTACATTTTAGATTTGTTATTTTTTTAAATTTTTTCAATAGCTCTAATTTTGCCCATTCATTTGTAAGTGTATTCCAAGTGTTCCATTCGTAAGTGCCTCCAAGGTAAAATTTATTGCCTTTTAAGTGAATTAAAGATACGTGTCTATTGTAAATCTCTTTAAAATTTAATTTTTTGCATTCTAATATAATGATTTCGCCTTTTGCAGGCTCAAATGGGAGATAAGAAAAAAATCCTTTGAGTTTTTCTTTATACCCTTTTGCAAATATTAATTTTTCAAATTTCAAATCTTCTATTTTGAAAAAACTTTCTCCAAGTTTAATTTTATTTTCGTTTATATTTTTGCTTATGTAAGAATTTTTTTCGATTAAGTATTTTTTAATATTTTTTATATATGTTTTTGTATTAACCCTGGCGCCTTTTATTATCATTCCGCCGTTAGAGTCGTTTGAGAAATTGTAAGTTTTTCCATCTTGTATTTTTAAAATAAAGTTTGTTATGTTTTTATTATTTTCAAGTTTATCAATCAGTTCATTTTTTTGATTTTCAGTAGTAAAGGGTCTAAAGATATTTTTTTCTATAAAAAAGTTGGATTTAATGGTTTTTTCAATTTCTTGATAGTAGTTTTTTGCAAATTCAAAAATATGTGGTTCTTTCCAGGCAATGTTCATTTTTCTACCCATAATAGGATTAATAAGCCCGCCCGCCACTATTGTTGCTTTTGTATCTTCATCATCAAAAAGAATTACTTTTTTATTTCTTTTAAGCAGTTCGTAAGCAACGGTGCTTCCCGCTATTCCCCCTCCGATAACTGCAAATTCATGGTGCATTATAAGCTCCTTTTTAAATTTTACTTAATTTGTAAAATTTAGAGTATTTTTTGACTTTGATGAAGCTTAATTAAAGATTTATTAGTCTTTTGCTTTTCAGAAATTAAGTGCAATTGTTTAATTTTTGTGCTTTTTTATCATTTAAAAACCTTTTATTTTCAATTATAATATATCATTATGTTTTTGTATAAGGGATGTTTTATGACCGGGAAAGAAGATAATGATGCTTGTGTTTTGCATGATAAATCATTGAAGTTAGTTTTAAAGAGCAGATCAATAGTTATTGCTGGTGAGATTACTAAGGATGTTTCCAGGCTTTTTCAGGAAAAAATATTATTGCTAGAGACTCTAGATTTTAAAAAGCCTATATTTGTGTATATTGATTCAGAAGGAGGCGACATTGATGCTGGATTTGCTATTTTTAATATGATTCGTTTTGTTAAGCCTAAAGTTTTTACAGTTGGAGTAGGGCTTGTTGCTAGCGCTGCTGCTTTAATTTTTTTGGCTGCAAAATTAGAAAATAGATTTTCACTGCCCTTTGCCAGGTATTTATTGCACCAGCCCTTGAGTGGATTTAAGGGAGTTGCTACAGATATTGAGATTTACACTAATGAGTTAAATAAAGTTAAAAAAGAGCTTAATAATATTATTTCAAAAGAAACGGGTCAAAAAATTTCTAAAATAGAAAAGGATACTGATAGAGATTTTTGGTTGGATAGCAGCGCTGCAAAAAAGTATGGGCTTGTATTTAAAGTTGTTGAGACAAAGTATCAACTTGAAGAGTTTATTTCCGCTTAGTGTTTTATTTTTTTCCTGTAGTGTTGTAGATACAGATTTTAGTGTTTTGGAGCTTAAGGTTGCAAATTTTAATTTAAATGATGACTCTTCTCAAGGGTTACTTGATTCTGCTTATAATATTCTAAATCAAAGTTTTGATTTAATAATTATTAAGAATCTTGAGAATAAAAATGTTCTTGATTTAATTAATAATAGAGTTTTATTTAGAGCTTTTAAGAATGCTTATTTTATTGATCAAGGTAGGGGTCTTTCTGTTAGCATTCTTTCTAAGCGCAAAATAAATATTAAAGTTTTAAGTTTAATGCAAGATTCTTGCGATTTAAAATTAGGATTGCTTGTGGATTTTAAATTTGAGAATAATCACTATGGTATTGTTATTTATAATTTAAGCAAGGATTTTATTAAAAGTATTGCCAATTTGCAAATTAGTGAACAAATTTTATATTTAAAAGCCCAAATGGATAAATTGATGTTCATTTTAGATGAATCTGAATTTGTTATTTTTGATTTATTAATTAAAAATGGATTTTTTAGCTTAATAAATGATTCAAACGACATTTCAATGTTAGCAAATAAAATTGATTTTAGAGTTTTTTCTAATTTTTTTGCTAGGGTTTCTTTATATTCATTTATGTTTGTAATTGCAGATTATTTGCATAGCAATTATGTTGTTGAAAATTTTCCTCAAAAAATAGTTATCAATTGAGTTTTTATATTTATTTTCTTGTTTAACTTGACATTGCAATATATTATTATTTATTATATTATTCTATGCCGAAGTGGTGGAATTGGTAGACACACAGGACTTAAAATCCTGAGGAGGAAGCTCCGTACCGGTTCAAGTCCGGTCTTCGGTATTTTTAAATTTTTTATTTATGTTTCTCAGCCAATTTTTTGTTTATAAAGATTCCCAGTATGAATGATGTTCCCAGAGATGTAAAAGATGTAAAGCCGATTTTAAAGTTCAATTTTAATACAATTAATATCATTTGTAGAATTGATCCAAAAATTAAGCCTTTTGATAAATAAATAAAATTATTTAAGTGCTTATCTATTATTTTCTTTATTATTAATATTGATGTAATTATTCCCATTGTTGCAGCTGCTGCAAATATTGTAATAAGAATAATGTTAAATTCAGACACAATAAGTATTATTTCTTTATAAAAGCCAAGTAGCAAAAGCATTGCAGATCCTGAGATTCCCGGTAAGATCATTGATGCTCCGCTTATTGTTCCAGAGGATATCAATAATAAGTAATATTTTATTGAGTTTTTGTCTTTAGGTATTGTACTTTGCAATTGTATATTAGATTCTTTGAGTATTAATAATAGCACGATAATGCTCATGCCAATAAAAAACAATAAATTATTTAATATTTTTGTATTACTATTTATTTCTTTTATAGATATTTCTGTTTTTAGTGTTAGTATATTTCCAAATGCTAATCCTATGAAAAATACTATTAGCAGTGCTTCTATTATTCCATTGTCAAAAGCATAAGTTTTAAATATTTTTGCAGTTAATAATATTGAGGTTAACATTCCTGTTGTCAAAATAGTTAAAAACATTAAATTTTTTTTAATTTCTGTGAGCTTTAAGATTTCTGAGATGGAGTTTATTATTTTGTAATAAATTTTTAATATTAAAGCCAGTGTTCCCCCAGAAACCCCTGGGATTATGTTTGCAATTCCAAGTAAAATTCCCTTGATATAAATATTAAGCATTTTTATTTTTAAGCTTTGAGTATTTTTAATTTAAATGCCTTATCTGTCATCGCCTTCGCCATTTATTGTTCCATTTTCATGTCGTTTTTGTATTTTTTTTAGGTTTGTAAGGGCAACATCTTCAAGCGTAATGCCTAAATTATTACTTAAACTTGACAAGTACCATAATACGTCCCCAAGCTCTTTTTTAATTGATATTAAATACTCATCATCAATAATGTAATTTTTATCTCTTCCCAATTTTTTTATTTTTTCAACAACTTCTCCAGTTTCACCAGCAAGGCCAAGTGTTGTTAAAATTAATTCTTCTTTTTTACTTTTGTATTTAGCAGTTTTTTTTGCTTTTTCTTGGTATTCGTTTAGTTCCATGTTGAGAGACAGTTTATTACAGTTTGTTATTATTTGCAAGTCCAAATAGGATTTATTTTTTTTATGTTTTTTATTATATTTGATTAATTAATCGTTAAAGAATTTATAGTATGAGTAAAATTTTTTTATTATTTAATGCAGTTTTCTTTTTTTTAAAAATAATTTATGTTTTTTCTTATCCAGAAATAAAAAATTTCTCAAGGCAAGATCCTGTTTTTTCTGATCTTAAAATTAAAGTTTTAAAATATAATAAAAAACAACATATTCCTCTGTTTTTTTACTCATATAAAGTTAAAAAAGGGGATACTTTTTTTAAAATTGCCAATAAAATAAATGGATGGCAGTCTGGCATTGCTACTATTAATTTATTAGATTCTCCTGCTGTGAGTGTTGGGCAAGAGATTCTTATTCCTAGTAAAAAAGGAGTTTTTGTTTTTGATAGTAAAGATTATAGGTTTAATAATTTGCTTTTAGCAACAAGGGATCTTGCTAAAGCTGAAAAGGTAAAAATTAAAAAGAACGACAGAGTTTATGAATTTTATTTTTTTGATTTTGTTAAGAATCCAGATTTTGGACTTTTTTCAGGCACAGAGTTGCTTTTTTTCTTAAATGCCAATTTTATTTTTCCTTTAAAAAAATTTATTGTTAGTTCTGATTTTGGATTTAGAAATGACCCTTTCACTGGCAATAAAAGTTTCCATACGGGAATAGATCTTGCAGCTCCAATGAATACTGAAGTGTATTCTTCTTCTTCTGGAATAGTTATTGAAGCTGGATATAATGATCTTTATGGGAATTTTGTTGTGGTTGGGCACAAAAACAATATTAAATCTCTTTATGGGCATTTAAATTTATATTCTGTAAAGATAGGCGATTTTGTTAAATCGGGAGAATTTCTTGGAAGGGTTGGGCAAACGGGTCGCGCAACTGGTCCCCATTTGCACTTTGAAATATTAAAAAAAAATATTCCTATTAACCCTTTAAAGTTTTTAAAGTAAGTCAGGCTCTGCAGCCAGCTAAATATATTGAATTATCAAATTGTATTGATTATTAATAAATAATGGTGTATAATTATTTGTTTGATAAAAATATTTTTACACTTTTGCGCCATAATTTTAAAAGAAAGTGTTTCATTTTAATATAATTATTGGCATTAAAAAATTTTTTGGTTTCAAAAATATACATGTAATTTAAAACAGTATTATTTTTTTGTACTCATTATAATTTAATAATTTAAAATAAATCCTATTGATCAATATTATATTCGATTATTTTATTGTGTAAAGTTTTTCTTCCTATTTTTAGTATTTCTGCGCATTTGCTTTTGTTGTTCTTGGAATGAAAAAGTGTTTGTTTTATTATTTCTTTTTCAGCTTCTTTTAGGCTAATTCCTATTGGTAGTGTTATTTTAAATATAAGATTTTCATTATTTTTGATTTTTGCTGGTAAATCTTCTTTAGTGATTTGTTTGCCTTTTGATAATATTAATGCGCTTTCAAGTACATTTTTTAATTCTCTAATATTTCCTGGCCAATCGTAATAATAGAGAGCTTTCATTGCATCATTAGAAAGAGTTTTTTCTTCTCTATTGTTTTCCTTTGCGACGTCTTTTATTAGTATGTTTGTTAAATAGGATATATCATCTTTTCTTTCTCTTAAAGGTGGTATGTTTATATTAATGATATTTAATCTATAAAATAAATCTTCTCTAAATTTTTCCTTTTTAATTTCCTCTTCAATGTTTTTGTTTGTTGCAGCTAGAAGCCTGATATCAACTTTAATTGTAGCTTCTCCCCCAACGCGTTCAAAAGTTTTGTTTTGCAGTACTCTTAAAAGTTTGACTTGAATTTCAGGTGAAATTTCTGCTATCTCATCAAGAAAAATTGTGCCTTTGTTTGCAAGTTCAAATCTGCCTTTTTTTTTGGAAATTGCTCCAGTGAATGCTCCTTTTTCATGGCCAAAAAGTTCACTTTCAAGGATGCTTTCAGAAAGTGCAGCGCAATTTACTTTTATAAATGGTTTGTCATTTCTATTTGAAAGATCAAAAATAGCATCTGCTATTATTTCTTTACCAACACCGCTTTCTCCCGTTATAAGAACAGATGCATTTGATTTTGCTATTTTTATTACAAGTTCAAAAATTTTTTGCATTAATAGTGATTTTCCCATGATTTTTTCATAGTATTTTAGATCTTTTCTTATTAGTATATTTTCTAAATTAGCATTTTCATCATCGTTATTTTCTTTTTTGTTTAGTGATCTTTTTATTATTAGCAAAAGTCTTTCAAGGTCTAAGGGCTTTGTTAAAAAATCATAAGCACCCTCTCTCATGGCATCTACAGCAGAATCAACTGTTCCGTGGGCTGTTAGAATAATAAAAGGTATTCCCAAGTTTTTTTCTTTAACTATTTTGAGCAATTTTTCTCCAGATATCTGGGGCATTCTCAGGTCAGATATTATTACGTCAAGATTTTCATTTTCAATTGTTTCAAGAGCTTCTTCTCCGTCGCTAGCAGTGAAAACAAAATATCCTTCATCCTCAAGATAAGTAGCAATTCCTTCTCTAATATTCTTTTCATCATCAGCTACAAGTATTTTGCTCATTTTCAATACCCTTCAATTAAAATATTTTTTTTATTTAGTTTAGGCAGTGTAATTGTAAAAATAGTGCCTTCGCCTTCTTTGCTTTCCACAAAAATTTCACCCCCAAGTTCTTTTATTATTTTATAAGAAATAGTAAGTCCTATTCCACTTCCTTTTTCTTTTGTGCTAAATTGAGGTTTAAATATTTCCTCTTTTACCTCATCTTTTATTCCGTTTCCGTTATCTTTTATGTTGATATGTATTTTATTGTCTTTTTCGAAGAGAAAAATTTCTATTTTTTTTATTTCTTTTTTTGTTTCAAGTAGTGCTTCTTCTGCGTTTTTAACGATGTTTATAATAACTTGTTTTAATAGTTTTTCATCAATGAGAATATTGCTTATTTTGTTTAAATTAAGCAATAGTTTTATGTTTTTATTTTCTAATCCAGGATTTAACAATTCACATACGCTGCCTATTACTTGTTTAATGTCTTTTTCTTGTAAGTTAATTTTTATTGGTCTGACAGTTAGTAAAAATTCTGTTACTATTTTATCTACTCTGTTTATTTCTTCTTTTATTACTTTAAAATAATTTTCAGCTTTACCATTTTTCATTTTTTGTTTTTCAATTTCCTTTTTTAGTAGTTGTAAATTTATATCGATTGCTCCAAGTGGGTTTTTGATTTCATGGGCAATATTTCTTGCATGCCTTGTAAAAGAGGCCAAAGCTTCAACTCTTCTAAATAGTTCCTCTTTCTTTTTTTTCTCTTTAATGTCTTCGATTAAAATAATGTTGCCTTCAAGTTTTTTTTCTTTTACATAGGGCATAAATGAGATTTTAATATATATGCTGTTTGAAATTGGAACTTCTAATCCTATTATTTTATCCTCTGTTCTAACTAGTTCTTTTATTAAATTTATTAAGATTGGAATTTGAATGTCATCAAGAATTTCTATTTTTGATTTAGATGTTAAAGCTAAAATTTGGTATAAAATCTTGTTTGAATAGATTATATTGTTTTGTTTGTCAAGTACAATGATTCCTTCATTAATTGATGCAAATATTCCGTCATATATTTCTATTTTTTTGTAAATTTGTTCAATAAATTTAGTTTTTTGTTCGTTAGATAATTTGTTTAGCTTTGTTAAAGCTTTTTTGAAAAAATTATTCATATCTCCTCATAATTTAGCATCAAGTTTTCTATTATTAATTTTTTATTTTGATTATAGGGGCGATATTTGTAAATATTTTTCAAATGCTCTGTGTACTTTAGATATTGATTAATATCTATTTTGTTTTCTAAAAAATCTTTTCTAATGTTAATTGTAAGTTCGTTTAAAAATATTTTAAAGCTTTGATCATCTTTTATAAAGTCGCCTTCTTCAAGATTAAATATGGATTTTTTTTCTTTTATTATATTTAGAATTTTTGTCAATTCTTTTTTTATTTTTTTGCTTTCTTCTTTGTAAAATGAGGCAAAATATTCTTCAATTGTTATATCTTTATTTATTAGAAAGCTTTCTTTAAATCTTTGAATTTCTAAGCTTCTTTCTAGTTTTGCAAAATTGTAGACTCTAAGTCTTGAAAGTATTGTGTTTGGTATTTTGTTTTTATTTCTTGCTGCCAATATAAAGTAAATATTTGAAGGAGGCTCTTCTAATATTTTTAAAAGTGAGTTGTGGACATTAAATGATAAATTTTCGATTTCGTTTATGTAGATTACCTTTGGTTTTTCTTTTTCAGAAAAAATCCAAGTTTGAATTTTTTTTACATCATAAACAGTAATTCTATGATTTAATTCTTTGTTTATATTTTCTATATTTTTTATAAGCTCATTTTTTATGTTTTCATTGTATTCTTTTTCATAATAAACAGAATTAATGTAGTTGATATTTTTTTCTATTTTTTTTAAATTTTTTTCATTACTGAAATAACATTTGGTAAAAATTACAGTTTTAATATATTCTAGGTATTTGTTTACTATCTTTTGCGAATTTGTAGAAAGATGTGCTTTTGCTTCTACTGTGTCAAGATTTGAGAAAATGAGCAAATTAGGGTTTGTTAAGTTTTTTCCGTTTAATATTTTTTTTGCAATCTCAATTGCGCTAATCTTTTTTGATGAAAATTTTTCTCCTAGTAAAAGGATTGCATTTGGCAGTATTTTTTGATCATATTCGTTTATTATCTCTTTTGCAATTTTTGGAAGCATTGTCATTATTAGTCCCTTATTTTGTTTTTGAAATTTTAAAGAGATAGTTTATTCCAGGATTTAAATAATCAAGTAGTTTGCTTTCTTTTAGGAAATATTCAGGTTTAAATATTTGTTGTGAGTGTATTATGTAAACCACGATTGCAATTATTCCAAAAGCTTCAAGTAGGCCAAGTACTAAGCCTAGTATTCTATTGAAGAATAGTAATTTAAGTTGACTTATTATTGATTCTATTAGGGATTGTAGTATTAAAAATCCTATATGTATAAGCAAAAAAAATACAAGTAGTGCTTGAATGTAGGATAGCTCAATAATAGGTTCAACAAGCCTTCTAAACTCTTCAGTTTTTTTGTAAAGCAGTAGGATTAAAACAAAAACTTCAGCAAATCCGCTAATTTCTTTAATAAATCCTCTTAAAAATCCTCTAAATCCCAAAGATGTAAAAATTATTATTATTAATATGTCTACTATTCCAGTTATTTTTACAGGATCGTTTATTATCATTTAGATTTTGTCTCCTTAATATCTTTTATTAGCAATTTGGCTATTAAAGTTGAAGAATGTTTATTATTGAATTTTTTGATATTTTCTTTGAGAGAGTTGATTTTTTCTCTATCTTCTAAAGTTTTTTTTATAATTTTTAAAATATTTATATTTAAAATTTCATCTTCATCTATATAAATGCAGGCATTTTGATTTGTTAGTAATTTTGCATTTTTAATTTGATCTCCTCTAGAGCCTTTTTTGAATGGAATCAAAATTGCACATGCACCAGCATTTGCAAATTCCTTTATTGCTCCAGCCCCAGCTCTGCTTATTATTATATTAGAAAATTTAACTATACTTGCCATTTCTTCTGCGTTAAAAAATTGCCTTCTAAGGTAATTCTTTTCGCTCAGGTCATTTAAATTTTTCCCCGATTGATGGATGAAGTAGATTTCAGCATCCTTTTTAATGCAGAGTGCAAGGTTGTTTAAAGCATTAGCGCCAAGAGATCCCCCAAGTATGCTAATAATTGGTTTGCTAGTGTTTTGCGTCAACTGTTTGATTATTTTGGGATCTGGATTTAAAAATTCTCTTCTTATAGGAGATCCTGTGTAAATAATATTTTTGTAATTTTTGAAGTATTTTTCACTTTCTTTAAAGCTTATGTGTATTTTATTTGCGAATTTAGAGTTAATTTTTGTTGCAAGTCCAGGATCTAGATCCATTTCATGGGTTATACTTTTTATTTTTAGCAAACTGGATGCAATAATTGCAGGAGTTGAAACAAATCCTCCGGTTGCATAGACAATCTGAGGTTTATGTTTTTTTAAAACGTAAAAGCTTTTTATTATTCCAAGTATTACTTTGAAAAAGTCAATAAAATTTTCAAAAGAAAAATAGCGTCTAAGTTTTCCGCATGGAATCGAAATAAATTTAATATTATCTTTTTCTTTTATTAGTTTTTCTTCTATAGAATTTTTTTTACCTATCCAAAAAAATTCAATTTCATTATCAAATTCTTTTAATTTTTGTATGATGGAAATTCCTGGAAATACGTGGCCTCCAGTTCCTCCCCCTGTAAAAAATATTATTTTTTTATTTGACATATTTTTATTTACTCATGAAAACAATAAAGCATTTACTTTGTAATAAATTTTTTCACATTTTATTTTAATAATATATTGCAATATCAGTATTTCCTTTGTACCAATAAATTGATTCAATCTTAAAAATTGAATTTAATAGAATTTAAATTCAAAATCTATTTTTTAAGAAATTTTCAATCCGAACCCCCTCTTTTTTTGAAACATTTTCTTTAATTGACTCTTTTATTATTAGGTGAATAGCCTTTGTTGTTTTTTCTAAGGCTTGCTCTGTTTCAAATTTTTCCAAATATCCTATAAGTAAGCTAGTAAATAAATCTCCTGTTCCACTGAAATTTTGTTTTAATCCTTCTAAAAAAAACTCCGAGTATTCTTTGTTTTTAGGATTGTAGCAAATGTTTCCCAAGAGATTTCCTCTTTTAACGCTTGTAACAACTACTGTCGCTTTTGTATCAAGATTTAATATTGCTTTTATGATATCATCTTTGTTGTTAAGTTGTGGGCTTTTGCTTAGCATTTCAAGCTCTGTGATATTGGGTGTTATTATGTTTGCGCACTTTATTATTTTTCTAAATCCGCTAATTATTTTATTATCAAATATAGGGTAAATTTCTCCATTGTCAGCAAACACAGGGTCAATTACAATTTTTTCAAATTTTATTAATTTAATTATTTTCTCTATTGTTATTTGTTGTTTTTCGCTTCCCAGAAATCCGGTATAGAGTATGTCAAAGTGCTCATTTTGTTCTTTCCATATATTGATAAATTTTTCTAAATGATCGGTTAGATCCACTATTTCAAATTTTTTATAAGCTGTGGAAGCAGAAAGGACAGCTGTCACAAAAGGACAAACTTGCATATTAAACGAAGATATTACTGGTATGCATATTGTAAGAGATGTTCTTCCCATGCTTGAAATATCATGCATTGCTAAAATTCTTTTCATTATTTTTCCCCCTATACTGGTTTTTATAATTTTCTATTCTTGAATTTGCATCAATTTCAATTGGACTTTCTCCATATTTTAAATACATATTAAATCCAAGTCCCGCAATCATTGCTCCATTGTCTGTGCAAAGGTCAAGAGGAGGGTAGTAAGTTTGTATTTTAAGCTTATCTATTTTTTCTCTTAAATATAAATTGCTTGCAACACCGCCTGCTATTACCAATTTGTTGATTTGAGTATCTTTTATTGCCCTTTTTAGTGGGGTGATTAGATTTTCAAAGGCAGCTTTTTGGAAGCTTGCAGCTATATTATTTTTTGTTGTTGGATTATCTTTGCTTTTGAATTTTTCGAGTTGGTGTATGCAAGCTGTTTTTAGTCCAGAGTATGAAAAATCATACCAGTTTTCTTTTTTTTTAAAGGTGGTAACTGGAAATTGAAATGTATTTTCATCTCCATTTTTAGATATTTGTTCGATGTTTGGACCTCCCGGAAATCCCATATCATAATGTTTTGCCACTTTATCAAAAGCTTCTCCACAAGCATCATCTAGAGTTCTTCCAAGTATTTCAACATCATCGAAATTTTTTTGTTTAGCAATCAATGTATGTCCACCACTTAATAATAATGATATAAATGGATATTCTATTTTTGAGTGCATTAAAGGGGCGTAAAGATGACCCAAGATGTGATCAATGCAAATAATAGGCTTTTTTAATGAAATTGCTAGACCTTTGGCAAAGTTTAATCCAACTATTAAAGACCCAATAAGTCCAGGTCTAGATGTTACAGCTATTAAGTCAATTTCAGATATTTTAGTATTTGCCTTTTTGAGCGCTTTTATGCAAACAGACATAATAGCTTCCGTATGAAGTCTTGAGGCAATCTCAGGCACTATGCCGTAATATTTTTTGTGTTCGGTTTGATTTAATTTTATATTGCTTAAAATATGAATTCCATTTTCTACTACAGCTACACAACAGTCGTCACAAGAGGTTTCTATTCCAAGCACTTTCATCTGATTGTTTCCTCGTAAAGATTTAATAAGTTGTCGAATTCGAATTCCTGGTTTAAATCAGGTCCTTCTTTTTTAAGGACTTTTAGCGTATTTTTAGACCAAATGTGTCCTATTACTTTTACCATTCCATTTTTTCTAGCAATATTTTTTGCTTTTTCAAGCTCCTTGATTACGGACTCTTCTGTGTCTTTGCTATCAAGAAATACGTCTCTTTTTTCTACTTTAACTCCAATTTCTTTGCCTATTATTTCTGGTACGCTTCCTGCAATAGTTACGCTGTCGAAAAAATATCTGTCAATCTCTTTAAGCTTTTCTAAAATGATTTTCATAAAATCTTTATTTGAAGTGATTAAACTTCCCATATGGTTATTCATTATTTTTGCATCAGGATACTTTTTAAATGCTTTTTCGATTTTTTTGTGTATTTCTTCTTTTTTATCTTTTATGTTTATATGAAATTTTTCTATTGAATTTCTATGTTTTGATTGCATTGGGAAATGTATTATTACTGTTTTGTTAGCATTTTTTAGTTTTTTGTATAAACTCATTGATTTTGGTAAAAATGGAATAATAGCATAATTTATTTTAAGATTAAGTTTTATAAATTGTTCTAACATAAATTCATCATAACCCACGTCGTCAATGATTAAGTAAAACTTAGGTTTGCTTTTGGCTTTTTTGTCCTCATTGTTGTTTTTTGTTATTAAGCTTTCTTTTTGTGTTTTTTTAAACCTATTTTTAAGTGGGGCATTTGCAATTTTTGAATTGTCATTAAAATATAAAAAACTTGCAAATGCCTGAGTTATTGCAATAACAATAGAAATTATAATAAAAATTACAATAATAAACTTGTTTTTTTTAATATAAAATACAAACATTCATGACCACTGACTTACAAGTAGACCAGAACATGTCATGAATGTCAATGTTAATTTATTTCTTCTTTTAATTTTTTAAGAACTCTTTTTTCAATCTGTCTTACAGTTTCTGATGATATTCCAAGTTCTGTTGAAATATCTTTTAAGGTGCTTTTTTTGGGACTATTGTCCAGGTTATATCTTTTTTTAATTATGTATCTTTCCTTTTCATTTAATTTTGTTTCAAGTATATAATTCAAATGTTTTAGAGTTGAATCTTGTTCAAGGGTAATTTCAGGGTTAAAAGAATTATCCTCGTATAGATTCAAGAGCGTTGAATTTTCAGATCCCTCTATTTCTTTGTCCAGGGAATATTCTTTTTCAAGATAGGGAATAATTTTTATATACTGAGCGGGGGATAGGTTGAATCTTTTCATTATTTCTTCTTTTTTGGGCGATTTTTCTTCTTCTGTTAAATATTTATTTATTTGTAGTATTAGATTTTCTTTTCTGTATGGGACTTTTACTAATCTGGTTTTAGTGTTTAATGCTCTTTGTAGTGATTGCTTAATCCAAAATGATGCATAAGTTGAAAATTTAGTATTTTTATTTGGGTCATATTTTTCAGCAGCCCTTATTAATCCCAAGTTGCCTTCTTGAATTAAGTCTTCAATTTTTAGCCCTTTGCCCGCATATCTTTTTATTATTTTTAAAACAAGTCGCAAATTTGCATTTATCATCTTGTTTTTTGCTTTTGCATTGCCTCTTTGTATTTGTCCTGCAAGTTTAATTTCTTCTTCGTGAGTAATTAGCTTGTGCTCTCTTACTGATTTTAAATATATGTTTAAATCCTCATTACTAAATATGTTCATAGTTATTATATTTTCTCCCCTTTTTTGAATATTGTGATTAAGTTTTTACTACTTAACTTTCATGCAAAAATTGTGCCAATTTAATTTAAAACCATTTTTTAATTAAATTGGATATAATTTTGAGTTTTTAGGTGGGAGTGTTTTTCGAATTATTTACTTTTTTTGTAATTGATTGTAAATTAAATCGGCAAGGCCAAAGCTTTGAGCTTGTGCCATTTGTTTTGCTCTTTGTTCGCAAAGCATGTCTTCAAAAATTTCTTCTACTTGGCCTCCGTTTAACAAATTTTGATCTTTGTTAAGAGTTTTTTTCATGCTTTCAAGCATTTGCTTGATAAAAATAGCCTCAAATTCTAAAGAAGCTTTTCGAAGCTCTTCGTTTTTTTGAAAGGATTTTTTTATTTCTACAGAATTTTTAAAATTATTTATTTTATTTATTTGATTTTTAAATTTTAGATTTTGTGAATTAATTTTGGTTTCCATCAATTTCCTCCAAGATAAGTTCCCCATTTAATTTATTAATTTTTTGCGCAGCTTGAATTATTTGAATTAATTCTTTATTGCTAAGATTGTTGGAATTTTTTAATATAAATTCATTTAATTTCATTGAGTTTATTTGAATTGTTGTTTTATTATTTTTACTTAAAATGTTTTGATTGTCTTTTTCAATGGAAAATGTAAAAGCTCCTATTTTTGCATTTTCACTTGCTAAAATAATGCCATTTTTTTTGTCTATTAATATCTTAGGGTTGGTTTCTATTTTAATATTTTCAATCTCTTCTAATAGGCTTATGTTTTTTTCTTCTATTTCTATTGTGCTGTCTGATTTAATTTTGTTGTTGATTTTTTTAGAGGTCAATATTTTATGAATTCTATTTATTAATGTATAATTTCCTTTTTTAAGAATTATATTATAACTGTGGTTAATATTTTGATTCTCATTTATTATTACACTATCTAGAGTATCTCCAGATTCTTTTAATTTATTATTGGGCTGTATAATTCCTGATGCAATTGCTATTATTTTTCCCTCTTTATTTTTAAGATTTGTTTTTAAAAGTATTCCATTTTTTAAATCTTTTGAGCCCAGCATTGATGCAACGCAAGCTTTATGTTTTGAACCTTTGATTGTATTACCTTTTGCTTGGAGGCTGACATTTACTAGTGCAATATTTTTACTTTCTATGTTATTAGAGCCTATTTCATTTATTATATTGTTTTCTTTCAAAATTTTAATTATAAGGCCTTTTTGTTTTATAGAGTCTCCTTTTCCAGCAAGTCCCGCTACTATTCCAATACCTGTTAAAAAAATTGTATTTGTGGGATAAATATCCGCAATTTCTTTTAATTTTACGCTTTCAGACAGGCTATTGTTAAATGATTGATCTGTTTTTAGTCCTGTTGAATCTTTGTTTGTTTGGGCTAGTAGACTCGTTGCAAATGTAATTAACATCAACATTAGTTTGTTCATTCTTTACCCTATTTATTGTATTTCTTTAATATCTATTATTTTATATCAATTATTGCAATTAATGAAACTTTTTTTGTCAAATTACTAATTAATCCTTGATTTGTTAAATATTATCTGTATTAAGGCAGATTAAAATAATAATTTTTAGAAAAGGAAGATAAAATTAGGCATTATTCTTTTTGCACTTTATTTAATCTTATCTCTTCATTTTTGATTGTGTTGTGTATAACTTTGTATTTACTATTGTTTAATTCATTTAGACTTAAAACATCATTTATTCTTGTTGTGTTAATTTTGTATTTAAAGTATGTATTGTGCTCATTAAGGATTTCATTTTTTTTTAGATTTTCTTTTGCAAATACAATTGGCTCGATTACATCAATGTACATATTAATGTAATTATGTCTTTTGTAGCTTTCAAAGTTTTTTGCATAATAAACAAGAGTTTTTTCAATTGGAATATTTTTGTATGAGTTGTTGCTTTTTACCTTAAATTTTACTTTTTTGAAAAATTTATCTTCTATGTTTATTTCAGATTCATCAAAGTTAAATTGAAGTATATAGATATTTTCATTTGATAAATTTTTTGTAATGTAATAAATCATTTCAAAAATTATTGATTTTTTTGTTAAATGTGGGGGGATATATATTTTTGATAAGCTTTGATTGTTACATATTTTTGAATACTTCTTTGAAAAGAAATATGTTTTACTGGGAGCAATGTTGAAACATAAATCATGAGAAGCGCTTATAATTGAGCTTGTTGTGAAAAATAAAATAAATAATCTTTTTTTTATTTTATTGCCTTTTTAAGTTATTTGCAATTCCTAACATATTGTCAGAAGTTTGAATAGCTTTTGAGTTTATTTCATAAGCTCTTTGAGCTACTATCATTGTTACCATTTCTTCAGCAATAGATACATTTGACATTTCAAGTATGCCTTGTCTTAGTCTTCCCATGCCTTCACTTCCTGGTATTCCTGCTATTTCTTGACCTGATCCAGCTGTTTCTTTAAATAAATTGCTTCCAATGGCACTTAGTCCTGCAGGATTGACAAATCTTGATATTTCAATTTGCCCAAGCTCTATTGGTTCGTTGTTGTTATCAATTTTTACTGATACTATTCCCTCTTCAGATATTGTAATTGAGTTTTGGATATATTCTTCTGGGAAGAATATATTAGGCAATACTTTGTATCCTTGGCTTGTTACAAGCTCTCGATTAGAATCGATTTTAAATGACCCATCTCTAGTATATGCATAAGTTCCATCAGGTAGAAGAATTTTGTAAAATCCATCTCCTTCAATGGCAACGTCAGTGAGTAAATTTGTGGATTGCATTTTTCCTTGTTCAAATATTCTCTGGGTGGCAGCAATTTTTGTTCCGTGGCCAACCTGATTTCCAAGTGGTCTTAAAGTATTTTCAGTTGCAGGGGTTCCTGCTCTGTTATGGGTTTGATAAATTAGATCCTCAAATTCTGCTCTTATTTTTTTAAATCCTGTAGTATTTACATTTGAAAGGTTATTAGCAATTGTATCTACATTGTATTGTTGTGCAGTCATTCCACTTGCTGCTGTCCATAATGCTCTCATCATAAAATATGCTCCTTAATATTTTCCAATTTCATTTATTAATTTTCCCAATAGACTGTCTTCAGTCTGTATTGTTTTTTGATTAGCTTCATAAGCTCTATTAATTTCAATCATTAAAACCATTTCTTTAACAGCATTAATATTAGAAGCCTCAAGTGTTTCTGTTTCTATTTTAGGCCTTAATGATACATCAATTTCTTGTGCTTTGCCAGATGTTTTTGTGTCGATCCATAAAGAATTTCCCTGTTTTTTGAGAAATCTGGGATTTTCAAAATTTACAATTCTAATGGTATCAAGCAGTTCATAATTTTCCCAAGAATTTTCATACTCACTAACAAGTCTTTTGGGGGCTGATTCAAAGTTTGAATTGTGAAAGATTTGTCCTTGAGGCATTATTTTAAAATTATTTTTTTTAAGATATATGTATCCTTTTTCTCCTAGGACGGGAAATCCGCTTTTTGTAACAAGGATTCCTTCTTTTCCAATAGTAAAAGAACCGTTTCTTGTATATCTTTCTCCATCTGAAGTTTGTATTACAAAAAATCCTTGATCGGTGAGTGCTAAATCTAATGGATTGCCAGTAGTTTTTAATGGGCCTTGTTCAAATACTGTGTATATCTCATTTTCTTCAACCCCTGTTCCTAGTTTGCCTACAACCGGAGCTGTTTCAAGATGTCCTTTGGGAAATTTATAAAGACCATCATCATTTAGTCTTCTTATTAGCATTTCTGGAAATGCTTTTTGAATAGACAAATCTTTTTTGTATCCAATAAGATCTATGTTTGCTAAATTATTTGAGACTGTATCAAGCTTGCGCCTTTCTGCCATCATTCCGCTGGCAGCTGTATAAATTCCTCTTACCACGGTTAAATCCTTAAAGACAATCAACTTTATTAATATTAGCATTAATTGTCCCATATAACAATTAATTGACCTGTTGTGTTTTTGCTTAATTTTATATTTTTTTGTCTAGGTTTTTATCTTAATAATTAAAATTATAAAATAAGTTGTATAATGATGTTTGTGGCTAATTTTTAAATTAGCCGCCCTAAATGAGTAATTTAAAAAAAGAGCTATAATTTAGTTTTAAGGAGGATTGATGACTAGAGTTTTTTCAAAGTTTTTTCTTTTTTTTTGTTTTTCAATGCTTTTATTTGCAAATTCAGAAGATTCAAATGAAAAGGATATTGCCAATAAGGATAAAAACCTTGGTTTTGAAAATGAAGTTTTAGGATATTGGGTTGGTTATAATGATGTAAGTAACACAAAGAATTCTATTATATATATTTATAAATATAATGGAGAAGTTTATGGCCGAATTTTAACTATAATAAAAGATGGCAAAAAGTATGATGCTAAAAATCCTTCAGGAGATACTGTAGTTGGTTTTGAAAATCTTGCAATAGAGGGTCTTGATTTTATGTGGGGTCTTAAGTATTCTTCTTCTTCTAAAAAGTGGGATAGGGGCAAAATAATAGATCCTAAAAACGGTAAAATTTATAATTCTGAGATGCGTGTTGATAGTAAAACTGGAAATCTTATTACCAAGGGGAAAGTTTGGATTTTTGGCAGAAGCAAAATTTGGACAAGAGCCAAAGATGATGAAATACCAAAATTAGATTTGCATAATCTTGTTCCAGCGCCCCCTGTGAAAAAATAAATTTGGCTTTTGGTCTTGCTATTTTGAAAAATATATAAATATATAGATGGGATAAGTAGGTTATGAAAAATAAGACAGAGTATTATGATCAGTTTATTTCAAAAATACCCGATTTTCCTAAAAAGGGTGTTCTTTTTTATGATATTACTAGCGTTTTGCTAAAACCCGAAGTTTATAGTTCATTAATAAATGAGGTATATTCTTTTTATAATTTTAAAAAGATTGATTGCATCGCAGTTGTTGAATCTAGGGGATATTTAATAGGTGCTCCTTTGTCTTTAAAGATGCAGCTACCTCTTGTTTTAATTCGAAAAGAGGGTAAATTGCCTAGAGAGGTTTTTAGTGAAGAGTATGAGCTTGAATATGGTTTTGGGAGGATAGAGGTGCACAAAGACGACGTTAGGACGTATTCCAATATTCTTTTAATAGATGACATATTAGCTACCGGGGGAACTTTAAAGTCGTCTGCAATTTTGCTAGAGAGAGCCGGGGGCAAGGTTAAGGATATTTTTTGTTTTATTGAGCTTTGTGCTATTAATGGTAGACAAAGTCTTGAAAGTTATGAAGTCAATTCCCTTGTAAGGTATAATTAATTTAATGCTTGACTTTTCTTTTTTATTAAATTTACAATGTTTAGTTGAGGTAATATATGTATGCACTGGTAGAAATAAATGGCAAGCAATATAAGGCTATTGAGGGTGAATTTTTAAAAATAGACAAAATTTCTCCTATTGAAAAAGATAAGTTGGAATTTAATAGTGTTTTGCTTATTAATAAAGACGGAGAGGTTAAAATAGGAAAGCCTTATGTTGTAAATTCTCTTATTAGATGTACCTATAAAGAAGATAAAAAAGATAAAAAGGTTATTTCTTACAGATACAGAAGAAGAAAATCAAGTGAGAGAAAAGTTGGGCACAGACAAACCTATTCTTATATTTTGGTTGATGAAATAGTTTTTTAAGTATATTGATTAATGTTTTGGTAAAAGTAAAAGACGATGTAATAATTTATCTTTTAGCCAATGGTCATGCTATAAGTAAGAATAATGTTAACGTTGTCTGTTCTTCTTTTTCTTTTATTTTGAGAACCTTTTTTAGTGTTCTTGATCTTGAGGGTGAGGCTTTTGTTGTGAAAAATTCAAAAAGAGGTTATTTAGAATTTAAGCCCTTTTTTAAGGATTTGAACAAAGAAAGTCTTTTTTACTATAGTAGGTTTTTAATTAGAGGCATAAATGATTTGTGCTTTGAGTATCCTAATGATATTAAATTAGTTTTGGAGGAAAATTAATGGCAACAAGTAAAAGTGGTGGTAGTTCAAAAAATGGACGAGATTCTATATCCAAGCGACTTGGAGTTAAAAGAAGTGGTGGTCAGTTTGTTAAAGCTGGAGAGATAATTGTTAGACAAAGAGGTACAAAGTTTCATAAAGGTAAAAACGTTGGTCTTGGAAGAGATTATACAATATTTGCGCTTTCATCTGGTAAGGTAGAGTTTAAAACTTTAAAGGGACGAAAATATGTAAGTATTGTTTAGTTTTAATTGAAAAGATTGGAGATTTTTGGTTTTAATTGAAAAGATTGGAGAAAGTTTGTATAGCTTTAAGGACTCTGTAAATATAACGGTAGTTTCGGGCAATGGTGGTTCTGGGTGTGTTTCTTTTTTAAGAGAAAAGTTTAATGCAAAAGGCGGTCCAGATGGCGGAAATGGTGGGAGTGGTGGGAGTGTAATTTTCAAGGTGAGAGAAAATCTTAGCACTTTATCTTTTTATAAAAATGGTCATGTGCTTTGTGCCGAAAATGGTAAACCTGGAATGGGTTTTAAAAGAAGTGGTGCTAATGGTAAAGATTTAACTCTTTTTGTTCCTCCAAATACAGAAGTTTATAATGAAAATGATGGAACTCTTTTGTATAGGCTTAAAAATTTAAATGACGAATTTGTTGTTTTAAAAGGTGGCAGAGGGGGTCTTGGTAATTTGAATTTTAAAACTTCAGTTAGAAGGGCTCCAAGGTTTGCTCAACCTGGAGAATCGGGTAATAGTTTGAGCGTGCGTCTTGAACTTTTTTTGGTGGCAGATATTGGGCTTGTTGGTTTACCTAATGCTGGTAAATCTTCTCTTCTTAATAGGATAACTTCGGCAAAATCTAGGGTCGCAAATTATCCTTTTACAACAAAAATTCCTCATCTTGGTATGCTCAGGCGTTCTTATGATGATTTGATTATTGCAGATATTCCTGGAATAATTAAAGGCGCTAGTTTTGGAGTAGGGCTTGGGACTAAATTTTTAAAGCATATTGCTAAAACTAAAATTTTAGCTTTGGTTATTGATGTTTCTGAAGCAAATTTTTTGGAATCATATAACATTCTTTTAAATGAATTAAAATCTTATAGCCATAAGCTTTTTAATAAAAAAAAAATTATTATTGCCAACAAGCTTGATTTGGACGGTTCTAAGAAAAATTTTGATTGCCTGATAAAAGCCTTAGGAAAAGAAAAGGTTATTGGCATCTCTATTTATGAGAATAGAGGAATTGATGAGCTTATTAAAGAATTTTTTATTTTGGCTAAAACTTTTTAATAAAATTGATTTTTATTCTGGGCTTTTTATTTTTAAGACTTGGTTTTTGGATGTCAGACTTGATTTAGGAAAAAAATTGTGAGAATTGCAATATTAGGGGGCACTTATAATCCAGTTCATATTGGACATATTTTTTTGGCCAAAGAAATAGAGTATTTATTAAATATTGATAGAGTAATATTTATTCCTACTTGCAATCCAGCTCATAAATTGATTGATGAGGATGTTAGTGTTAACAATAGAATAGATATGCTCAAGCTTGCATTAGAGAATGAAGATAAAATGTTCATAGATGATTGCGACATAATAAATGGTGGTATAACTTATACTGTTGATACTATTTCTTGTGTTAAAAAAAAATACAAAAACGATAAACTTTTTTTAGTTATTGGTGATGATCTTTTTCAAAATTTTGATTCATGGAAAGATCCTCAAAGCATTGTAAGCTCTGTTGAACTTGTTATTGCTCACAGAATCTACAAAGAGAGGCTTAAAAGTTCTTTTAAGCATATTTATATAGATAATAAAATAATACCGATTTCCTCATCAGAGATTAGAAATAGAATTGCAAATGGATTGCCTGTCAGCTATTTATTGCCTTTTGGTGTGTTAAAATACATTAAAGATAATAATTTTTATGTTAAAAAGGTAAATATTTGAGAAAGGATTTAATTTTTTTATTTTTAATTGTTCTGATAATAGCAAGTGCAGTAATTTTTTTTATTAGAAGTTCGAAAAAAGAGCTGGTTTACTTCGAGCTTAATACAAAGAGTAATATTAGTTTTTTGTTTATAATAGAAGATCTTAACAAAAACCTTGTAAGTATGCAAGAAATTTTTATTAATATGAAAACAGGAAATATTGGTTTTTTTGATATTCCAATTCATACTGGATATGAAGATTTAAAAGGGAATATATCTTGGTTTAAAGATCTTTATAAAAAAAATTCTTTTAATAAATTTTTATCTAAAATTTATACACAATTATCTCATGAATCAGATTATTATATTCGTTTTCAAAAAGAAAATTTTGTTAGACTTATTGATTACTTAGGGGGAGTTAGACTTCTTGTTAAAACCCCGGTAAAAGTTTATAGTTTCGAGGATTCTATTTTAATACCCTCTGGCACTTCTAATTTTGATGGTGATAAGGCGTATGATTATTTGAGATATTTTAATGATGTTAATCAGTTTGAAGAGAGAGTTGAATTTTTTAAAGAGTTTTTTAAAAGACTTCTTTTTCAAATTTCAGATTTTGGCATCGAAAATGACAATTTTTTTAAAATATATTCCATGTTAGATACTAACCTTTCAGAGGTTGTTTTTAAGTATATTGTTAAAAATTATAAAATAAATAATGATAAAATTATTTCTATTAATATTAAAGGACAAGAAGAGATTTTTAAGGATAATGATAATAATTTGATAAAGGTGGTTTTTCCTTATTATGGGGGTGCTATTTTAAAAGAATCGGTGGATAAATTAAACAAAGAGTTGGTTAATGAAGGCGCAGAAGAGATAGTAAAGATTGTTGTTTTAAATGGAACAAAAGTTGTTGGGCTTGCAAAAAAAACAGCAAATATTTTTAATTCTTTAAAATTTAAAGTTTTAAAATTTGGTAATGCAGATAAAAATTCTTATAAAAATACCCTGATTATAAATAATTCGGATAATTTAGAAATGGCTGTTAGGGTTGGAGAGGTGATTAAAACTTCAAATATTAAGCCAATTTCTGAGGTTCAAACTAAAAGATTGTTAGAGCTTGATAATCTTGATATTAATCCTGATGTAATAGTTATTTTAGGAGATGATTTTGATGGAAGATATGTTAAAAGTAAATGATATTAATGATTTATGCAAAATAATAAGTGATTTTAATGGAATTAATGTTATAGGCATTAATGTTAGCGATATTTGTAATTGGACTGATTTTTTTATAATAGCTACTTTTGTATCATTTAAGCAAATGGAAGCTTTATATCTTGATAAGATAATTAAATTTTTTAAAGAAAAAAAAATTAATATTAATGTTCAAGGAAAAGGGTTGGTTTATGACTGGACTATTGTTTCTGGTGCAAATTTGGTAATTCATTTAATGAGTGAAAAATCTAGGGAATACTATGAGCTTGAAAAAATATGGTCCAAGGGAATCATTATTTATCCTTAATTACTTAGTTTAATTAAAATTAATTAAAAAAACTAAAAATATCATAAAAACATATGGTCCAAAGGAATCATTATTTATCCTTAATTACTTAGTTTAATTAAAATTAATTAAAAAAACTAAAAATATCATAAAAACATGTTTACAAAAAATAGAAAATATTTTAGATTTAAGTTATGTACTTTTTGCGGGAGGCTTATAAGTGGATATTACAGACATAAGGATTAAGAAAGTTGATAGTAAAAATTCTGGTTCTAAATTATTAGCATATGTTGCAGTTACTTTTGATAACTGTTTGGTTCTTCATAATATTAGAGTTATTAAAGGGCAAAAGGGAGTATTTATTGCTATGCCTAACAGAAGAACTAGAGTCGGTGAATATAAAGACATTGTACATCCTATTAGTCAGGATTTTAGAAAAGCTTTGCAAACTTCTATTTTTAAGGAATATATAAGAGAAAATCCAGCCGATCTTGAACTTGAATTAGATTTTTAGATAATTGTTGACAAAGCTCGTTGTATCTTGTATGCTTGTCAATTGTAAGTATTAATAAGGTATTTGGGACGTCGACAAGTGGTAAGTCAACTGGTTTTGGTCCAGTCATTCGAGGGTTCGAATCCTTCCGTCCCAGTATTTTACATTAGGAGTTTTTTAGTGGAAAATAGCAGGGTTTTAAGTTGCCAATATAGATCAAGCTTTGGATCTTCTAATGCTCGCAGAATAAGAGCTAAGTCTGAAATACCAGCTGTTGTTTACGGGCAAGGCAATGATGTTTCACACTTGAGAATTAAGAGTAGTGAGTTTAATAAGAAATTTGCAAAATTTACGGATAATACTGTCTTAATATTAGATGATGGCAAGCTTGAAAGATGTGTTTTTGTTAAAGATGTTGCAGAAAATATTGCCAGCAAGCTCATTTATCATATTGATTTTTACGAAGTAGATAGGAATGTTGAGCTTGAAAAATATGTTCCTATTAAACTTATTGGAGCTTCTGTTGGGGTTAAAGAGGGTGGAATTTTGACTGTTTTAAAAGAGCAGGTTAAGGTAAGGTCTTTGCCCTTGGATTTGCCAGAATTCATAGAGCTTGATTTAACTCCTGTTAATAAAGGAGATGGCGTTCTTCTTAAAGATCTTGTGTTGCCTTCTAATGTTAGGCTTGCAGAAAATGACAAGAATTTGGAAGTTGTTATTATAAAGTGATTTTATGGGGTTGTTGATACTTGGATTAGGAAACCCTGGATTAGAATTTTCTTTAACTAGGCATAATGTTGGTTTTTCTCTTTTGGATAAAATTGTTTCTAAAAACGGCCTTTTTTTAAAAAGAAAAAAAAAATATGAATATTCAGAATTAAAAATGATTTCCGGAAGAGTAATTTTGGTTAAGCCATTGACCTATATGAATCTAAGTGGATCTTTATTTCCTTCAATATTTTCAGATTTTTATATGTGTATAAAGAATTTATTAGTGGTTCTTGATAATGTTGATCTTCCCTTGGGAAAATGCAGGCTTAAAGAGCGAGGTGGTGTGTCTACTCATAATGGTCTTAGATCGATTTCAAGTGTTCTTGGAAGCTCTAACTATAGTAGACTTTATATTGGGGTTGGAAGCAATCTTATGTGTGATATAAAGAGTTTTGTTCTTTCTAGATTTTGCAAGGATGAAATGGATAGGCTTGAAAAATTGTATGATTTTTTAAGCGATGAGCTGATTGATATTAGCGAAGCAAATTTTAAAAATAAGGTTCAAAAAATTAATTCTAGTAATTTTTAATGCATTTTTTAGACGAAAATATACAAATTAAAATAGATAAATTTTATAAAAAAAATTCTTTAGATAAAAATCGGGTTATTGTTGCTTTTTCTGGTGGGGCTGATTCTACGGCTTTATTGTTGAATTTAAAATATTACCTGAGCAATAATGTTATTGCATTTTATTTTGCCCATTTTATTAGATCTGATAATGAGCAAAATCAAGAGATAGAGCATGTAAAGGGGTTTTGCGATCTTTACAATATTGCTTTACAAATTAAAAAATGTGATATAGATATAAAAAGTGAATCAGCTAGGTTAGGAGTATCTATTGAGGAGCTTGCAAGGAAATTTAGATATATTGCTTTAGAAAATGCTCTTAAAGAAAATGGCGCAAATTATATTGCCCTTGCTCATAACGAAAACGATCAAATTGAAACAATAATTATGAGATTTTTTCAAGGATCTTTTTTGGATGGTCTTTCAGGTATTCCTGGTGTCAATAGAAACATTATAAGGCCTTTGCTTGAGGTTTCAAGACTAGAAATTGAAAATTTTTTATCTTTGAATAATATTGGGTTTTTTGTTGATAGTACAAATGCTCAAAATTTATATCTAAGAAATAGGGTTAGAAATAATTTACTACCCGCTATAAAAAAGGTTTTTAAAGGGTATGAAAAATGTCTTAAAAGAATATCTGAATTTTCAAGGGAATTTGCGGATTATTTTGAAAAAGATGAATTTTTTCCTGTTGAGAAAGGTAAATATTATTATTCTTTTGATCTGAAAACTTTCTTAGATTTTCCTAAGTATTTGGTATTTAGATTGATTTTTAAAATTTTAAATTCAGAAGGAATTACAGCTAAAGTTTCCTATAAAGCTCTTAATGAAGCGTTTAAAGTAGAGATTAATAGGAAAAAAAATAATGTTTTGTTAAAAACCAATGATTTTTTTTTAGAAAAAAGGCATAATAAAATTAATTTAATTTTTAAAAGGGATGAAAAATTTTACAAACCTTTTGATTTTATTTTGGAAGTTGGCAAATGGCATAGTTTATCTTTAGGTAAGATTTTGCTAAAATATTTAGAGTGTAATGCAGCTTCTGTATCAAGATTAAAATGTTGTTCTTATGAGTTTAGGTATAAATTTTTTAAGGATAGATTGAAAGCAAAAAAATTTTTTTCTAAGTTTATAAGGTGTAATCCGGCTTATTTAATGTTGTTAGCATTAGATAACAGATTAATTGGAATTATTGATTTAAATACTTTAAACTTAGTATGGATTGAAAAAAGCATTCTTAAAAAAATTAGTATATCTTTGATTGGAGGGCTTTTAAAGGAATGAATGGCAGTAATAATATGAATAACAATGGAAAATCTAACAACAAAAAGAAGAATAAAAATTGGATTTTAGGACTTGTTGTTGTTTTTCTAATTTCAGCAATATTTATGTCATATTTTATAAGGGGGGGGGAAAGCTATAAAAATGTTCCTTATAGCACTTTTCAGAGTTATTTAGACAATGGTCTAGTTGAGTCTGTAGTAATAATTGATAAAAATTTGATTCAATTTGTTGTCAAGGGTTCTAACTTTGCAAAGTCTTATTTTTCTACCAGTATTCCCTATCTTGATATAAATTTACTTTCAGAACTAAAAAATAAAAAAGTTGAGCTTAGCTCAGGAAAAAGTCAAGCTTCTCTGATTGGGGTTTTATTACAGACTTTGCCATGGATTTTGTTTTTTATTTTCTTTTTCTTTATATTTCGTCAAACTCAAGGTGGTGGTGGGAAGGTTTTTACATTTGGGAAAAGTAATGCTCAAAAGTATGAAGCTGGAAAGAATAAAATCACCTTTAAAGATGTGGCTGGCCAAGAAGAGGTTAAGCAAGAGCTTCGAGAAGTTGTCGAATTTCTTAAAAATCCAAAAAAATTTGAAAAAATAGGTGCAAAAATCCCCAAAGGAGTGCTTTTAGTTGGCTCTCCAGGTACTGGCAAGACTTTGCTTGCCAAAGCCGTTGCCGGTGAGGCTGGGGTTAGTTTTTTTCACATGTCAGGCTCAGATTTTGTTGAAATGTTTGTTGGAGTTGGAGCAAGTCGTGTTAGAGATTTATTTGATAATGCTAGAAAAAATTCTCCATGTATTATTTTTATTGATGAGCTTGATGCTGTTGGTCGAAGTCGTGGTGCGGGGCTTGGCGGCGGTCATGATGAAAGAGAGCAAACTCTTAATCAGCTGTTGGTTGAAATGGATGGATTTGGAACGCATACCAATGTAATTGTTATGGCCGCTACAAATCGTCCCGACGTTCTTGACTCTGCTTTGCTTAGGCCTGGACGATTTGACAGGCAAGTAACAGTTTCTTTGCCTGATATTAAGGAAAGAGAGGCAATATTAAATATCCATTCTTCAAAAACAAAGCTTTCAAAAGATATTAATTTACAAGTAATAGCAAGAGCTACTCCTGGAGCTAGTGGCGCTGATCTTGCAAATTTAATTAATGAAGGAGCCTTAATAGCTGCAAGGAATAATCAAGATGAAATTTTAATGAAGGATATGGAAGAAGCTAGAGATAAAATATTGATGGGGGTTGCAAAAAAATCCATGACTATTACTGATAGGCAAAAGCTTGAGACAGCTTATCATGAGGCAGGTCATGCTTTGCTTCACTATTATCTTGAACATGCTGATCCACTCCACAAGGTTACCATTATTCCAAGGGGTAGGGCACTTGGTGTTGCATTTTCTCTTCCAAGGGAAGATAGACTTTCAATAAACAAACACCAAATTCTTGACAAAATAAAGATATGCTATGGTGGTTATGCTAGCGAGCAAATAAATTTGGGTGTTACAACAGCGGGCGTTCAAAATGATTTAATGCAAGCTACTAGTTTAGCTAAAAAAATGGTTACGGAGTGGGGAATGGGTGAAGAAGTTGGTCCAATATTTTTAGTAGACGATGAAGCACCTATTTTCCTTCCGAAAGAGTTTTCAAAGGCTAAAGCTTATTCTGAGAACACTGCCGATAAAGTTGACAGAGAGGTAAAAAGAATACTTGAAGAATGTTTAAAAGAGGCATCAGATATTCTTTTAAAGCATAAGGATCAACTTGTTAAGCTTGCAAAAGAACTTGTTTTAAAAGAAACTTTGACAGACAAAGAAGTGAGAGAGCTTTTAGGTTTTGAAGCTAATAAGGATGACTACGATTTATTTTCATCAGACTCTACTGCAAAAGAAGTAAAGGAGGAGGATATAAAAGGTTAGGCGAGTGTTTATGTTTTATTTAAAGATGGGTTTCATTCTTTTTATTTCTATAAACCTATATGCAATTTCAGTTAAAGAAGATGAAGATATTTCAAGTATTCTTTTCAATGAGTCTAAAAATTTTTCCAATTTACAAAAAGGAAATGATTTAATTTATGGATCTCTTGATTTCAATTTGCTAGCTTCAGATGCTCTTTATGAGCTTTCATTAAAAGAGAATGTTGCTTTAACGGATAAAATTTATTTATTAAAAGAAGCAATTAATATTAATAACTTCAAAGTAGCAACTCTTAAAGAAGTATACACTTATTATTTTTCGTTGCTTTTAAGACAAAATGAAAATAAGAGTATGTATGAAGAAATTATTACTTTGTATAGAAAGTTGAATGAAGAATTGCAAATAGACAAAGATTTAATTTGCATGAGGCTTGAAGCTTCTGGAAGACTTGAAAGTTTTGGAGATGATTTCAAAAAAATTTTATTTAAGGCTTTTTATTTATATGGTAATGATTTTTTATTTTTTAAGTGGTTTTTAAAAGAAGATAGGTTTTTTTTTAGCATCTTTAATACTATTAGATCAAAAGAAGATTTTTTCTTTACAACTGAAAACATTAATTATATATTTAGAAATTCAAATTTTAATTATGACAATTCTGTTTCTTTGTTTTCTTTTCTTAAGGGCAAAATTAAAGAATATAATGGAATTCACAGTATTTATTTTTTAAAATACAAACTTTTAGATCCTGCTGAAGCTTATAGGGTTTTTAAAAAATTTCCTCCTGAGACAATAAATGAATATAAAATGTTTTATGATCTTTTAGAGGATCCTGACATGAAGAGTAAATTTTTAGAAGATTATAAAAGTTTGTCAGGAATTTATTGTATTGATAATAAAAATAATGTTGCCATACTAAAAGATGGAGTTTTAGTAGGCATTTTTTCAGGAATAGTAGATTTTGACAACAAATTTAGTTTAAATAGCAAATATTTTAGTAAAATTTATTTTAAAGATAAATCTCCAGTTTATTATGAGAATAGTTCGCTTGGTTATAAAATAAATTATTCTGTTTATCCTTATGTTGATATGATTGAAGTTCAATATCCTGATAAAAGAGATGTTTATACCTTTGCTTTACATGCTTTTAAGTTCAATCTTTTTAACAATTTGGGCTGCAATTTTAATAGTTTTGAGATCAGAGAGTTGTTCTTGATTGATATTAAGGATTTTATTATTCCAAATGCTTTAAATTTATTTTTTGAAAAAACTTCTGTTTTAGATATTAGATCAAGCTTGATAAGTAAAAAAAAATATTTTGGATCTAATTTAGTAGAAATTAAAAATTATGTGGTTGGAAGTTTGGTTTCAATTTATAGAAAAGTTAATGGTTCTAAAAAATTTAATTATATTGAAATTTATGAGAAGAATGAACTAAAAATAAAGAAAGCTTTGTTAGATGATGATAGTTTTGAAAGTTATTATTCTTTTGAATAATAACTTTAATAAGATCCTAAATTATTAATTTTTAGGCTTTTAATGTTAATGTTAATGTTTTTTTATTTATATAATTGAATTTTAATTTACTTTAGGGAGGATTTTTGGGTTTTTGTTTAGACTTTGCTAATAAAGAAGATACTAAATTAAATAACATTATCTCTGTTAGTCATTTTGATTTTAGGGTAAAAATAAACTTAATTCTTGTAGTTGGACCCATGGGAAGTGGAAAAACAGAATATGCTGCAAAAATTTATAAAGATTCGCTTGTTGTAAGAAAAAAATCTTTCAGGGTATTGGGCAATATTATTAAAGGAAATAGAAGTAGGGTTAATGTATTTTTTATTAGAAATTTTCTCGACAAGAGGAGGTTTCAAGATTATCCAGAAAACGTAATACCATATAGAGGTGGTGGAAAAGATAAAATTGATGAGATTGGTTATGCTAGCAACTCTTTTGATATTGAAAATTTAATAGCCTCTAATCCTAGTTGTGGCACTTTTATTATTGATGAGGCATGTTTTTATGATGAACGTTTAATTTTTGTTTTAAATAAAATTTCATCAAATGAGAATATTTTATTTATATTGCCTACACTGCTTTATAATTTTAGAAAAGAATCTTTTAATGATACTGCCAAGCTTTTAGTAGAATATTCAGATAAGATTTATAAGCTTGGAGCTTATTGTGGGCACATTGATTGTATGGAAGAATCTTTTTTTTCGTATAGGTATTATTTTTACAACAATAAAGAAATTCCAGCTCCTTATTTTGATCCTTTGCTTATTGTTGGTGGCGATGAAGAGATTGAATCTGCTATTTACCCAAATTACTCTACAAGGTGTTCAATGCACCATTATCTTATAGGCAAGGAATATTTTTTTTCTTTTTTAAAGCCATTTGCTTTGCTATATTCACAAGGAGATAAAAAATTTCTTGAAAATGAAATTGTAGCGCTAAGCACTGATGTTGAAAATTCCAATTTTGTAAATTCTTTAGATAGTGAAAAAGCGTGTGAATTTAGAGCTGAAATTTTAAGAAATATTTTAGAACTGCCTTTTTTAGCAGAAAGAGCCTTAATAACTCTTTTCTCAGAATATAGTATTTTAAGTAAGGATAATTTTAAAGATCTTGTTTTTAAGTTTTCTTTAAATAGGGATTATATAAATAAAATTTTTTTTTCCAAAGAGGGCAAAGAGTTTTTTTAATAATATTTTGGCCTTTGTTTAAAAAATGCTTTAGTTTCGTCAATTCTTAGTAGTTCTTTTTCGATAATATCATAGTAATTAAGCTCTTTAAGAGAAATTTTATGATATTCATCTTCCCAGTTTGTTATTCCATCGTTTTCTAGTTTAACAGATTTGTAATTTTCAAGTTTTTTGTGGTATTTTAGTGCTTCGCTGTAGTAATTAATAGCTAATTTATATAATTTTTTTGATTTTTCTAGATTGGAAATAATTCCATCTTTTTCTGGAGTTTTGAAAAAATGTAAATTTCTTGTGTCGAATAAATCTCCTAAATATAAATTTTGCCTAACTAGAAGCAAGTTTACATGCATTTTGAAAAGAAGTTTATATTTTCCCCACTGTTCTTTGGTTTCTATTTTAGTTAGAGAATATTTTGGATTTCCAAATGGGTATTTTAAGGCTTTTTGAAGAAAAAATATATTTTTTTTATAGTTTTCAGGGTTTTTTTTCATTTGAGAATTAAAGATTACATACCATTGTTCTGCGTAATAAAATTTGGACGATGCATTTATCTTTGCAACTGATACTAAAAGAAATAAAATTAAATTTATTTGGAAGGGGACATTTTTGAAAATACGCATATGATTAATTATATTAGAATTTTATTAGATTGAAAATTTTTTTTGCGTTTTTATCTAAATTATCTTTTATTGAATTGTTGATGTAAATCACATTAATTTTTTTTTCTAGTTTTTTAAATATTTTTAAATATTTTAGAGCAATTTGTTCAAAAGTTTTATATTTTTCAAGTTCAAAAAGATCACTTTGTGTTCTATTTTTCTGTATTCTTTCGTAAGCTATGTTTGGGTCTGTTTCGATAAAGAATACTTTTTCAGGCAATGGGAAATTTTTATTTAATTCATATCCTAATTTTCCTTGATATGCAATCGATGAGAATAAATAGCGATCAGTTATTATTTTTCTAGATTTTGTGTTTAAAATTTCCAGTATTCCACCTTTTTTATATAAATGATCGTGTCGGTCTGCAGCATAAAGATATGCAAATGTTGATTCTTCTAAAGGATTTTCAAAATTCATCAATTGTTCTTTTATCAGCTCTCCAATTATTCCGCTTGATGGTTCTTTTGTAAAATAATACCTTGATTCATCGTTGCAAAGAGCTTTCAGTTTATTAGTGATGCTTGTTTTTCCGCTTCCATCGATTCCTTCTATGCAATAAAAGTTTTTCAATATTTTAATCACAAATATTTTTTTCCTTTCTTATGGTGTCAATAATTAGGTTATCGATAATTATTATATAATAATAATTATCGATAGAGTGTATGAATTTGTTGTTTTTGAGAAGTAAGACATTTTTATTGTTGATTTTGCCATTTTTTATTTTTGTTTTAATAATTTTTTCCATTAATCTATTTGTTCAAGTTCAAATTTATTCTGCAAAGTTTTTTGCTATAAAATATCTTGAATCAAAATTTGGCTTTAAGATTAAATATGATAAAATTTCACCGTATTTCTTATCATCAATCAAGATAGACGGTTTAGAGTTAAGCTTGGATGGAAAAGATAAAATATTAATAGATATTGTTAGGATAGATTTAAATCTGTTTAAATTAATTTTGGGTGATGAAAATATTATTTTAAATGTTTACGTTAAGGGGAGTAATTTCAATTTTGATATAAGCGACTTTAGTTTATCTGGCGATTTAAATCCTAGCAATGCCTATTCTAACAATGAAAATGCAGTTTTTAATAAAATTTTAAACTATCTTTATAGATTAAATATTAATTTAGAAAATATCAATATTAATATCAAGCTTAATGATAATAGTTGGCTTAATTTTCAAGTTAAAAATTTTTCCTTAAGTACCGTAGATGAAGATTTTTTATTTAGCTCTGTGGTTGATTTTAATGCTGTTAAAAATTTAGAAATTAATTTACCCTCTGAAAGAGTTGATGATGGAATTTTGGATTCAACTTTCTATTTTGAGGGGAAATTTAAAAAAGGCTTTGAGGATGGCTATGTTAATTTTAGCTTTTTTGAATTTAAAACAAGTTATTTTTCTTTACTTGAGCAGGGGTTCCAAATAAATTATTCAAAAGGAAATTTAAAAATTTTTAATTTACGAAGAGAGAATTTTGATTTTAATTTAAGTTATGACAAGACTAATGGTTTTGTTCGATTAGATGCTTTATTTTTCAATGTTAATCTTTTAGATTGGATTAAGCTAAACAAAGGCTTTGAAATTTATAAAGATTATTTTGATATAAGTTTAAATGGGCAATTGGCATTTTCTTATGATTTTAAGGACAAAGATTTAAGATATGCAGGAATAATAGATTCGTCTTTAAATGTAGATACTATAGGCAAAGAAGTTCAAGGCTTGCAGCTTGAAATCAAGGGGGATGATAGAATTGTAAGTGTTAAGAATGCTTTTTTAAAGCTTAAAAGGGGGGTTGTAAACTATAAAGGTTATTATTCTTTGAAAGATTTGCTTCCAATGGGACGTCTTGACTTTAAGTCTGCAAAAATTTTAAACTTTAATGACCTAAATGGGTATTTAGATTTTAATAAAGATAAAGATATTTTTTCGGTTAAGTCTGATAATTTTAGTCTTGGAAATCTTAGTTTTCAAAATTTAATTTTAAAAACTTATTTTTTAAAGGATAAAATTTTTGTTGACTATTTGATTTATTTAGAAAATGAAAACTCTCAAATTTCTTTAAAAGGAGATCTTAATGATGAAGAATTTTCTTTAAGCTTAGGCATTAAAGAATTTCCTTTGCTTTTTTTAAAAGAAGTTATTCCCAATTCTCACTTGATAAATTTTTTCCCCAAGACTTTATTTTCAGGTAAATATTTAAGTTTGGTTTCTGATTTTAATTTAAATAAATTTGATTATCATAAAAATAAATTAAAAAAATTCAATTTCATGGTATTTTCAAAGTTAAACAATTTCAAATTTGTGCTTGATGCCAGTGGAGAAAAAAAATTTTACAAATCAAATAATTTTGATTTGCAGTACAATGAGCACAATTTGCATTCTAACTTGTTTATTGAGCTATTTGAAAGTGGGTTTAATATTAGCACGAATTTTTCTTATTTGAATAAAGTTTATCCTTTGCATTTTAATGTTAATCTTAAAGATAAGTTTATTGTTGCCGAATCTCCTCTTGGTATTAAATTAGATTTTAATTATTTTGATTCTAAAATAGTTTATGTTCTTAATGTTAATGATTTTAAGGTTTACAATAAAACCTCTGATCTTTTAATAAATATAAATTTTTATGGGAACTATTTAGGCCTTAATAAAGATTTGAAATTTAAAATAGACCAGTTTAATATAATAAAAGCTTCTAAAATACCTGCCTATAATTTCAATTTTGGTTTTAAGGGCTTATATGAATATGATAAATTGTACATTTCTGATGTTAAACTTGTAAACAAACTTTCAAATTTGCAAGGATATGGACAATTCACTTTAAAAGATAATTTTAATGGAAGTTTGAATCTATTTTCTAGCTTAAATTCAGAGAGATATTTTTTAGGGGTTAATTCCGATGAATATGGAAGTTATTTTTTGCTTAAATTTCAAGACTTAGATTTTTACAATTTTAATTCTTTATCCCTTTTAGAGGGAAAGGTTAATGGTAATTTTTTGCTAAATTTTAAAAAGAATGATTTTAAAAATTATTCTTTGAGTGGATATCTTGAGGCAGATAAATTAACTTTTTTGGGCGTTCCCGTTCAGTTTTCTATGAATTTAGGACTATTGGATAATAAGCTTAACATATATGACATAAAAGCCAAGCGCAATAAAAAAGAGTTTCTTACTGGGAGCTTAAGATATGACCTAAGCAGTTCTATAGGGGTATCTAATATAGTTTTTAATAGCGACTTGTTTTCTTACAAATTTAATGCAAATTTTAGAAATTTCCAAAGTGGAGTTGAAGAGCAATTTGGAGTTTTGAAAACCAAAACACAGGGCGAATTTTTCTTTAGAGATATTAAGTATAAAAATGAATCTTTATTCAATCTTACGATTGAATTTAGCAATGATTTTGAAAAATTTAATATGGCTTCAATTGATTATGACCTTATTAATGTTTTATATCATTATGGCAGTGGAGAATATAGCTTTATTTTAAAAGATTATTTGCCTCTTAGTTTTAATTCGTCAGGCAAAATAATTAAAAATAAAATTCTTGGAAATGTGAGAGATATTAAATTTGATTCAAAAATAATCACCAAAGATTTTTTGGATTCACATTTTTTATTTAATGTTGACAATCATTTTATTCTTTACGATCTTGTTTTAAATGGTGAATTCGATATTGATGGGGATTTATATAATCCTAATATTAATGGAAATTTAAATATTCAAAAAGGATCAATTAGCACTGAGTATTTAAGAGCTTCTAGAAAATTTGGTGGTGATAGAGCTTTAGAAATATTTGATATGCCAGTTGCAATTCAGGATAATAAAATAATTTTTAATAATGAGTTTGACCTAGATCGATATTCCAAGATTTTTGTTTCTACTAGTTTAAATTTAAATTTTTTAAGTGATACTATTATTGATTATTACAAAATAGATATTAATGTGACTGGTAGAACGGGAGTTCCTATTAAATTTGACAAAATTGCCTTAAGCTTTACAGGCTATGCTTTAGGCGATTTTTCAATTGAAGGAAATGCCGATGAAATTATGTTTAAAGGTATTTTAAATATTTCAAATGCTTGGGTTTATTCTCTTGAAAGTTCTGTTGTTGATTTATTAATAAATCCTTTCAAGCGAGCAAAAAGATTGCAAACTGATATTAATCTTCTAGATTTTGATATTTTAACCGATCTTGAGATAAATTTTGACAGCGGTGTTACTTTTCATTGGCCAGATAGTAATATTTCTTTTTTACAGGCTACTATTTCAAGAGGGGATAAACTTGTAATAAAATCTGATACAAAAACAGATGATTTTATTATTAAGGGGGATTTGAATATTGCAAGTGGTTTTGTTAATTATAATAATAAAAAATTTATCTTTAAAAGTGGCTCTTATATATCCTTTAATGAGAGTAGGGCTAAATTTGATCCATGGATAAAAGCGGAGGCTACAAATACTATTAAGGATAGAAATGATAAACTGCTTGTTACAATAAGCATTGATAGTCCTTTAAGTTTATGGAAAATTGAGTTTATGTCTTATCCTTCTAGAAATGAGCAGGAGATTAAATATTTGCTTTCAGGCTCAACAATAGGGGGGTATGAGGGAGGATTGCGATCGGCAGGGACTAATGCTGCTGAAATGGCAATTGGAATAGTAAGTGACATTGCTCTTGATTTTTTAATTCAACCCATTGAAGATTATATGCGTTCTGTATTAAACTTAGACTTGTTGAGTATAAAGACAGATATATTGAAAAATTCTATTAATAGTAATTTTTTCAAAATCGGGAATCCTACTTTTGTTGATGTTCTTGACAATACAAGTGTTAAGGTAGGCAAATATCTTGTTGAGGGTGTTTTTATTAGTGGGGGCTTTGGTTTTTTGAAAGAACAAATGACTCCTTTTTCAAAAGATTTAAATTTTGTTATCAATTTGGGTATTGAGTTTGATTCTCCATTTTTTTTGGTTAATTATGAGCTTGATTACAATTTTATGAAAAAAGGTTTAGATGGAATAGGAAATAATATAGGCATTTCTTGGAAATTTAAATATTAAATTGTTAAGAGGTTAAGATGGGTTCAATTAGAGGTTTGTTTTTTGTAAGTTTTTTAATATTTTTTGTTGTTTTTAGTTTTGGTCAAGTTGAAAATTACAAGGGGAAAATAATAAAGGGTATTAATTTTGAAGGACTTAAGAATAAGAAGGAGAGAGATTTTATTAATATTTTAAAACCTTACATTGGCGTGTCATATTCTAATGAAATTTTTGATAAATTGCAAATTGATCTTTATTCTCTTGATCATTTTTCTGGGCTTATTAAGCCTATATTTAAAATAGACGGTGAGGATCTTTTTATTACATTTATTGTAAAAGAAAAATCTTTAGTTAATTCTGTTGTTTTTTCTGATAGCAGTAGAGTTTTTTGGAATAGCGAACTTGTTGAGAAGGTGAATATTAAAACCAGTGAACCTTTAAATCTTGCAAGTGTTAATAAAGGTATTAGCAAGCTTGAAGAGATGTATAAAGACATGGGATATCTTGAGGTTTCTGCAAATTTTGAAATCAAAGAAGAGGGAAATTTAGTTGATATTATTTTTAATATAGTAGCTGGACCCAAATATGTTGTTAAGGGGATTGACTTTGAAGGAAATTTAAGCTTTAAAAGTAATACCTTGAGGAAATCTTTAGCATCAAGAGTAGTGTCTCTTTTCTCAGATGGTAAATATTTAAAAAGTAATGTTGATAAGGACAAGCGTCAACTAGAGTCTTTTTATAAAAATAATGGATATATTGATGTTAAGATTATCAATAGCACTGTTGATATTAAAGATTCCCTTAAAGATCCTAAAAGACTAGAAAAGGAAGTTTTTTTGAAATATTTTCTTTCAGAAGGCAATGTTTTTAGATTTGGAAAGCTTGAAATTTCTGGTAATTCAGTTTTTAGTTTGGAAGAATTAAAAAGTTTTATTACCTTTAGCGAAGGTGATATTTTTAATGATTCTAAATTTGAGCAGGATTTTGCCAAAATTAAGGAAAGTTATTTTAAAGAAGGATATATTTTTACAGAAATTATTCCTTCACAAAAGATAAGAGGGGAATTTGTTGATTTGTTAATTAAAATTTTAGAAAAGGATAAAGCTCATATTGAGTCTATTACTGTTTCTAAAAATAAAAATACAGCTTCGCATGTAATACTTAGAGAGATTCCTCTTCAAGAGGGAGATGTTTTTAGTTTGGACAAGTTTAAGATGGGTATGGCAAATTTACAGCAGCTTGGTTATTTTTCAAATGTAATTCCTGATATTGTTCCAGGCAATACAGAAGGGCTTATGAAAATAAATTTAAACATTGAGGAGCGAGCAACAAGTAATTTTGGATTTGGTATGAATTTTGGAGGCAATTCAAATTCTTCGTTTCCATTCTCAGTATTTGGGCAGTGGGAGCTTTCCAATTTTTTAGGCGAAGGCTATTATTTTGCAGCAAGACTAAATTTATCTTTTTTAGAGCAAAGTCTTAGTTTGACATTTAGAGATAATTGGTTTTTTCAAAAAAGATGGACCGTAGGCGGATTTATAGATTTTTCACATTCTGTTAATACTGCTTATCAGGATATTAATGGGCCTATTTTTTCTGGCAAAAGGGAAGTTCCTGATCCATTTACAAGTTGGGAAGAATATCGAGATGCTAAAAGCTTTTCTGATTTTAATGCTATGAATTATTCTTTGCTTAAACTTAGTTTTGGAGCGTTTACCGGGTATACTTTTTCTAATTATCTTGGTAAGCAAACCCTTCTTGGCACTTTGCAAACTGCTTTAAAATATGTTTTTTATGATAATGAGGTTAACAGACCTTCAAATTATTATTTAAGAGACAATTACAAAACTTTTAGATTTGAAAATTCTCTTAGTTTGAGCGCGGCTTGGGATACAAGAAATTCTACTTCTTTATCTAATAATGGATTTTTGCTTAAGCAGCAGTTTGATTTTTTTGGTGGATTTTTATTTGGTCAGAGCCATTTTATTAAATCTTCTACAACCTTTGAGAGATATTTTTCTCTTTTAGGATATGAGGATGTGTTTACTCCTTATTTTGATATTATTTTGACCTTAAGGAGCGTCTATTCAAATATATTACCTCCTCTTGGTAATGGTTTTGAAATTGAAATTCAACCTCATCACCACATAATTCTTAGTGAAAATTTTATGCAGGCTAGAGGTTGGGGGATTTTGAAAAATATTTACAGTTCTTTTGTAAATACTGTGCAGATATCTATTCCTTTGTTAAAAAATATTTTAGTTTGGGATGCTTTTTTTATAGATTTTGCTTCCTATTCTTTAGAAGGGCAAGAAAATTCTTTGTTTAGACCTTTTAGTAGTTTTGCTTTTAGCTGGGGAACTGGAATTAGAAGTCTTTTGCCTCAATTGCCGCTTTCTTTTGTAATAGCTTATCCTTTTTATTTTGACAATGATAAGGTTAACAGCTATTACAAATATTATTCTGGATTTAAATTTTTCTTAGGAATTGAGATGAGATATTGATTAATGCTATGGAGAAATTTGTGTTTTTTTTGATTTTACCATTGTTTTTTTTATTATCTTTTAATGTTTTTTCGATAGATGTTATTAAGATAGGAATTGTTGATTTTGATAGAATTGTGATTGAAGTTTTAAATCCTCAATTGAAAGCTAATCTTGATCAAATAAAAAATCGGTATCAAGAACAAATAAATACGTTAAATTTAGAGCTTAAGAGTTTAAAACATATGTATGATAAATCGATTGCTGATAATGATTTAGATAATGCAAGATCTTTTGGAAATCAATATAATTTGAAAGTTGATGAGCTAAAGAGAGTGTCTAGTTTAGCAAAGAATAATTTAGAACAGCAGAGATTGGCCAACATTAATAGTTTAAATAATAATAGTGAATCTTTAAGTAAAATACTTCGTGGTATTCAATATGTTGCAGAAATTAATGGGTTTTCTTTGATTATGAAAAAAAATAATCCATATATTCTTTACCACAATAGCACTGTTGATATAACAGGCGATGTTGTTAAGCATCTTTTAGAAAAGGACAATAAAAACCCTTAAAGACTTTTCTTTTAAGGATATTGCTTTCTTTTTTAAATCTGTAATATTTTGATTCAGAATAAGTTTAAATTTAACTTAAGCAAAAAATTATTGTTTATTGTAAAAGTTTTTTGCAAATTTTTTAAAATTAATTAAATTTAAAACATTAGGCTTTTTAATAATTAAATAGCGTTTAATTGCGTAAAATATTTCTTTTATAGTCTTTTTATCATTTTATATTCTTTCTTTTTAAATGAATTATATTTATTTTATAATATCAATTGTAATTCAATATTATTTAGGAAGCATATGGAAAAAAATGTTACCCCAATGATAAGGCAGTATTTAGATATCAAGAAAAAATATAAAGATGCTGTTCTTTTTTTCAGAGTAGGAAGTTTTTATGAAATGTTTTTTGATGATGCAATTGAGGTAAGCAAGCTTCTTAATTTAACGTTGACAAAAAGAGAAAATGTTCCAATGTGTGGGGTTCCTTATCATACCAGTAAAGAATATATAAGGAAATTAATTTTATTTGATAAAAAGGTTGCAATTTGTGAACAAGCGTCTAATTCTACTTCTGGGGGGCCTTTAGAAAGAGAGGTTGTTGAGGTAATAACCCCAGGTGTTATTATTGATGAAGATTTTTTAAATGATGATATTAATAACTATTTAGTTGCTATTAGTGATTATAAAGATTATTATTCGTTTTCTTATATAGATTTATCTACTTCCAGTCTTGGAATAATGTTTTATGAGAATGGTTTTTTTGAAAAACTTAAAAGGGATCTTGAGAAATACTCTCCTAAAGAGATAATAGTTTCTGAAAATTTTTATTATGAATACTCAGAGAAGCTTAATCTTAGTAGATTTTTAATCAACAGAGTTCCTACTTGGCATCTTGATAAGGATATTGCAATAAAAACAATAAAGGAGCATTTTAACATACTTGGATTGAGCTCTCTTGGATTTGATGAGGAAAAGCCCTATTACATTTCAATTTTTCTTATTATAAATCATATAAAAAATAATTTAAAAAATTTATTAAGTAATATTGATAAAATAGATATTAATAATGATTCTTCGTATATGTTTCTTGATGACGTAACTCAAGTTAATCTTGAACTTGTAAAAAATAATAATGATTTTTCTTCTCAATATTCATTATATTCTGTGTTAAATGATTGCAAAACTGCAATGGGAAAGAGACTTTTAAGAGAATTTATTTTAAATCCAATTTTAAATATTTCTGAGATTAATACCAGACTAGATCATGTTGAATTTTTTTGCAAAAATATTAGCTTGACTGTGACTTTAAGAGAAACTTTTATTAATATATGGGATATTGAGAGAATAATATCTAGGATTCAAATGAAAAGATATATTAAAAAAGATTTTTTATTTATTGAAAAAGCTCTTTCTGTATTTTTTACCGTAAAAAAGTTATTTGACAAGCATAATTTTGATTATTGGAATTTTGATAAATTTGAAGAGGATAGTATTTCTAAAGTTTATTTTTTGATAAATAGTGCAATTTCAAGTGCGCCTGATGAACTTATTAAAAGAGGTTATGACTTAAAGCTTGATAATTTAAAAGATTTAAAGATTAATGCAAATAAATATATTGATCAATATCTTGAATCAGAGAGATTGCTTAGCAAGATTAATAACCTAAAGATTAGAAAAATTAATAATAGGGGATTATTTTTTGAAGTTACAAAGAGTAATTATGCTCAAGTGCCACCGCATTTTATAGAAAGCCAAGCTTTAAATTCTTCAAAAAGATATAAAACAGAAAAACTTATTTCTCTTGAGGTGGATATTAATAATGCTGAAGATAATGTGGTTGCTTTTGAACAGGAAATTTTTGATGAAATAGCATCAAATGTTGTTATGCATAATAAAGTTCTTAAAAAGGTTGCAGAATTTTTTGCATATATTGATTTAGTTGTTAACTTTGGTTTTTTGGCAAAAAAAAATGAATATAAAAGGCCTGTATTGACATCTGGTAAAGAAATTCTTCTTGACAAGTCTCGACATCCTGTTGTTGAGCATTATGTGAAAAACACTGAAATCTTTACTGAAAATTTTGTAAGGATTGATAAAGAAAAGTATTTTTGTTTAATTACTGGGCCTAATATGGCAGGTAAATCAACCTATTTGCGTCAGGTGGCTTTAATTACTTTAATGGCGCATATAGGTTCTTTTGTGCCAGCTTCTAAAGCTTTAATAGGCATTACAGATAAAATTTTTTGCAGAATTGGAGCAAGTGATAACATTGCCAAAGGGGAATCCACTTTTTTAGTTGAAATGAATGAAACAGCCAATATTTTAAGGAATGCAACAGAAAAGAGTTTAATAATTATGGATGAGGTTGGAAGAGGCACTAGTACAAATGATGGGCTTGCCATTGCTTATTCTATTATAGAGTATATTTTAGAGTATATTAAAGCTAGAAGTTTGTTTGCCACACATTTTCATGAATTGTCGTCTATTAATCATAAAGCTTTTATTAATCTTTCAATGAAAATTGAAAAGCAGGGCAACGATCTTGTTTTCTTAAGAGAAGTTGAAGAAAAACCATCTCTTAATTCTTATGGGATTTATGTTGCTCGCATAGCAGGACTTCCTTTAAGGGTAATAGATAGAGCTAATGTTATTCTAGAAAGTTTGGTGGGCCGAGAGGGCAACTCTTGTTTAGAGTTTCTTCCCCATGTTTCTTCTGATGGTAATGATAAAGAGATCTTGAAAAATGACACTGATATTCATATTAAATTAAATGAGTATTTAGAGTTAAAAAATTTTATTTCTAACATAGATATTAATAATATTACCCCTTTTCAATCAATTGAGCTGTTAAATCAAATTGTTTTAAAGGTTATTTCTCAGTCTAGTTAGTATGAGCTATTTAAATGTTTTAAAGAGTATATTTTTACCTTTGTGTGTTTTTTGCGGAAAAAGATATGTATCTTCTAATGCTCTTTGTGACCAATGTAAGTCACTTTTTAATTTTAATATTAAATTTGATGAGAATTTGATTTATTTTTTTGAATATAAAGAGCATTATAAATCTTTAATTTTGTCTTATAAAAGGGATGCTCAAAAGTCAATTGGTAGATTTTTAGCAAGTGGCATTGCTGAATGTTTAAATAATATTGATTTTGATCAAATAGTAACTGTTCCTTGTAGTTTTAAAAGAAAATTATTTTATGGTTTTGATCATATGGAATACATTGGCATTTCATTAAGCCGTTTTGGTTTTAATTATATAAATATTTTTTCAAGAAAGTATGGAAAAAGTCAGAAGTTAATGAAAGGGAATCTCAGATTTAAAAATCTTGAAAATAAAATTAAATTAAGATCAAAATATAAAAATTTTCAGTTTAAAAGGATTGTTTTACTTGATGATATTGTTACTACAGGAGCATCTATGTCTATTTGTGAAGATCTTATTATGCAATTGGGAGCTTATAAGGTGATAAAGCTTTCTTTGGCCAAATCTTATAATTTGGTTTAATGTTGACATTATTTTTGCTAAGTGTTAACCTTGACTTAAGGTTTAGTTTATGTATTTAATAAGGTTCTTTTAAAGAACCTTATTATTTTTAGGAATACAGTTGATTAAGTATTTTGACGAAAGTAATGAAGTTTTTAATTTGATAAAAGATTTAACAGGGCGGTTAAATGTTGAGATATTAGAAATTAATATCTTTAGAAATAAAAATAATGGAAAAATTAAAATAGTTCTTTATAGTAAAAATTTTTCCTTAGATATTGATTTTTTGACTGATTTGCATAAGATAATTTTATTAATTTTAGAAGCAAATCTTAAATATGGTTTTACTTTAGAGCTTTCTACTCCAGGAATAGATAGAAAAATAAAAAGTGACAGAGAGTTTAAAATTTTTGAAGGTAAAAAGATTAAGTTGATGTTGGATAATGAATTTGAAGAGGGTTTTATATTAGAGTCAAAGCCAAAAAGTTTTATTTTTAAAACAGATAGCAAAGAAGTAAATGTTTTTTATAGTGATGTTAAAAAGGCTAGATTAGTTTAAGGAGGAAGTTTGGATGATAAAGGGCACGGGGCATATGATTGTAAATATTGCAAATGATCGCGGCATGAGTATAGATTCTATTAGAAAAACAATTAAAGAATCAGTATTAATAGCTTATAAGAAGTATTTTGGAAGCAATGAGAATGCTTTTATTAAGTTTGATGATGATACGGGAGATTTGTCTGTTTATGCAAAAAAGAAAATTGTAAAAGAGGTAAAAGATTCTTTTCTTGAAATATTAGAAAAAGATATCTCAAAGGAAAATATTGTAGAAGGTGATTATGCTTACATTGAAATTAATCCTAAAGTTTTTGATAGGCTTTCTATTCAGGTTGCAAAACAAAGAACCAAAAATGACCTGCAAGGAATTGAGGATAATGAAATTTTATCAGAATTTAAAAGTAAGTTGAATAAGGTTGTTATTGGGTACGTTCAACAAAATAGAAATGGTGATCTTTATGTTAATCTTGGCAATACGGATGGTATAATTCCCAAGAAATATCAATCGCCAAGAGAAGTTTATAACCTTAATGATAAGATTAGAGTTTTAGTTTATAATGTCAAAAAGGGTAAAAATGGTATTGAAGTTATTCTTTCTAGAACCCATCCAAAGTTTATTGAAGAGCTTTTAGCGCTTGAAATTCCAGAAATTGAAGAAGGTATTATTAAGATTCATAAAATAGTTCGCGATCCTGGTTACAGAATCAAAGTCGCTGTTTATTCTGAAAAAGAAGAGATTGATCCTGTTGGTCCTTGTATAGGGCAAAAAGGAGTCAGAATTCAATCTATAATTAAGGAACTTGAAGGAGAAAAAATTGATATTATTCCCTATAGTAAAGATATTAAAGAATTTATAAAGGATTCTTTGACTCCTTCAAAGATAGAGCATGTTTATATTCTTGACGAGGATTTACATAAAGCTTTAGTGGTTGTTAGTGATGACCAACTTTCTCTTGCTATAGGTAAAATGGGACAAAATGTTAGACTTGCTAATAGACTTCTTGACTGGGCTATTGATGTTAAAACCAGCAGTCAATTTGCAGAAATGAAAGCTAATTCGGAGCTTAAGCAAGAAACACTCGAAATGTTTGATAAAGTTATGCAGGATGTTGTTGAAGAGGAACAATTTGAAGAGATTAGTAAAATAAGTGATCTTAAATTGCTTGATCCTTCTGTGATTTCTAATTTATCAAAAGAGGGGCTTGATGATATTAACAATTTTTTACAAGCAGATGAGGGAGTGCTTTTTAATCTTGGTGTAAGTTATGAAAAACAAGAAGAAATTAACAAAATATTAAAAGAGGGGATGATAATAATTGCTAATGACAATGATGAGTCTATGGAAAAGGTAGAAGAAGATGAAGAGCTTCTTTGTCCTGAATGCGGTGTTGTTATTAATGAAAATATGACCTCCTGTCCGGGTTGTAAAATAGGGCTTAGTTTTGAGTTTGAGGAGGAGTAGGTTTGTCGAAAAACATTGATGATATTAAAAATGAAGATGGCAAAAAAGTTAAGATTATTAAGTTAAAAAAGAAGGTAGTAAAAATTGTAACACATAATGATTTAAGCGGTAAAAATGATTCAAATAGCTCTGTTGATTTGCATAATCACAGTAATAAGGCTGAATATTCGCAAAACAGAGACAACAGAGTTGGCGGGTATTCACAAAACAGAGACAACAGAGGCGGATATTCACAAAACAGGGATAACAGAACTGGTGGATATTCACAAAATAGGGACAATAGAACTGGTGGGTATTCACAAAACAGGGACAACAGAACTGGTGGGTATTCACAAAACAGAGACAATAGAACTGGTGGGTATTCACAAAACAGGGACAGCAGAACTGGTGGGTATTCACAAAACAGGGATAATAGAACTGGTGGGTATTCACAAAACAGGGATAATAGAACTGGTGGATATTCACAAAACAGGGATAATAGAACTGGTGGATATTCACAAAGCAGAGACAGCTTATCCTCTCAATATCAAGGCTCAGCAAAGAAAACATATGTTGCCAAAAATAATTCTCAAAATAAATATACTACTACTTCTATGTCTTTTAGAAGAGTTATAAAAACCAAAGTTCCCGCTATTGTTAGCAGCACACCTACAGCAGATTCTGAGAATAGTAAAGAGTTAAATCGTAAGCTTGGCGAGAAAAAAAAACAGCAACAAGAGAGTCAAAAAAGCTATAAGAGAAAAAAAGCAGAAACTGAGAGTAAAACAATTGAACAAAAAGTTTTTGAACAACTTCAAAAAAAGAAGAGAGAAAATTTAGCTAACCCTATTCCAAAGTCAATTGATATTATGGGCAGCATTACTGTTTCCGATCTTGCAAGAAAGATGAATTTAAAATCTTCTGATTTGATTGCTAAATTAATGGCTTTGGGCGTAATGGTTACTATTAATGAAAAGATAGATTCTGATACTGCAACTATTTTAGTTGAAGAATATGGTTCAAAAGTTAATGTTGTCTCTATTTATGATGAAACGGTTATAGAAGAAGAAGTGGAAGATCAAAGTAAAAGAGTTGAAAAGCCCCCTGTTATTACAATAATGGGGCATGTTGATCATGGTAAGACTAAACTACTTTCTGTGCTTCAAAATATAGATATAAATCAAACAGAGTCCGGTGGTATTACTCAGCATATTGGAGCTTATACTATTGTTTATAATGATCGAGAAATAACATTTTTAGATACTCCTGGTCATGAAGCTTTTACTATGATGAGAAGTCGTGGTGCTCAAGTTACAGATATTGTTGTTCTTGTTGTGTCAGCAATTGATGGTGTTATGCCTCAAACTATTGAAGCTATCAATCATGCAAAAGAAGCAAATGTTCCAATTATTGTTGCTATAAATAAGATTGATTTACCAGATTCAAATCCCGATAAGATTAAACATCAGCTTTCAGAATACGGCTTAGTATCTGAGGATTGGGGGGGAGACACTATTTTTGTAATGATTTCTGCTCTTAAAAACATAGGAATTTCTGAACTACTTGATATGATTCTTTTACAGTCGGATATGATGTTATTAAAGGCAAATCCATCCAAAAGAGCTATTGGAAAAGTGCTTGATGCCAAGATTGATTTGGGGCGCGGAATAGTTTGTTCTGTTATTATTGAGGATGGAACGCTTTATGTGGGAGATTCTTTTGTAGGTGGAGCGTGCTATGGTAAAGTTAAGGCATTAATTAGCGAAAAGGGTGTTCCTGTTAAGAGTGTTGGACCTGCTAAAGCCATTAGTGTTTTAGGATTTTCTTCAATGCCTCAAGCCGGGGATCCTTTTCAAGTAACTAAGACTGAAAAGGAAGCAAAATTGATCAGTTCTAAAAGACAAGATCTTAAAAAATATGAATCTTCCAAAAATGTAAAGAAAGTTACTATGTTAAATCTTTATGATTCAATCAAAGAAGGAACGCTTAAAGAGCTTAAAATAATTTTAAAAGCAGATGTTCAAGGCTCAGTGGAGGCTTTAAAGAATTCTCTTGAAAAATTAACAAACGATGAGGTTAGAGTAAGAGTTGTGCATTCATCAGCAGGGGTAATAACCGAAACAGATATTAGCTTTGCTTCAGCAAGCGATGCTATTGTTATTGGATTCCATGTAAGGCCTACTGCAAAAGCTCAGGTACTAGCAGATCAGGAAAAAGTTGAGATTAGAAAGTATAATGTTATTTATGATGCTATAAATGATGTTAAATCAGTTCTTGAAGGGATGCTTGAGCCAGATGTTGAGCAGCAGTTTATTGGCTTTGCTGAAGTGAGAGCTGTAATAAATGTTCCTAAAATAGGGGTAATAGCCGGTTGTTATGTTTCTCGGGGGCTAATAAAGCGAGATGCTATTACTAATGTAATGAGAGATGGTTTGCAGATTCATTCCGGCAAAATTTCATCTTTAAAGCGATTTAAAGATGATGTTAAAGAAGTTGCTGAGCAATATGAGTGTGGTATTATGATTGATAATTATGCTAATATTAAAGAAGGAGATATAATTGAAGCATTTGAGATAAAAAAGGTTAAAAAATCTTTTAAAACTTAGTATTGTTTTATTTATATGTGTTTATGTATAAGAATATTAAAAAGTTTAAACTTGAAAGTTTTATTGCTCAGGAAATTGGCAATTTAATAGTAAGTGGGGGGATTAAAGATCCCAGAATTCATTCATTTTTAACCGTGGTTAAAGTAGAATTTTTAAAAGATTTAATAAATGCTAAAGTGTTTGTGGGCTCTATTAAGGAAGGTGCTTCTTTGGACAATGCAGTTAAAGCTTTAAATAATGCTAAGGGATTTATTCAAAGTCAAATTATCAAGCGAATTAAAGTTAGAAGCACTCCCAAATTATTATTTGTTAAGGATGATTCTCTTTCCAAATCATTTTATGTTAATAAGTTAATTGAAGGATTAAATACTACAAGAGAGAATTAAATTTGGAAAATGGATTCCTTTTAATTAATAAAGAACAAGGTAAAACTTCTTTTGAAACTCTTTTCCCTATAAAAAAATATTTTAATACAAGTCGTGTTGGGCATGCTGGCACACTTGATAAATTTGCAAGTGGAATTTTGGTTGGTCTTGTAGGAAAATATACAAAGCTTTCAAGTTATTTTACTTCTTTAGATAAAGAGTATGTAGCAGAATTCAGATTTGGATTAGAAACAGATACTCTTGATCCGAATGGAAGAATAGTTAGTAAAACAGATTATATTCCTAATGTGGAGGATATAGATTTAAAGCTTAAAGATTTTGTAGGAGAGATTTATCAAAGTCCTCCTAGATTTTCTTCTGTTCATATTGATGGCAGCAGAGCCTATAAACTTGCTTTGAATGGAAAGTTTTTTGAAATTAAAAAACGAAGAGTAACTGTTTATAATATTCAAAGATTAAGTTATGATTTTAGTTCTTCTTTGCTTAGTTTGAAAATTAGCTGTTCAAAAGGTACTTATATTAGGAGTATTGCAAGAGATTTGGCGTATTCTCTAAATTCTTGCGCGTATGTTAGTAATTTAAAAAGGACTAAAGTAGGTATGTTTAGATTAAAAGATTCCACATTGTGTGAAAATTTGAGTAAAGCCTCCTTAATTAGTCTAGAATCTTTAAAAAGTTTTGAAAAGGTTTACATTGATTCTAATAAGATAAATCTTGTTAAAAATGGTGCTTATTTTGAAATTGAAATCAATATTAATGAATTTAAAATTTTAAAATCCAGAGAAGAGAAAATATTAGCAGTAATTCAAGGGGTGGGTTTGAATAAATATAAATATGTCATTATATTTTAATTATAAATATGTTATGACATTTTAATTTTACATTTGTTTTTTTAAAAAATTTAATAATTTTTTATTAAAAAAAACCTGAAAAGGATAAATTGCTTTTGTTATTTTTAAGAAAAAATATTATAATCTATCGTAGTAGTTATTTTAAATTATGGCAAGAGGTTTGTTAGAGCTTTGCTATAATGGTATAGGAGTTGCTTTATGATAGATAAAAAGCAAAAGCAAAAAATAGTTTCTGAATTTGGAAAAAATGAAAGCGATACTGGTTCTGTTGGGGTTCAGATTGCACTTATTACAGGTAGAATAAAGTATTTAACTGAACATTTAAAGATAAATAAAAAAGATCATAGTTCAAAAAGAGGCTTGTTAAAGTTGGTAGGGCAAAGGCGAAGTTTATTGCGGTATTACCAGAAAAAAGACTTAGAAGCTTATAGGATGTTGATATCTAAACTTGGTCTTAGAAAATAAAAAGAGGTTGAATTTTGAGGAAAATATTAAAGTTGAAAATAGGTAGAGACGAGTTAGTGTTTGAGACCGGATTTATGGCTAAACAGGCTAATGGATCGGTTCTTGCAACTTATGGTGGATCTTCGGTTCTTGCAACTGTTTGTTGTTCGAGTAACGTGAGAGAAGATTTAGATTTTGTTCCGCTTTCGGTTGAATATAATGAGAAATATTATGCAGCCGGTAAAATTCCGGGAGGATTTATCAAAAGAGAAGGAAAGCCAAAGGATAAAGAAATACTTGTTTCCAGGCTAATAGACAGGCCAATGAGACCTCTTTTTGATAAAAGATTTGGTCGAGAAATTCAAGTAATTCCTACGACTTTAGCTACAGATCAGCTTAATCCTCCTGATATTGTTGGAATGAATGCTGCTTTTACGGCAGTTTTTTTGTCAGATATTCCGTTTAATGGTCCAATTGCAGCTGTTAGAATGGTTTATTTGAATGGCAAGTTTATAGTAAACCCTTCTTTTGAAGAGATTCATGATTCTGATCTTGATATTGTTGTTGCCGGAAGTTTAAATGGAATTACTATGGTAGAAGGTGGTGCTAATGAGGTTAGTGAGGATATTTTGCTCTCAGCAATAGACGGTGCGCATGAATATATTAAACAAATTTGTAATGCCCAAAAAGAATTTTTAGATATTGTGGGCAAGAAGGAAAAACTTCCTTTAGCTTTTGAAGAAAAAATATTTGAATTTAAAGATGAGCTTAGGGATTTTGTTTATGCTGCTCTTAAAGAAGCTTGTTTTGTTAGGGGAAAGCTTAATAGAGATAAAGCTATAACTTTGCTGCGAAATAAATCTTATGAGCACTTTTCTTCTCTTGAGAAATTGACTGATAGCAATGAATCTCTTTTTCATAAAGCTTTTGATGATTTTGAGAAGGAGATTGTTAGAAGCTCTATTCTTGACGACAATATTAGAACAGATGGCAGAACTCCTAATGAGATAAGAGATATTATCTCAGAAGTTGATATTTTAAGTAGAACGCATGGTTCTGCACTTTTTACAAGGGGGGAGACGCAAGCTTTAGCGGTAACTACTCTTGGTACAAGCATTGACGAGCAAATAATGGATGATATTGATGGCGATAAGCGCCTTAATTTTATGCTCCATTACAATTTTCCCCCATTTTCAGTTGGCGAGACTGGTAGACTAATGACCGGCAGGCGAGAGATTGGCCATGGTCATTTAGCTCAAAGAGCTTTAGAATCAATGGTTCCTGGAAAAAATGATTTTCCTTATACTATTAGAGTAGTTTCTGAGGTTTTGGAGTCTAATGGATCTTCTTCAATGGCTACTGTTTGTGCTGGGAGCATGTCTTTAATGTCAGCAGGGGTTCCTGTTAAAGGGCAAGTTGCAGGGATAGCCATGGGGCTTATTAGCGAAGGGGATAAATATGTAGTTTTAAGTGATATTCTTGGAGAAGAGGATCATCTAGGTGATATGGACTTTAAAGTGGCCGGTACAAAAAATGGAATTACTGGATTTCAAATGGATATTAAGATTGAAAATGTTACTAAAGATTTAATGAGAGATGCTCTTGAACAAGCAAGAATAGGTAGAATACATATATTATCTATTATGAATACTGTAATTTCTAATTCAAGAGTTGGTATATCTAAGTATGCTCCTAAAATTGTTCAACTTCAAATTGACATTGACAAGATATCTCTTGTGATAGGATCTACTGGAAAAACTGTTAAGGCTATAACAGATGAATTTGGAGTTAAGGTTCAAATTGAGCAGAATGGAAAAATCATTCTTTTCGGGGATGATGATTTTAAGATGCAAAAAGCTAAAGAAAGAATAGAGAGTATTGTAAGAGAGCCAAAGGTAGGCGAAATTTATGAAGGAACTGTGAAAAAGATTAATAGCTTTGGGGCTTTTATTGAACTTACTCCTGCAAAGGAAGGATTTTTAAGTACTCGTTTGAAACCCAGAGACAGTAAGTATGGTTCTGGAAGATTTGGGAATAGTAATAGATATTCTAGATTTGGTGGCGGTGGAGAGAGTATAAGAGGTAATGCGGGGTTAGTTCGACCTCCAAAATTAGAAGAAGGTCAGCGAATTAAGGTCAAAATAATTGATATAGACAAATTTGGAAAAATTGATCTTGAAATTGTTAGAGATAAAGATTATTAAAATAATATGAAATTTGTTTTGAATAATTTATTTAAAGGTTGCCTTATATGTTTTTTCTTGTTTTTTTCCTGCCTTACTACGGATAGATCTATTCAAGATTCTCATATTAGTGATATTGTAGAGAATAAAAAAGAAGCAGCCATTATTGATGATAATAATGTTTTTCTTGAGAGTAATGAGGGCAAATTTAAAAGAGACTATTTGATAGGATTAAAAGATAATGAATCTTTTTTCCTTAGTGATGCTTTTTTAAAAGAAAATAATTTTTATTTTAAAAAAGCCAGAGAAAGTTATGCTAAAAAAAATATTGGCTTGACAAATTATTATTTGAATAAAATAGTAACTAATGAGAATCAGCACAGCAGAGAATTGCTAGCTAAAGCGAATTTGTTTTTTGGATATGTAAATTATGAGAATGGTTTTTATGATCTTTCCGAATATAATTTTGATCTATTTTTAAAAGACTATAAATATTCTCATGCTAGTTTAAGATCAGCTGAATTAAAATATCTTGTTAAAGAAAAATCTGATGCAATTTCTGCATTTAAAGAGATTAATGAATTTTCTATCTCGGGTTATGATAAAGAGATTTATGGCTTTTTAAGTAATAAACTTGGAGTAAGTCATTTAAACTTAGAGTCTTTAGGATTTCTTGACAACAGCGTTTTTGATGCATTTGTCTTTAATGACAATATATTTGTAACTAATATATTAGGAGGACTTTTAAGATATAATATTAAAAAAAATGATTGTAGGGTCTATCTTGAGGATAAAAAAAGCATTTTTTTAAATGGCATTAGGGGTTTTGCGGATTATAATGGAACAATTTATATTGGTGGTAAAAATGTTGTTTATTATATAGATGATTTTGATGGGGATTTAAAGCAAATAAATGTTCCCAGTAATGCTGATTTTAGCAATGTGCAAGTTTTACTTGCTGTTAAAAATGGAATATTTGTTGGTACTCTAAATTCTGGGTTATGGTTTTATGATTTAAAAAATTGGGAAAATATACCGCTTGGATCTAATAAGATTTCCTCACTCTGCTTTGATAGTTTAAAAAATTTATTATTAGTTGGAACAGTTGACAAGGCTATTTATAGTGTTAATGTCGACAATTTGAAAAAGATTGAACATTTGGATTTTTTTAGCAAAAATGGTAATGAAAAAAATATTAATTTTATAAAAGAATATAAAGATAGTTATTTTGTTGGAACATATGGTGGGGGTCTTTTTGAATTAAATTTAAATAAAAATAGCTACAAAAAGCATGTTATTGCCAATAATATTGATGTTAATTATTTTATGGATATGGAGATTAAAGATAAAAAGCTATTGTTTGCAACCTTTGATCATGGGCTATTGATTTATGATTCTGAAAATGGCAATTGGGATTATTTTGGACCCAATAATGGGCTTCTTAATTTGAATTTAATAAAAGTTTCTAGATTTGAAAATTATGTCATACTGGGCACTATTAATAACGGTTTGGTTTTTGTAGATGAAAATATTAAAAAACAGTTATGAATCTTACATAATTACTGAATTTTTTAAATATTTTTTAATTACGTTTTTATTTTTCTTTTTCGTATTTTTTATAAATCAAATTTTATTCTTTATGAGAATACTTCTTCAAAATTATGTTCCCTTTTTTAAGGCTTTTATTTTTATTATATATTCTCTTCCTATGGTTATTGCGCTTTCTCCCCCTTTTGCTTCTTTGATTTCAGTAATTCTTACTATTCATAAATTCAAGCTTCACAATGAAATTTTAGCTTTTCGTTCAATTGGCATATCAATTTTTGATTTACTTGTCCCATTTTTTAAATTAGGAATAGTTATTGCTTTTGTATCTTTTATATCTAATGATATTTTACTTCCACTTGGATCTATTGGCAGATTAAAAATTTTTAATGAAATAAAAGAAGAAGTTCCCCATTTGATATTAAAGCCTTATTCAAGCAAACAATATGGAGATTTGATTTTTGTTTCTGGTGAGAAATCGGAAAATGGTTATAAAAATGTAACTTTTTTTGATAACACTGGGCTTAAGGGTTTTGATAGAATATTTATGGCAAAAAATCTTGATATTAGAAAAGAAAATTTTCAAGTGTATTTTATTTTAAATGATGTTCTATCTATTGCCTTAACAGATAGTGAGAGTGGATTTTATGATTATTTTTATGCAGATAAGATGAAATATTCAATCGATCAGGTTACATTTAGTGATAGTTTTTTATTAAATTATGTAACTCCTTCACAAATGAGCATGAGAGATGTTATAAAATTAATTAAAAAGCAGAATAATTTAATTGCAGATTCAAATATAAAAAATAATCTAGAAGGAGACTTTTTAAGTTTAAATTTTTCAAATCTTTATTTGAATTATTTATATAATCAAAACTATTATGTGGATGAATCTTATGTTTTTGAAAATTTAAACTATATGTATAATTTAAATTTAAATTTTAAACCTTATCAAGATAGAAGCATGAAGCAAAATTTGGCTCTGTTTAATCTTGAATTTTATCAAAAAATTAGTTTACCGCTTTCAGTTTTATTTTTTATTTTTTTGGCTTTTTCAATGGGAATGTATTCTAATAGGAAATATTCCATTATTCTTGAGCTTGTAATTTCAATTATTGTTTGTGTTTTTTATTGGGTAATGTTTATTGGTGGAAAAGTTTATACTGTGCAGTATGCACCAAGTCCTATTATTGTTACTATTTTGCCTAATTTAATTTTAATTATTGCAGGAGCAATTCTCTTTTTGAGATTGTTAAAAAAATGAAAATAGATAAGCTTTTTATAAAAAGCATCATTCTTACTTTTTTGTCCATGAACTTACTTTTCATGATTTTAATTATGCTTGGTGATTTATTTGTCAATCTTCTTAATTATCTTGAAAAGAATATTGGCCTTAAGGATATTCTTTATATTTATTATTTATATTTGCCAAAGGCGTTCTCAGATGGAGTGGCTTTATCTTTTCTTTTTGCTATTTCGAATCTTATTGGCAATCTTTCTATGAGAAATGAAATAATAGGTCTTTTTAGTTGTGGAGTTCCACTTACCAGGATATTAAAACCAATCATTTTAATTAGTATATTTATTTCAGTTGTTCTTTTCTTTTTTGATAATTATTTAGTAATAGATACTATAGCAAGAAGAGATGTTCTTATTAAGAATAGCATTGGCGACAGTAGATCTGGGGATAAAACTATAATAATAAGAGATCTTGCTAGAGAAATTTATAATATTAAATCTTATGATATTGATAAGAATACTTTTGCTAACTTGATGATTATAATTAAAGACAGTAAAGATGAGTTTCAAACAAGGTACGATATAAATAAAGCCGAATGGAAAGATAATAAATGGAAGCTTTATGGTATTAGAGAGTTTGTTAAGGTTGGTAAAAAAATTAAGGAGAACGCCTACGATGTCCTTGATGGGACAGGAATTATTAAGCTAGCGCCTGATTACATAAGAACTGTGATGCTCTCATCAAAGGCATTAAATTTTACTAAACTTATTAATTGGATAAGTTTTCTCAAATCTGAACGTTTAAATTATTCTGATGCATTTTTTGATTTATTAAATAGGATATTCTTTTCATTTAGATTGATTCTTCTTAGCTTTACTGTTGGTTTTATTGCTCTTGCTCTTAAAAAAAATATTTTTATACTCAGCCTATTAAATAGCATTGCTTTTGCTGTTGTTTATGTTATTTCTATTGTAATTTTTAATTTTTTAGCGGATTTAGGCTATTTACATATATATATAGCAAGTTCTTTTACAACTATATTTTTTTTGATTATCAATTTTTTTGTTTATAGGATTGTTAGGAAATAATATATATAATTATTTGGGATATTTATATGTTTAGTGTAATCAAGAATGATAAACATTCTAATGCAAGGGTTGGATTTTTAAATCTTCCTCATGGTAGAGTAGATACTCCTTGTTTTATGCCAGTTGATATTTTGTGGGCAATGAAAGGATTAAAACATGCTGTTCTTGAGAAGTTAGAATGTAATTTGATGCTTGCAAATACTTATCATTTATATTTAAGGCCGGGAATTAAAACTATTGAAAAATATGGTGGTCTTCATAATTTTACAACTTGGAATAAAAATTTTTTAACCGATTCGGGCGGATTTCAGGTTTTTTCTCTTTCTGATCTGAGAAAAATTGATCTAAAAGTTGTACATTTTAAATCTTATCTAGATGGATCGTATCATTATTTTACTCCCGAGGGAATATTTGCTATGCAAGAAATTTTTGGCAGTGATATTATTATGCCACTTGACATTTGCAGTTCTTACGGGATTGATTATAATGAAGCCAATTTATATATAAATATTACAACTAATTGGGCTCACAGCACATTCAAATCTTATAAAAACAGAAAAGAGAGATACAACGGGCTTTTATTTTTAATAGCTCAAGGAAATTTTTTTAAAGATTTAAGGAAAAGAAGCATCAATGATATATTGGAATTAGACAGTCCAGGTATTGTCATTGGAGGCATTTCTGTTGGAGAACCAAGAGAGAAGTATTTAGAAATTCTTGAATATAGTTCTTTGTTGATGCCAAAAGAAAAACCAAGGTATGTAATGGGTATTGGCACTACCCATTACATACTTGATGCCATATATTATGGCATTGATATTTTTTATTGCGTTAATCCCTCAAGAATTGCTAGGCATGGGTCTCTTTTGACAGATAATGGGATTATGTGCATTGGTAGAAAGGAGCATAAGGATGATACTTCTCAGATAGAGAAAAATTGCATCTGTACTTTGTGTACAAGGTATTCAAAAGGATATTTAAGACATTTAATAAAATCGAAAGAGCTTTTTGGAATAGTTTTGGCAAGTGAGCATAATATCTACTATATGTTTCGGTTGATTTCAAAGATCAGAGCGGCAATTCTAAATGATGATTTTTTAAACTTTAGAACTTCATATTTAAAAAAGTATGAAGAGGGAAATTTCGATGAATAAATATGTTGTTTCTACAATTTTGGTCATGATTTCCACTTTTTTTTCAAGAATAATGGGCTTTGTAAAGATAAAGATTTTCTCTTATTATTTTGGTGCAAATCTTGATGCTGATATTTTTAACTATGTTTTCAATATTCCTAATAATTTGCGCAAAATTCTTTCAGAGGGTGCGATGACCTCGGCTTTTTTACCTGAATTTACACATGAAAAAAACAAATCGCACGAAAAAGCTGTTTCTTTTTTCAGAACTGTCATAACCTTTAACATTATTTCCATTGGATTAATTGTTTTAGTTATGATTATTTTTGCAAAGCCTATTATGTATTTTATATCTTATTATAGGGGAGAAAACTTAATTTTTGCAAGTTCTGTATTTGGTTATTTGGTATTATATATTTTACTAATAAGCCTATCGTCAATCTTTGTGTCTGTTTTAAATTCATATAAAATTTTTTTCATTCCTTCGTTTTCGCCTATTATGCTTTCTTTTGGAATAATATTGAGCATATTCTTATTTTATGGTCGTTTTGGAATATATAGTGCTGTTATTGGCGTAATTTTTGGAGGGTTTTTACAATTTTTGATTCCGTTTGCAAATTGCCTTCTGATTGATTTTGCCTGGAAACCAACATTTTATTTCAGAGAAAAAGTATTTTTAAATTTTTTAACCAGATGGCTTCGTATGATTTTTGGATTTTCCATTTCAATTGTTACTCAGCAGATTTCATTTGCATTAGCATCTACCCTTGAGATAGGAAGTGTTTCTATTCTTAGTAATGCTGTAGTTTATTATCAGCTTCCTGTAGGAATTTTTTATATTTCTATTGCAACAGTGATTTTCCCCAAAATGGCGGAGCACGCTGTTTTGGGGAATAATATAAAATTAAATGCCCTTTTAGTAGATGGAATTAAAATTTTATTGTTAATTTTTATTCCAGTATCTTTTTTAATGTTTATTTGGTCTGATTATATTTTAAATTTATTTCTTATGGGAGGCAAGTTTTCTATTTATGATACTCAAAAAACAGCGGGTGTTTTGAAATGTTTTCTTTTAGGCCTGCTTTTTTATTCAATGTTTGGTTTTTTCCAAAAATATTATTTTTCTATTCGTGATGCAAAAACACCGTTTTATTTGAGTGTTTTATTTTCTATTCTTGATATTGCACTTTCTGTTTTTGGTATTAATTATTATGGTTTGAACGCTTTAGCATTAGCCCAATCTATTTCTTTTATGATTTGTGTAATTGTTTTTTGTTTTATAATATTGAAAAGTGGAGTTAAAATTGATTTAATTGAAATTTTATTTGTTCTTTTAAAGTCAATTATTACACTTTTTCCTTTATATGCAATTTATTTCTTTTTTGAAAAGTTTCAGTGGGATGTGGGGTTTAGTTTTAAAAATCTTTATTTTTTAATGGCAGCTGGAATTGTTAGTATTTTTGTTTTGTTTATTTGTTATTCTGTTTTAGGAATAAATAAGCTTTTTAGATATATTAGGAGGGATGCTTTATGAAATACTTTTATTTTTTATTTTTTTTACTTATTTTTAATATGTATGCTCAAAATGTTAATTCTCCAACTCTTCCTAGTCCTCCTTTGTTGCCCGAAATTACAGAAAATAAGCTTGTTGAGAGAAAAAATTCTTCTAAGGGAGAGAATTTTTCTAATGTTGGCTTAGATGGTAAGTATGTTAACGATACAATTCTTTATGGGCTTGATAGCCAAGTGACAAGCATTATAAAAGCTCTTAAAAAATCAAGCGATAGTCAATATAATTTTTCTCTTAAAAAAAGACTTGAGAAAACTTTTAATGCTGAGCTTAAAAAGGAAATACTTGAATTGTTTATTTCTCTTAAGTATTCGGGAGGCATTGATACAGCAAATTATATTCTTGAAAATTATGAGAGTAAAAGATATTCAAACTCTTTATTTGGCTTGGCAATTTCGTATCTTAAGGAGTTTGATGATAAAGAAAAATTAAAAAAAACTCTTATTGACATTCTTGAAAATAAAGAGGGCAATGTGGTATCTATTGCAGCTTATTATTTAGGAGAGCTTAATGCTCTTGAGTATTCCAAAAACATGATGGAAGTTTTTGAAAAATATTCTGGAAATGATGGGGCTAGAAGAGAAATACTTATTGCTCTTGGAAAAATGGCCGCTGTTGATTATCAGGATAGAATTTATGAAATTTCGCTAGATAATTACGAGGGCCCATCAATTAAGGCTGCTGCAATCGAAGCGTTGTCATATCTTGCTTCAGATAAAGTAACTGAAAATGCTGATTTATATCTTCAGAGTAATAACAATAATTTAAATGTTAAATTAGCTATTATTGCTTCTTTGTCCAAAGATTCTTCTTTAAAGTCTAAAGAGATTTTACAAGGATTTTTAAGAGATTCTGATGATAATATTAGGTTTAAAGCTATTAATGCAATCAAAGGACATAAGGACTCTTCTGCAAAGGATATTTTGATTTATAAGCTTAAAAGCGATCCATCTCTTAAAGTTAGGGAGGTTTCTGCTAAGGCTTTAATTGATATGGATCTTGGGAATATTGAGATAAAAAACATTATGTTTGATTTTAAGATTGACAATAATTTTAAAATTTCAATGTTTAGTTACCTTTTAGATAAGGATTCTCTAAAAGCATTGTCAATTGCTTTAGAAATTGTTAATAAAGAAAATATTAATAGACCCTCAAATGTTTTAAGAGGTGTTGCTTCAATGTTGGCTGGTAAAAAGGGTAATTTTGATAATTTTTATTCTAAAATCATTGACAGCAAAAATATTGATTTAAGGTATTTGGCATTAAAGGGAGCTGTTTATAATAAATCTTCATCGCTTTCTGATAAGCTTAAAAAAATTAAAAGTGAAACGAACTCCGAATATATTAAAATGCTTTTAAAAGATTATTGATTATTAATAAACTATTAAGCATATTAGTATAAAATTTTTAAAATTTCTTTAGCTACTTCTGATTTTTCCATTTCTGGCAGTTCTTTTGTGCTTTGTTTATTTATTATATAAACTTTGTTTAAGTTTGAACCAAAATATTTAAGTTCATTTGCAATGATAAAGTCCAAGTTTTTCTTTTTTAATTTTTCTTTAGCTTTTTGAATTAAATTTTTAGAACTCTCAGCGCAAAATCCAATAACAATTTGGTTTTTAAGCTTATTGTGTCCTATGTGTTGAATTATGTCGGGATTTTTTACTAATTTTATATATAATCTATTGATTTTATTTTTTTTAATTTTACTATTGAAAATGTGTTTGGGTTTAAAATCGGCAACAGCGGCGGCTCCAATTATTATTTCAAATTTATTATATATTTTGAGAGCTTCCTTGTACATTTCCATTGCAGTTTTTATTTTTATAATGTTGACCCCTTCAGGCTCATTTTCATTGGTTGGTCCTGTAATAATTGTAACTTGAGCTCCTAGTTTGACAGCCTCTTGTGCTAAGCAAAACCCCATTTTTCCCGTTGATGTATTTGAGAAATAGCGAATTGGATCTATTAATTCTTCAGTTCTGGATGCTGTTATAAGTATTTTTTTGTTTTTTAGGTAGTCTTTTTGATTAAATTCATTCAATATTATTTTTATAATTTTGTCTTCATTTTTAAGGCGCCCTAAAGCATTTGATGAGCAAGCCAAAAATCCTTTATCAGGTTCAATGAATTTATAATTATAAGTTTTAAGCTTTTTTATATTTTCTTTTAAAATAGGGTTTGAATACATTATATTATTCATTGCTATTGCAAAATAAGTAGGAGCTGTGCTTGCAGATATTATTGTAGTTAATGCATCATCAGCAATTCCTGATGCAATTTTAGATATTGTGTTGTAGGTAGCAGGAATAATAAGAATTAGGTGTGCCCATTTTGCAATTTTTATATGCTCCACCTCATTGTGGTCTAAATCCCACAAATTAGTAATTATTTTGTTCTTAGAAATGGTTTCTAAAGTTAATGGAGTAATAAATTTAGTTGCATTTTGTGTCATTATAACTTTAACTTTGTATCCTAATTTAACTAAACTGGAAACCATGTAAACTGACTTGTAAGAGGCTATGCCCCCACATATACCAATTAATATATGTTTATTTTTATCCATATAATATATATTATATAATATACATTATATTTGAATTTATAAATTTTGATGTCCTTTTGTTAAGGTTGTTTTAAATGAGAAATAGGATTTTGTACGCTATATTATTGTATGTTTTTATGTTTGTATTGTGGTTTTGTTTTGCCTATTTTATTGACATATCAGCTACTATATTTAATATTCCTTTGTGGTTTTTTTTGTCAGGAATTTTATTCCCCAGTATAAATTTTTTTTTGGTTTGTTTTTTTATTTTAGTAATTAGTAAAACTTGATAAATTATTGATATTCTTTTATTTTTAGATTTTCTTAAAAAAAGAAATAGAGGTAGGTTTTTGTTATTAAATAAATATTTTCTTGCAAATCGAAATATTAATTTTATTGTTATGGCTTTGTTATTTTCTTCTAGCTATATTAGTGCTAGTAGTTTTATTTCCGGTCCTTCTGCTGTTTATAAGTATGGATTATCTTTTATATTATTAGCTACCATACAAATTCCTACAACTTTAATTGTTTTTATTATTGTTGGTCAGAGATTAAATCGCGAATCAAAAAAAATTAATGCAATTAATATTATTGATTATATTAGGCATAGATATGAAAGTGATTTTTTGGCGTTAATGAGTGGATTTGTGTTGATTTTTTTTTCAATGTTTTTGATTTCTGCCCAATTAATAGGTGGTGCCAAACTTATAGAAGTTTTTTGGGGTATTGATTACGTAGTTGGTCTTACTTTTTTTGCCTTCTTGGTTTTTATTTATGTATTTTTTGGCGGCTTTAAGGCAGTAGCTTATACGGATTTGATTCAAGGATTTTTAATGCTAGTTTCATCCGTTATTTTGTTTTCCAAGATGCTAGATTTGGGAGGGGGTATTAATAATTTATTCAAAACAGCAATGTCTAGCTTAGATAAAAGCCTTTTACTTCCTTCAAATGCTGACTTAAAGCCACAATATATAATTTCTTTTTGGATATTAATAGGAATAGGAATACTAGGGCAGCCTCAGATTATTAATAATTTTATAGCATTTAAGGATGAGAATGCTATAAAATTTTCTCTTCCCATTTCTACTTTTATTATTAGCTTTTTAATTGTTTTGATGCATTTAATAGGGTTTTTTGCTATTATTCTTTTTCCAGATTTAAGTCCAAATGATAAAGTTGTTTTAAATGTGGCTTTAAAAGTTTTAAATCCTTTTTCTTGTTTTATGTTTCTTATAGGTCTTTTATCTGCAATAATGTCTACAGTGGATTCAAATTTGCTATTAATAACATCTGTTTTAATAAAGTCAATATTTATTTATAAAGAAGATTTAAAAGAAGATGTAAAGATTGGCAGGGTAATAATGATTTCTAATATTTTTTTTATTTTAATAATACTTATATTTTCTCTCTTCCCTCCCAATTTTTTATTCTTCGTTAATATTTTTGCCTTTGGAGCTTTGGAAGTTTCGTTTTTCCCTATTATTGTTTTTGGACTTTATTTAAATTTTGTAAGCAAAATAGCGGCTTTTGCTTCTATGTTTTTAGGGTTAATATTTTATTTGTCCATTTTATTCTTTGGTTTAAATATTTGGTTTTTTCACCCCGTTTTTCCATCATTTTTTGTTTCTATATTTACATTTTTAGTAGTTAATTTTTTTTGTAAAAAAAATAGTAAGGTTTGTTAGGGGTATTTTTTGCATTTGGATAAATATATTTTTTTAAAAGTGCTTGCTAATGATAATGGCAAGCGACTAGATTCAATTTTAATTAAAATTTTAAATTTTTCTAAAGCGCGGATAATAAAACATATTAGAAAGGGCGACATTAGGCTAAATGGTTTAAAATCACATTTTTCATGCAGAGTTTGCAAAGGTGATAAAATTTATTTGTACAAATCTTTAGCCCAAAATTTGAACTTAACCACGGATGAATGCTTTAAAAGCAATATTGATTTTCAATATATTCGAAAAAGAATAATTTATGAAGATAGCGACTTACTTGTTTTAGATAAGCAAAGAGGCATTTTAGTTCATGGAGGTAAAAATTCTCTTGATTTTTTAGTGAATGCTTATCTCTTAAGTCAAAATTTAAGATCTCTAAGCTTTAAGCCTTCGGCAGTTCACAGGCTTGACAGAAATACTTCTGGTATTATTATTTTTGCAAAAAATATAAATACTGCAAGAAAGCTAAGTGAGGCATTTAGTGGTGGATCTATAATTAAAAAATATTTTGCAATACTTTTAGGCGAGGTTAAGTCTCCTGTTATTTATAAAAATCATTTATTTAGAAATAAAAGGTTGAGAAAAACTTTTGTTTTAGAAGATGAAAATTTTGTTAATGCAATTACAAAGGTTGATCCAATATTATCTTGCAAAAGAGCTACTCTTGTCGAGATTGTTATTGAAACAGGCTTTACCCATCAAATAAGGTCTCAGTGTTCCTTTAATAATCATCCTTTAATTAATGACAAGAAATACTGTAATAAATTCAAGAAAAGCGATTACTTTTTACATGCTTTTTTGGTAAAATTTAATGGAACATTCTTTAAAAAGAATGAATTTTACTCTAAGCCTAGTTTAGAATTTTTAAAGCAAGTAAAAGATATTTTTGATGTCTATGAATTTTCAGAATTTTTCAAGTGATTTTTTTTTAAAAAAAATATTAAGCAAGGTTAAAAACTTTGCAACTAGCATTAAGCATAAATTTGTTAGGGTTAAGGTGTATGCATTAGTAGGAACTGCTGGAACTGGTAAGAGCTTTAGATCGCATTTGGTAGCAGATAAATATTCAATACCTTTAATAATTGATGATGGTGTTTTAATTAAAAATATGAAAATTATTGCCGGAAGTTCTGCTAAGTTTGAAGATAATGTTTTTAAAGCGGTAAGGCGATCTGTATTTGAAGATGATGCTCATTGCAGAGAAATGCTTGAAGTGCTTGCAAAAGAAGAATTTAATAAAATATTAATATTAGGAACAAGTCTTAAAATGATAGATAAAATAATTTCAAAACTTTTGTTGCCAAATGTTTTTAAGATTATTTACATAACAGATGTTTCAACCAGACAGGAAATAGAAAAAGCAAGAATTTCAAGGCAAATGGGGGAGCATGTTGTACCAGCGGCTGCTTTTGAAATAACGTCTATTAGGCCCAATTTGCTATTAAACTCAATTAAAGTTTTTTTTAAAAGCGGATGGTTCTTTGCTAGGAAGAAAAATTATATTCGATCTGTTGTAAGGCCCCATTTTTATGAAGAAGGGGTTTTATCTATTTCTAAGAGAGCTGTAAGGCAAATTATTGAACATTGTGTTTCTGAGTATGATAGAAATTATATTGTTTATGATCTTAAAATCAAAAAAGATGGAAACAATTACCTTTTTAAGCTGTTTTTAAATATTCCTCTTGGAAATAACTTGCTTAATAATACAGAAATGCTTAGAACCTATATTATTACGAACGTACTTAAGTATACAATAATTAATATATTATCTATTGATATAGTTATACATAAATTTTATGACAAAAAAGATTATTTAGAAGAGAACTATGAAGGTTGATTTTGACGATTTGAATAATATTTTTTTTGTAGGAATAAAGGGAAGTGGGACTTGTTCTCTGGCTTGTTTTTTAAATTCAAAAGGGTATTGTGTAGAAGGGGTAGATGTTTCTGATAAATTTTATACCGATGAAATTTTAAGTAATAATAAAATATCTTATTATGAGAATATTTATGAGTTTTCATTAAAACAGCTTGATAGGTCTTTTGATTTAATAGTATATTCTTCAGCCTATAATAAGGATGGTTTGCAAGTTTTACTTGAGGCAAAAGAATTAAATATACCTATTTTATCTTATCCTGAGGCTCTTGGTGAGCTTTCTGGAAAGTACTATAGCATTGGAATTGCAGGCTCTCATGGTAAAACCACCACTACGGCGTTTTTAGGTGTTCTTTTTAATAAATTAGGATTAAATCCCAATGTTATTGTGGGGTCAAGCGTTAAAGATTTTAAAGATAATTCTGCAATAGCAGGTATTAGCAATATTTTTATTGTTGAAACTTGTGAGTATAAGAAACATTTTTTGAATTTTAGCCCTAATATGCTTATTTTAACCAATGTTGACTACGAGCATGTTGATTTTTTTAAAAATTATGAGGCTCTTGAAGAGGCTTTTTTACAGTATATTGATAATTTGAAGAAAAATGGAATATTAATAATTAATTCCGATGATAATAATTTGCTTAAAATTAAAAGGCAAATCAACAGAAAAGATATAAGTATTTTTAGCTATGGATCTGGAGATTTATCTGATTTTCAAATAAGTAATATTGCAGTTAGGAGTAAATATTTTTGTTTTTCTTTTTTAGGCTTTTTAAACGTTGAGCTTAAGACTGTTTTATTTCATAATGTATTGAATTTTTCAGCAGCGCTTTTGGCTTTAAATCTTTTCTTAGAAAGTAATGGGAAATCAATTTTTGATTTTGAAGAAGCAATAAAGAGAATTGCAAAAAATTATAGTGGTATAAAAAGAAGGGTTGAAGTTATTAAAGAGGAAAATGGAGTGATTTACATGGACGATTATGCTCATCATCCCAGGGAAATTAAAAATACTCTTTTTGGTATTAAAAATTTTTATAAGAACAAACGTATAATTTTGGATTTTATGCCTCATACCTTTACAAGAACAAAAGAATTTTTTGCCGATTTTGTTGAAGTTCTAAGTGCTGCTGATATATTAATTTTGCACAATATATATCTTTCAAATAGGGAAAATTTTAATCCAGATGAACTTTCTGTTAAATTGTTTTTAAGTATTAAAAAAATAAATAAGAATATTTATTTTTTTAAGGATGTTAAAGACTCTATTAACTTTATAAAAAGTTTATTAATATCTGGAGACTTGTTTATTACAATGGGCGCTGGAAATAATTTTATTTTACACGATTTTCTGTAAGGGTGTTATATTGAAAAGCATGACAGGATTTTTTTATTTGGAAAAGATAATTGGTAACTATGTGTTTAGTGTTAATTTGAAATCTTATAATGGAAAGTTTTTAGAATTTAAATTTAGGTTACCAGAAATTTTTTCTGGCTATGATCTTGATATAAGAAATTTGATTTCAAAATATATTAGCAGAGGCAATGTTTTTTTAAATGTAGGATATAAGGAATTGGTTCCTCGTGTGAATTTTACGATTAATCCCAATTATATTGAGGCTATTTCTAGACTTAGAGATTCTTTGGCACATACCAATCTTAATATTAAAAACGAACTAAGTTTAGGCGATTTTTTATCATTAAAAGGAGCTTTGATAATTGATGAGGATAGTGAACATCAAGAAGAGATTTATGGGTTGTTTAAGGGTGTTCTAGAAGAAGCCTTATTGCATTACAATAATGGAAGAAGTTTTGAAGGAGAAAATACCAAGTCGGACATAGTGTCAACCCTTGTGTTAATAGAGCGGGACCTTAAAATTGTTAAAGATGCTTGCAGTGATATAAATGTCAAATTATTTGCAAGCATTAAAGAAAATATTTCTAAATTAATGGATGAATTTAGAGATTTAAATATTGCAGAAGAGGCAGCTAAAATGGCAATTCGTCTGGATATTAATGAAGAGATCATGCGCTTAGATTCTCATATAGAAACTTTTTATAAAAATCTTGAATATGAGATATGTGGCAAAGTTCTTGAATTTATTTCTCAAGAAATGCACAGAGAAATAACAACCATGAGTAATAAGGCGGTTGATCTTGATATTAAGAATTTGATTTTGAATATGAAGTTAAATTTAGAAAAAATAAAAGAGCAAATAAGGAATGTTGAATGAAAATAGCACTTTCTGGTAAGAGTGGTTGTGGCAATACTACTGTAAGCGGGATGATTGCCAAACATTACGGTCTTGAGTTTATTAATTATACTTTTCATGATATTGCAAGAGAGCATAATATTCCTTTTTCAGAGTTTTATGAAAAAGAGATAATAGGGAGAAATGATTATTATTGGGATAAATACCTTGATAATAGATTGTCTGTGCTTTCTAGAAAAAATAATACAGTGCTTGCATCTCGTCTTGCTATTTGGATTTCTAAGAGTGCTGATTTAAAAATATATCTTTATGCTAAAATGGAAGTTAGAGCCGAGAGAATAATGACTAGAGAGGGGGGCATGTATTCTGACGTTTTAAGCAGTACTTTTGTTAGAGATGAAAATGATAAAAAAAGATATTTAGCTATTTACAATATAGATATTGATGATTATTCTTCAGAGACCGATTTGGTAATTGATGTTACAAATATTAATCCAAATGAAGTTTTTGAATTAATTAGAGATGAAATTGATAAAAGAAACTTGAAAAAAATTAGCTAAACTTATTTAATATGTTTAGTTTATAAGGAGATTAAATGACTAAAATGCCTTTAAAAAAAATACAAGATTTTGATGGAAATTTTTATGAACTTGTTGTTGCAACTATAATGCGCACAGAGCAAATTATAGACAATATTTCTTTAGCAGAACACGCTATTTTTGATGATAAAATATTAGGACAAGCTTTTAATGACGTTTTGACTGGTAAATTTAGCTATTCAATTGAAGGAAGATAGAGTAGTTTTTATTTTTGGCCCTACAGCTGTGGGCAAAAGCAATATTTTATTTCATTTTCCAAAAAATAAAGCAGAAATTATTAATGTTGACTCCATTCAAGTGTATAAAGAGTTTAATATAGCGTCTTCAAAGCCAAGTAAAAATTTAATGAAACATATAAAGCATCATTTAGTAGATTTTTTAGATCCCGAAAAGGAGTATACTATTGGAATTTTTTACGAACAAGCTTTAAAAATGGTAAAAGAAATAAGACAGAAAAAAAAAATTCCTATATTTGTAGGGGGTACTGCTTTTTATTTTAAGCATTTAAAGGATGGATTTCCTTCAACACCCGTGGTTACCTCTAAAATAAGAATTTATGTGAACAATCTTTTAGAGCTTAAGGGTAAATCTTATCTTTTAAAAGAATTGAAAAATGTAGATCCCATCAGATTTAATATGTTAAATAAGAATGATATTTATCGCATTAAAAGATCGCTTGAGGTTTACTATCAAACAGGAATTCCTATTAGCCAATTTCAAAAAAAACAAAATAGTGAATTTAAAAATATTGTGATTATAGGCCTTAAGAGATCTTTTGAAGATTTGAAAACCAGAATATCAATAAGAATTAATGAAATGCTCAATAGTGGACTACTTTCCGAGATTAAAGGTTTATTTAGCAAGGGTTACAATGAAAATACTCCGGCTTTTAAAGGAATAGGCTATAATGAGTTTTTGTTATGGAAAAGTAGACCTTGCTATGGTTTAAATGATATAATAAGTTTAATAAACAAAAATTCGTTTTTATATGCAAAAAGGCAAATGACCTTTTTTGCCAAAATTTCTGATGTTTTATGGCTTCATCCAGAGGATGATTTAGATAACATTTTGAATTTAATTTTTAAGGTTGATAAGGAGATTTAGGGAGTGCCTTGCGGAAGAAAAAGAAAATTAAAAAAAATTTCTACCCATAAAAGGAAGAAAAAAAGAAGAAAAAATAGACATAAGAAAAAAAATAAGTAATTTATTACATTGATCGGACTTTTGTCCGGTTATGTGGTAAAGCTATTTAGAATGATCAATTATTAGATTGTTGACTATATTGATATCTTTGCTAAAGATGTATCTTTTAGTTCCCTTGTAATTGACTAGGATCCAATTTCCTTCAATTCCATAGCGCTCTGTTTTTTCTAGTGTTTTTTCAATTTTTATGACTTCATCTTTTCTGAGTAGAATTGCGTAATCATAGTCCAATTCGCTATTTTTCTTAGTGCTTTTACTAAGAAAAGCATAATCTTTTATTATTATGCCCATTTTATTGCTGAAGCCAAGAATGCTGCTTTTGGGTAAATCTAATTTTTGAATGAGAGGAATTTTGTTATTTTTATTGCAAGCTAAAAGAATTAAGGATATTAAATATAATGTTTTTGTATTCATAATTTCCTTGATTTTTTATATACTACTTTAGTGTGTTACTATATAATAATATAGTATTTTTTAGAATTTTTAAGGATTGTTAATGAAGAAATATCTTTTTTTTATTTTATTTCTCATCTCTTCTAATAATTTAATTGTTTCTTATCCACTTTCTTTTGGTGGAGGTTTTTCTTATCAATTTACTAATTATACTGATAAAACAGGCGCTACTAAATTTGCTCCAAATTTTACCAGAGCAGATCATGGGATTAATTTGAATTTATTTTTTGATGCAAATTATGTACTTTTTGAGATGTCTTACAAAGAGGCTTTTGTTGCTACTCACAATGGGAGATATTTCTCGCTTGGGCTTTATGGAACATATCCAATGGTTTTCAAAGAGCAGGTTAGAATGCTTTTCCCATTAATTGGGTTTAAATATGCTTTTGATTTGAGCTCTAATAACTTTAATCTCTTTTTTTTAAGCATGGGGCTTGCTGCTGATCTTTTTATTCCCGATCTTGATGGTTTATATATTAGGCCGTTGTTTATGCTTTCTATTTCTCCATTTTCTAATTATAAAAATTTTTCTGGGTTAACAACCGAGATTATGCTTGGATTTAATATCGGTTGGAGATTTTTCAATTAGGAAGTTTTATTCCTAAATGAAATGGGACAGGTCTTTCCTGTCCAAAGATATTTGCAGTAAAGTTTAATTTGTAAGGAGCGTTATTTGATTTTACAACAAGAGTGCTTGAGCCCCCCCCGTCTAGATTAATAGCGTTAGTCATGCCATAGCTTAATGCAAAATCAATAGCTTCATTAAGAGAGGCTCCTTTACTATTATTGACACCTCTGCCTTCTATTGTAACAAGAAATAAATGCTTGTTATTTTTATCAGTTCCTATTATTGTTCTTGGGTGCTTTGTTTCTTTAAAATTTTTTTTATACTTTCCGTTTTTGATTAAAACAAAAAATCCGCTAAATCCATAATCGCAGTTTTCTATTTCTTCTTCTTTGGGATTTAATATAATTTTGTTGTGCTTTATTACAATCTCCCCGTAGTTATTTATTTGTTTTGAAATCATTTTTTTATTATATATGTATAGTCCTTTTGGGAAAAACATGTTTTGTTTAACTTCATATGGACTTGTGTTAATTGCAATGTCAACATTGTTAGAAATTAAGAAATGGCTTGTTGTTTGGCCTTTAAAGAAGTAATTATTTAGCTTTTTGTTGTAAATAGGTTTTGATATGGTAAATTTTAGATCTTTATTTTCAATTTTCACCAGAACATAATTGCTGTTTATGAAATAATCCCTAATAATTTTGTATTTGGATTTTTTAGTGATTGATTTGGACAGCATTAGTACTGATGAAATACTCAAAATCAATACTAGCAGTGTTAATATTTTTTTATTCATTTCTTTTTATTTTATAAGAATAAATGCTTTTGGGATAGTTTGTTAGTATTATGTTTTTAATTTTATTTGCTAATTTTTTATTTTTAAATTTTATAAGATTAAATATTTGATAAATTATTTTGACATCTATATTTTTTTCGTTATTTAAAATTTTTTTGATTTCTTCTTCATTAGTATTATCTTCATTTATTCTTAATTTTAGCGAAATGATTTCGTTTTTTATTTTTTGATTTTTTATCTTTTTTTGGTTTATTTTTTTAAAAAAATCATTAGCTTCTTTATATTTTTTTATTTTTAGATAATATTTTGTAATTAGCAGATAATGTTGTTCTAAGTCAAAATTTTTAATTTTATTTATTGTTTCCAATTCTTTTGACAGGTTATTAGTTAAATCATAAAGCATGTGTAGCTTTATTAAATTTTCTATATTTTCTTTATTATTACTCTGTAATTCAAAAGGAGAAATTACTAAAAATAATAAAACATAAAAAAAGGATAGCCAGTTCATAATTTATTATAAACTTCATTGCTGTTAACTTTAAATAATATTTGATTATTATATTTTATACTATGACAAGGCTTTCAAAGTTTAGTTTTTAAAAAAAGTAATTTAATTTTTTGTAAACTTTATTTATTAATTTTTTTATAAAATGTAACTTTTGTATATATTCTTTGTTTTCTATAAGGCTTTTTATGCTTTCCATAGATTCTTCTATTGCCATTATGAAATTTTGTTTGGGTTTTAGTCTAAAATTTCCAGAATAATCTGTTTCCAACGATAAAAAAAGAGCATTTTTTTTGGGGGGGGAGCTTATAAATTGCATTGTGCATTCTAAAAGATTTTTCATTTTTTCAGGTTCTTCAATGTTTACATTCTTTGTTTCATATTTTCTTATACAATGCCAATCTTTTCCCATGTTTTTGACTATTTCGATAGTTTCTAAAAATTTTTTGTTGTTAAAAACTGTTATATTTTTATGCATCAATTGTATTTTAATTTTTTTCAAATCTTCATTATTTTGATTGTTTAGTTCGTTTTTAAAAATTATTTCTTTTAGCGTTTCTAGGTTAATTTTTATTATATAAATGTTATTTTTGTATTCCGCTTTGAAAATTTTTTTCCCTATTTTGATTTCATTGATAATTTTTGTCTGCCCGGTATTTGTTATTTGGTTCTCTTTGCCAGATATGTCTTTATGTTTAAACTCTTCATTAAGGATAATGTCATCAATCCATTCTTTTTTTAAGACACCAATAGATCTTGCATACATTTTTGTAGTTTCTATAATTTCTCCTGCAACAAAATATTTCACAGAATCGGTGCTAATAAGTGATCCAGGATGAATTATTACGTTTTGAGCCTTGATGGTTTTATATTTCTTTTTTGAAGTTTTAAAGCAAATATAATCCCTCATTCCTCTCATTATTGATTTTAAATATCCTTCGTTGTCAAAAACACCTTTTTGTATTATTGGTATATTTAATTTGCTAATAATGTTTTCAAGCTGCATTTGCACATTTGCTATCTCTTCAAGTCCTTGTAGATCTAAATAATTTTCCTTTGTGAAAGCTTCTTTATTTAGAGCTTTTTTAAAATCTTCAAATATATTAACAAACCCGATTAAATCTCCCATTGGATTTTTATATTTTAAGTGAGCTTGTCTAGCTTCCATTTCTTCATTTTGGGGTAGTAGAAAAATTCCACTTGTGGATAAAAATGATAGACCTATTGTGGTTTGATAGATCGCTTGTGGGTAATTTATCATTGCTTCGACTAATGCTCTTGAATGTGCTGGTATTAATGGGAATAGTATCATATATTTCCCAATTTCTGTAAGTTCGTTTTTATTGTTTATAGCATCCAGAGATTTTAATATTTTGCTTGCAGTTTGAATCGAATGTGTTGATGGTTTTGAGATAAAGTCAAAGTGAGTAAAATCTCTAATTCCAATATCTGCCATTCTCAGTACTACCTCAGATAGGTCTGTTCTATATATTTCTTCTTTTTGATAATCTTCTCTTAATTGATAATCTTCTCTTTTGTAAAGTCTGTAGCAAGTTCCTTTTGAAAGTCTTCCTGCTCGACCAGCTCTTTGAGTTGCTGATGATTTTGAAATTGGAACTTCCTGGAGCGAATAGGTATGAGTTTTTGTTTGGAATTTATTTGTTTTAACTTTCCCACTATCTATTACTATTTTAATATTTTCAATTGTGATTGAAGTTTCTGCTATGTTTGTTGACACTATTATTTTTCTTTTATTTTTAGGAGTAGTCATAAATATTTGCTCTTGAGCTTCTTTGGGCATTCTGCCGTATAAAGGAAATATTATTAAATTTTTTTTTGAGTTTAATTCTTGTAATTCTTTTATAGTTTCTTTTATTTCTTTCTCTCCAGATAAAAATATAAGAATATCTCCTGCTTTTTTTTCTTTTATTACGTTTAAGACGATTTCTTTTATTTTTAATATCATTCCTTTTGATGTGTTTAAAAGAGGAGGATTGTATATTATTTGTACTGGGTAAGTGATAGTTTCAATACTAACAACTGGTGCATTATTAAAATATTTTGAAAATATTTTTGTGTTTATTGTAGCAGACGAAACTATGATTTTAAAATCATCCCTTTTTCTTGAAATGTCTTTGATAAGACCCAATATAAAATCAATGTTTAAACTTCTTTCGTGTGCTTCGTCTATTATTATTACATCATATTCATAAAGTAGTGTATCTTTTTTTAGCTCTTGCAGAAGCACTCCGTCAGTCATTAATTTGATTTTGGTTTTTGGACTTGTAATTTCTTCAAATCTTATCTTATAGCCAACTTCTTCCCCAACATTTACGCCAATATGCTTGGCAATATATTCAGCTATTGATACTGTAGCTATTCTTCTTGGTTGAGTTACTCCAATTTTTCCCAATTTTGCAAAACCCGCTTCATAAATTATTCTTGGTAGTTGGGTGGTTTTTCCGCTACCTGTTGGACTTTCTACAATTAAAACATTGTGTTTTTTTAGTACTTTAATTAATTCATCTTTGTATTTATAAATTGGGAGTTTGAAATCATTCATATTTATAACAAGCTGAATACATATTTCTCATTTATTTCTTCAAGATTAATGTTATCAGGTAAATCAATCTTCTTTCTTTTAATTTTAGCATAAAATTTGTCGTTTTTTTTGTAAATATATATTTTGTTGCCAATTTTGTTTTTAGAAAATGTGATTGTTTTAACGATTATACCCACTTTATTGGCTCTTTCGTTGAGTAGGCTGATGGCCTTGTCTAGTGTTATGTCATATGCTTTTAAATCTTTTTTTAGCGAGCAAGCAATACTTCCGCTTTCAGTTTTAATATAATCCCCAAAAACACCAGTTGCAGCAATGATTTGTTCATTAGTTTGGGGATGTTTGCCAATTGGTTTTGGCAGCGAGAGCAATTTTAAAGCAAGCTCTAATGTTATGTTTTCAGGGTCAATTTTTTTAGTTGATGCTTTTTTTGCTTTAATTATTTTTAATTTTTTAGGTTTTCCTTTTTTTGTATATTCTTGAGGGGCATGGGTGTCTTCTCCAAGTTGAACAATGTTTCCGTAAATTGTATTTTTAAAGATCACATTAAGTCCTGTTAAAGGATCAACCCCGAGTATATTGGGTTTTAGTTCTTTTTCATTTATTATTTTTTTTATTTCATCCTTTTTGTACAAATTTTCTAATGGAGTTTTTGCATTAATTGAGTAATTATGTCCTTTGAATATCAAATAAGGTCCATATTTACCAATGTTTATTGTGTAATTAATGTTATTATTGTTTTTATTTTCTATTTTTTGACTTTCAATAACGGTTCTAAATTCAGAGGAATCAATTTTGGGCTCTAGTTGCATTACTGTATCTTTTAGTCCTTTTTTGCCATTATAAAATTTACTTAGATATTTTATTTTATCTAGTTTTCCTATTGCTATTTTGTCTAATTTTTCTTCCATATTAGAGGTGAAATTTAGTTCAATTAATACTGGAAAATATTTCTCAAGAAGATTTATTACAGCAGCGCCTTTTATAGTTGGCATTAATGTGTTGTTAAGTTTGAATGCATATTCTCTTTCTAAAAGTGTTGATATAATTGTAGAATAGGTCGAGGGACGACCTATTCCTTCTTTTTCCATTTTTTGCACAAGAGACGCTTCTGTATATCTAAATGGAGCCTTTGTTTCGTGCTCGCTTGTTTTCATTTTAACTATGGAAAATGTATCCCCCTTTTTAATTAAGTCAAAATTTATGTTAAGGTGTTCATCTTGTTCTTTAGTGTGTTTAAGAAATCCATCAAAAATTATTTTTGTAAAACTTGATCTGAAAATTAAGTTTTTATATTTAAAAGTCAGTTTTATATTTTCTTTTATTGCATCTTTCATTCCAGAAATAATGGTTCTATCCCATATTATTTTGTAAATTTCTTTAGCAATTTTGCTTTCTATTTCTATGGTTTCATTTGGAATAAATATTTCAGAAGGCCTTATTGCCTCATGTGCATTTTGAGCCATTTTTTCTTTTTCATAAATTCTATCTTTTTCCTCTATATACCCTTTTCCATATTTATTTTTTATTATTTTTGTTATTTTATCTTTTGCAATTTTAGCAATATTATGAGAGTCTGTTCTCATATAGGTAATGTATCCGTGTTCGTAAAGTTTTTGAGCGTGTTGCATGATTTGCTTTGTTCCAATTTTAAGACGCTTATTTATTTCTTGTTGAAGTGTAGAGGTGGTAAATGGCTTTGGAGGAGGTATTTTTATTTTTTTAGTTTCTATTGAAATCAATTCAATTTTTTGTCCATTATTTAATTCTTTTTCAAGTTCTATCATTAAATCTTGGGTTATTATTGTTGTTTTGGCAATATTTTTAAGCTTTCCAGTTTCATTTACAAAGTCTTTACCCTCTGCTACATTTTTGCCGTCAATTTCTTCTAATTTTGCTTCAAGCAACAAGTTTTTTTTCTCGTGTTTACATTGAAGTAAAATTGAATAATAATTTGCCTTTTTGAAATTTATTCTAGTTTTTTCTTTCTCTATTAATAATTTTAACCCAACAGATTGTACTCGCCCAGCAGAAAGTCCATAAGCTACTTTTTTCCAAAGTAGCGGAGAGATTGTATACCCGTATAGCCTGTCTAATATTCTTCTAGCTTCCCCGGCATTGACAAGGTTCATGTCTATATTTCTAGTATTTTTTAGTGATTCAGTTATTGCGGTTTCTGTGATTTCATGAAATATCATCCGTTTGTAGTTTTTGATTTTTAATACTTCTTTTAAGTGAAATGCTATAGTTTCTCCTTCTCTGTCTTGGTCGGTTGCAAGATATATTTCATTTATTGTTTTTACTAATTTTTTTAGTTTTGATACAATTGGTTTTTTATTGCTGGGAATAATGTAAATTGGATTAAATCCATTGTTATAATCTATAGAAATATTTGCCCATTCGTATTTTTTATATTCTTTGGGGATTTCTTTTGCATTGTTTGGTAGATCTACTACATGTCCAATGCATGCTTCTACTAGAAATGATTCATCGAGAAACTTCTTTATTGTTTTGGCTTTTGTTGGCGATTCAACTATTATCAATTTTTTATTTTGCATAAATTCCCTATGTTTATATATTGTATTATAATATATAAACATAATTTAAGAATTAAAAAAAGTGAGAGTATTTTGTGAGCAATTATAAAATTCTGCATACTTCAGATTGGCACATTGGAAAAAAAATTGAAAATTTTTCAATACTTAAAGAGCAGAAAAATTTTTTATATTTTCTTTTAGAATTTATTAAAAAAGAAAATATAGATCTTTTACTTGTTGCCGGGGATGTTTATGATTCCAAAAGGCCTGGGTTTGAAGAGCAAAGATTAGTGAATAATTTTTTTTATGAACTTTCTTTTACTTCTTGTAAATGGTGTGTGGTTATTTCTGGAAATCATGACAAAAAGGATTATTTGAGTATAAATAAAAAACTTCTCTCACGGTTTAATTTTTTTTTAATAACAGAATATGATTCTGATGAGCAAATAGTTTTATTAAAGGATAATGGAAATCTTAAGTTTATTGTTGTTTGTCTCCCCCATATAAATGAAAGGCTTATTTTAGGTCAAAATTTTGACAATATTTTTGGACTGGAAGATCAGTCTTCCAGCAAGCTATTTCTTGAAAATTTAGAAAATGCCTACAGAGAAAAGATATCAAATTTATCGAATTTTTTAGAAAACAAGTATAAAGGAATTCCTAAGATATTAATGGCGCATTCTTTTTTTGGCAGCAGTAAAAAAATTGACATCTTGGGAGGTAGTTATATTATCCCTTTTAATGTTTTTGGGAATGGTTTTTCTTATGTTGCTCTTGGGCATATTCATAAATTCATGAAACTAAGAGATAATATTGTTTATTCAGGATCTCCTATGCAATATTCATTTAATGAGACCTGTGATAAATACATAAACGTTTTACATTTTAATGACAATAAATTAATCTTGCAAGAGGCATTTCCGGTGCCGATTTTCAATAAATTAATCTTTGCTAAAGGTTCTTTAAATGAAGTTCTTGATTTTTTGGCTAATGCCAAAAAAGAAGAGTCTTTTACTATTTATTTGAAAATTGAACTTAATGAGGCAGTTGATACTAGCGCTGAGGAGGCTATTTATGATTTAGCAAGGCTTAATTTTATGAATTTAGTTTCTATTTCCTATTCTTTATCCTCAAACCAGGATTTGCAAGACGATTCCAGCTTTATTGGAGAACTTGAAGTGCTTGAAATGGATGAAAAATATTTTTTTGAGAAAAAGTTGAGATGGGATTTTGAGAACGGTGTTATTAGGGATATCAAATTTAAGGAAGAAGAGCTTATTTCTCTTTTTAACGAGGTTTTAACTAACGGATATTTGGGTGAATATGAGGATAAATAAGCTCATATTTAAAAATATTGCTTCTTATAAAGGCGAGCATGAGTTAAATTTCGATACACTTCTTTTAAGACAATCGGGCATTTTTTTAATTTCTGGTAATACTGGATCAGGCAAAAGCACCATTTTAGATTGCATAACTTTGGCGCTATATGCTCGTGTTTACAGACTTGGAAAAAAAATTGTAGATATTATATCAAAAGGCGAGACTAGCGCTTATGTTAAATTAACGTTTACTATTTCTGGGAAGATTTATGAATCTTTTGTTGAGCTTAATGTAAAAAATATAGAGACTCCTAAGAGTATGTTGCTTAATTGTTTTTTTGATAATAGGATTATTGAGGGCCGAACCGATGTTTTAGAGCATATTAAAAGTCTTTGTCGATTAGACTTTAACCAATTTTGTCAAACTGTAATTTTACCACAAGGCAATTTTCAAGAATTTTTAACGTCAACTCCCAAAGAGAAAGCTGCAATAATTGATAATATTTTTAATTTGAAAAAATATGATAATTTGGAATTTTATTTAAAAAGTGATTTTGAGCGCACAAAGTTTAATATAGATAAATTGTTGAATTCTGAATCTTATGAAAAATCAATTCTTGATTATGATGAGAGTGAATATAGATCCCTTAAAGGTTATTTGGATTTGGTTGATATTGATCGATTAGAAATTGATCTTGAAAATATTAGAAGAGCTATTTCTTTGTGTAATCAGGCAATAGCGTCTAATGAGAGATATTTGGGCTTGGAAATTGAAATGTCTTCTCTAAACGATCAATTATCTTCTCAGATTAAATATTTAAATTCTCTAGAGAAGGATCATTCCCTTCAAAAGAAATTAAAAGAAAATTTGGATTTGGATCGAAAAGTTTATTTATGTTTAGATTTTTGGAGTTTGAAAAATTTAGTTGCTGTACAAGGCGAATTGTTTAATGATATTGGATTGCTTGATTTAGAACTTTCAAAAGTGATGAATAATTTAGAAGAAATTAAAGATTTGTATAGCAATGATTTTAATTTTAATTATGTTAAGGAGCTTTATAATAAAAATTGCAATCTTTTTAATTTAAAACTTGTTGAGAATGATTATCAAAGCTTGCTTTTAAGGAAAAATAGTCTTGAGGATGAAAAAAAAGAATTATTAAGATCTCAGAGCAAAAAAAATGATGAGATTAAAAGCATTTCTTCTGAGAAATCTAATTTTGATTTTGACAAATATGTTTACTATGAAGCATTGAAATTGTTTCAAACTTTTAATGATGAGTTGATTTCAAAATATAGAGATAGGCTAGAATTTTTATTAAAATCTACTGGCAAAGAAGATTTTAATAAAAATAAGGAAAAAAATATTATTAAGATTGACTTGTATAAAGAGTTGTTAAAATATCTTGATGATAAAAATTTTTCTATTGAGAGTGATAAAGAAAAGCTAAAATATATTGAGGCTGAATATAAAAATTATCAGCATAAAGATAAATTATCGGTTTGCAGTTTAAAAGAGCTTTACGCTTTAAATTCAAAGCTTCATTTGATACAAAATCAAATTGATGAGCTTAAATTTCAGCTATCTTGTAGACAAGAAGAAGTCTCTAAACAAGAGGTTAATGCTTTAGAGTTTGAAAAGAATAATGCTGAAATTTTAAGATTGATTGGAAAAAATTTATTTGACAAATACATAAATTATTTTGACAGAGAAAAAATTTTAGCATTTGAAAATAAATTAGAAAAGCTTGAACAATTTAAGGCTAAGAAAAAAGATTTAAAAATTGAAATTTCTTTGAAAAATAAAAATTTTGATCAAAATCTTTTAAAGATTAAGGATTTATCATTAAAACTTAATTTAAATTTAAGTTTTAATGATTATTCTTCTTTGGAAAGGGAATTTAATGTTGTTTTGGCTAAGCAGAAAAGTGTGGAAAATGAATGGAATATGCTTGTTTTAAATCTTAAAAATTTAGAAGATTTAAAAATTAAAACCGAAACACAAATTAAATTTATAAAGGAATCTGTATTGACTTTAAAAGCGAGATTAAATGAAGAGCAAAATAATTTTATTAATCTAATTTCAAATTTAAAAAATGTTTTTTTTAGTTCATTTTCTTTTGAATCAACAACTGACTTAGAACAAATCAATAAGAATAGTCTGTATTTTTTGCAAAAATTGAGTTTATCAATTAGCTCTAAGCTTGAATTTTTATCCAGAGATATTGAAAAGTATAAAATCAAGCTTTTAAATTTTCAAACTCTTCAAAAAAAGATTAATCAACAAAAAATTAATTTAGACTCGCTAAGGGGTGAATTAAATCTTGCTAAAGAAAGGAAAGATAAGCTAGATGTGTTAAGAAAGGTAGTTATTAGATCTTCTGGATTGAAATATTATGTTCAAACTTTTTTAATTAATGATATTTTAAGACTGGCAAATGAAAAGTATTTAAGGTGGATTTTCCCTGATTTTGAGCTCAAAACGAACAAAGAGAGCAAAGAGTTTGATTTTTTAATTGAAGACAAAAAAGATGTTAATAAAATAAGAACGGTAAAAACTTTGTCTGGGGGTGAGAAATTTCTTGTGTCTTTAGCTTTGTCCTTAGCTTTATCTGATAAAATAAGGGATAGCGAGTTAAAAATAGAAGCTTTTTTTCTAGATGAAGGTTTTGGTAATCTTGATGAAGATACTTTGGCTCAAGTTATGCCTAAGCTTTCTAAGTTTCAAATGATGACTGGGCGACAAATTGGCATAATTTCTCATGTTTCTTATTTGAAGGAGATGATTAAAGCGCAAATAGTTATAAACAAGATTTCTAAAATTTCTTATATTGCTATGGAAAATTTATGATCATTTATGTACAATTAGGCCTTGAGGATAAATATGAAACATTATTTAGCGATTGATATTGGCGGGACTAGTACCAAATATTCGCTTTCAGATTCAAGCGGTGTTTTTTTTGATAAAAATGAAATAAGCACAGGTGCTACTTCTGACGAACAAGTAAATATTTTAGTTAATATTATTAATTCTTACAAAGAATCAAGTGATATTGCGGGAGTTGCAATTTGTATTCCTGGGTTTGTTGATCTTAAGGGAAATGTTCTTAGGGTAAATGCTATTTCTGGATTTGTTAATTATCCTTTAAAAGAGCGATTAGAATCTTTAACCGGAGTAAGTACAGAGATTGAAAATGATGCTAATTGTGTGGCCTTAGCAGAAAAATTTAAGGGTAATGCTATTGACTCTAATAATTTTATTGCTATAACTCTTGGCACAGGAATTGGTGCTGGAATTTTTGCAAATGGCAAGCTTTTAAGAGGAAATTCTTTTATGTCCGGAGAGGTTGGATTTATGATTACTAGAGGTATTAGTAACAATATTCCCTTTAATTGCAGATGGGAATCCATTGCGTCTGTTTTGGCTTTAAGAAAAAGAGTTGCTATGCGATTAGGAAAACCTTTAAAAGAGGTTTCAGGAGAATTTGTTTTTGATCTAGCTGAGAATGGGAATATTCATGCAAAAAATGAAGTTGATAGATTTTTTGAGAATTTGTCATTTGGTATTTTTAATTTAACTTTTATTTTGAATCCTGAAAAAATTTTGATCGGAGGAGGAATAAGCGCAAGACTCGATTTAATAGATAGAATATATGAAAAATTAGAAAATTTATGGTCTTTAGAAATGGCTTTTGATAATAATAATAATATAAAAAATCTTGTAGCACTTGAGCCTACTAAATTTAATAATGAATCTGGTAAAATTGGAGCTTTGTATCATTATTTTACTTGCAAAAATCAAAATAATACCTCATTTTAGTGGAGTGACAGAAATTTTAGGTTTGAATATTTAAAGCTAGTTTTTCTATAAGGCTTTCAACACTAGATTTTTGAATATTAAATTCTATTTCAACTGTATTTTGGTCTTTTATTGTGGTCTTTATGTGGCTTGATATTGTGAGATTTGTCATGTTTGCCAAGACGGTTGGAATTAACTTTTTTGACAATATTTTTAGTATTGATGGATTATTTGTTTTGATTAAGGATTTAAAAATATATTCGTCTTGATTTAAGCTATTTATAGACAAAGTTCCACTGCTAAAGGGGATTAAATTTTTGCTGCTTGCTATTTGGCTTGGGAGCAATAATGTTAAATCTTGAATCCAAAAAAACATTTCATTTTTTTCTATTTCCCCAATATGTTTTGTTGTTAGCATATTATTGTCTTTTAAGGTTATATCTTTTTGGGTTATTGCAATGCTAGTTCTAGCTTTGTTTGGAATAATGTATATATTTGAATTTTTAAGTTTCCATTTTGGATTTGTAAATATATTGCCTATTGATTCTGTATTTCTATTTTTATGAATTCCCCAGAAAATATCTTTTGGGAAATTGCCCATTATTAGTAGAGCAAAATCGTTATTTTCTTTTTTATAGCTAAAGTATAAATTGCTTATAAGCCTAAGAACCGATTTATATTTAGGGCTTAAAGAGTTATAAATAGACCTGTTTTTAATTAAATTTACATGGGCGTATAAATTTGCGCCAGGCAAAAGTTCCATTAAGTAATTTAGATTTTGTTTTGGAGGGCTGTAAGGCAGACTAGCGCATCCCACTATGAGGCATGAAATGGTAATTATTTTTGTTAATGTTTTTAACATTTTTCAATTCCTATTAGTGTGAATATGTCATCGGCAAGGTTTATTTTTTTTTCTAGCTTACTTTTGTTTAATATGATATTTAAGGCTAATGTTTCAGTTTTAATGTATTTTTCAAATTTATTTAGCATTTCTTTCAAAGTTTCATTATTTTCTATGTATAAATTTATTCTATCGCTAACATCAAAATTTTTTTCTTTTCTTAAATTTTGTATTTGCCTTACAAATTCTCTTGTCAGCCCTTCCAAGTACAACTCTTTAGTGATTAGTGAGTCTATCCCTATTGTAATGGATTCTTCATTTATTACTTTTAAGTTCTCTTTTTCTTCTCTTTCTAATATTATATCATTTAATGATAAATAATGCTTTGCATTGGCTGCTTTTATCTCGTAGGATGTTCCATTTATTATTTTTATTATGTCTTCATTTTTTAGCTTGCTAATCTCAGCAGATACCGCTTTCATATCTTTTCCAAGCTTTTTCCCAAGTTCTTTAAAGTTTGCTTTTGCTTTGTAAGTTATAAGCTCCTCTTCGTTAGCTTTTATTTTCATTGCTTTTGCATTTATTTCATCTAATATTATTTCTTGCATTTCCATTAGCATATTTTGCTCATTTTGATTTTTTGTGACAATATATATCGTACTAATAGGCATGCGTATTTTTATATTGTGCAATGATCTGAGTGATCTTGCCATTGAAGTTATTTTTCTTGCGAGATTTATTTTCTCTTCAATTGTTTTATTAATGAAATTTTCATTTGCCTTTGGATAATCGTTAAGGTGTATTGATTGTTTATCTTCATCGGTTTTTAAATTTTGATAAATCTCTTCTGTTATAAATGGAATAAAAGGTGCAAGTAAAATCATTAAATTTTTGATTGCATAATATAATGTTTCGTAGGCATCATTTTTGTCTTTATCGTTTTCTGATTTCCAAAATCTTCGCCTTGATCTTCTTATGTACCAATTGTTTAATTTATCTATAAATTCAAGTAAAGATTCTATTGATTTTGTTAGATTGTATTTGTCTATTTCCGTATTTAGTATTTTTTTTAGACTTTCAAGTTCGCTTATGATCCATTTGTCAAGGTTATTGTTTTTAGCCAGGCTGAGATTTTTTGGAGGTTTGAATTTGTCAATTATTGCATAAGTTGTGAAAAATGAATAAGCGTTCCAAATGGGTATTATTATATTTTTAAGAACGTCTCTTACTCCATTGTCGCTATATTTTAAATCATCAGCTTTAACTACAGGGCTCATTATTAAATAAAGCCTTAAAGCATCAGCTCCGAAGGTGTTTATTACTTGCATTGGGTCTGTATAATTTTTAAATGATTTTGACATTTTTCTTCCATCGCTTGAAAGCACAAGTCCATTTACAATAACGTTTTTGAATGCTGTGTTTTCAAAAAGAGCAGTTCCCAGGATTGTAAGAGTATAAAACCATCCTCTTGTTTGATCTAGACCTTCTGCAATAAAGTCAGCAGGAAATATATTTTTAAAATTAATTTCATTTGTGAATGGATAATGGTTGCTTGCGTAAGGCATTGCTCCAGATTCAAACCAACAATCGAGAACCTCGCTCGTTCTGATAAATGTGCCACCGTCTTTGCTTGGCCAGGTTATTTTATCTATTTGGTCTTTGTGTAAGTCTTCGATTTTTTGGCCAGATAGGTTTTCAAGCTCTTTTTTTGATCCAACGCAAATTTTTTTTCCTGTTTTTGAGCATATCCAAATTGGAATTGGATTTCCCCAAAATCTGTTTCTGCTTATTGCCCAATCTTTTGCATTTTCTAACCATTTTCCAAATCTTCCTTTTTTTAAATGGGCTGGCATCCAATTAATTTTTTCATTTACTTCTAAGAGTTTGGTTTTTATTTTTTCTACATTTACAAACCATGAACTTATTGGTCTGTAAATAATTGGGCAGTTTGTTCTATAACAAAATGGATACCTGTGTAGATAATTTTCTCTTTTGAATAAAAAATTGCGTAATTTTAGGTTTTCTATTATTTTTTTATCAGCATCTTTTACAAAAAGTCCTTTAAAATCTTTTACCTGATTTGTAAATTTACATTCAGCATCTAAGGGGTCTATTATATCGACATTTGTGTGTTTTTTGAGTATTTTGTAGTCTTCTTCTCCAAAAGGAGCAATATGAACAATTCCTGTTCCATCGTCAGTTGTAACATAATCAGCTGTGTGTACCTTGAAAGCCCCCTTATCTTTTTGTTCTAAAAAGTAGTTAAAAATAGGTTCATATTCTATGCCTTCAAGCTTGCTTCCTTTGAATTTTTCTATAATAGTATATGAATTTTCATCATCATAATAACTATTAAGCTTTTTTGATCCAAGTATTAAAATCTCTTCTTTTTTTTTGTCAAAAATTTTAGAATATTCTATTTCTTGTCCTACTGCAATTCCAAGGTTTGAGGGCAATGTCCAGGGGGTGGTTGTCCACACTAGTAAGTATTCGTTTTTATCTTTAATTTTAAATTTTATTGTTAATGATGGGTCATTGACTTCTTTGTATTCTCCAAGATTCACTTCGAAATTTGAAAGCGGAGTTGCAAGCTTTGGGGAATAGGGTAGTACATAGTAACTTTCGTAGATTAAACCTTTGTCATAAAGATTTTTAAATACCCACCACACGGATTCCATGAAGCCTATGTCCATGGTTTTGTAGCCCTTTTCAAAATCTACCCATCTTCCAAGTCTCAAGATTATATTTTTCCATTCTTCTGTATATCTAAGCACTATTTTTCTGCATTCTTTGTTAAAATTTTCAATGCCATAATTTTCTATTTCGTATTTTCCAGAAATTCCCAATTTTTTTTCTACTTCGTATTCAACGGGTAGTCCATGAGTATCCCATCCAAAATTTCTTTTAACATGCTTGCCTTGCATTGTTTGATATCTTGGAATTATGTCTTTTATTGTGTTTGGAACAAAATGTCCAAAATGAGGAAGTCCTGTTGCAAAAGGCGGTCCGTCATAAAATGTAAATTCTTCACATCCTTCTCTCTGCTTTATTGATTTTTCAAAGATCTTATTGTCATTCCAAAATTTTAATATTTTTTCTTCTATTTTGGGAAAATTTGCCTTGTTTTCTACTTTTTTAAACATATTATAATTCCTCTTTATTCTATTATTATTTTTTCTTTTTCTAAATAAATCGTTATTTTATTTATGTTTTGATTTTCAGCTATTTTGGTGATAATATTTTCTTCTATTTTCCCCTTTATTGCAGCAATTACGCTTCTTGCTCCTGAATTTTTTTTATAGTATTTTGTGGTTATGAATTTGTCAACATCTTTTTTTATTTCTATCTCGATTCCTTTAGAGTAAAATTTTGTTTTAAGGGTGCCTAAGTAGTTTTTGCAAATTTCTTCTACATTTTCCTTTGTAAGGACATTTAGTATAATTTTTTTTTGAATTCTGTCTAAAAAGGATAATTTAAATCTTTTTTCAAGATCTTGTTTTATTTCTTCTTTAAAGCTTTTTGTTTCTAAGCTTTTTTGTTGATTTTTGTTGAATCCAATATTTTTTTCTCCAAGAAGCATTCTAGATCCAATGCTTGTAGTCATTATTATAATTGTGTTTTTAAATAGTATTTTATCTTCTTTGCTGTCAATAAGTTCTCCGTTTTCAAGCATTCGACTTATTAGGTTTAATATAGAGTTGTGGGCATTTTCAATGTTTTCAAACAATATTAAAGTTTCAAATGAATGTTTTAATTTATTTGTCAGAATGCCCCCATCAGAGTAGCCTACGTATCCTGGATTTGTGCCAATTAATTTTGAAATAGAGTTTTCTTCTTTATAGTCTGACATATCCAATCTTAATACTGAATTTTGATCTTTGATAATTTTTTTAGATATTTCATCAGTTAAAGTAGTTTTTCCACATCCACTTGATCCTATTAGCAATATTGAGGTTAAAGGCTTAGAATCGTCATTAAGTCCAAGTTTGACTTTAATAATTTCTTTGATAAGTTCGCTTACCGCATGTTTTTGTCCGATCACTTTTTTATTTATTTCGCTTTCTATTTCTTTTAATTCCAAAATTTCTTCTTTAGTGTTATTTGCTGTTTTAATAGATAGTATTTCATTTATTGCCTTTTGTATATCATCTGATGTTATGATTTTGTCTTTTGTAAGTTCTTCCTTTTTGATTGCACCGGCAATGTCTATTATATCTATTGCTTTATCTGGAAATCTTTTATTTATTAGGTATTTGGATGAAAGTTTTACTATATTTAAAAGCGCGCTTTTTTCATAGATCACTCCATGATAGTCTTCAAAATTTTTTGCAATATTTTCGATTATTTTTAGTGTATCTTCTTGATCAGGCTCTTTTACAGTAATTGTTTGGAATCTTCTGGCGAATGCTTTGTCTTTTGAAATATATTTTCGATATTCATTGTAAGTAGTTGCGCCAATAATTTGTATTTCAGCTCTAGAAAGTGATGGTTTTAGTATATTTGATGCATCAAGAGCTCCTTCAGAGTTTCCAGCTCCTATTAGAGTGTGTATTTCGTCAATAAATATGATTGTGTTTTTGTTTTTTTCAATATACTTAATTATATTGTTTAAACGATCTTCAAATTCGCCTCTATATTTTGTTCCCGATACCAAGTTTGAAACCTTAAGCATTAGAATTGTTTTGTCTTGTAGTTTGCTACTTATTTTTTTTTGTGCTATGCTTGATGCAAGGCCTTCAACTATTGCCGTTTTTCCCACGCCAGGTTCGCCTATTAGCATTGCACTATTTTTGTTTCTTCTCAAGAGTATATTTGTAAGAGTTTTAATCTCTGCTTCTCTTCCAATCAAAGGGTCTAATTTTTTGGCTTTTGCAAGTGCTGTTAAATTTTTGACATACTTTCCAATTTCAAAGTGCTCATTTTCAAGTCGTATTTCTTCATCAAATTCTTTGTAGGTTTCAATTAATCTTATTTTATTTTTTTCCATGTATTCTAATATATTTTGATCTTTAAAGTTGAAGCTAGATTTACTTAGTTTGTGTTTTTTAAGAAGTTTTTTATTTTTTAATATTTGATAAAAAATTTCTTTTGCCCCTATTAAAGGCTTGGATTTAAATTCCTTTTTAGCTTCTTTTATGAGAGTAAAGATTTCTTTATTGATTTTGGGTATAATTATCTCGTTTTTTTCTATTAAAATTTTCTCTAATTTATCTATTTCGCATATAACTTCTTGTTTAATGTTTTTTAGAGTTTTGGTATCTATAAATTTTATTTCGGATTTTTTGGGAGTGGTAATTATAGACATTAATAAGTGCCAAATTGAAACCTCTTTATTTTTATTTTTTCTTGCAATTTCTTTTGAGTCTATTTCTACCAAATTTATTAAATTTTCTGTTATGTTAATATTTTTTTATCTCCATCTTTATTGCATTTATTATATCAAATATTTTATGTTTTTCCTTATACTCTAGTTTTACAGATATGTAAAATTTAATTTTCGGCTCTGTTCCAGAGGGTCTTACAATTATTGCAATTTCGTTTTCAAGTATAAATTTTATTGCGTTTATGGGGTATTTATATTCTTTAATTTCTGAAATTTCATTTTTAAAGTTAATCTTTTTAAGAGTTTTATAGTCTAATTTTTCAATTATTTTAATTCCTGCAAATTGTACTTTTTGTTCTTTTCTTAGTTTTAGCATTAACTTTTCTCTTTGAATTTCTCCATTGGCCCCCTCAAAGTTTTTTTCTATATTAAATTCTTCATAATATCCAAATTCTTTGTATATCTTTTCAAGATAATCCTTAATTGTTTGTTGTTTAGCTTTTAAGTCAAGTGCTAAAGAACAAATTCCTTTTATGGCTGAAAATGCATCCTTATCTCTAACCTTTCTTCCTATTAGATATCCATGACTTTCTTCGCATGCAAAAGCAAATTTTTTATTTGGTTCATTTTTTTCCATTTCATTAATTAAGCTTCCTATCCATTTAAATCCTGTGTAAGTTCTAAAAATTTGAGAACCATATTTTTTTGCAATTTTTTCTAGCATTGGTGTTGTTACAAATGATGATATTACAAATGTATTTTTAGGATTTTTTTCTTTTGAGAGTATATAGTTCATTAAAATGCATGATATTTGATTTCCGTTTAAGAATATCCATTCGTTTTGATCTTTAAATGCAATCCCTATTCTGTCGGCATCTGGATCTGTTGCAAGGGCAATGTCACAATCTTCTTTTTTTGCAAGCTCTATTACTTTAAGCATTGATGTTTGCTTTTCTGGATTAGGATAATTTATTGTTGGAAATTCAGGATTTGGTAGTATTTGATTTTTTTCTAAAAAAAGCTGTATTTTGCTATTTGCAAAGAGTTTTTTTATTATGGTCCCACCGGTGCCATGTAATGCTGTGTAGGCTATTCTTAAGTTTGTTTCTTTGCTGTTCTTTTCAAAATCAGGCAATTCTTTGTTTATTGTTTTCACATACTCTTCGTCTATTTCATTGCCAAGTTCTTTGATGATCCCTTTTTCAATGCCTTCTTTTATGGTAGTTGTATTTATTATGTTTTTTGCATTTTTAATTTCATTAGTTATTAGTGTGTCATGAGGTGGTATTATTTGGATTCCACCTTTCCAATATGCTTTATATCCATTATATTCTTTTGAATTATGACTTGCTGTTATCATAACGCCAGCATCACAGTCAAATTTTCTTATTGTATAAGATAGTTGGGGGGAAGGTCTTAAACTTTTATATATATATGTTTCAAAATTATTTGAGGCAAAAATTTGAGCAGCATTGTAAGCAAATTCTTTTGAAAAATATCTTGAATCATAGCTTATTGCAACTTTGGGGTTTTTATTTATTTTAAGTATGTAGTTGCATATTCCTTGGCTTATTTTTTTTATATTATATGTGTTCATGTAGCATGTTCCAGCTCCAATGATTCCCCTTATTCCAGCAGTGCCAAATTCTAGATCTTTGTAAAATCTATTTAGAATTTCTGTTGAATTGTTTGTTTTTTGAATTTTTATTGCTTCTTCTTTAAAATGCATATCTTCTTCAAGAAGAATGTAATTTTTCAATTTTCTTTTAGCTTCGATTTTTTGCATCAATATTTCCTTTTATTTTATTAAACAAAGATTAATTAAATTATATTGATTTATAATGAATTATATACTTGATATAGAATTTATTATCATATAATTTATAAGAATGTGTATTAAATTTTGGTCGTTAAATTAATGATAGATTTTTTTTTGAAGTCAGAATATCTTCCTGCTGGGGATCAGCCTAAGGCAATAAAAGAGATTGAAAATTCTATTTTGCTTGGAAATAAATATCAAACTTTAAAAGGCGTTACAGGTAGTGGGAAGACTTTTACAATTGCAAATATAATAAAAGATCTAAACAGGCCTGCCTTAGTTGTCAGTCATAACAAAACATTAGCAGCACAGCTTTATAGAGAGTTTAAAGATTTTTTTCCAAATAATGCTGTTGAGTATTTTGTTTCTTATTATGATTATTATCAGCCAGAATCTTATGTTCCTTCAAAAGATTTATTTATTGAAAAAGAAGCCACTATTAATACTGAGATAGAAATTAAGCGAATAAGAACGGTAACGTCTCTTGCTAAAAGACGAGATGTAATTGTTGTTGCAACCGTATCTTCAATTTATGCTCTTGGATCTCCAGATTTTTTCAAAAAATCAGCACGAGAATTTTTTGTAGGTCAAAAGATTTCTATTAAAGAAATATCAGATATTTTTGTAGAGCTTTATTATGAGAGAACTTTAATGAATCTAGAAAGAGATAAATTTTCAATTAAGGGAGATGTTGTTGAAATTTGGCCTAGCAGTGAACATGGAGAGTTTGCTTATCGAATTTGTTTAGATTTTGATGAAATTGTTGAAATATATAGAGTTAGTTCATTTTCTAAAAAAAATTTAGGAGCTACAAATAGTTTTACTCTTTTTGCTAAATCTTATTTTGTAATTCCTTATAAAAACGTATTAGAAGCGATACCCAAAATATCTCATGATTTAAGTCTTCAATGTCAATATTTTAAAGACAATGGCAAACTTGTAGAAGCCGAGAGACTCAAACAAAGGGTAGAGTATGATTTGGAAATGCTTAGAGAAACAGGGTTTTGTTCGGGCATTGAAAATTATTCTAAATATTTGAGTGGAAGTACAATGGAAAGACCTTATTGTCTTTTTGATTTTTTTCCGAAAGATTACTTATTATTTGTAGATGAATCTCATGTTACATTGCCTCAATTTAGGGGAATGTATAATGGAGATCATTCCAGAAAATTAAATCTTGTTAACTTTGGGTTTAGACTTCCTGCAGCGCTTGAAAACAGACCCCTTAAATATGATGAATTTGACGCATTAATTAATCAGGTTGTGTTTGTATCTGCAACTCCGGGTGTTGAAGAGAGTGAGAAAAGTAGCGTGGTTGTTGATCAAATAATTCGTCCCACAGGTCTTGTTGATCCTGAAATTATTACTAGACATTCTGATGGGCAAATGGAAGATCTTTACAGCGAAATTCAAAAAAGAGTGGCTCTTAAAGAGCGGGTTTTAATTACTACTTTGACAAAAAAAATGTCTGAGGATTTGACCGAATATTTAGTAAATCTTGGCGTAAAGGCAAAATATTTACATTCAGAGCTTGATACTCTTGAGAGAGTGGAAGTTATTTCGCTGCTTAGAAAATCTGAAATTGATGTTATTGTTGGGATTAACTTGCTTAGAGAGGGCTTAGATATTCCAGAAGTTTCTCTTGTTGCAATATTAGATGCTGATAAGGTGGGATTTTTAAGATCTGCTACTTCATTAATACAAACAATTGGTAGGGCTGCTAGAAATTCTAATGGACTTGTAATAATGTATTACGACAAAATTAGTGTAGCTATGCGGGAGGCAATTGAGGAGACTAATAGAAGACGTCAAATTCAGATTGATTATAATGGAAAAAATAATATTACCCCTAAGACAATTGTTAAAAAGATTCAAAATATTTTAGAAAAAGAACTTAATAATAAAAATAAAAATGTTGGCTATGATTTTGAAAAAATTATTTCAGGTGAGAGATTGTCTAAAAAAAAGCTTATTGATAGGCTTAAATTTGACTTAGAAGAAGCTGTTAATGATGAAAGATTTGAAGACGCAATTGTTTTAAGAGATAAAATAAAAGAGCTTAGTAGCAAAATTAGTATAGCTCGTAATAAAAAAAGAGAGGTGTAATTTTTGGAAAAAAGTTTGAAAAAAAAAATTATTGTCAGAGGAGCAAAAGAACATAATTTAAAAAATGTTGATGTAGATATTCCAAAAGATGGTTTAGTTGTAATATCTGGCAAAAGTGGCTCTGGCAAGTCTTCTCTGGCTTTTGATACTATTTTTGCAGAAGGTCAAAGAAGATATATGGAATCTGTTTCAGCTTATGCAAGGCAGTTTTTAGGTGTAATGAAAAAACCCAATGTTGATTATATAGATGGACTTTCTCCTTCTATAGCTATTGAGCAGAGAACAATAAGCAACAATCCCCGCTCTACTGTTGGAACAATTACTGAGATTTATGATTACTATAGACTAATATTTGCAAAAATTGGTAAAGCATACTGTCCAAATGATGGCAGATTAATAGAAGAGCAATCTTTAGATAAAATAGTTAATACTATTTTAAGTTATTCTGAGGGATCCAAGGTTATACTTTTTGCACCAATTGTAAGGGGGGCTAAAGGCTCTCATAAAAAGGTTTTAGAAAAAATATTAAATCAAGGTTTTAATAGAGTTAGGATAAATTCTGAAGATTATTTAATAGAAGATGCACTTAATTTAAATTTGCATAAAAATAAAAAACATACCATTGAAATTATAGTTGATAGGATTAAGCTTGGTAATAATGTTCGAGTTAGACTTGCAGAATCTATTGAGACTTCTCTTGCTGTTTCTAATGGATATTTAAGAGTGGAAATTGATAATGATTTGGAAAAAATAGACAAACTGTTCACGGAGCACAATAGTTGTCCTTTATGTGGATTTTCACTTCCTCTTATAGAACCCAGACTTTTTTCATTTAATAGTCCATTTGGTGCTTGCAGTGAGTGCTCTGGTCTTGGCGTTACACTTGAGTTTGATTTTGAGAGCATTTGTCCTGATACTAGTCTTTCTTTTAATGATGATGCTTTTCTTACGTTTAAGACAAGTTCATCTTGGTCTGTGGCTATTTTTAAAGGACTTGCTAAACATTATAATTTTGACTTAAATACTCCCATAAAAGACATTCCAGATAAAGTTCTTAAACAGATTTTATACGGCTCAAATGAAAAAATAGATTTTATTTACCAGTCTAAAGAAATGGAAGCAAAGGAGCTAGATGGGGGATTTCATTATTCTAAAACATTTGAAGGACTTTTGCCCCTTTTAAAAAGGCGATATCTTGCAACAGAATCAGAGAGCACTAAAATTTTTTACGAAAATTTGATGTCTAAAAAAATATGTAATTCATGCAAAGGGAAGCGTTTAAGCGTTGGAGCTTTAACTGTGAAAATTAATGGGAAAGACATTCAAGATCTTACCAATTTGTCGGTATTTGATTCTTATGTATTTTTTGAAAACTTGCAGCTTGATATAGTGGACGAAAAAATATCTAAAGAAATTTTAAAGGAAATTAAAAGTAGGCTTAAATTTTTAATTGATGTTGGCCTTTCTTATTTATATTTAAATAGAATATCAGGCAGTCTATCTGGTGGTGAGGCTCAGCGTATTAGGCTTGCTACTCAAATAGGATCAGCACTTTCGGGTGTTATTTATGTTCTTGATGAGCCAAGCATTGGTCTTCATCAAAGAGATAATGAAAAATTAATCTCTACTCTTGTTAATCTTAAAAATCTTGGCAATACTGTAATTGTTGTTGAGCATGATGAGCAAACTTTGCGTACTGCAGACTATATTATTGATATGGGTCCTGGTGCTGGAATTCTTGGGGGGGAAATAGTTGCAAAGGGAGCTCTAATTGATATTTTAAATAGCAAAAATAGTTTAACTGGTCAATATCTTAGCGGCAAGTTTAAAATAGATATTCCAAGCTCTAGAAGAAAGGCAGATAAGGGAGAAATTTTGCTTTTAGGTTCTAATAAAAATAATCTTAAAAATATAGACGTAAGTATCCCTTTGGGAGTTTTTACCGTAATAACAGGTGTTTCTGGTAGTGGAAAAAGCACTTTACTTAACGAGGTGTTATATCCCGCTCTTGATAGTAGATTAAAGCTTAATGAAAAGTATTGTGATGGCTTTAAAGATATTGTTGGGTACGAAAAAATCGATAAAATTATTCAAATAAATCAAAAACCAATAGGGAGAACTTCAAGATCAAACCCAGCAACTTATGTTGGATTTTTTACAGAAATTAGGGAGCTTTTTGCTAAGCTTCCAGATGCAAAGTCAAGGGGTTTTAAAGCCGGCAGATTTTCTTTTAATGTTAAAGGTGGAAGGTGTGAGAAATGTCAAGGAGATGGGTATCTTAATATTCAAATGCATTTTTTACCAGATGTTTTTGTTCCTTGTGATTTATGTAAGGGTAAAAAATTCAATGAAGAAACTTTAGAAGTTAGATACAAAGGAAAAAATATACATGATGTTTTAGAGATGAGTGTTTTTGAGGCAAGTAAATTTTTTGAGAATGTCCCAAAAATTAGTCATTATTTAAAATTTTTAATTGAAGTTGGACTTGAATATATTAAATTAGGACAATCTGCAACAACTTTATCAGGAGGAGAAGCTCAGCGCATTAAGTTGGCTTTTGAGTTAAGTAAAAAGAGCACGGGTAAAACCTTTTATATTATTGATGAACCAACAACTGGGCTGCATTTTGATGACATAAAGAAGTTGTTAGAGGTTTTGCAGCGGTTAGTTTCCAATGGTAATACAGTTGTACTAATAGAGCATAATTTGGATGTAATTAAACAGGCAGATTATATAATAGATTTGGGTCCTGATGGTGGGTTGGCAGGGGGAAATATCGTTGTTTCTGGTATTCCTGAAGAGGTTGCAAAATGCGAGAATTCCTATACAGGAATGTTTTTAAAAAATCTTTTATAGTATTTTTAATTTTTTTAACATTTTCTAATGCAATTTTTGCCCAGACTATAGATGATGAAAATTCTAAAAAAAGGGATAAGCTAACTTTAAGTCAAAAATCTTATTTAAGAGAACTTGAGCTTTCAACCGATGAGGATTTAAAAAAATGGGCCTTAAAAGAGGGCCTAAAAGAAACAGATGTTTCAAAAATACGAGAATTACTTTTAAAAAAGTTTGGAATAGATCCTGAGCTTTTTGTCAAAGGAAAGGGACTTGCCGGACCTGGTAGATATAAAATAATAATTGAAACTGCAGATAATCTTGAAAATTTCACTTATGTACTTACTAAAGATGAAAGTATTATTTTTGAAGGAAGAGTTAATATCTTGGTTGAAGATATTAAAGAAAATAAAAAGCACAATATTAAAGGCGACAGAATAGTCCTTAATAAGAACTCTAAAAAACTTTATGCTATTGGAAATGTTGAATATATTCTTGATATGGATACCAATGAAAAGCTTTATTTTTATGGCAATGAATTTCTTGTCGATTTTGATTCTCAAAATTTTTTATTAAAAGATGGTATTCTTCAAAAAAAAATGCAAAAAAATCAAATAGATCATATTCTTTCGTTTGGAGGAAAGGTTTTAAAAAAGATAGACAACGATGTTACCATTTTGGAACAAGCTTTTGCAACAACTAGTAAAATTCCAGAACCTTACTATTCAATCAAGGCTTCTAAAATATGGGTATTGCCCTCGGGAGATTTTGGGTTTTTAAATGCCATATTTTACATGGGAAGAGTTCCAGTATTTTATATGCCTTTTTTTTTCAGACCGGGAGATAGTTTGTTTTTTAATCCATCTTTAGGTCTAAATCCACGAAAAGGTTTTTCTGTTTTTAATACCGTTTATCTTTTTGGTAATAAATCTTCAAGTGAAGATTCTTCTTTTTTGGATTTTGATTTCAATTCTGTTTATAATTCGGGTAAAAAACCTTATATAAGAAATGGATATTTAACTTATTTTTTTGCAGAAAATTTAGCACCCAGTGCTAATAAAGATTATGTTAAGCTTATTTTTGACATTTATGCTAATCTGGGATTTTATTCTGGAATTGATTTTAATTTGGGCAATACTTTGGGGCATTTTAAAACTTTGGAAGGAAATTTTGGATTGGGTTTTACCAGGAATGTTTATAGTTACGATGGAGGATATTATCCTTTTGATAATAGGACTTTAAAACAATCTCTTTTTAGTTTTTCCAATCTTAACAAAGGAGATATATTTGGGTTTGAAGTTCCTTTTAGGTATTTACTTAAATTTAAAACAGAATTTCTTTTAAGTGATGCGCTTTTCTCGGTTGTTTTAGAGCACTATTCTGACCCGTATGTTAATATTGATTTTAGAGATAGAATAGAAAGTGCTACATTTTTTTCTCTTTTAAATTTAGATAAAGATTCAGTTAAAGAGCAAACCAGCATTAGCACTTTTGATTGGAATTTATCTTCTTTTTATAAGCGAACATTTAATGACGGTTCAATTTTAGATTATAAATTAAATAATTTAGGTTTAAGTTTTAAATTGTCGGGTTATGAGAATCTTTATATTAAATCTCCCTTGGAGAAACCAAAAGATGTTAATGATCCTACAAGAAAATGGTTTTATTTGGAGAGAATTTATGCTCCATATATTGATTTGAATTTTCAAAAAGATCTTTACAATAATCAATGGACATTTCCAGCTGATACTAAAGAAATGATAATGCGTCCAGAAATTAAAAATCTAGAAGATAAAGATAATGATAAAAAGAGTGTGAAGGAGAAAAATACTAAAAAAACAACAGAATTAACCAAAGATTTATATATTCCTCCAGAACCAATTACTTTAAAAAATATTGATCAATCCGATTCTTTTTTTATTAGGTTTGGCATTAATCCTTATTTAAGAAATAATGTTTTTTTTAATAATTATGGTATAACAAGTCCAAAGGACTTTAATTATGAAATAAAAAATTATTTATTTGATATAAAAAATAAAACGGATATAAAAATTCATGCTGATTTTTACAATCGTTTAATTACTTTTGAAAATTTATTGTATCTTAATACTGTTGAGTATAGTCCTTTAAATAAAGATTTTAAGGTTGAAGATAAAGATAAAAAAAGTGAGCACGCTATTATTAACCAAATAAATTTAAACTTGCTTCCTTTTATTAGATATCCTTTATTTTCTAGAAGTACTTTAAAGTTTGAAAATAAGGCTACTTTATATTCATTTAATAAAAAATATGATTCTAATGTAAAATCTTTGGTTAATAAGAATAGTAGTATTTTTTTATCTGATCCGGAAACTTTTTATCAAAGTTTAACAGCTTCTTTAATTTATGATTATGATTATTTTACTACTGAGCTTTCAGGTGAATTAAAAAATAGTTTTGAAGATATTAAAGCTTCTTCTGAGCTTAAACTTTCTTTAGATTTTCCTTATTTGCTACAAGAAGCTGGGATTGGAATTAAATATTATAAAAAGTTTAAAGAAGATGTTATGAAAAACTCTGGAATTTCTACTGTTCAAAATCCTTTGGAGCCTCAAAAACCATCATCGCCTTATAAAAATTTAGAAATGTCTCCTGCTTTGTATTATAAAATTGAGCCGAGATATTTGGATTATTTTAAATTTAGTTTTTTAGTCGCCTATGATCCTTTGATAAATAGAGTTTCTGAACTTTCTTTTAAGCTTAATGTTTTTGATTTTCAATTTTTGTTTGCTATGAAAGATGAATTTGAATATAATTATGATCCTTTAAAAGGAGATTTTTCCAAGATTGGCACTACAACTAAACTTGTTCCATATTCTTTAGATTCTAGTTATAAGAAGGAATTGTACGTTTTAACTTTTTTTGACAATAAGCTTTCTTTTACCTTAGGGGTAGATGTTGGCTGGAAAATAAATTTGCAGAAATTTACGGACAATGAACTTCGATCCGCATTGACTTTTAAGCTTAAATACACAGAGTTTTTAGAAATTTACTTTTCTACTTTGTCTATTAATACTAAGACTTTTAAATACTTTAAAGGATATATGGACCAAATTGGTCTTGAACCCGTTAATGTCTTTGCTGATTTATTAAAATCTTTCAATTTCTTTAATTCTCAAGACAGAAAAGATTCACTTTTTAAAATTAAAAAATTTTCATCAGGCTTTAAATTCAATTTTTATGATTGGAAATTTGTTGGCGAATATAATTTAGAGCCAGATTTATTAATAGGATCTGACGGAATTTATTCTCCTATTTGGAGAAATAATTTTACAATTTATATTTCTTGGAATTTTTTTGCTCCTATAAAAGCATCATTTGAAAACAATAAAGATACAAACTATGAGCTTATTATTAATAGAAAAACAAAAAAATAATAACGATTTTCATGTATTAACATTAATTTTTATAGTTCTTGTTATTAAAACATTTATTGTTTTTTTTGCTTCAATTCCTATTTTTGTTATGTTGAGTTTGAAAATGGACGGATATTTAATAGCTGAGCTTAAGTTATTGCTATTTTTGTTTTTAGAATGAATTTTTAATGGATATGCTTTAAATTTAAATGAAGTTTTAGGGCCAATAAAAAACTCTCTGTATTTATTTTTATACCCTGTTTCATTGTTTATTGTAAGATCTTCTTTTTTTAAGACGATCTTATTGTTGTTAAGACTAGTGTTTTGCCAATTTATTTTTACTACGTCTAAGCTATTGTTTGTAATTTGAATATAAATATATTCATTTGTAGCTTTAATTACATCTATGTTGATGTATTTAGAGGGAGATTCTAGAACTTTAAAATCAGTTTCATAATCATGGTTTATTTTTATTGTTGTACAACAATAAAAATAAACCATTGAAATCAGAAATATTGTTTTTATGTATTTTTTGACAATATTTCTATTTAGTTTTATGAAAACCAAGATCTGCAATATTTTCATTTCCTGGAATAAAAGAAATTTTTCCACCTTGTTCTTCAAATTTTTTCCTTAGTTCGGTTGTTTTTTTGATTAAATTAATAGTAATTTGTGTTAATTTTTTGCTATTATAGATTCCTTTTGACCAATAGTCAATTATTAATTTACTGTCACCAAATATGTTTATTATATTTTCTTTTAATGCTATTTTGAGAGCTGTATATAGGGCAAGCAGTTCCCCAAAATTATTGCTAATTCCTTGAAAATTTTTGACATAATAATTTCCATATTCATTAATCAAGGATTTATCTAAGATTTTATCCAATATTGAAATTCTTTTTTCGTTTACAACTCTAATTTCTACGCCCTTTCCTCTTCCTGTTCCAGAATCAAAATATATTCCATTTGGGTGATGGTTAATTATTTTATTCTCATTATTAAATAGCCAATTCTGAGCTTGTTCTATTGTTTTGAAACTTTTTATTTTATTGTTTTTTCCTTTAATAGCGGTTTTGCATTCTTCCCAGGATTTGAAAATAATTTTTTCATTGCTGTTAATCAAAATACAGGCATAATATTTGTTCATGGGTAGTATTAACTTCCTAAGCACCAGATATTTGTAATGTTGCAAGCTCTCCCAAAAATTTTTTCTTTCGATTTTTTTAATTCTATTGCATCTACTATTTCTTTATTGTAACCAATGAATTTTTCTTTTAATGTTGGTTTAATGAGCCTTTTTGGAAGCACGCTTGGAAGTGTTCCTGCAATCGTATAAGACATGTAAAAATTGTAAGCCGCTGCATTTATTTCTCCAGGAGTAATTATTCCCGAAATTTCGTAATTTCTTGATACATTAAGTCCTGCTATTTTATATATTCTATCAACCATTAAAGAGCAATAGGTTTTGTTGTGAATTTCTTCGAGATTAAATGAATCTGTCCATAAATTAGAGGATATTAATGGAACCATATATCCAAAGTTATTGTCAATGTATCTACTTCTTCCAAAATTAATAGCTTTTTGAATTGTTCTTGTGTCTGTTATTGGTGAGAATATTTTTAATATTCTTGATTGTACGTATGTTGAAAGCTTTTCGTATCCTGAGCCCTGAGTAGATGCTGTATCGAATTTGATTTGATTGCTTGTAATTATTGATTTTATATCAAAACTATCATTTCCATCGAATGCAATTTTTTTAGTAGCTTCATATTTTTCTTCATCAAATATTCCTACATGTTGCCAAAAATAAAAAAACTCTGTCCAATCTATTTTTGGTTTTATTAGTATTATGTCGCCATTTGATAAAATAGATCTTAAATTTTTAGGAGTTATTTCAATGCCTGTATTTGGGTCTATTATTTTTGGTATTATATCGTATTTATTGTTATTGTCGGAGCTGGCAGTTGACCTTTTTCTTCTTCTGGGCGGGGATTGTTTTGAATAATACAGTTCATTGTGAAGATCTGAAATTTTTTGTTTTTCAATTATTGTTTTTATTTTGCTGTTTTCAACTTTTAAAAAGTGCATAAATTGTTCAAAATATTTTTTATCTTTTATTTTTAATAATTGATTTGCTATTATGTGTGGTGCAACATATTCTTTTCCATCTATTATTTCTTTTGTTATTGAGTTTATATTTTCTTGAGGAAAGAATGAATTGATGTGACTTAATTGTATATATCCTAAATTTTTATCATGAAATGTTTGCTCAATTAAGTTTAAAATTTCTTTTTCTAGATGCATTTGTAGTTCTATTAGTTCTGTTAAATTTTCATTATCTGAAGTTGTATGATTAAAATTTGTTTTTTTTTCAAAAGCAGTATCAATTTTAATTATTAGATTTCCATTGACGCTACTTTGATCTATAAACTTTATCCATTCTGTTTCATTATTTAGATAGTTTTTATAAGCATTTAGATAGTTTTTTATTTCTTCAAGTTTTTGCGGGCTTATTTTGATTTTTGCTGCTGTTTGTTTTATTAAAAAAGAATTATCATTATTGTTTAAAATTTCTTGGATATTGGATATTGGTATTCGATATTCTACATTAGAAGGATTTTTTATTAAAGAGCTTTCCAGTGGTGTTTTTTGTGTTAATATGATTTCTGATGTGCTTAGATTTTTTGATTTGTTATCTGTAATTAAGGCACAAGAGAATAATAAAATGTGTGCAGTTAATATTAATAACATTAATTTATTGATTTCCTTCATGAGTAGTATTTTAGCATAATTTTTTATCAATGTTTTTGATTTAAAGTTTTTTAGAATCCCTTTTTTGTTTTTGCAATTTTTTAATTTTTTTAAAAAAAAGTTGATATTTTTTAATATAAACTATAATATTTTAATATATGATAATTTTCATAAAGGGGGAATCGATGGAAGGATATTTAAACCCAATAAATATATTTTCGGAAATAGGTCGTTTGAAAAAAGTTTTGCTTCATAGGCCAGGAGAAGAATTGGAAAATTTGACGCCCTTTATTATGAAAAATTTTTTATTTGATGATATTCCTTATCTTAAAGTTGCAAGACAAGAGCATGAAGTTTTTGTAAATACTTTAAAAAATAATTCAGTTGAAATTGAGTATGTTGAGGATCTTGTTAGTGAAGTTCTTGCTTCTTCTGTAGCGCTCAAAAATAAATTTATATCTCAATTTATTCTGGAAGCAGAAATAAAAACAGATGGTGCAATTAATATCTTAAAAGATTATTTTTCTAATTTAACTGTTGATAATATGGTTTCTAAAATGATTTCCGGTGTTGCAAGAGAAGAGCTTAAAGATTGTGAATTTTCGCTTGATGATTGGGTTAATGGGTCAAGTCTTTTTGTTATTGATCCTATGCCCAATGTTTTATTTACCAGAGATCCTTTTGCTAGTATTGGTAATGGAATTACAATAAATAAAATGTCTACCAAGGTTAGACGTAGAGAGACAATATTTGCAGAGTATATTTTTAAATATCATTTCACTTACAAAGAAAATGTTCCAATTTGGTTTAATAGATGGGAAGAAACTTCTTTGGAAGGTGGGGATGAGTTTGTTTTAAATAAAGATCTTTTGGTTATTGGAATCTCAGAAAGAACAGAAGCGGGGTCTGTAGAAAAACTAGCTGCTAGTCTTTTTAAAAATAAGGCTCCATTTAGCACAATTTTGGCTTTTAAAATTCCAAAAAATAGAGCTTATATGCACTTAGACACAGTTTTTACTCAAATTGATTATAGTGTTTTTACAAGTTTTACAAGTGATGATATGTATTTCTCAATTTATGTTTTAACTTATAATTCAAATTCTAATAAAATTAATATTAAAAAAGAAAAAGCCAAGCTCAAAGATGTTTTGAGCTTTTATTTAGGCAGAAAAATTGACATAATAAAATGTGCGGGTGGAGATTTAATACATGGTGCAAGAGAACAATGGAATGATGGTGCTAATGTTTTGGCGATAGCTCCAGGAGAAGTAATTGCTTATTCTAGAAATCATGTAACTAATAAGCTGTTTGAAGAAAATGGCATTAAAGTTCACAGAATTCCGTCTAGCGAGCTTTCAAGGGGTCGTGGTGGGCCAAGATGTATGTCTATGCCTTTAGTAAGAGAGGATATTTAATATTTAAGCATGAGTTAAATGAGTTTTTAAAAACTTGATTGTAAAGGTTGGTGGTTGATGTATAATTTACGAAATAGGAGCTTTTTAAATCTTTTAGATTTTACAAGCAAAGATATTAAATATTTACTTGATTTATCGATTGATTTAAAAAAGTCAAAATATGCAGGAATTGAGGTGCAGAAACTTAAAGGTAAAAATATAGTTATAATTTTCGAGAAAGATTCAACAAGGACCCGGTGTGCTTTTGAGATTGCAGCTTATGATCAAGGGGCAAATATTACTTATTTAGGATCTAAGGGTAATCAAATAGGCTCAAAAGAGTCTATGATGGATACTGCTAGAGTTTTGGGGCGCATGTATGATGCTATTGGGTTTAGAGGCTTTTCTCAAGAGACTGTTGAATGTTTGGCGAATTATTCTAATGTTCCTGTTTACAATGGATTGACAAATATTTCTCACCCAACCCAAATACTAGCCGATTTAATGACAATAAAAGAACATAAGGGGAGTTTAAAAGGGATTAAAATAGTGTTTTGTGGCGATGGTAGGGGGAATGTTGCTAATTCTTTATTGAAAGGCTGTGCTATTATGGGGCTTGATTTTAGAATTTTTGCTCCCAAAGAGCTTTTTCCAGACCCCGATTTGACGCTTAAGGCTAGGTCTTTAGCCCTAGAGAGTGAGGGTAAAATTACAATTACAGATTCTAAAGAAGAGGCTGTTAAATGTGCTGATGTTGTGTATACAGACGTGTGGGTATCTATGGGGGAGAGTAATTGGGAAGATAGAATAAATCTTCTAAAGCCTTATCAGGTTAATCAAGAGATAATGCGCATGGCAAAAGATGATGCAATATTTATGCATTGCTTGCCTGCTTTTCATGACTTAAACACCGTGATTGGTAAGGATATTTTTGATAAATACGGACTTGATGGAATTGAAGTTACAGAAGAAATTTTTGAAAGTAAAAATTCAGTTGTTTTTGATGTGGCTGAAAATAGAGTGCATACCATTAAAGCTATTATGGTATCAACTTTGGGATAACAGTATTTTTTATGTGAAATTAAATTTATGAAATTATTTAGGAGAAACGTTATGATCAAAATGCCAAGTAGTTTTACAATAATATTTTCTTTAATTGTATTTGTTACCATTTTAACGTATGTGATTCCTGCCGGTAAATTTGATAAAGAATTTAAGCAAATGGGTGATGGATCTAAAAGGGAAATAATTGTTGCTGGAACTTATCAATATGTAGATCGAGGCCCTAGGGGATTTTTACATCCTATTATGACTATTTTAACTGCAATGTCAAAGGGGATGGAGCATGCAGTTGAAGTTATTGTTTTTGTTTTAATTGTTGGGGGCGCTTATGGAATTATTATGAAAACTGGAGCAATAGATGCGGGAATTTATTTTTTAATTAAGAAATTGGGGCACAAAGATAAATTGCTTATTCCTTTGTTAATGTTTATTTTTTCAATTGGTGGAACTGTAACCGGAATGAGTGAAGAGACCCTTCCTTTTTATTTTGTTATGATTCCTTTGATAGTGGCTTTGGGTTATGATAGTCTTGTCGGAGCGGCTATTATTGCTTTAGGAGCTGGAGTGGGAACTATGGCCTCTACTGTAAATCCATTTGCGACAGGAATTGCATCTGCAATAGCTTCTATTAGCTTGCAAGATGGATTTTATTTTAGAATTGTTCTTTATTTTGTATCAGTATTGGTTGCTGTAATCTATGTTTGTGTTTATGCGTCTAAAATTAAAAAGGATCCCTCAAAATCGCTTGTGTATTCTCAAAAAGATGAACATTATCAATATTTTGTTAAAAAAGATGGACTTTCTACTGGAGATAATGCTCAAAATGTCCTTGAGTTTACTTTTGCTCATAAATTAGTTTTACTTTTATTTGGATTTATGATATTGATTTTGATATTTAGCATTGTTAATCTTGGTTGGTGGATGCAAGAAATGACAATGTTGTATCTTGGAGTTGCTATTATATCGGCTTTTATTTGTAAATTAGGTGAGACTGAAATGTGGGATGCGTTTGTGAAAGGTTCTGAAAGTCTGCTAACCGCTGCTCTTGTTATTGGACTTGCTAGAGGTGTTATGATAGTATGTGATGATGGGCTTATTACAGATACTATGTTAAATGCTGCTACTAATTTTTTATACAATCTTCCAAGACCCTTTTTTATCATATTGAATGAAATTATTCAAATATTTATAGGATTTGTTGTTCCATCTTCATCAGGACATGCTAGTCTTACTATGCCAATAATGGCTCCCCTTGCTGATTTTTTGTCAATTCCAAGAGCTTCGGTTGTTATTGCTATGCAAACTGCATCTGGGCTTATTAATTTAATAACACCTACCAGCGGAGTTATAATGGCTGTATTGGGGATATCTAGATTAAGCTATGGTACGTGGTTTAAGTTTGTTTTGCCATTATTTATGATTGAGTTTTTTATTTCTATTTTAGTTATTATAGCTAACATTTATTTGAGTTTTTAAGGTTGGATTATTTTCTTTTAGTTGAATACTAAACATATTTTTAGGGCAATTAAAATAAAAAGTGGAAAAACGGCTAAAAGAAAGAGAAACAAAGCTGACTTTCCAGAAAAGAAAGTCTATTTTTATGAAAGTTGAAAAAAACTAACAATAAAGTGACATATCATACAAAGATTAGGATGGATTTGTTTGCATTTTGGAACTAATAAGAAACAAAAAGATAGGCTTTTATTGCA